>JBILIJ010000001.1:0-146286 GCA_044350045.1 Candidatus Planktophila sp. | reverse complement strand
GACCGGGTCGGACGAACCTCTGGTGTGTCGGTTGTTCCGCCAGGAGCACCGCCGATTAGCTACGTTCGGAAGGGATAACCGCTGAAAGCATCTAAGCGGGAAGCTCGCTTCAAGATTAGGTTTCTCACTGGTTTACCAGGTAAGACCCCCAGTAGACGACTGGGTTGATAGGGTGGAAGTGGAAGAGCCGCAAGGCTTGGAGCTGACCACTACTAATAGGTCGAGGATTTAACTACAAAGTTGCTACGCGTCCACTGTGTGGTTCTCGAGATACGGTCGAGAACCACGAAACAAGATAGAAGAGTCATATCTTCATCTTTCGTAAATGGTTTATTGACATAACTCAATAGCGTTTCGGCGACCATAGCGAGAGGGAAACACCCGGTCCCATTCCGAACCCGGAAGTTAAGCCTCTCAGCGTCGATGGTACTGCAAGGGTGACCTTGTGGGAGAGTAGAACGTTGCCGGACTTCTTTTATAAAAAGGGGCGCTTATTGCAAGCGCCCCTTTTTTATTTTCACCACCGATATATTTACATGTAAGAAGAAAGTGAAGGAGGAGTGATGAGCGAAGAGAGAAAGCCGAACGGTTCAGGTCGTCCATCTTCATCAGGTCGTCCATCTTCTGACTCACGTCCTGGCCGCGGTGGTCGCACCGATCGACCTGGCGCTACACGCGATGTTCGCGCGGGTCGCGACGCCAGTGATCCACGTGGTTTTAGACCAGCTCCAGTAGAACGCGATCAATCACGCGTGCGTCCACGAATTTTTGAACCAGATATTCCTGAGGATATTACTGGTGAAGAGTTAGAGAAAAGTGTTCGTGCAGAGTTACTCAGTCTCTCTGCAGAAAATGCGAAAGTTGTTGCACGACATTTAGCATGTATCAATCTTTATATGGATGTAGATCCAGAGCTTGCACATAAACACGGAATAGCAGCAGCACACCATGCTGGGCGTCTTGCAGTTGTTCGTGAGAGCGCTGGATATGCCGCATACCGTGCCGGCCATTACGAAATAGCACTCAAAGAGTTGCGAGCAGCACATCGAATTTCAGGCGATGTATCTATGTGGCCTGTTCTTGCCGATTGCGAGAGAGGTCTCGGAAAGCCGCTTAAAGCACTGGCTTTGGCAGGTTCTGCCGAGGTGGCGCGCCTTGCAAAAGCGGAAGAGATTGAGATGAGAATTGTCGCAGCCGGTGCTCGGCGCGACCTCGGTGAGATGGATGCCGCTGTTATTACTCTTACCTGTAAAGAGTTAAAGGTAAAAAATGAACCGTGGTCCTTGCGACTTCATTATGCCTATGCCGATGCTTTGGCAGGAGCTGGTCGACTCGACGAAGCGCGTCAATGGTTTTCTAAGTGTGCTGAGTTAGATGTTGATGAAGAGACCGACGCTGATGAGCGAGCGGGAAAGTAGTCTCGCTCTTCATCCACACCCACACGCAAGGCAACCAACTCTGTCAGCGGTAATCACAATGATCACACCCTGAAAAGCAGAGCGAGAAGATTTCCCGCCACGCAAGAAAGTGGGCTCATGATGGCTACAAAATTAATCGGAAAGAAGAGCGATGATACTGAGATTGATTACTCGCTTAATGATCTCTTATTACGTGGAAGAGTTTCGGCTCCTGCGGTAGAGAAAGAACTTCCCAGCGGAGATAAAGTAGTGGAGTTCAGACTTATTGTTACTCGCGTAGAACGTGGTGGTGTGGACACTCTCGATATAGCCGCTTGGAGTTCCAAGATGCGACGAAGCGCTCTGACTCTCAAGGAGGGCGAATGGGTGGAGATTACTGGGGCCATTCACCGCCGTTTTTGGTCAGCTCCAGCCGGTGTTGCAAGCCGTTGGCAAGTTGAGGCCGCCGAGATCTCGCGATTGTAGATACTCTAGGGGAGTAGGCAATGGCATTTTCCGCTTCCGGAAAAAGCGCTGACCTGAAAGGTTGATGTATGACAACGGATTTATTCACCTCGCTTAAGACCTATCTCACCAAGCTCTCTGATGGAGAGAAGTCACCTCAGGAAGTTGCAGCGGCTATAAACACCTGGGCGCGTGAGAGCGCCGATACCCTCAAGGCAAGAATTCATGATGAGGTAGAGGCGACGGTTCTCAAGATGGGTTTTGTTAAGCGGGAAGAGTTTGATCGTCTAGTAGCGCGCGTTGATGCTGTTGCGCCAGTAAAGAAATCAGCACCGGCTAAAAAATCAGCACCGGCTAAAAAGAAGGCGGCTAAGAAGTGATAGATCCTCAGCAAGATGCAACTCAGAATAACGGTGATGAACTTACCCTTGTGGAAGAAGTGAAGAGCGAGCTGAACACTATCGATTCGAGTGATTTAAGCGAGCATTCAGCGCGTTTTGAAGCGCTGCACGGAAAACTGCAGGAAGCACTTGCAACCATTGACGGTCTCTAGGTCCTTGAGTTCTAGGCCATATAAGAAGTAAAGAGAGATAATCGATGAAGACCCGACTTGATGCAGAGCTAGTTCGTCGAGAACTAGCTCGCTCACGCGAACAAGCGGCAGATCTCATCGAATCTCGCTCAGTCCTTGTTAATGGAATTCCAGCGACAAAACCTGCCACTCAAGTTGATGCGCAGACTTCAATTGTTTTAGCTGGCAAGCGCGATGATTTCGTTTCTCGAGGCGGGCATAAGTTATCGGGGGCGTTGGATGTCTTTACCGATGTTCTCATCGAAGGGAAAGTGTGTCTCGACGCCGGCGCCTCAACAGGTGGCTTCACCGATGTTCTTCTTCGAAGAGGAGCACGGAAGGTGATTGCAGTTGATGTTGGATATGGTCAACTTGCCTGGGAGCTACGCAGCAACGAAAAAGTCGTGATTCTCGATCGAACCAATATTCGCCATTTGACCGGTGACATGGTTGGCGATGATGTCGACATCGTTGTGGCAGACCTTTCATTTATCTCACTCTCACTGGTACTTCCAGCGCTTGCTGCTGTCTCTAAACCCTCCGCCGACTACCTACTTATGGTTAAGCCGCAGTTTGAAGTAGGTCGCGAACGTTTAGGAGCAGGTGGTGTTGTACGGGATCCAGCGCTCAGACGTAGCGCGGTCTTAGATGTTGCACAGTCGGCCTACGATGTTGGACTAGGCACTATGGGAATTGCAGCGAGTCCACTGCCAGGTCCTGCTGGAAATGTTGAATACTTCCTTTGGTTAAGGCGGGGAGCACCTGCAATCAACGAGGCAGATTTAGATATTGCGATTGAGAAGGGACCTGCATAATGAGTTCTCGTAGCGCGATCCTTGTTATCAATGCCAGTCGTGATGAAGCGGTTAAGGCGGCATCACACTTAACACAACTACTTACTGCGTCAGATTTTCAGTGTTCGACTGCATCGGATGTGACGATTAATGGTTTGCAAAAGATGTCAGCAGAAAACCTTCCTGAAGCAGAGATTGTGATTGTCCTTGGCGGAGATGGAACGATCTTGCGTGGTGCTGAAATTTCCGGACCACGTGGAATTCCTCTACTCGGTGTCAATCTTGGACATGTTGGATTTATGGCAGAGGTTGAAAAACTCTCCTTCGAAGCGGTTGCAGCAAGTGTTATTGCAAAGAGCTACACCATTGATCCGCGAATGCTGTTGACGTACGGCGTCGATCGAAAAGGCCAAGAGATAACATCTGGTTGGGCACTTAACGAAGTGACGATTGCTCGAACTGAAAGCACAATGGTTGAGTTAATGGTTCAAGTTGATCATCGCCCTCTTTCGCGCTGGGGGTGTGATGGACTGATTGCATCGACCCCAACTGGATCAACGGCCTATGCCTTCTCTGCTGGCGGTCCCATTCTTTGGCCGAATCTTGATGCTGTAGTCCTTCTTCCGATTAGCGCTCATGCACTCTTCGCCAGACCAATGGTCATCTCACCGCAATCTGAAATCGTGGTTGAAGTTGAATCACCGAAGGCGACTCTTTCTGCAGATGCGCTCAGAGAGTTCAATCTGGCTCAAGGAGATCGAGTGCGCATCACTGGTGGTTCAACTGATGTACTGCTGGCGCACGTTAAGCAGACACTGTTCACAGACCGACTAGTTGCAAAATTTAAGTTACCGGTAGAGGGATGGCGTGGTGAGTGAACGCTCCTACTTAGAAGAGATCTCTATCCGAAATTTAGGGATCATCGACTCAAGCTCACTCGAACTCAGTAAAGGTCTTAATGTTCTTACCGGTGAAACAGGTGCCGGAAAAACAATGATTCTTACCGCTCTTTCGCTGTTGCTTGGCTCCAAATCAGATAGCGCACTTGTGCGACATGGCTCCGAACGATTGGTAGCCTCTGCCACTTTTTCAATTCCACAATCACTCGAAGCTACGATCGAAGAACGTGGTGGGTTTATTGAAGATGGATCACTCGTTCTCTCTCGCACTGTCAACAGCGACGGCAAGAGCAAGGCGGCTGCATGCGGGACAACGGTGACGGCTACAGCGTTGAGTGAGATGACAGAGCCTTTAATTGCAATCCACGGTCAATCGGCCAACACTCAAATCGTTAAAAGTACCAAGCAACGAGAGCTGCTTGATTTATTCGCAGGTGCGCCGCTAGTTTCAAAACTTAGCGCTTATCTGGAAATTTACAACCAATACAACCAGGTTAAAGCGAAATTGAAATCACTTCTTTCCCACTCTTCCGAACGTGATAGTCAGATCGCTTCCCTTGAAGCGCTCACTCAGCAATGGTCAACGCTTAAGCCCGTTCGTGATGAGTTCGCAGCAATCGAGGACGAAATTCGTAAGTTAGCCAGCGTTGAAGATTTACGCGTTGCCGCATCTGGAGCCTTCCAAGCGTTGGGCGATGAAGATGCGGGTGCGCTCACCGTACTTGGAACTGTTCGTAAGTTTCTGGAAACCGCTAAGGGCAAGGATTCAGCCCTTGATGAGATCTCATCTTCTATCGCCGAGAGTTTCTTTCTTGTAGACGACGCCCATGGATCTTTGGCTTCCTACCTTGCTAGCCTCGAGGCAGATCCGAAGCGATTGGATTTTCTCAATGAACGTAAGGCCTCGATTGTTGCTTTTGTAAAGAAATGGGGCGGTTCGGGTTCGGTAGATGAGGAGATGGCCCTCATCGCTATTCGAGTCAAGAATGCGAAAGAGACGATCGCTGATCTTTCAGGTGGGCAAGAGAGAATTACTGCGATGGAGAAAGAACTAGCAGAAATAAAGGGCGAACTTCTCGTCGCCGCTAAAGCCGTTACTGCGCAACGTGTGAAAGCGGCGCAAACTTTGAGCACGTTAGTAACGCAGGAGATCTCGGCATTGTCTATGCCGCACACTGTATTTCATGCAGATGTTCTCACAGTAGATTTTTCCGGTTCGCTCAAGGAAAGCGATTTCACGCCAACTGGTTGCGACGAGATTTCAATGTCAATTCAAGGTCATCGTGATGCGCCTAAAGTTGGCCTCGGTAAAGGTGCATCTGGTGGCGAGATGTCGCGCATTATGCTTGCGCTAGAAGTCGTGATTGCAGCATCAGCGCCAGTAGGAACATACATTTTTGACGAAGTTGATGCAGGAGTAGGCGGAAAAGCGGCAATCGAAGTAGGACGTCGTTTGCACGCGCTTTCACAGCATGCGCAGGTAATTGTTGTCACACATCTGCCGCAAGTAGCTGCCTGGGCTGATCGCCATTTTGTAGTTGCCAAAGATAGTGATGGGCAGATAGTTGCCTCAGGTGTGGTCGAGCTCGACGATCAGGGGCGTGTGGGTGAGATAGCCCGCATGCTTGCAGGTCTTGATGAATCGCTCAGTGCCCAAGAACACGCGAGTGAACTCTTAGCCTTGCGAAAGCAATAGCCTTTTACTGATAGGTTTGTCTTCCATGGGCCAAGTGCATGTAACTAAGCATATTTTCGTCACTGGGGGAGTTGCCTCAAGTTTAGGCAAAGGGCTCACAGCATCTAGCCTCGGAAGACTTCTAGTCTCGCGTGGCATCCGAGTAACGATGCAGAAGCTGGATCCATACCTGAATGTAGATCCTGGAACAATGAACCCATTCCAGCACGGTGAAGTCTTTGTCACCGATGACGGCTCTGAGACAGATCTAGATATCGGCCATTACGAGCGTTTTCTTGATCGCAATCTTCATGGTTCGGCAAATGTAACAACCGGACAGGTGTATTCCCGCGTTATTGCGCGCGAGCGACGCGGTGAATATTTGGGTGAAACCGTTCAGGTAATCCCACACATCACTAACGAGATCAAAGAGCGAATTCGTGCAATGGCCGCTCCCGATATCGATGTTGTCATCACAGAAATTGGCGGCACCGTTGGCGATATTGAATCACAGCCATTTCTTGAAGCCGCTCGTCAGTTACGACAAGAAGTCGGGCGAGATAACGTCTTCTATCTCCATATCTCTTTAGTTCCATACATCGGACCTTCAGGTGAGCTCAAGACCAAGCCAACCCAACATAGCGTCGCCGCACTTCGAAGCATAGGTATCGCTCCAGATGCGGTTGTTCTGCGATCAGACCGACCAATTCCTGATTCGATTAAGAAGAAGATTTCATTAATGTGCGACGTCGATGTTGAGGCAGTTGTCGCAGCAGTGGATGCTCCTAGTATTTATGATATTCCTAAGGTGTTGTTTAGCGAAGGCTTAGATAAGTACGTCGTTGATCGACTAAGCCTTGGTGGGCATGATGTTGTATGGGGTGATTGGGATGAGTTATTAATTAAAGTTCATCAACCGAAACATCACATCAAGGTAGCGTTGGTTGGAAAATATATAGATCTTCCGGACGCCTACCTCTCAGTATCAGAAGCCCTGCGCGCAGGTGGTTTTGCTAATGATGCGAAGATCGAATTGGTCTGGGTTCCAAGTGATCAATGTGCAACTCCGGAAGGAGCACATGCGGCGCTTTCCGAAGTACATGCAATCTGTGTTCCAGGAGGATTCGGTATTCGCGGGATTGAAGGAAAGCTCGGAGCGCTGACGTATGCGCGCGAAAAGAAAATTCCGACACTTGGCTTATGTCTTGGTTTGCAATGTATGGTGATTGAAGCGGCACGAAATTTGGCAGGAATAAAAGACGCCAACTCTGCTGAATTCGATCCAGATAACGGAACTCACGTGATTGCGACAATGGCTGGACAGGAAGATGTGATTGCGGGAGAGGCTGATATGGGTGGAACTATGCGCCTTGGTCTCTACCAAGCCGAGCTCTTGCCAGGTTCTATTGTTGCCAAGACTTACGACTCGACATCGATCTCTGAGCGACATCGCCATCGTTACGAAGTAAACAACCAATATCGTTCGGTCATTTCAGATGCTGGATTGATCTTTTCAGGTCTTAATGTTGAGTTGGATCTCGTGGAGTTTGTTGAGTTACCGAAGGAAATACATCCCTACTACGTGGGTACTCAAGCTCATCCCGAGTTGAGGTCTCGTCCAACGAGACCACACCCGTTATTCATCGGATTGATTCAGGCTGCAATTGAATCAAAGGGGTAGAGACGCACGTTCATCCTTTCTAGATCATCTACGTGTCGAGCGCGGCCTAGCGGAGAACACAGTTGTCTCCTATGCGAGAGATCTTTCGTATTTCCTCACTTTTCTAGAAGACGAAAAGGTTCAGATTGAGAATATAGACGCCCAGACTTTGATCGATTTTGAGGTCTCTCTCAGGGCGAGATCATTGGCAATTTCAAGTATTAATCGAACCAACTCAACGGTGAAATCTTTTCTGATTTACCTCGCGCGAGAATTCTCTCTGAATCTTCCTACCGGTGAGATCTCATCGCATCGCATTCCTAGAAAGTTGCCCAAGGCTCTTTCTATCGAAGAGATCACTTCACTGATTAACAGTTCAGGATCTGCAAGTCGTCCCTATGCGTTGCGAGATGTTGCTCTGCTTGAATTACTCTACTCAACAGGTGGGCGCGTCTCTGAAATTATCGGAGTGAATTTAAATGATCTTGCAAAGGTCACCAGCGATAGCGAGACAATCCAAACCATTAAACTTCGAGGCAAAGGGTCGAAGGAAAGAATTGTTCCCATTGGAAGCTTTGCGTTGCAGGCCCTTGATAATTATCTTGTCAGGCTTCGCCCATCATTGGTAGGTCGGGCCAGCCGCGATGAGGGAGCACTCTTTCTCAACTCTCGAGGCGGAAGAATTTCACGTCAGAGCGCGTGGACAATTGTCGGAGAAGCAGCGAAAGCGTGTGGTCTTGAGAATAAGGTAAGCCCACATGCGCTACGACATTCATATGCGACACACTTACTCGATGGTGGCGCTGATATTCGCGTGGTTCAAGAGTTACTCGGCCATTCTTCGGTCACAACAACGCAGATTTATACGCTGGTTACCATCGATCGTTTACGTCAGAGTTATGCCAGCGCTCATCCTCGAGCGAAATAAAGATTAAATACCGCGAAGACGCCGAGCAAGAATGCTCTGGTCTCCCTTTTGCTCGAGATCGGCAATGATGACTGCAATTGATTCGCGAACAATGCGACCGCGATCAACAGCGAGACCAAGATCTCCTCTGAGTGATAGACGTGCTTGATCTAGATCAAATAGTTCGTCAGGGGATAGGTAGACAGTGATCTTCTCGTCATGACGTTCGCGACCTGAAGGTGATTTATCAACACTGACAACTCGTCGTCGAGGAATTGATCGCACACCTTTCTTCGCCTTAGGGGCTGCAGAAGGTGAAGTAACAACTGGTGCTGGCTCGACCGGAACCTCACGTACAGCACTGAGTGCAGGACTGTTCTGCTTAAAAAGTTCGTCGGCTCCAGGCAAACTGGCTCTGCGGGTCATCGTGCGCCTCCTCGTGCAATTAACTCACGCGCAAGACGTCGGTATGACGCTGCGCCTCCTGAAGATGATGCATAACTTGTGATCGGTTCTCCAACAACAGTTGTTTCTGAGAAGCGGATTGTCTTTGCAATTATGGTGTCGAAGACATCATTGGGATACTTTTCGAGAATCGCGCTGAGCACCTCTCGGTTATGAAGTGTCTTACGGTCATACATAGTCGCAAGGATTCCAATAAGTCTAAGTTCTGGATTAAGGAAGTTCTTCACCTTCTCAATGTTTCCACTGAGTTCAATAAAGCCATGTAGAGCGAAATACTCGCATTGCAAAGGAACAATCACTTCGTGGGATGCAACAAGTGCGTTGACGGTTAGCTGACCCATTGTTGGCTGGCAATCAATAAGGATGACGTCATACTCATCCTTGAGAGTTGCAAGAGCACGTTTGAGAAACTGTTGACCACCGATTTCGGATGGAAGCTTGGATTCAGCTGCACCAAGGTCACGGCTTGCTGGAAGAAAATCAAGTCCAGCAACAGAAGACTTAAGAACTATCTGCTGGATATCAGCAGCTGGATCCATCAGTGCGTGATAGACCGTATTTTCTAATGGGAGTGTGTGTGCATTTACCCCTAGACCAAGTGAAAGTCCGCCCTGAGGGTCGAAATCAACGAGTAGAACGCGTCGGCCAAGTTCAGCTAATGCAGCTCCAAGATTGATAGTTGTAGTCGTCTTTCCGACGCCACCCTTTTGATTGAAGATAGAGATTACTCGCGCGTTACCGTGATCGGTGATCGGTTGCGGCGTGGGAAACTGTGTGACCTTAGCGCCGGTGAGGCTGGCGGTGGTCACCACATCATCATCTTTTGTCGACATAGCGCTCAATCGAGAAACCTCCTTCTTCCTGAGGCAGACTCTAGGGGTGCAGAGCGTGTATGGGCAAGTAAGCGTGGAGAAAAACAAGTATCGTGCACCCGTGGATATCTCGTTAGAAACTGCTGAACAGGTAGCTCCTGAAAGTGGCTTTAACGTCCACCTTTCTAACTTTGATGGACCTTTTGACCTACTGTTGCAGCTGATCTCACGCCATAAGCTCGATATCACCGAGGTTTCGCTGAGCCTGGTTACCGATGAATTTATCTCCTACATACGCTCACTTGAGCTCTCGGGAGAGGGTTGGCGCTTGGATCAGGCCACTGAGTTCCTGGTCGTGGCGGCCACCCTTCTTGACCTTAAGGCAGCTCGATTGTTACCTAGCGGTGAGATCGAAGACGAAGAGGACCTCGCCCTACTTGAGGCGCGCGATATTCTCTTTGCCCGTCTTCTTCAGTATCGAGCGTTCAAGGAGATTGCCGCCTCATTCCAGACCATGATCGATTCGGCCGATAAATCCTTCCCGCGAGTGGTCGCCCTGGATCCAGCTCTAGCCGCTCTCTTGCCTGAGGTTTTGATCGGAGTGGGCGCTGAGCGCTTCGCCGCGATCGCTGAGCGTGTTCTCACCCCCAAAACCCCGCCAATTGTGGCTATCGAGCACCTTCACACCCCTTTGGTGAGCGTGAGCGAGCAGTCTCGACTTGTGGTCGAGGCGCTGCGCCATTCAAAGACCATGAGTTTTCGCAGTCTCTGCATGGGCGCTGAGTCGACCCTGGTTGTTGTTGCGAGATTTCTAGCCCTGCTCGACCTCTACCGTCAGGGTAATCTTCGATTTAACCAGGTGATCGCCCTCGGCGAGCTCCAGATCAGCTGGACAGGTGCTGAGACTGGAGATATCGAGATCACAGACGAGTTTGATATACCCGTGGTGCTCATAGATGAGACAGATGAGGATAAAAATGTCTAATGTAGAAGTTGATAGATCAATCGAGGCGATCCTCATGGTCGTCGATGAGCCGGTAAGCGAGCTCACCCTCGCCACAGTTCTTGAGGTTACCGTGGACGTGGTCGTGGAATCGCTCGGCCGCCTGACTCTTTCATACGAGGATCGAGGCTTTACCCTGAAAGCTATCAACGGGGGATGGCGTTTTTATAGCCACCCAGATTGCGCCACAGCTGTGGAGAAGTTCGTCCTCGATGGCCAGCAGAACCGCCTTACTCAAGCGGCCCTTGAAACGCTAGCAGTGATTGCCTATCGCCAACCTGTCTCCAGGGCCCGTGTATCAGCTATTCGCGGGGTCAATGTTGAGGCAGTGATGAAGACCCTGGTCAATCGTGGACTCGTGGAGGAGTACGGCGTCGAGAACGAGACCGGAGCAATCTTGTATAAGACCACCAGTTACTTCCTCGAGCGTCTAGCCCTGAAATCTCTGGATGATCTCTCACCCCTTGCTCCGCACCTGCCTGATCTAGACGGTCTCGATGAGATCCTTGAAAGCCTAACGGACTAGCTTTTCACCCCCTTTTGCCTTAGCACCCCTTACACGGGTAAACTCACCCTGCGCCGCTTGAGCGCACCCGTCAAGACTGTCGAGAATGGATAGCCTTATATGAGTCTTACACGCCTGAATAAAATTATTGCCGACGCTGGAGTCACATCACGCAGGGGAGCCGATGAGCTCATCCAGGATGGACGGGTAAGTGTCGATGGCCATGTGATCCGTGAACTTGGGGCCAAGTTTGATACATCAAAGGTCAAAGTATCGGTTGATGGTGAGACAATTACCGCAACATTGACTAAGTCTTATCTTGTACTTCATAAACCAAAAGGCGTTCTGTCAACGATGTTTGACCCAGAAGGACGCCCTTCGTTGGCTGACTTTATTGACTTCAGAAAAGAGCGGCTTTTTCATGTGGGCCGCCTTGATAAGGACTCTGAAGGCCTGATTCTCCTCACCAATGATGGAGATTTAACATTCAGAGCGACCCACCCGTCATACGGTCTGGTTAAGAGCTATCTCATCGAATTTGAAGGTCAACTGCCTCCAGGCGTCGATAAGATCCTATTGAAGGGGATCGAGCTCGAGGATGGAATGGGTCGAGTGCTCTCCTTTAAACACCTCTCACCACAATGGATCGAAGTGAGCATTCATGAGGGCCGGTACCACATTATTCGTCGGCTGATGGAGGCGGTCGATCTGCGACTACTTCGACTGATCCGAACCAACTTTGGTCCTATCAGTCTGGGGGATACGCCTCCTGGACGTTGGCGTGATCTTAATGACGGTGAATTAGTAAATCTACGTAAAGCTTTAGATATAAATTAATTTGTCTATACAGTGCTAATTAATCACTATATTGCTTTATCGATAGTTATTACGAACAAGGCCCGAATACTAATATATCGACATTCAGTCGATATTATGAGCACGATTTATCCAATAAAAAACAATTTGTCGATTTTTAGTATTTCGCCGCATTTCCGCTCAGCGCGGCTTCTGGAGATATGTCCGAACTGAAACTAGGTTTATAAAGAAATTAATTTATAGATAAAAAGGCATACTGGTAAGCGCGCCGATTCGAGGTTAGGGGTTATCCTTCTCCTATGAGTCATGTGCGAGCCATTCGTGGTGCCACCCAGCTGGAGGCAAATACCGCTTCGGCGATGGCCGATGCCACAAAAGAGCTTTTATTGGCCATGCTCGAAGCCAATGGATTATCCCCGCGAGACCTCATTTCGGTGATCCTGACAGTCTCGCCTGATCTCAATGCCGCTTTCCCAGCCGCATACGCACGAGAAGTCGGTTTTGAGTCAGTTCCTCTACTTTGCGCGGTAGAAATCGATGTTCCAGGCGCACTTCCGCGGGCGTTGCGCGTAATGATGCATTGCAATACTGAGCGTGAAATCGAGCAGATCTCGCATATTTACCTACATGGGGCGACAGCTCTTAGACGAGATATCGCCCAATAAAATGGCCGACAAGCTCTCGCACATACGCATCGTTGGCGCGGGTCTCATAGGAACTTCTATCGGACTTGCACTCAAATCTTCCGGAATTACCGTCTCGATCAGGGATATTGACCCTAGGGCCGAGAAGTTAGCGCGCGATCTCGTCGCTGATGTCGAAAGCGCCTCAGTTGAAGATCTCTGCATCATCGCCACCCCTCCAGATTCCTTAGCAGGTGTCATTGAGGCTGAAATAGCTCGCAACTCACAGTTGAGGGTTATGGATGTCAGTAGCATAAAGACTAAACCTCTACGTGATGTATCGAAAACAGGCCTCGATTTATCTTTCTTTGCACCTACTCATCCGATGGCAGGTCGAGAAGTCAGTGGTCCAGAGTCAGCTCGAGGAGATCTTTTCGTCGGTCGGCCTTGGGTACTCTCACCGGAAGGCGTGAATGCCGATCTCCTTCTCGAGGTCCAGGAGGTAATCGCGATGTGCGGCGGCGCGCTCATGATGCGAAGCGCGATAGACCACGATCGAGCGGTGGCTCAGGTCAGCCATCTTCCTCAGATTCTCTCTTCGCTACTTGCCTCCTCGCTGAACAACGCCCACGACCAGGATCTAGAGCTAGCCGGAAGTGGGCTGCGGGATACGACGCGATTGGCTGATTCAGACCATGAGCTCTGGGGCCAGATTGTGGCCGGCAACGCAGATGCGATCCGTCCTTTACTGATAAGTCTACAAAACGATCTTTCTAAACTCATTGAGGGTCTAGATAAGAGCGAAGTCGCTCAAGAATTTATCGCCTCAGGCAAACGTGGTCGCGCGAGAATTCCGGGTAAGCATGGCGGCCAGGCACGTGAGTATTTCCTCGTTGCAGTTGTCATCGACGATAAGCCAGGTCAATTAGCGGCAATTATCGAATCGTGCGCACAGATTCAGGTCAATATCGAAGATCTACAGATTGAACACACACCGGGACAGCAAACAGGTCTGATAACTCTCTCTTTTGCACCACAGGATGGCGAGAAGGTAATGGCGCATCTGCAGAAACAGGGATGGAAGGTTCATCCTTCTCGGTAGAATAAGCAGATATCAACTGATTGCAGTAAAAGTATTTTCCTAAAATTTGATGAAGAGAGCCGATAGATGATCGTCATAGCAATAGATGGTCCTAGCGGAGCAGGTAAATCAAGTACGTCACGCGAGATTGCACGTAAGGCGGGCTGGGATTACCTAGATACAGGCGCGCTTTACAGAGCGGTGACATGGTTATCTCTATCTCTGAATAGCAGCGAACCCCAAGTGATTATTCAAGGGCTGAAAACATCACCGATCAGATTTGTATCCAATCCAGTAAACCCACAGATATTTTGTGGTGATACCGAACTTACTCAGGAGATTCGCTCTGAACGAGTAACTTCGGCAGTCAGTGCAATCAGTGCTCTGCCTGCGATACGTGCAGAGCTGTTGACGCTACAGAGAAAAATTATTGAAAAAGCTAATCGCGGAATAGTTGTTGAAGGCCGCGACATCGGAACAGTTGTTGCACCACATGCGGCGATGAAGGTTTTTTTAACAGCAGATCTAGAATCTCGAGCACTTAGGCGCGATGCCGAACTTGGCGCGCAACACGGTGCAGAAGTTGTCGGCCAATCATTGAGTGAACGCGATCATATTGATTCCACGCGCGCAGTATCACCATTAGCTACAGCCAGCGATGCGGTGATCGTTGATTCAACAACGCTTAATCTCGAAGAAACTATTGATCGTGTCTGGGAATTGCTGAAAGAGCGAAATCTCCTAGGACTTCCAATCGTTGCAATTCTCGGTCGCCCCAACGTTGGAAAATCAACGCTAATCAATCGTTTCTTGGGACGACGTGAGGCCATTGTTGAAGATACTCCTGGAGTTACCCGCGATCGCGTCTCTTACGAGTGCGAGTGGAATGGTCGCAGATTCATCATCATGGATACCGGTGGTTGGGAATCAAAGCCGGATGGAATTTCAGTACAAGTTTCAGCAGGAGCAGAACTGGCGATGGCAGAAGCAGACGTACTCTGTTTTGTAGTTGATGCTCACGTGGGAGCACTCGATGAGGATGACATTCTTGTTCAAGAGTTAAGAAAGGCGAAGAAGCCCACGATTCTTGTCGCAAATAAAGTCGATGGTGACTCAGATGAATCTGATGCTCACGCGTTGTGGAATCTTGGCCTTGGTCAGCCGTGCTTTGTTTCAGCGTTACATGGCCGGGGGAGTGGTGATCTTCTCGATCTCATTGTGCGCGAGTTACCAGAAGTCGGTGGCGCACAGTCACAAGATGGCTATCGTCGTATCGCTCTCATTGGTCGTCCCAATGTTGGAAAATCCAGTTTGCTTAACGCACTTGCAGGAGAATCACTATCAATTGTTGATGATGTAGCAGGAACAACTCGTGATCCGGTTGACTCGCTGATCGATTTCGGCGGATCAATCTGGCGCTTTGTTGACACCGCAGGACTTAAGAAGCGAGCGAATCAAGCTAGCGGTACCGATTATTACGCAACGCTTCGCACCCAGGCAGCTCTGGAGAGATGCGAATGTGCAGTCGTTGTACTCGATGCATCACTTCCGATCTCAGAGCAAGACCTCCGCGTCATCACAATGGTTGAAGAAGCTGGAAAAGCTTTAGTGCTAGTCATGAATAAGTGGGATCTCGTAGATGAAGATCGACGCGATCAATTAGACCGTGAAATAGATCGACACTTGGATCAAGTCGAGTGGGCACAACGAGTTAATGTTGCGGCAAAAACTGGATGGCATCGTGATCGCCTAGCACCGGCTATTCGAACAGCGCTCGATTCTTGGGAGCGTCGTGTTCCGACATCAAAGTTGAACTCGTTCCTAGGAGCGCTAATCGGTGCCACACCTCCACCAGTTCGAGGGGGCAAGCAACCAAAGATTTACTATGCAACACAGGCTGGTATCTCACCGCCAAAGTTCGTGGTCTTCTCAAGTGGCTGGATCGAAGCCTCCTATCGTCGCTTTATTGAACGTCGCCTCCGAGAAGAGTTTGGTTTTCCGGGAACTCCGGTTCAGGTAGCTATTCGCGTTAAAGAGCGAGATAAAGAGCAGTCGTAGCGATGATGTCTTCAGAGAAAGAGCGGCCATCAATTTTGACCTGGCCCAATGCGCTCACTGGTCTGAGAGCCCTGGGAATCCCTCTTTTCATCTACCTTGCCCTCGTTCCAGAGTCTGATGTGTGGGCGATCGTTGTTTTGGCAATCGGAGGTGCGACAGATTACTTTGATGGAAAACTAGCCAGAGCTCTTGGTCAAGAATCAAAATTCGGCGAAATTATGGATCCAACTATTGATCGCCTCTACATCGTCTCAACGCTGATAGTTCTGGTCATTCGTGAGGCGGTACCACTGTGGTTGGTGATTGCTCTCATCGCTCGCGATGGCGTCTTAGCCATTGTTGCAGCGCTACTTGCTATGAGAAAGAGACCACCGCTTACGGTCACATTCTTAGGTAAGGCCGCGACCTTTAACCTTCTCTATGCGTTTCCCTTCCTCCTGCTTGCGCTGAACACAACGTGGATAGGAACAGCCGCATTTATCTTTGGTTGGGCCTTCGCTCTGTGGGGCGTGGCTCTGTATCTGGCCACCGGAGTTTCATACTTCCTGACCGCCATAAAAACTATTAGAGTGTCTGACTTGCCAGATAAACGAAAGACCCAAGGGGGAGCGTAATGTCGTCGATACCTGATTCACTCAAATATACAAAAGAGCATGAATGGGTCTCTGAATCTTCCTCTACGATAATTCGAATGGGAATTACTGATTTCGCACAGGCAGCCCTTGGCGATATTGTCTATGTGCAGTTGCCAAAGGTGGGCGAAGCAGTTGTGGCCGACAAAGTATGCGGAGAAGTTGAATCGACGAAGAGCGTCTCAGAAATTTTCTCTCCAGTAAGTGGAAAAGTTGTTGCAATAAATGATGGCCTTAATCAAGCTCCTGAGTTGCTCAATACCGACCCATACGGGGCAGGTTGGTTGGCCGATATAGAGGTGTCAGAGATCCCAACTCCGCTTCTCACATCCGATCAGTATCGCCAAATCACTGCGTAATTTCCACGTCTGAGAGCTCTCCTCTAGCGCTTGATTTATCCAACGGAGCAATCTAGTGTCAGCCTCCAGTTGATGTTGAGTCAGCTTCTGGCGCGAAGGGCGGGTGTGGCGTGGATTCTCTCAAGAAGTCCGAACTGACCACCACCTTACGCATTGGAGGAACCGATCCGGGGCTAGAGCTAGCCGCATCACTGATCTCCGAGCTTCTCGATTCGGTCTCTGAATCAGAGAAGGAGACGGTCGATCAAATCCTTAGTGGAAGCGCTGATACGGCGATGTTGGTAATCCATAAGGGCCCTGCTAAAGGATCGCGTTACTTGATCACGGCTGAGGGCTGCACAATAGGTCGCTCACACGAGAGTGATATTTTTCTTGATGATGTAACAGTTTCACGAAAGCACGCAGCTATACATTTTAATCCAAAGGAGACTCGCTTCGAGATAGTCGACTCTTCGAGTTTGAATGGCACATATGTAAATTCAAAGAATGTTGAACAGCATAAATTACACAGTGGTGATCAGGTTCAGGTAGGTAAGTTCCACTTGGTCTTCATCACCGGACAGACAAGATTGATAGGGGAGAAGTAATGAGCGTTCCAGCCCGTGCCTATTTAAGTATTGGTGAGGTTTTATCAAAGTTACGTGGAGATTTTCCGGATGTAACGATCTCGAAGATTCGCTTTTTGGAGTCTGAGGGCCTGATTGAACCGCAGCGAACACCGTCGGGGTATCGCAAATTCACAAGCATTGATTTGGAACGCCTTCGTTATGTGCTTTTGGCTCAACGCGATCAGTACCTTCCATTGCGGGTAATTAAGGAGAACCTTGATGCTATGGATAGAGGTTTAGAACCAGCCGCCGCCGGAGACAATCAGAAGCTGGCACGTCCGGCTTTGGGGCTGGCAACTGTAGACGGTGAGCTATCGGCGGCGAATTTTGCCCCATCGTCAGAGATGCGCCTTTCTCGGGAAGAGCTTGTCAGTGCTTCAGGACTTACCGATAGCGCCTTGAGCGAACTCGAAAGCTTTGGCCTCATTACAATCAGAGGTCGCCACTACGATGCCGATGCACTTGCCGTTGCAACAGCGGTGGCTCAGATGTCGGCATTTGGAATTGAACCGCGCCATCTTCGCTCCTTTAAATCGGCAGCAGATCGCGAAATCGGACTTATTGAGCAGGTCGTCACTCCACTACACCGCCAGAAAAGTAGCGACTCAAAGGCGAGAGCCGAAGAAGTTTCCAAAGAGATCGCAGCGCTCTCGATTCGTCTTCACGCAGGTCTTGTACGAGCAGGTTTGAACCGTCCGCGTTAGAGTAGATCTATGAGCATCGAACCCACTCCGTTTGTCAGTATGGAGGTCGTCGGGGTCCGGATTGAAATGCCGTCCAACCAGCCGATTGTTCTCCTGAAAGAAGTAGACGGGGAAATGTTCATACCGATTTGGGTAGGAGCAGCTGAGGCGACATCGATCGCGTTTGCTCAACAAGGCATCAACCCACAACGTCCGCTGAGCCACGATCTCATGTACGAAATAGTTCACACTCTTGATGCAACTCTTTTAGCCGTTCAAATTACCCATCTACGCGATGGCGTCTTCTTCGCTACCTTGCAACTGCGTACCAGTGAAGATGCTGCCCTGGCCATCTCTGCCCGGCCTTCCGATGCGATCGCTCTGGCACTTCGCAGTCAGAGCAATATTCTCGCCTCGCGCGAGCTACTGGATCAGGTGGGTATTGCCATCCCCGAGAGGCTGATTCAGGAGATGGATGAGATGGGCCAGCCGATTGAGAAATCCAGCGCTGAGGTCGATGCCTTCCGCGACTTTCTCGACCAGATCAACCCAGAGGATTTCGCAGGCTAAGTCTCACTCTCTACTTGAGGTTTGCATCGTGTCGGTCGTTGAATAGCCCCTCGAGCGGGCGTATATTTTTACCAACCCCAAGAGAGATGAGCCCTACGTGTCCTCCCCAGTCACGCCTGAGATCGGTTATCGCGGTGCGACCGCATGTTCGGCCGCCGGAATTTCATATCGCCAACTTGATTACTGGGCGCGTACCGGATTAGTTGAACCGAGTGTTCGTAGCGCAACGGGATCAGGGACATCACGCCTCTATGGTTTCCGAGATATTTTAGTTTTAAAAATTGTTAAACGTTTACTTGATGCTGGAATATCACTTCAAAATATTCGCTCAGCAGTGACCCATCTTCGCAATCGTGGAGTTGTTGAGCTAGAGAGTATTACTCTTATGAGTGACGGGGCATCAATCTATGAATGTGCAAGTCCAGATGAGATCGTTGATCTTCTTGCTGGTGGACAAGGCGTCTTTGGAATCGCTGTTGGAAAAGTGTGGCATGAGGTCGAAGGATCTTTAGCTAACCTTCAAGGAGAAGTTGATGGTCAGCCCACCAGTATCAATAGTGACGATGAACTCTCATTGCGTCGCAAAGCTAAAGGCGCATAAAGCAAACAAGTAGCCTAATATTTCCCCAGTAAAGAGTCAGGGGAGTAGTGGCATGAGTTCGTCTGGCTTTGAAGATCGTCATATTGGTCCAACTCACACCGATGAGTTGAAAATGCTTGAAGTTCTTGGTTACCAAGATTTGCCATCATTTATTGCAGATGTTGTGCCAGCCAATATTGCCATTGCAGGTGTTATCGAAGGTGCCATCGGCGAGGGAGTAAGTGAAGTTGCAGTTATTAACGAGCTTCGTCAGAGAGCAAATCAGAACAAAGTACTGACATCCCTGATTGGTAGCGGGTACTACGGAACACATGTACCGGCCGTGATCAAACGAAACGTTCTAGAAAATCCCGCCTGGTACACGGCATACACACCATATCAACCTGAAATTTCACAAGGTCGCCTAGAGGCACTCTTCGCTTTCCAAACAATGATTTGTGATCTCACTGCATTAGATATTTCAAATGCCTCAATGCTTGATGAATCAACTGCCGCCGCCGAAGCAATGACTTTGGCTCGCAGGGCATCAAAAATGGCAGACGACGCTGTTTTTCTCATTGAAGAACACCTTCATGCTCAGACTAAAGCGGTTATTGCAACACGAGCGAAGCCATTGGGAATCACCGTAATTGAGGTTGATTCTGGTCATGTCGCACGTAACGGGTACGACGGAGAATTTTTCGCCGCCATTGTTCAATATCCTGATACGACTGGCGAAATTATTGATCACACAGAGTTTGCAGAGTACGCGCATTCGCGCGGAGCACTTGTCATTGCAGCAACAGACCTTTTAGCGTTGACACTGTTGAAACCACCAGGGGAGTGGGGCGCCGACATTGCAGTTGGTACATCACAACGCTTTGGTGTTCCGATGGGTTTTGGTGGACCACACGCTGGTTTCTTGTCAGTCAAATCAGGGCTAGAGCGTTCGATGCCGGGACGACTTGTTGGACAGAGCATTGATAACACTGGCAATCCAGCATTCCGTCTAGCTTTGCAAACTCGTGAGCAGCATATTCGTCGTGACAAGGCGACCTCAAATATTTGTACTGCTCAAGCTCTCCTTGCAAATATGAGTGCGTTCTATGCAATGTGGCATGGACCAAAAGGCTTGGTTGATATTGCAGAGCGAGTAAATAGTTTCGCCTCTCGACTACGCCTTGCCTCATCCTCACGCAATGATCATGTTTTCGATACGGTAACCGTTGATGTGGCAAATGCAGCTGATGTTCATAAGCGCGCAATTGCTGCGGGCTTCAATTTCGCACACGTTTCGGAAACAAGTGTCCGGATTTCCTTCGATGAAACCACAACGGAGCAAACATTTCAGAGCGTTCTTCACATTCTAGATTTCAAGAATGTCAGCGCTGGACCAGGTATGGATCGACTTCGTCGTACCTCGAAGTTTCTAACGCATCCAGTCTTTAATACCAATCATTCAGAGACCGCGATGATGCGATATCTTCGTAATCTCGCAGATCGCGACCTGGCTCTCGATCGCACAATGATTCCTTTGGGATCGTGCACAATGAAACTTAATTCGGCGACTGAGATGGAAGCGGTGTCGTGGCCGGAATTCGCCGGGCTGCATCCATTTGCCCCCATTGAGCAATCACAAGGCTCGCGACAGCTCATCAAGGAACTTTCCGATTGGTTGATTGCGATTACGGGCTATGACGCGGTCTCTTTACAACCTAACGCTGGCAGTCAAGGGGAGTTTGCTGGATTACTCGCAATTCGTAATTATCACGATTCGCGCGGTGATCATGACCGTACAGTGTGTTTGATTCCTTCTAGCGCTCATGGAACAAACGCAGCTAGCGCTGTGATGGCGGGCATGAAAGTTGTTGTTATCGAGTGCGATGAACTCGGTAACGTAAGTGTCGAGGACATCAAAGCGAAGATTGCAATTCATGGTGATGTTCTTGCTGCACTTATGATCACCTACCCAAGTACACACGGCGTTTTCGAATCGGCTGTTTCGGATATCTGTTCACTTATTCACGATGCTGGCGGTCAGGTATATGTCGATGGCGCAAATCTCAATGCTCTCGTTGGTGTCGCACAACCAGGTAAATTTGGCGCAGATGTTTCACACCTCAATCTTCATAAGACATTTGCTATTCCGCATGGCGGTGGGGGACCGGGCGTAGGTCCAGTTATCGCTCGGGCGCATCTTGCACCGTTTCTTCCGAACCACCCGATGGATGAACTAGCTGGCCCAGCTACCGGACCAGGACCAGTTTCTGGTGCACCATATGGATCGGCAAGTATTCTTCCGATCTCGTGGGCATATATTCGACTTCTTGGGGGAGCAGGGTTAACCCACGCAACACATGTTGCAATTCTCTCCGCCAATTACATCGCATCCCGTTTAGCTGATTCGTTTCCAATTCTGTATACAGGTGCCAATGGACGAATTGCGCACGAATGCATCTTAGATATTCGACCTTTGACCGCGGCTTGTGGTGTGAGCGTTGACGATATTGCAAAGCGACTCATGGACTTTGGTTTCCATGCACCGACAATGTCATTTCCTGTTGCAGGTACGCTGATGATCGAGCCGACTGAGTCGGAAGATATCCGCGAAATCCATCGTTTCATCGATGCCATGATTGCAATACGCAGTGAAATTCAAGAAGTAATTGACGGCAAAGTCGCTATTGAAGAGAGTGTTCTCAGATGGGCGCCTCATACGTCACGGGTAGCAACTGGTAACCAATGGGAGCGAAAGTACTCAAGAGAATCAGCGGGCTATCCAGCGCCTTTGGACGGTTTGGTCTCTGGCGAACTTATAGGAAGCAGAATGAAGTACTGGCCGCCGGTCGGCCGCATTGATGGAGCACATGGAGATCGCAATCTGGTCTGTAGCTGCGCGCCGATCTCTGATTATTCATAAGATAGGTAGGTATCCATGCGGGGAGCCCCAGATTTGCTTCACTTTACATAATGTAACTTATCGGCGTTAGGCTTGAGCCTACGAGTAACGCCCCAACGGGTTGTTTGCAGCAACGCCTCAATCACAATTGCTTTACTCATCTTAGAGACCCCGTTAATGCGCTCCACAAAGGTGATTGGCACTTGTGTAGCGCGTGCGCCGGCTAGATGTGAAGCCAGAGCCATTTCAATTTGAAAACAATAACCGGTGGCAGTCATCTGGCTGAGATTAAGTGATTCCAGAAGTTCGCGGCTATAGATACGAAATCCTCCTGTGAGGTCGGCTAGATCAATGCCTAAGGCTATCGAGGCATAACGAGTGCCAGATCGTGAGAGCAGTTGGCGACTTTTCGGCCAATTGACCACCGAACCTCCAGGAATCCATCGCGTTCCGAGAACGATTGACCGTCCAGAACCTGCGGCGGCAAACATTGCAGGTAGATCTTCCACTCGGTGAGATCCATCTGCATCCATTGTGATGATTTGATCGTAGCTACGATCTTTTAAGATTTGCGTAAAACCTGCGCGATAGGCATTGCCGAGACCATCTTTTTTGGATCTCTTAAGGATACGAACCCAGGGTAAACCGCAGTTGTCGACAAGATCTGCCGTTGCATCCGGAGAGTTGTCATCGATTACAAGAACATCGAATTCGTAAGCCCCACCATGACGTAGCTGCGATAACGAAGTGAGCAATTCTAGAATCGTTGTCGCTTCGTTATACGTGGGGATCAGAATCGCAAATTTCATGGTTTACGTATTCTACGCAAAAGGGGAAGAATTAAAGTGATCGCAAGGGTCATTGGCGTGGCTACCCCGCCTAATCTGGAAGCGATGCTTTGGTTTGAAACGCCTTGGATCTCCCCTTGTAGGACGGCGCGTAAATTCTCTTCGGTGCGCTGGGTTACCTGGCCGTTGATATCGATATGGGCTGAAATTCCTATGGTCGAAACGCTAACAATCTCTCTGGCATTTTCTACTGCGCGAATTCTGGTGATGTTGAGTTGCTGGGCGCTTTCGGAAGTCCCTGCGAATGTTGCGCTATTTGTTTGAACTACCAGCGCATCAGAACGACGTGCGGCGTTTCTTACTAGTGAATCAGATAGCAGCTCAAAACAGATTACAGGTGCCAGGGTTACTCCCCCAACACTATGAGTATCAATTCTCTGACCGGCAGAAAAATCAATCACATCATCAACATAGGGAGAAACAATACGAGCGACACTTCGCAACGGCATGTATTCCCCAAACGGAGTGAGGTACTGCTTCGAGTAAATGGATGCCACTTCCCCACTCTCGTCATACATGATCGAGAGATTCTCTAGATCTCCAGAGAACCTGGATACAGCACCTGCAATCAAGGATGCAGAGAGCGTCGATGTGAGGGTCTCAATCGTCTGAGTGATGTCAGCATTGGCAAAAGGATCAACATCGATAGCATTTTCGGGCCAGATGATGACATCGGGTGAGTTCGATACCAAATCTTTAGTCGTCTCGACGTGAAGATTGAAGACTGCTTTGGCTCGGTCGTTAAAACCAAGACCTACTGATGGAGTATTTCCTTGAATCCCTGCATAAGAAATCTTTCCGGTAGGGATCGGACTATTCGAGATAAGCAAGGGTGTGATCACGAGAGTTACTAGAAGCAGAACTCTTCGTGGACTAACTTTGGTCAAGAGAAAAGAAAGATAAAGAACCCACGCCGAAAGGAGCGTTGTGCCACCGATTGCAACAATCGAAAGATAAGAAGCATCAGCCTGTGAAAAAGCGATTCGCATCCATGCAAATCCGGCGAATGGAAAACGCGATCGAATTTCTTCTATGATAAGAATTGCGGGGATAAACCAAAGAATATTTGAAGTGAATTTTCGCAGAAAAGTCAAAGGAAGATAGAAGAGACCGTGCAGTAACGCTAGAAAAGCTAACGGGATGAATCCGACATACTTGCCAGCCCAAACCAGAGTTATGGCACTGCTGATGAAGGCAAAGAGAAAGAGGTTGAGATAGAGAACCGGATTATGCGAACTTCGCACAATTTTTCGTAGAAGTAATGCATAGGCAATCGGCGCCGCAACCCACCAGCCAAGTGGTTCAAAAGATGCGGCGAAGAAGAGCGCGGAAATAAAGATCACCACTTGAGAGCTGAGATCAATCTGTCGACGCTTGCGCCAAGTGAGTACTTCTCCTTGATCTGATAGATCTTTGAAAAATCTGACGGTGCTTTCGGCATAGCAAGTTCAATCTCAGGTAAGGCTACGTCACGGGCGCAATTGACCACTGTCGGAGCAATAGCTAGATAATCCATACCAGCGATAATTTTTCGGGCTAAAGCCGCAGGAAGTCGATCATCAGCATCTCGTGCGGCTGCGATTGCATCATCGATTGTTGCAAAGTGAGTCGTGATCAGCGCCGCTCCCTTCTCCCCTATTCCCTTTACTCCTGGCAGTCCATCGGAAGCGTCACCGCGGAAAGTCGCAAACATCGCATAGCGATCTCCGGGGATCGAATATTTTTGAGCGATGAAGTTGAGGTCGACTAGGTCATGGGCGGAAATACCCTTTGCTAAGTAAGCAACCTTGATATCGCGTTTGTCATCAACTAATTGAAATAAGTCTCGATCACCGGTGACTATTCGAGTGGGACCTGGTTGCGTATGCGCATACGTTGCCATTACATCGTCGGCTTCGTAATCATCGACGCCGACCATCGGTATACCAAACTCATCTAAGAGATCTAACAGAATCGGTATTTGCGGAGTTAACGTATCCGGTTCAGCCTCTTCTTCGCTCTCTTCATCCTCTAATCGATTGGCTTTATATCCAGGGAAGAGTTCAACCCTCCACGATGGTCGCCAATCTCCATCTAAACAGACGACTAATCGCTCGGGGTTATAGGTTGAGATTAAGCGCGCACTCATATCTAAGAAGCCACGTATTGCATTAACTGGGGTTCCATCTTCGGCGGTGAGGGTATCGGGCATTCCGTAATACGCGCGGTACCACAGTGATCCGCTATCTAGAAGCATGAGGGTCATAGATCCTCCAACATATATGAGATGACTCCTCGATCCAAACGCGCGATCGCTTCTCTGCATGTCTTTCGAAGAGTTGGGCTGGCACCAGCTATTTGAGTCAGAAGATCAATGATCTGCTTAGTAGATCGAACGAAATCACCCACAGACATATCGCTGCCCTTAAGAACGCTCTGTAAGGAGTTGCCTTGGGCCCACTTGTAAGAGATGAAGGCGAAACCAAAATCTGGTTCTCGTTGGGTCTTTACTCCAAAGCGTTCTTCGATCTCTTCTAACTCACTCCAGATCGAGACCATTGAAACCAAAGCTTGCGCAACATTGTTATGAGGCATCTTCGGCGCATAGTTTTCTATGGTTCTGGATTGAAAAATAACGGCTGAGGAGACGGCGACAAGTTCTTGGGGAGAAAGCGAGTCGAGCACTCCCCTACGGATTGCCTCAGTAAGTAAGAGGTCAGACTCTGCATAAATCTTCGCCAAAATCTTTCCCTGTTCAAGCGTCTTCTCACCTTCAATGTAGTTCAGATGAGTAAGTACATCGCAGATTCGATCGAAAGTTTTTGCAATGACGTGGGTCCGGTTTTCTACCCTGGCTCGTAACCCATCAGATTCTCGGCGAACGCGTTCAGCTCGTTCGGCGATACGCGCGTGAGACTCGCGATCATTGCACGCATGGCACGGGTGTGAGCGAAGTCCCTTCCTTAATCCCTCGATTTCAGATTCAAGATATCTCCTCTGTTTCTGATCAATGGTCCTGCGGGCATCTCGCTTTGAAAGAAGACGTTCGATCTCTTTGATGTCACTTCTCATACGTGCATACTCTGCGAAATCACCAAGATGACAATTGACATCTTGCATCAATTCGGCAACAGCAACATCATTCTTCTTAATCTGGCGCACAAGCCCTACAACAGCTCTATCAGCTTGGAATTGGGCAAAAGATGATTCCAAGCTACCTCTCGCTCGATCCCGACCAAAGCGATTAATGAGATTAATAGCCATGTTATAGGTAGGTGCAAAAGATGAACGAAGTGGATAAGTTCTAGTGGAGGCTAATCCGGCAACCATTGCGCTATCAATCGTTGGCGACCATTGAACAATTGCATTTCCTTCTATATCGATTCCACGTCTACCGGCACGACCCGTAAGCTGGGTGTACTCCCCCGGTGTGATCGGAACATGTGCCTCACCATTCCACTTTGTGAGTTTTTCCAATATAACTGTCTTTGCCGGCATATTGATTCCAAGTGCCAGGGTTTCGGTTGCAAAGACCGCCTTGACTAAGCCGCGTTTAAATAAATCTTCAACCGTCTCTTTAAAGCTAGGTAACAATCCAGCGTGGTGTGCGGCTATCCCTCGTTCTAGCGCGTCTAACCATTGGTCATATCCCAAAACCTCAAGATCTTCAGGGGCTAAGTTCGAGTTTAGTCGCGTTGCTGTCCGAAGGATTTCTTCACGCTCTGAAGTATGTGTCAGTCGCAATCCCGCATGAACGCATTGGTTTACAGCCGCATCACACGCCGCTCGAGAAAAAATAAATGTAATCGCCGGCAACAATCCCTGACGATCGAGGGTTTCAATGATTTCTGCACGTGAAAGTTTATTCTCGCTCTCATCAAAGCGCTCCCGGCGATGTCGTGGCATCTTGACCTTGCGCATGGATTCTCGCTCCAGGGCAAGCAATTCGGGGTTGATTTTGCCTGTCTCCTTGAAGAGGTCGACCAATCGGTTTCCGATCAGCACATGCTGGTAGAGAGGTATCGGACGAATTTCCGAGACAATGACATCAGTTGTTCCTCTAACGGTACCTAACCATTCGCCAAACTCTTCTGCATTTGAAACTGTGGCCGAGAGAGAGATTACCTGAACCGATTCCATCAAGTGAATCAAAACTTCTTCCCAAACCGCACCTCGGAACTTATCGGCGAGGTAATGCACTTCATCCATGACGACAGAACGTAAATTAGTTAAAGATGTTGAGCTGGCATATAACATATTACGAAGGACTTCCGTCGTCATCACCAAAATTG
Organism: Candidatus Planktophila sp.; assembly: GCA_044350045.1. Classification (GTDB taxonomy): domain Bacteria; phylum Actinomycetota; class Actinomycetes; order Nanopelagicales; family Nanopelagicaceae; genus Planktophila. Next base: position 119,105 of record JBILIJ010000001.1, on the reverse strand, counting down.
GGGCTTCCGAGTTTATGTTGGTATCACCAGTAAGAAGGCCGACATTTTCTTCGCCAAACTTGGAAACGAACTCAGTAAACTTCTGATTTGAAAGCGCTTTTATTGGGGTCGTATAGAAGCATTTTTTTCCCTTCTCGAGAGCGAGAAAAGCCGCGAACTCTCCTACAACTGTCTTTCCTGCACCAGTAGGGGCTGCTACTAAGACGCCATTTCCATCTTCGACACAATGCAGAGATTCAATCTGAAACTCATCAAGCGGAAAATCAAAGGATTGCGAAAACTTTTGCGTCAGCGGATGTGAAGCCCGAGCCTTTGATGCAGCCATACGTTCTGCTGGCGTACTCATGACTGTGCACGTAGAGCCTTCTTCGCGCGGCGACGATCATTGGCAAGGGCGATCAAGCCAGCTAAGAAGTAGAGTCCAATCAGAGGTAGCGCAAGAGCGATCATGGAGAGAGGATCCGGGCTCGGTGAAAATCCGGCTACAAAGACAGTAATTGCAAAGATCCAAATTCGCCACGGTTTTAATATTCCGCGCCCACTGAGAGCTCCGATCAGGTTAAGGGCAACTAGAAATACCGGCAGCTCGAAGCCCAGACCAAAGAAGAACATTGTCCGGGTAACAAAATCGAGATAGTCATCAAATTTAACAAGGTTATTCAGCGCATCTGGAGTGAAACCAAAGAGCACTTTGACGGCTAATGGAAGAATTGTGTAACCGAAGTACGCGCCTATAGAGAAGAAAGGTGTGGCTGCAACGATAAAAAGAATTGAATTTCGTTTCTCTTTGCGATGAAGCGCTGGAGCGATAAATGCCCACAATTGATAGAGCCAAATCGGTGCTGCGAGTAAGATTCCAGTGAGGATAGCGATCTTAATTTGGAGATTAAGTGGGCCTAAGACACCACTAATGTAGAGCGCGCCGCAACTATCTGATCCGGTCTCCCGCGCTAGAGCTAGGTCGCACACTGGCTTGGCGAGTTGAGTAATGATCTCGGTATAGAAATACCAGCCGACCCCGGCGAATAAAATTATCGCAAAGGCGCTTCGAACAATACGTTTGCGGAACTCGCGCAGATGTTCAAGGAGCGGCATGCGACCAGAAGATGTGGTCGACATGATGATTAAGCGGAAGCTTGTCCGTCTTGGTCCGGCTTCTTTTCATCTTTCTTATCTGACATTTCAGATTTGAAGATTCGAAGCGACTGTCCAAGTGAGCGTGCAGAGTCAGGAAGACGCTTAGCGCCAAAAAGTAGAACGAGGACCACAAGGACGAGCAAGATGTGGCTTGGCTGGGTCAGATTCACAAGATCTCCTTCATGTACGGATGGTCGGAGCTAACGTTATCGCACCCTCTTCATAAAGGGCGAGTGTGGAATCAAGAGAATGAACAATACTTCTACGCACCTGGGATGGCTCTTCTATAACCAAATCCCCCCTAGAGGCCAGAACCGCACGAGTAAGCCAATCAAGGGAGAATACCGAGAGCGAGATAGAACCTCCCACTAAGACCTCATTTGGCGCTAAACCAAGTGACTCAGCCGTTGATCTATCCCCTCGAACTATTCTGACCGAGCTTGAGATTGGTTCTTTATGTGAAGTCTGGGATTGCGTGCGACTACCTGCAATCAATTCTTTAGAAAAATCGGAAATTCGATCGATTCGAAATGTTCGTACACCTTCGGCTAACTCACAGAAGGCACGGACATACTCAAAAGCTCCGTCGACAATAAAATCAAAGGGTGTGATAGTTCGCTCTTTGATTTCATCGCTCTGGGGCGAGTAATAGTGGATTCGAACACTCGCCCGCTCATTGATCGCTCGGCCTAGTAATGATCGGATCTCAGATTGTCCTGAATCAGTGATCGAAATGCGATCTCCAATTTTTGCGCGAATCCTTTGAGAAAGGCTCTCTAACCGTTGGCTTACTTCTGTCGACAAATCACTCGAACTAGTTGCCAGCAAATCAAGTCCTAGTACGAGTGCAACTAGCTCAGAGCCAACAAGAGATCTGACTTGAGCAAGTGGATCTGCGTTTCGGATGGTGACAAAGCCTGAGTCGAACTCTAAATCGATCAGCTCTAAAGGTGTATATCCAGGGAGACCGCACATCCACAAGGTATTTAGATCGTCAAGAATGATCTCTCTTGTAACGCCGAAATTTTTCGCAAGTTCATCAACTGGTATCCCCTGATGGGTCAAAAGGAAGGGAACTAAGTCCAGTAATCGAGACGTTTGCTCGATAGGCGTTGACGTTTTTTTAGCCATGTAAGGCACGCATCTCTTTAAGAGAATCGATAACTTTCAATCTGAGATCAGCGGGCTCGAGCAGGAGAACGTCATCTCTGTGCCAGAACAATAGGGAAAGTAACCACTGTTCGGAGAAGAGCGGAACCTGAGCAGTGTCCCATTCGTCACCGATGATGATTGATTCGGCAATGGCGCGAAACTGATGTCCACGCCCTTTACGCAGTAGAACTCGCGCGCGAGGTTTCTCCTCAGCGGTGCTTTCGTTGATCGAATCCGGAACACTGAAACTCTCGCTCTTTTTTCCAACTGAAACATCACCCAAAATTCGATCCAGGCGGAATGTGCGTTGAGCGTCTTTGCCTAGGTCGTAGGCGATAAGAAACCACGACCCTGACCTCCCCCTAAGCGCATATGGTTGGAGTTCACGTTTACTTATTGATCGATCAGAGGCGATGTAGTCGAAAGAAATAAGTGCTCGGCGAATAATCGCATCTGTGATCGCAGTAAATCGTGAATCGGTAGCACCGATTCGCGGCGAGAGCGAGAGCGATTCGATATCCGAGTCAACACCAATCGATTCTAGTTTTACTAAAGCCGACGTTGAATCTTCTTCAAGGGCAGCACCCGACCAAGCCGAAGCAGCGAGAGAGAGCAGTGCAATATCTTTTCCATCGAGTGATCCGAGATCCAATCGATATGACGAAGAGGTAATTCGATAGCCAGCTTCATCTTCAAAAAGTGGATCAAAGCTACCTAACTCAATCTCTATCCCGAGGCCCCGGAGATCATCTTTGTCGCGTTCGAACATTCTCTCCTTAGCTTCAGGAGTTCCTTCGTAACCTTCAACGGTGCGGAAAATTTCCGCTTTCGTCAAATACCGTTTCGTGGCCAATAGTGCGATTGTGAGATTAACGAGCCTCTCACTCTTCCGCGACACCGTAGGCACCCTTCGCTGGTCGTCTCCGACGAGCAAGAACATCAACACCCGGTGCCATACGTCTGCTCTGAATCAGAAATCCTGTATGTCCGATCATTCTCTGCTGCGGGCGAACCGCTAAGCCTTCATGATGCCAACCGCGCACAATCGTTTCTGAGCTCTCGGGCTCGGTGAAGTGACCATCAGCTTTAAGAGCTTCAGCCGTTGCGGAAAGTTGCGTAGTTGTTGCGACGTAGGCGAGAAATACTCCCCCGGGCCGCAAAACTTTCGCCGCCATCTCAACGCACTCCCACGGAGCCAACATGTCCAGAATCACTCGATCGTAGATTTGTTTATGATCATGTTCTTGTACTGAGCCAACTGTCAGCTCCCAGTTCTCCGGCAAACTTCCAAAATAGTCAACGACATTCTTCTTAGCTATCTCAGCGAAATCATCGCGGCGTTCAAATGAGTGAAGTAACCCGTCACTCCCAACAGCTCTGAGTATAGAAAGTGAGAGCGCCCCGCTACCTACACCTGCCTCTAGTATTCGCGATCCCGGATACACATCTGCAACCCCAATAATCATTGCTGCATCTTTAGGATAAACAATGGTGGCACCACGTGGCATAGAAAGCACATAATCTGAAAGAAGTGGGATGAAAGCGGTGAACTTCAGTCCCGCAGTTGTGGATACTACCGATCCTTCTGGCAATCCCACCAAATCATCGTGAACAATCCAACCTTTATGTGTGTGCCATTCTTTACCTAAGGTGATCGTGAAACTGTATAACTTACCCTTGGGATCTGTGAGTTGAATACGATCACCAACAGCGAAATACCCTGGGGTTCTCGCACCCGAAATTGAGTTATCTGTTGAGTCCGACACAGCCCTATCTTATGTCGAGAAGAAGGGATCCGTAGCGGTATCGTCGCCGCTGTGACTCAGATTCGCCTCTCCCCTAGTCGTGTCAGTGAATTCAATAACTGTCCTCGACTCTACAAGTATCGCGTGATCGAACTTCTGCCTGAGCCACCAAGTATCGATGCCGAACGCGGAACCCTGATACACACAATTCTCGAGGATCTTTTTGATCTTCCGGCCGTAGAGAGAACCTACGACAGTGCAACGACGATGGCTTCTTCTCGTTGGCACGAACAGGTAAATCAGAAACCAGAGCTCTCCTCTCTTGTACTCAATGAGAAAGAGTGGCTGGATCGGGTTGCAGCCCTACTGAAGAATTACTTCATCCTGGAAAAGCCTGAATCCTTTGAGGCAACGCATCGAGAAATGCATCTTGAACAAGACCTTACTACCGAGGTTTATCTTCATGGTTATGTTGATCGTATTGACGTAGCTCCAACCGGTGAGGTTCGGATCGTCGATTACAAGAGCGGGAAATCACCGAAACCAGGTTGGGAAGAAAAAGCCCTCTTCCAACTTCGCGTGTATGCGCTTTTATATTGGCGCCTACACGGGGTGATTCCTTCCTTGCTCGTTCTGCATTATCTAGCCGATGCTCGAAGTGTTCGCAGCACGCCGAACGAACGGGAACTGCTCTCCACTGAGAAGAAATTGTTGCAGATAGCTGATGAGATTATTCAAGCTATAGAGAAGGATCATTTCCCTCCGAAACCGAGCAAATTATGCGACTGGTGCTTTTTTAAGACTATTTGTCCTGCGCATAACTAATTCTTTCTATAAAAATCGCGGAGCATGTGTGAGTCAACTGACTCTAGACTTTTTATCACTTTGAGATTCTTTTCTTCAGCCACCTCAATATAGTGAGGTACAGCAATTACCGCGCATCCCGCCTCACGTGCTGAAGAAATCCCAGTTAAAGAATCTTCAAAAACAACACAATCTTCTGGAGACTCCTTCATTCTCTCGGCAGCCATGAGATATGGATCAGGAAACGGCTTCGTTCTCTTCACATCATCTGCACTTATTGTGAACGAAAAGAAATGAGGGTCAAGGGTCGAAAGCGCTGCATCCATCAGGTTGCGCGGACTAGCGCTAACGAGTGCGACAGGCATGAGCGCGCGGACTCGATTAACGGCGTCGAACGCACCTGGCATCAGCTCTGCATGAGAGGAAAGTTTCACAAGCATCATCTGAGTAAGTTCCTCGACTACTTGCGACCCGCTCATATCGTGGGCACACACCTGCGAGATGTAATCTCCAACCCGAGAAAGTGGCCCACCTATGCAAATTCTTTGATCCTCATCATTCCAGGAATATCCATAGCGGGCGCAAACTTCCTGCTGAGATTGATGCCACTGTGGTTCCGAATCAAGGAACAATCCATCCATATCAAAGAAAGCAGCTTTAAAGGTCATGAAGGAAACGCTAATTCGCGTTGAAGTACTTTGCTTCTGGATGATGAACAATTATTGCAGAGGTTGACTGTTCAGGGTGTAATTGGAACTCTTCCGAAAGCTCAACTCCAATTCTGCCTGGATCTAGAAGTTCGCATAGTTGTACTTGTTGCTCAATGTCCGGGCAGGCAGGGTAACCAAATGAATAGCGTGAGCCTCGATATCCTTGATCTAGAATTCCCGCAAGATCTGGCGCATCTTCACTGCGGACCTTTAACTCCTCGCGAATGCGCGCATGCCAATGTTCGGCCAAGGCTTCAGTGAGTTGAACCGAGAGCCCATGCAACTCCATATACTCGCGATATTTATTCTCGGCAAACAACTTCGCAGCCGCTTCGGAAACAACGCTTCCCATAGTAACTACGTGGAAGGCGACAATATCGGTGCGGCCAGAGTCTTTATCTGCAAAGAAGTCTGATAGGCAGAGGCGACGATCTCGCCTTTGACGAGGAAATGAGAAGCGAGTTCGCTCCTTACCCTTATCCGGACCTTCGTGATGCAAAATTACTAGATCATTTCCATCGCTCACGCAAGGAAAATATCCATAGACGACTGCGGCGTTGAGCCAACCTTGCGATTGGACATCATTAAGTAGCGATCGCAAACGTGGGCGACCCTCATTTTCAACCATAGCTTCGTATTCACCGCGCGCGCCTTTGAGCCCCCACTGACCCATGAACAGTGCTCGCTCGTCTAGCATCTCAACATAATCTGCCAGCTGAATACCTTTTACGATTCTTGACCCGTAGAAAGGCGCACTTGGGATGCTGCAATCTATTGCAACATCACTTCTACGAGTATCAATCTCTTGATCTGCAACAACCTTAGGAACAGCTTTGACTTTTCTCTCACGCAAGGCAGGAAGAGCGGCCCCAGGCACACCTTTCTTCACCGCCATGATTGCATCCATAAGATGAAGACCTTCAAAGGCATCTCTTGCATAACGAACTTCGCCTGGAAAACTTTCGGCGAGATCAACTTCAACGAATGCGCGCGTGAGTGCCGCGCCACCTAGGATCACAGGCCACTTCTGATCAAGTTTGCGCGAGGTGAGTTCTTCCAAATTTTCGCGCATGATGACTGTTGATTTCACCAACAAACCAGACATACCTATTGCATCAACGTCAGAGTCTTGGGCAGCATCAATTATTTGATTAATGGTCTGTTTGATACCAATATTAACAACTCGATATCCGTTATTCGAAAGAATTATATCAACCAGGTTCTTTCCAATATCGTGCACATCACCCTTAACTGTTGCAAGAAGAATTGATCCGCGACCCTCGTCATCGGCCTTTTCCATGTGCGGTTCTAAATATGCCACCGCAGTCTTCATCACTTCGGCAGATTGCAGAACGAAGGGAAGCTGCATCTCCCCTTTACCAAAGAGCTCTCCTACGGTCTTCATACCTTCAAGAAGATGGTCATTAATAATTGCTAGTGGGGCGATAGAAGAGGCCATGGCAAGATCGAGATCATCGGTCAGCCCAACTTTCTCGCCGTCAATAATGCGTCGTTGTAGCCGCTCTTCAAGCGGAAGCGCGGCGAGTTCAGCAGCTCTCACATTGCGGGAGGCCGCGAGTTCTACCCCTTCAAATAATTGCAGATACGCGGTGAGCGGATCAAAGATGCAATCTTCTTCATCGAATTTACGTCGATCATAGATCAGATCGAGTGCGCCTTCTCTCTGTGCCTGATCTATCCGCGCAAGTGGCATGATCTTCGAAGGATGAACGATCGCTGAGTCAAGACCGGCGAGAACACATTCATGAAGGAAGACTGAGTTAAGGACAACTCGTGCGGCAGGATTTAAACCAAAGGAAACGTTGCTGACACCTAAAGTCGTCTGAACATCAGGATATTCACTCTTTAGCGTTCGAATCGCACTAATTGTTTCCAGACCATCTCGACGGGTCTCTTCTTGGCCCGTTGCGATAGGAAAGGTTAAAGTATCGATAAGAATGTCACCTGTCTTCATTCCCCAGTTTTCAGTAAGGTCCTTGATCAATCGGCGTGCCACACGCAACTTCCATTCGGCGGTACGGGCTTGACCTTCTTCATCAATTGTTAGAGCTACAACTGATGCACCATGTTCGGTAACAAGTGGCATGATTCGCGCAAAGCGAGATGTTGGTCCATCGCCATCTTCGTAGTTAACAGAGTTAATAACGCTACGTCCGCCCAGTTGTTCCAAACCGGCTTGTAGAACAGCGGGTTCAGTGGAGTCAAGCATGATTGGCAAGGTAGAAGAAGTTGCAAATCGTTTAGCGATCTCAGTCATATCTTTTACGCCATTACGACCAACGTAATCCACCGAAAGATCGAGCATATGGGCACCATCACGAATCTGGTCGCGGGCTATCTCAACGCAGGTTTCCCAATTTTCTTCAACCAGGGCATCACGGAATGCGCGAGACCCGTTGGCATTTGTACGTTCGCCAATTGCTAAGTATGTGTTGTCCTGTCGGAAGGGAACATATTGGTAGAGCGAGGAAGCGCCAGGATCGGCAAACGTAGTTCTTGCGTCAACTTCTTTTCGATCTAGACGAGCCACGACTGCTGCCAGATGTTCAGGAGTTGTTCCACAGCAACCACCGATTAAAGTAATTTTATAATCATCCACAAATGTTGCTAACGCTTCAGCTAATGCATCTGGTCCAAGTGGATAAGTTGCACCCTTAGGGCCAAGAACTGGCAAACCTGCATTTGGCATCACCGAGATTGCACAACGTGCATTCTTACTTAGGTAACGCAAGTGCTCTGACATTTCTGCTGGACCCGTTGCACAATTAAGCCCGATCAGATCTATCTCAAGCGGTTCGAGCGCATTTAACGCCGCGCCGATTTCAGAGCCGAGCAGCATTGTGCCTGTAGTTTCAACGGTTACCTGAGCAATGAGCATCACATCGCGGTCAGATTTATCGATTGCAGAACGCGCACCGTTTACTGCAGCTTTTGCTTGAAGAAGATCTTGAGTTGTTTCGATGAGTAGGGCATCTGCTCCAGAATCTACGAGAGCTTGAGAAGCGATTTCGTAGGCATCTCGCAAGAAGGCATACGTTGTGTGACCCAAACTTGGCAATTTAGTTCCTGGTCCCAAAGATCCCAAGACAAAACGAGGCTTATCTGCGGTAGAAAAAGCATCAGCTGCCTCTCGTGCGATTACTCCCCCGGCGTAGGCAAGTTCGTAGATACGATCTTCAATTCCGTATTCGGCTAAATTTGCCCAGTTGGCTCCAAAAGTATTGGTCTCGATCGCATCAACACCGACTTTGAGGTAATTCTCGTGTACCGAACGGACAACATCTGGGCGCGAAATATTGAGTATCTCGTTACATCCTTCGTGACCTTGGAAATCCTCAAGGGAAGGGTCAGCCGCCTGGAGCATCGTTCCCATAGCCCCATCGGCGATTACTACGCGAGATGCCAACGCTTTTCTGAGTTCAGAGGGTGTTTTAGCATTCGTCACGACGCAAAGGTTACCTTAAGGTGGGAGATATGGAGATTTTAACAATCCCACACCTCAGGCGACCAACGATGATTGTCGCCTTCTCTGGCTGGAGTGATGCCGGTGAAGCTGCGACAGGTGCACTTACTCATCTGCTGGAGAATTTGGACCAGAGCGAAGATCCGCAAGAAGCAATTCTGATTGCAGAATACGACGCTGAAGATTTCTACGATTTTCAAGTGAACCGACCAATGATCTCAGTTGATGACTCGATGGTGCGGAGCGTTAACTGGCCTTCCACGCAGGTATATGGAATTCATACCACCCATCTTGACCATGATTATGTGCTTGTCCTTGGTGTTGAGCCGTCGATGAAATGGCGGACCTTCACTGCTCTACTACTGGATCTCGCAGAAGATTTAGAAGTTGATTTAGTAATTACTTTGGGTGCGATGTTGGCAGATGCACCTCACACCCGTCCGATTTCTGTAAGCGGAAGTGGTGGCCATCCAGATATTTCTGCGCGACTTGGAGTTGAAATCAGTAAGTACGAAGGGCCTACTGGAATTCTCGGCATCATTGCTGATGGATGCGTTAAAAGAGAACTCGATTGCGTATCCCTTTGGGCAGGTCTGCCACATTACGCATCTAACTCGCCCTCTCCTAAAGCAACACTTGCTCTCGTCAATGCTGTCGAAGATTTCTTGGAGATCTCTCTGCCTCTTGCTGATTTGGTTCACCAATCGCAGGAATGGGAGAACGAAGTATCAGAGATGGCTGAAGAGGATAATGAAGTCTCTGAGTACGTGAAAGCGCTAGAAGAGAGTAAAGATGCAGCTGAATTTAAAGACGTCTCCGGCGATGAAATTGCGCGGGAGCTAGAGCGCTTTCTTCGCAGACAGAATGAGAATTAACTAAAAAGCCAGTCCAAGTAACTCATCAAGAACTCTGGATAGCTCTCCAGGTGCGCCACCGATAACACCGGATTCAGTCTCGTCACACCAATCGACCAAGATTGCAATTACGCATTCCGTGTCAAGGTCCCTTGAGATAGCAAGTGTTATCTCTGAAATTATCGGTGCCGTTGGAGCGACTTCTATCCTAGAAAGATTCAATCGCAAACGGTTAATGATCGCATCTGCCTTATCTATCTCAGGGTGTGTCCACATGTGATCACTTCTGTAGTGGTGGCCCATCAACGCCAGACGAATTGCCATGGGATCTACACCGTCGGCGATCAATTGGGAAACAAATACAAGATTACCTACAGATTTACTCATCTTCTGACCGTCAAGACCGATCATGCCAGCGTGAACAAACGAACGTGCAAATTTTTGATCTGTTGCAATTAGCCCCTGTGCTGCGGACATATCGTGGTGAGGAAAAATTAGATCGCTTCCTCCGCCTTGAATATCAATTGCATATTCATCTCCGGGTACAGGTTTAAGGAAATGAAGCGCTATCGCAGAGCACTCGATGTGCCATCCTGGTCGTCCCACACCAAACGGGCTGGGCCATCCTGGTTCACCTGGTCGTTGTATCCGCCACACCAGTGCATCAAGTGGATCTTCCTTACCAATGCGATCAGGGTCTCCACCTCGCTGCGAGAAAAATTCGAGCGCAGTGTTTAATGACAGATGAGTGCGCAGTAGAAATTCTGGATCGAGTTTGACTCGAAAGTAAAGGTCTCCATCGACAGAATAAAGTGAATCTTTCTGCTGCAACATAAGTATGGATTCAATAATCTGATCCATCGCCTCTACAACTCCAATGTAATGATCAGGGGGAATTACCCGCAGCGCAACCATATCTCCTCGAAATAATTCGATCTGTGAATGCGCAAGTTCCTTCCAATCAACGTTATCTCGCTTAGCTCGTTCGAGTAATGGGTCATCTATATCGGTAATGTTTTCGACAAAGGCGACTTCTGCTCCTGAAAAACGAAGGTAGCGATTAATCAAATCAAACGAGATGTATGTGCTCGCATGGCCAAGGTGCGTTGAGTCGTAAGGAGTGATTCCGCATACGTAAATGCGATAGAAGTCCTTGACCTGTACCGGCTCAACTTGCGCATTGGCGGTATTGAAAAGAGAGAGGGTTGGAATATTCCCACGAGAAGCCAACGCTTCAGGGTAACTCGGTCCAGCCCATGATTTCATAGCGAAATCCTAATACGCAGGCCAAGGTATTGGTGGCCAATCTTCACTTGGTGACGGCATCTTGGCTTGGTTAATAAGCCGGGCAATGCGTTCTAAGAGGACTTGATATTCGATATCTGTAATGTGCGGAGAAAAGAGTTCACTATTTTCGATCACTATTCTCTCTACCTCCATAAGAGACAAAACCTCTTGCTCTGTCAGATCATCACCGGCCCACTGCCAGAGAACTGTTCGTAACTTATCCTCTGCATGGAAGGTGACTCCATGATCACACGCAAAGAGATGTCCATCAACGGCCGGCAACAAATGTCCGATCTTGCGATCAGTGTTGTTTATAATCGCATCGAAGAGGGCTAGTTTTCGAAGAGCAGGTGAGTCATTTCCAAAAAATTCAGCGAGTTCAATGGACTCATCGATATCAATCCAACGTTGAACCATTCCAAAACCAGCAGGCCCTTCTCTTAAGATTGTAGGTGGCACCAGATCAAAACCAATCAGGTCACTTAAAAGGAATGCCGCATACTCGCGATTGGCCAGTGTTCCATCTGGAAAATCCCAGAGAGGCCTCTCGCCAGCTATCGGCTTATAGATCACTTCAAAACTTGTCGCCCCCGATGTGACGGTTCCAAAAAGCGTCGCGTTCGACGCATCTACCAATCGACCCGTAATCTCAAGGTCGCCGGTTCTCGCGAGTTCAAGGCTTGCCTTAATCCATTCACGATCAAGTTGTTTCATCTTCTGTAACCATTAGCTCGTGGGCAAAGATGACCTTCAGGATTGATTGGAGAGATACAGAAAGGACAGAGTGGTCTTCCCCCGGCAACTAACGCTTGCGTCCTTGAAACAAAAGCTAGCGCTAGCGATAAGTCAAGACGAACATCAACGGTCGGCAACATCGACTCTGCCGCATCCTCGCTGTCATCTAGATCAGACCTAAATGAAATTTCAATCTCTAAATCACTCGGATCAAAGGCTATGCCGATTGCCCCCACGGTGAATTCGCTATCAAGCGGAAGTTCAAGCGGACCATCATCATGATCTGTTGGTTGGACCGAACTCAGTGGGGTGTTCTTCTTTACCTCGCGAATAATTGTTGAAACGCGAGCCGCTAAAGCAGACGCTTGAGATTTCTCTGTTGCAAGTGATACCAAGGTATTTCCTTGTCTTACCTGAAAATAGAACTCGCGCTCCCCCGGTGCGCCGATTGTTCCAACTATAAAACGGTCAGGACGATCAAAATTCCATTGGTGTGAAGGCATCAGACGTTATTTCCGGTTGAGCCACCGACTGCAAAGCTTCCAGAACCTTTTGCCTGTCCCATCATGCTCTTCTGGTCGTTAAAGGAGATCAGGCGGCTTTGACCATCGTGGGTTTCAATTACAGTCATAGAAGCCGGTTCGATAACCAGGCGCTGAAACTGATCTAAGTGCATACCCAGAACGTGGGCAACAATTGATTTAATCACATCGCCGTGACTGACAATGAGTCGAGGACGCTTTCCTCTCAGACTTTCTACGCGATGAAAAGATGCAACAGCTCGAGATTGCATCTCTAGCAAGGATTCGCCCTGTGGGAAGACCATTTGACTGGGATGATTTTGCACGGTTTTCCATAGCTTATTTCTTTGCAGCACGGCGAGAGACTTCCCGGTCCATGTTCCGTAATCAACTTCGGAGAAACCTTCATCGATTACGGGCGAGATCCCTTGTCCATAGGTCTGTAGCCAAGGCTCTAGCGTTTGCGAACATCGCTGAATAGGACTGACAACAACGGCGTCAAAACGTATGTCACCGATTTTTTCCGCAAGTTCTATCGCCTGTTTTTCACCTTTAGTACTGAGTGAAATTCCTTCGGTGCGGCCAGCAAGAACGTTCTTGAGATTGGCAGTTGAATGTGCGTGCCGTAAAAGAACGATTCGTGACATTTCCCAAGATTATCGCTCTTTAACAATGTTGGCTTGCTAGGGTGGCGCCCATGATCAAACGTAGAGCTGGCCAGTCTGGTCTTGAGCTCTCTCGACTCGGACTCGGAACGATGACCTGGGGTCGTGACACAGATACCCACGAAGCAGCCGAGCAGCTGCGCTCTTTCGTTGAAGCCGGTGGTAACTTTCTTGACACCGCCGCAACATATGCCGATGGGGATGCTGAACGGGTAATTGGTGGCCTCATTGGAACCATCGCGTCCAGAGAAGAACTTGTGATCGCAACCAAAGCCGGCCTTACATTTCCTGATGGGGTCAGATCGATTAATAACTCGCGCCACAATCTCATATCCGAGCTAGACAAATCACTCACCCGATTAGGTAGTGATTACGTTGACCTTTGGCAGATACATGCATGGGATGCTGATAACGCACTCGACGATACTTTGTCAGCGTTGGATTACGCGTATTCGTCCGGGAAAGCACGCTATGTAGGAATCAGCAATTTCAATGGGTGGCAGAGTGCTCGCGCAATTACTTTGCAAGAATCAAATACTGCTAAGGCACCCATTGCAGCGATTCAAAGTGAATACTCTCTACTCAATAGATCGATCGAGGATGGGGTTCTTGACTGCGCCCAATCTTTGGGAGTCGGAATCCTTGCTTGGTCACCACTTGGCAGAGGTGTACTGACTGGAAAGTATCGCCAGTCAATCCCGGCTGATTCGCGTGGTGCGACACCACATTTTGCAAACTTTATCGCTCCCTACCTAGATGAAAATAGCGCACGAATAGTTGAGGCTGTCGCTGCCGCAGCTGGAGGACTTGGTTACTCACCTCTAGAAGTGGCTTTAGCTTGGGTGCGAGATGCACCAGGAGTAACGAGTGCAATCGTAGGCGCGCGAACCGGAGCCCAGTTGCGAGGTGTTCTTACCGTTGAAGAAGTTGTTCTCCCTGACGTTGTACGCACCGCACTGGATGAAGTCTCAAGAATTCTCTAGGAAATCCTTAAGGACGTTCACGCCGAATCGAAGACCGTCTACAGGAACTCTCTCATCAACACCGTGAAAGAGGGCCATGAAATCCAATTCAGGATCGAGTTTAAGTGGCGAGAATCCATAACCAATTATTCCAATCTTGGATAGCGCTTTATTATCGGTACCGCCGCTCATCGTAAATGGAACTGGAATTCCATCAGGATCATGTTTAGCAAGGGCTGCGCACATCGCATCAACTAAATCCCCTTCAAAAGGCACTTCAAGGGCAATATCGGTGACAATTGTTTCAATGCGAATATCTGGACCAATAATTTCTTGAATAGTCGCGTTCATCTCATCTTCATATCCTGGAAGAAAACGGCCGTCGACGACAGCTGTTGCTTCACCGGGAATAACATTCTCTTTATACCCTGCGTTGAGCATAGAAGGGTTGGCAATATTTTGAAGAGTTGCCCCAATCATGCGAGAGGCGCTCCCAAACTCACTCAAAAGCGGACGCAAATCCTTTAAATCAAATGGCTTACCAGATGCTTTTGCGACCGTTTCAAATAGTCGTTTCACAGTTGCCGTATATCGTTGTGGCCAGTCGTAGTTACCAATTTTTGCAACGGCTTCAGATAACCGAGTGATTGCATTCTCTTGGTTAATGACAGAACCATGGCCCGCCCGTCCGTTTGCAACTAAGCGCATCCAATGGATTCCTTTTTCAGCTGTCTCAACAAAGTAGAAACGCTTGGCATTTGGAAGGGTAACTGAGAAACCACCCACCTCTGAGATCGCTTCAGTGCAACCGGTAAACGCTTCTGGGTGCTCAGCAACCATCCAACGAGAACCGTAACTACTTCCAGCCTCTTCGTCGGCAAAGAATGCAAGAGTGATAGGTCGTGGAGGCTTGTAACCTACGCGAGCCCATTGACACACGACTGCAAGAATCATTGCATCCATATTCTTCATATCAACTGCGCCACGACCCCAAATGAAACCGTCTTTGAGAAGTCCACTAAAGGGATCTACGCTCCAGTCTTCAGCCATTGCAGGAACAACATCGAGATGGCCATGAACAACTAGCCCTGGGCGATCTGGATTAGCGCTCTCTAGGTGCGCGATGACATTGCAGCGATTCGGTGAAGACTCATAAATTTTTGATGCAATTCCTACACGAGCGAGTTCGGCGACGACATATTCGGCGGCGGCTTTTTCGTCTCCCCTACCTTCACCGAAATTAACACTCGGTATCCGGATTAACTCTTGGCATATTCGAATAGTCTCGCTCTCGAGTTCTTCTCTCAAAGCCTGTGCATTTAAAGTCATGGCCTAAGTATCCACTAAATGATGGTTAGTGAGCCAGAGTCGCAGAATGACTTTGCCTAGACTGGCTTGGATTGATAGTGTGAGCGCTTCAGTAGAACATCTCGTCCGGGTGGCGGAATTGGCAGACGCGCTAGCTTGAGGTGCTAGTGCCCGCAAGGGCTTCGGGGTTCAAGTCCCCGTTCGGACACGCAATAAAAGTGAGGGTGATACAGATGAATGCAGAACAGGCCCTCTCACTCATTCGTATGATTCCTGATTATCCAAAACCAGGAATTCTCTTTCAGGACATTACTCCGGTACTGAGCAATCCTGATGCTTTCAATGTTGTCGTCAGGGCATTAGCTCAAGTTGATCCTGAAAGCACAGTTGTTGCAGGAATAGAGGCAAGAGGTTTTATCTTCGCCAGTGCTATTGCTGTTGCCAAAAACTGTGGCTTTGTCCCAATTCGCAAAAAAGGCAAACTTCCGTTTTCGACATACTCCAAGCAATACGGCCTTGAATATGGAGTCGATGAGATCGAAATCCATACTGACGCATTCACCCCAGGCTCTAAAGTGCTTCTCGTCGATGATGTATTGGCAACCGGCGGCACTCTCGTAGCGGCAATCGAATTGGTCAGAGAAGCCGGCGGAGTCGTGACCGACATTGCAGTGCTGAGCGAGATATCAATCCTTGGTGGGCGCGAGAGAATCAGCTCACACTCCCCCGATGTACTGATACACGCTCTCAAGAGCGACTAATTGCGCGTATGACGTTCTCCAGCACTTTATGGCAAGATCAGAGCCGTGGCTGAATTAATCTATTACTGCGGAACCATGGATAGCGGCAAGTCCACGCTTGCTCTGCAGACCGCGCATAATCATCAGCAACGCGGTCGAGGTGGGCTCATCTTTACTTCTCAGGATCGCGCGGGCGCGGGCAAGATCTCCTCTCGTCTTGGATTAACCAGTCCCGCAATTGAAGTATTGCCCGGTTTTGATATTCACAAGTTCGTTGTCGAAAAACTTTCGATGGGTGATCGCATTGATTATGTAATCTGTGATGAGGCCCAGTTTTACCAACCAGAGCAGATCGAGCAATTGGCGCGCATAGTTGATGGCTTAGGAATTGAGGTCTACGCCTTTGGGATTCTCGCGGACTTTAGGACCAAGCTCTTTCCCGGTTCAGCGCGGCTAGTTGAATTAGCTGACCGAGTGAGCACCTTACAAGTCGAAGCGTTATGTTGGTGTGGTTCTAGAGCAACGCACAATGCACGAACAGTCGGTGGGGCGATGGTCACCGAAGGAGAGCAAGTCGTAGTTGCCGACGTTGGAACTAGTTCAGAGGTGGCTTATGAAGTACTCTGCCGGCGCCACCACATGCGTGGAGTCACCGCGCGCAATTCAAGGGCGGGCCATGTTTCTCATGATTCACTTCCATTTAACCAGATGTAGTAAGGAACGAAGATGACTAACGTTCGAGGACTCGCAGCTATGAGCAAGGGTGCTGCCTTTGTGCGCCACGATTTCACACGGCGTGATGTTGGAGCACATGATGTACTGATCGACATCTCATTCGCCGGCATCTGTCACTCTGATATCCATCAGGTTCGCGAAGAATGGGGTCCATCAATCTTTCCTATGGTCCCTGGACACGAGATCGCCGGCGTCGTGCGCGAGGTTGGTTCATCGGTCAAGAAATTCGCAGTCGGTGATCATATTGGAGTAGGTGTATTCATCGATTCTTGTCGCGAATGTAAGCCTTGTAAGGATGGCCTAGAGCAGTATTGCGATCGAGGAATGACAGGAACATATAACACTCTCGAACGCGATGGAGTCACTGTTGCAATGGGAGGCTATAGCAACGTGTTCGTTGTCAACGAAAACTATGCGGTAAAAATTAACAAGTCACTCCCCCTAGATGGCGTCGCGCCATTGCTATGTGCCGGAATTACCTTGTATTCACCGCTCAAGCATTGGAACGTTGGTAAAGGTTCGAAAGTTGCAGTCATGGGACTCGGTGGCCTCGGACATATGGGGGTGAAATTCGCTCACGCCTTAGGGGCTCACGTCACCGTTCTTTCGCACTCAGCCTCGAAGCGGGAAGACGCACTGGCGATGGGAGCAGACGAGTTCGTCGTCGTCCATGAACCCGAAGATCTCAAATCATTATCGCGGACTTTTGATCTCATCCTCAATACCGTAAGCGCACAGATTGATATCAATATATATCTCGCCACTTTGAAAATTGATGGAACTCTTGTTGTAATCGGACTTCCAGGTGCTCCGTATCCCGTTCAAGTGGGAGCACTTCTCAATGGGCGAAAGTCACTTGCCGGATCAATGATCGGTGGAATCGCGCAGATACAAGAGATGCTCGACTTCTGTGCCACTCACTCAATTGTGAGCGATATCGAAGTGATCAACGCCGACTATGTTGATGCAGCCTACGAACGCACAGTTGCAAGTGATGTGAAGTATCGGTTTGTGATCGACGCCAAGACTATCTAAACAACTTATTGTCTAGACGAACTGATGCAGCCCCCAAGCAATCACTGGAGCAAGTGCTAGCGCAGGAAGAAGATTTCCCACTGCAATCGTCTTTATCTTCAACAGGCCTAGGCCAATGGAGACGAGCATTAAGCCACCGACGATAGTCATTGCATCAATTTGGTAATCGGTCAGGACACTACCGAGTGCGAAACCAGCAACAGTCCATAAGCCTTGATAAATGCCAACCGGAATAGCAGAGGCAGCTACTCCCCAGCCTAGGCTGGCTGCAAATGCAATAGATGCAAAAAAGTCGAGAGATGATTTCAAAATCAGCTGATCGGTACCAGTACCCATACCATCACTGATTGAGCCAAGAATTGCTAGTGGTCCGATTACGAAGAGTAAGGAAGATGTGAGAAAACCTTCAACAAAGCTACCTTCACGATCAGCCTTGAAGCGTCTGCGTAAGTATTGACCAAATGATTCCAAACGAGCTTCTAGATTAAGCGCACTGCCAATGACCCCACCGATTAGTAAAGAAGCCAAAATTGCGAGTAACGGCCATCCTTGTGGAAGTGAATCTATGTATCGATCAGATGCAATGTAGGCCAAGGCTGAACCAGCGCCAAGAATCGTTATCAAACCAAGAACATCTGTGATGAGAGCTCGTGTGCGCTCTGGAATTCGCCCGCCAATGAGTACTCCGAGAGATGCCCCACCAATAATGGCGATCACATTGATCAATGTGCCAGACCCAATAAACATCCCCAAATCATACTCGTCAGAGCTCTCGTAAAGATATGATCGGAGAATGAACCTGCGAGGTCTTTCTGAGTTTGTTAAACCACATCGTACGGTTCCGATCCTTCCTTGGACTGCGGTGGATCGGTGGGATCTTTCAGTAAAGCGAGTGTTGATCGTCATCTTTGGTCTGGCTACCTTCGGACTCGGAGACGCACTCATTATTGAATCAGGTTTGGGAAACACACCATGGTCAGTACTCGCTCAAGGTATCTCTCTCAAATCAGGGTTAACAATCGGTACGACAACCTTGCTTATTTCAGTAGCCGTTCTTCTTTCGTGGATACCACTTCATGTTCGTCTTGGCTTTTCAACTATTGCAAATATTCTTGTTATCGCAACCTTCATTGAAATAGGAACACGGGTATTTCCACTGCAGGAGGGAATCCTCCTAGGCTTGATCTATGTAATCGTCGGCATCGTTATGGTCGGTACGGGGTCGGCTCTCTACATTACGTGTGGATTGGGTAAGGGTCCGCGAGATGGCATGATGACCGGCCTTCATAATCGCACTGGGGTGAGAGTAGGGCGAGTACGACTAGGAATTGAAGTAGTCGTGTCGATTTTTGGTGCGCTCTTAGGTGGGACGCTGGGCATTGGGACGCTTCTCTTCGCCCTTTTTATCGGCCAAACTCTTGCTATTTCTTTCGGAGCTCTTGCGCGTCTAACGGCCAAGTAGGGCTTCGGGTCAGATATTTTGACCCCAACGAAGCCATCCCCAGCTCTGTTCGGTCTGTGAGCCGGCATTTCACACGGGGTCGCAACCACCCCCGATAACAAAATGAGGAAGGTTACACATGCTAGATAGTTACTTCAAAATATCTGAGCGGGGATCAACCATCGGTCAAGAAATTCGTGGCGGCTTCGTCACATTCTTTGCCATGGCTTACATCATCGCACTCAATCCACTGATTCTCGGTGGAAAAGAAGATGGCACAGGCAAGATGCTTGATATGGCAGCAATCGCCGCAGGAACCGCACTCGTTGCGGGAGTACTGACGCTGCTTATGGGAGTCGTATCAAACTTCCCGCTAGCGATCGCAACAGGTTTAGGACTTAACACCTTTGTTGCTGTCAGTATCGCTGCACTTCCAAAGATGACATGGGCCGATGCAATGGGTCTAGTTGTTCTTGAAGGCTTAATTATTATCTTCTTAGTACTTACCGGCTTTAGAAAAGCCGTCTTCTCAGCTGTTCCTACCCAACTAAAGATCGCAATCTCTGTTGGTATCGGACTCTTCATCGCTCTTATCGGTCTAGTTGATGCAGGCTTTGTTCGTAGAGCCCTCGATGGTCCTGTTCCAGTTAAGTTCGGAGATGGAACCAGCCTGATCGGTTGGCCAATCATCGTCTTTATCTTCGGACTATTTCTTTCCATTGCCCTGATTGTAAAAAAGGTCAAGGGTGCACTTCTTATTGGAATTACCCTCTCGACGATTCTCGCAATCATTCTAGAGAAGGTCTACACAATCGGTGAAAACTATATGCCTAAGGGCGTAGTCGAATTCGTATGGGGTGGAAAGATTCCAGAAGGTTATCGAGGATTTATCGATGCGACCACTGGTAATTACATTAACGGATCAGGATGGGGACTCAATGTTCCTAAGGTTCCAACAGAGGTAATCGCAACTCCTGACTTCAGTCTTCTCGGACAGTTCAATCTGCTCGGTTCATTCTCAGCTATTGGAATTGTCTCAGCATCACTTCTCGTGTTCTCACTTCTATTGGCTGACTTCTTTGACACCATGGGAACAATGACTGCGGTTGGTCACGAAGCTGGATTGATTGATAAGGATGGAAACGTTCCTAATGCGCAACGGATTCTCCTTGTCGACTCAATCGCAGCCGCTGCCGGTGGTGCCGCTGGAGTTTCATCGAACACCAGCTATATCGAATCAGCTGCTGGCGTAGGTGAAGGTGCACGAACTGGACTCGCTTCAGTGGTCACCGGAGTGCTCTTCCTTCTCTCAACTCTGATCGCACCTGTCGTGAAGGTAATCCCTTACGAAGCAGCCGCTCCTGCTCTAATCATCGTAGGCTTCTTAATGATGACTCAGATCAAGGGAATTGATTGGGCTGATATTGGAATCGCACTACCTGCATTCTTTATGATCATCCTTATGCCGTTTACTTATAGCATCGCAGTAGGTATCGGAGCAGGATTTGTGACTCACGTAGTCATCAGAACAGTTCAAGGGCGAATGAAAGAGATTCATCCACTGCTGTGGATCATCTCAGGACTGTTTATGGTCTACTTCCTGCAATCACCTATAAACGCCCTCATCGGCTAACTTCACAGTAAAGAAGAGATCGGGCGTCCACGTAACGTGGGCGCCCGATTTCTTTATCTACCACTGAATTTGTGAGAGCCCACCTTCTGAGAGCATCTGATTAGCACGTGAAAATGGATGCGAACCAAAGAAGCCACGATAGGAACTCAGCGGGCTCGGATGCGCACTTTTTATAACACGCGCTGGATCGAAGAGCTCTGAAAGTTGATGTGCATTACCGCCCCAGAGAATCCCAACCGCACCACGAGAGGCAACAGCGCTAATCAAGTGAGCCGTAATCTCCAGCCAACCACTTCTTTGATGCGCGTGCGATTGCCCCGAAATAGTTGTAAGAGTTCGATTAATGAGCATGACACCTTGCGAACTCCAACGTTCGAGATTTCCATTTTCCGGAAGAGTGATACCTAAATCACTTTCGAGCTCTTTAAAGATGTTTATCAAGGAAGCAGGAAAGGGGCTCACATCTTCTCTGACACTGAATGCAAAGCCATCAGCGTATTCAGGGTTTGGATAGGGATCCTGACCAACAATTACAACTCTTACCTGCTCGATCGGATAATGCAACGGTGCAAAAATCCGTTCTACGCTAGGAATGAAATCTGAACTCGAAATAGATTCGAAAGTCTGAAGAATGCGATCTCGAACTGGGTCAATAACTGGCTCCCAAGACGGATCTATTCCACTAAAAAGCGGGTGCGTCATCCCTGTGCTCGTGCATAAAAACGACCACTGTCATACGAGACATGGACATTGACTCCAAATACAGCGCTTACATGATCACTGGTGATTACTTGATCGACGGGACCACTAACGGCGATGATGCCGTCTTTAAGCAAGAGCGCATGGGTTGTCCCAGTTGGAATTTCTTCAATATGGTGAGTTACGATCACCGTTGCCGGTGCGGTGGGATCATGAGCAAAAATCGAAAAACGACGGAGCAGATCTTCGCGTCCACCCACATCAAGACCGGCAGTTGGTTCGTCCAATAAAAGTAATTCAGGATCTGCCATCAGTGCCCTGGAGATCTGAACCCGCTTCTTCTCCCCCTCGCTTAGCGTTCCGTATAGACGATCGGCCAGGTCCCGCACTCCAAAGGTGGTCAATAGGGCAACAGCACGAGATTCATCCCAGAGATCGTAATCTTCATTCCAGCGGCCGAGCACCGCGTATGCCGCGGTTACAACAACATCGCGAACTTTCTCTTCGTATGGAATGTCTTCAGATATTCCAACACCGACAAGCCCGATTCGAGTTCGTAACTCAAAGAGATCGACTTTGCCCATCTCTTTATCCAATACGACGATTGTTCCTGATGTAGGAAAAGATCTAGTTGCCAGGATATTAAGCAGAGTTGATTTGCCGGCACCGTTTGGTCCCAAAATAACCCAGCGCTCCCCTGGAGATATCGCGAAGGTAACCGGTCCTAGGATTGTTCGCGGGCCGCGCGTCACGCTTACATCGGATACTCGTAAAACTTCTGGCAGGCTCACGGGTCAAAAGATAGTACGTATCATCAATGATTACTTGTAAATATGAAGAACTTGCACTGTGATTCACGATAATCTTGCCCAATGGATAAGCAGAGCGCGCAGTTCACAGGGCTCGTTCTCGTATCGGGTGAGGATCGCCCCGGGATCACCGAGGCGCTCTTTAGCGCCCTCGCTCCCTTCTCTCTTTCAATTATCGATATCGAACAGGTTGTCATTCGCTCTAGGCTCATTCTTACTATCCTCGTCAGTCTTAACAAGGCGCACGCCGAGGCGGTTGAAGAAGATCTCAACGCACAAGGCGAGCTTCTCAACCTAGATATTGCAGTCGCTTTTTCTGAGCAAGAAAGTGAGAGCATCGCAGTTAAGTCAGGGCTGACCCACGTTGTCGTTCTCTCTCAAGATTTAAAACCGGCAGCTCTTGCCGGACTTGCCTCCGCAATCGCACGCGCCGGAGGCAATATCGAACGGATTCATCGAATGGCAAGCTATCCCGTGACTGCCATCGAGCTCTTAGTCAGCGCTGTTCCCACACCTGTTCTTAAAGAGGAACTCGCAGCTCTTGCTGCAGATTTGAATGTAGATATTGCGGTATCCCCTGGTGGGTTGATGCGTTGGGCTAAGAAGTTGGTCATTATGGATGTTGACTCGACCTTAATTTCTCAAGAGGTAATTGAACTTCTCGGAGCCAAAGCCGGTGTGGAAGATCAAATTCACGCAATCACAGAACGTGCGATGGCAGGCGAGATTGATTTTGAAGCAAGTCTGCGTGAGAGAGTGGCCTTGCTTAAGGGTTTACCGATTTCAACTATCGATGAAGTGCGTAAAGAAATTTCTCTCACGCCAGGGGCGCGCACTCTCGTCAAGACTCTTCAAAAACTCGGCCATACAGTGGCTGTAGTCTCAGGTGGCTTTATTGATGTCATAGAGCCTCTGCTTACATCACTAGATATTCGTCATTTCCGTGCAAACACTCTCGAGAGCAAGGATGGTTTACTCACAGGAGGCCTGATTGGTCCGATCATCGATCGTGCGGCTAAGGCACAAGCCTTGCGAGATTTCGCCGCCATCGAGAAAATCGAAATCGAGCAGACTGTTGCTATTGGTGATGGGGCAAATGATTTGGACATGATTGCACTAGCTGGCCTCGGAATTGCATTTAATGCCAAGCCAGCTGTTCGCGCGGTAGCAGATAGTGCGCTAAGCGCACCGTATCTAGATAGCGTCTTATATCTCCTCGGAATTACTCGTGAAGATGTTGAAGATTCTGGCGAAGGCTTTCGAAAGTAAATTTTTACAGGCGACAGGCGTGAATATCGGTTACGAGAATTCCGCGAGCACCGAGAGCCCAGAGTTTATCCATAATCTGATTTGTCTCTTCCCGTAGGACCATTGCTCGAACTGCTACCCAGTCTGGATTTTGCAGTGGCGAGATCGTTGGTGATTCAAGGCCAGGCGTAATCGTGCACGCGGTATCGACATCACTCTTCTTGACATCGTAATCAAGAAGAACATAACGACGGGCGGTAACCACCCCTTGTAGTCGACGAATAAGAACTTCAACCTCAGGTGAGATCTGAACACCCGTGCGTGCGATCACAACCGCTTCGCTTGTGAGTATTGCATCGCCAAAAATTTCAAGGCCTGCTTGACGTAAGGTATTGCCAGTACTGACTACATCGGCAATCACATCGGCAACACCCAGACGGACGCTGCTCTCGACTGCCCCATCAAGGCGGACCACATCGGCTGAAATACCTAATTCTTTCAGGTGGTTGTGGACCAGACCTGGGTAGGCGGTAGCTACACGCTTACCCGCAATATCAGCGATTGAATATTTACTTCCGATAGGCCCTGCGAATCTAAAGGTCGATGAACCAAAATTCAAAGGGATAATCTCCGTTGCTAACGCTCCGGAATCAATCAGCAGATCACGCCCGGTCACACCAATCTCAAGCTCACCTGATCCGACATAGATCGCGATATCACGTGGACGAAGATAATAGAATTCGACCTCATTGCGATTATCCACCAAAATGAGATCGCGAGAGTCAGTTCTTTGTTTGTAGCCCGCCTCTTTAAAAATGGCGATTGACTCTTCCGCTAGTGAACCTTTATTGGGGATCGCAACTCTTAACATCGTCAACACACCTTCTATTCGTTAGAGAAACTTGTAAACATCTTGTGGAGTCAGACCACGAGCGAGCATGAGAGTTTGAACATGATAGAGCAGCTGACTTATCTCTTCGGCAAGTGCTTCATTGCTCTCATGTTCGGCTGCAAGCCACACCTCCCCCGCTTCCTCAATAATTTTTTTTCCGATGTTATGAACCCCGGAATCCAGAGCAGCAACAGTTCCAGACCCTTCAGGCCGATCTATGGCTTTCTGGGACAACTCTCCCCAGAGCTCTTCAAATGACTTCATCTACATAGTTTACGCGATGAGGTATGCATTCTGCTGACAATTACAGAGTAATAAGAGCTCGTAATCGATTGACCATCTCTGCCGGATCTGTCGCGTTAAAGACCGCACTACCAGCAACGAAGGTATCTGCTCCCCATTCATGGGCCATCTCGATCGTATCCAGAGAGATGCCGCCATCGACCTGTAACCAGATGGGACGATCACCGATAACAGATCTTGTGCGGCGCAGCTTATCGGCCATTGACTCCATGAACTTCTGTCCACCAAACCCTGGTTCAACGGTCATAATCAAGAACATATCAACTTCATCGGCGATATCTAAATAGTCTTGAATATCAGTAGCCGGTTTGAGTGCAAGACCCGCACGTGCTCCCTCTCGCCTAATCGCTCGCAAGGTATTTACTGGATCATGAGATGCTTCCGCGTGGATCGTCACACTTGCACTTCCGGCATGGGCGTATGCAGGAGCTAAATTATCAACGTCGGCAATCATCAAATGTGAATCTACAGGCAGCGGTGATTTCGAGATTATCGAAGCGGCTGTATCAAAATCAAAAGTGAAATTTGGAACAAAGATATTGTCCATCACATCTAAATGCAGGAGATCAGAGACAGAAGCAATCTTGGCAATCTCTTGGTCAAGATGGGAAAAGTCAGCGTTAAGAATACTCGGAGTAATTCTGATTCCCACTTGAGAACTCTACCTTAGGCTTTTTTACGGAAGAGGGCTAGAAACATAGAATCCATATTGTGTCTTTGTGTCCAGAGCGCCATCGAACCTTGACGCACAGCCCCTTCAAGATTCTCGGGAAGATAGGAGGTTACATCTATCTGCTCAAGAGCTGGATGTCGCTTGAGAATATCGGCAACGGCAATCGAGGTTTCCGCCAAATGGGGAGAACACGTTGCATAACCAAAAACTCCACCAACGTTAAGTACCGAAATCGCGGCATCAGAGATCTCACTCTGCAATTGAATGAGTGAGCGAAGATCAGCGACGTTTCGACGCCATCGCACTTCAGGCCTACGCCTGAGGGCACCGAGACCGGTACATGGAACATCAGCCAGTACGGCATCGAAGGTCTGCCCCTTCCGTGAAATCTCTCGTGCATCTCCAACCCACACAGGTGCGCCCGCGACCACGCGCTTAACAAGTTCTGCTCTTGCCTGTGAAATTTCATTTGCAGTAAATGAGTGACCTTGTACTTGCGCAATTGATGAAAGAAGTGCTGCCTTACCACCTGGTCCGGCGCAGAGATCCAACCATGAATTTCTATCCGAAGCAGCACGCGCAAAAACTGAGGTAACCAATTGAGAACCCTCGTCTTGAACTCCTGCTCGTCGATGGCGCACGGCATCAAGTGAGCCAGGTGTTACATCTGCTGTAAATCCATATGGCGAGTAAGTCGTTGGTATTGCACCACTTTCTGCAAATTCACTAACGGATGAACGACCTGGCCAAGTGACAAAGGTGGGTTTGGTAGGTTGGTTATTTACCTTAAGCAGTTCTTCGACTTCTGTAAAATCCTTGAGTAGGTCAAAGTATGCACTGACAATCCATTCCGGATGTGAATACAGAATGGATAATCGCGTAACGTCATCTCGTATCAACTGTGCGGGCTCAAGCCACTCTTCTAGGCTCTTCGCGCTTACTTTGCGCAATAGCGCGTTGACGAAGCTAGCTTTGGACTCTCCCAGAACTTTACGGGCTAACTCAACTGTTTCTGAGACCGCGGCGTGCATCGGTACTCGCATCTCAAAAATCTGTTGGAGTCCAATCCGAGTCACATCTACGATTCCAGCGTCAACATCTGCCCATGGCCGATCACTAACTTGAGCCAGAATGTAGTCGTGCCTACCCTGCATTCGCAGAGTTCCGTATAAAAGCTCAGTCGCAAATGCCTTGTCACGCTGATCAAAACGTGAATCCTCCAGAGCTTTCGGAAGCAGCAAATTAGAGTATCCATCTCTACGGTTGACTTCAGTCATCACATCAAAGACCAGAAGACGTACGGGATCAGCTTTAGGTTTCTTAAAGGTATTGCGCCTGGCCTCAACCAAAATATTCACCCGGATTGATTCGCGCGCCACGCGCCCAATCTGCGGCCTTCATCTCGCTCTTGCCTTGTGGGATAACCGAGACGATTTCTATTGCACCATCTGATGTTCCTACAAGCACCACGTTCTTTGACACACTTATCTCACCCGGTGAAAGCTGCGTCTCTAAGAAATCAACAAGATGGCCTTGCGTCACCTTAATTAGATCCCCACGAAAAAGAGTGCGTGTAATCGGATTTGGGTAGAATGCAAGGATCTTTCTGTGAATCTCATCAGCGTTCGACTTCCAGTTAATGATCGCTTCATCCTTTGTAATCTTGCTAGCGATACTCACCCCCGTCGATACCTGCGCCTTAGGAGAGACCCCGGCCGAAATATCTGCCAAGGATTGCTCAATCAGACTGACACCCTCTCGAGATAGGTACTCAAGTGCTTCATTCGCGCGCATCTGCCGATCACGTGAGAAGCTGGCAGTGCGATAGATCGGGCCAGTGTCCATCCCTGCATCCAGAGAGAACACCGTAATTCCTAAATCAGTATCTGCGTTTTCGATCGCGCGTTGCACAGGGGCCGCACCACGCCAAGCGGGAAGTCTCGAGAAATGAAGGTTGATAAAGCCATGTTTAGCTTGATCTAGCACTGATTGTGGAAGCAAAATGCCAAAAGCGATCACGACTACACAATCGATGTAACCCAAATGCCCGTTGAAATCTTCTGCGTGCGAGATATCTACGCATGGAATCGAATTCACTTCACACCAGCGCGCCACGTCGCTTTTAATGTACTGGCCACCACGACCAGATGGTTTCGCTGATGTGGTAAAGACCTTCACTAATTCATGTTCACTCGCAAGAAGCCATTCAAGGGTTGGAATCGCAATCTGCGGGGTTCCTGCCAGAGCAATACGCACTAGCTACTTTTCCCGAAGAGGCCGTGAGGAGAGACTTTTACTATTGGGTTGATACCCTGCTCGATAGCGGCGCCAAACCATTCCGCGTTACGAATCTCTTTCATTGCGACCTTACGATCTTTCTTGGCTAGCCGGTCAATGAAGACGATCCCATCAAGATGATCGGTCTCGTGCTGGAGAGCTCGCGCTAAGAATTCGCTACCGTCTACCGTTATTGGCTCGCCATGCATATTAAATCCTTGTGCAACTGCACGCATCGCCCGAGGAGTTTCATATCGAATCTCAGGAAATGAAAGGCAGCCTTCTTCGCCTTCTTGTAACTCATCACTTAACGTGAGTGATGGGTTTACCAGATGGCCTATCTCATCGTCCACACACCAGGTGAAAACTCTAAGAGGAACGCCGATTTGAGGTGCAGCTAAGCCAGCACCCGGGGCATCAAGCATGGTCTCGATGAGATCACTGACTAGCGTTCGCAACTCTTTATCAAAATCAATGACCGGCGAAGCCGGGGTCACCAAGACAGGGTCTCCGAATAATCGAATCTCCTGTATGGCCATAGTTCAATCTTAACTCAAAGCGTACGGGTCAACCCTCATGATCAGATTCGATTTCTTAGCCATGGCTCTTTTCTTCCGGTACGTCGTTAAGAATTCAATCAGGAAGTCAGCATCTACGCCAGGTACTGTCAGAATCACCCTTGAATTCTCATCCGAAATCTTCTTAGGGCCGAAAACCTTTGTCGCACCAGATAGTCGGCCATCATTCATAGCAGCGGCGATGCCGGTAGTGAAAGCTTGAAAATCTCCATTCGGCATTTCAATCGTTACGGCTGTGACAACAGGTGGAAGGTGGGTCTGTTCTCGTTCGAGTAATTCTCGATTAGTTAATGGCGTTAAATTCCACCGTGAGACAGAGGCAACTATGGGATGTGCACTATCGATAACGAGAAGTACCTTGCCTCCAGATGAAATGAGGGACGAGAAATGCATAATCGCTTCACGGGCACGCTCTTGGGCTCGTAGGTCAATCTGAGAAAAGAGTGAATCACCTTCAAGAATCACAACGGCTTGATAACCCCCCGACACTCTCGGTGCCATACCTGAGGTAGCAAGAACAATGGAGCGCTCATCATTTATTGAATCAACGGCAGCAGATGCATCGGAGGTAATAACTGGAAATCCGGGAAAGGCCCTTCCGATCTCGTGCGCAAATCTTTGGCTTCCTCTACCCAGCAGAATCGGCTGGTCTTTCTTACACCAACGACAAGACCACTGGCTTCCCTTCTTTTCACAGAGCGAGCAGTTATAACCTTTCTCGCTACCTTGGAATGAAATTCTTCCCCCACAATCACAAAGAGCAATATTCTTACAACTCTTACACATGAGCGCGTTCGAATATCCCTTCCTAGACACTAGGAATAGCACGCTACCTTTTTCAAGAGCTTTGCGAATAGGAGTGAAGATTCGATCGGGAAGCAATTCGCCATTGTGGGCTGGAAAAGATTGAGCTTCAACCTTTGCTCGCCGACCCTTTAACACCATCTCCTTCTTTTCAAGAAGATAAGCAACCTCGGACGACGGTGCGTAACCCACAAAGGTGAGATCGACCTCCTCCATTTGAGCTCGCATTAGCGCGA
Source organism: Candidatus Planktophila sp. (assembly GCA_044350045.1). Taxonomy (GTDB): domain Bacteria; phylum Actinomycetota; class Actinomycetes; order Nanopelagicales; family Nanopelagicaceae; genus Planktophila. Next base: position 89,638 of record JBILIJ010000001.1, on the reverse strand, counting down.
CATCACGAGTATTCCAGCCGGGTGTTCTCAGTTCATAATGGGATTGTGCGCCTTCTCTATAGACGATGATTGTGCGCAGGTTATGAATTGGTGCAAATATCGCACTCCGTGAACCAATGACAACATCGATCTGCCCCGACGCTACTTGAAGAAAATTGCTGTATCTCTCAGTACGGGCAAGCGAGGCATCTAAAACTGCGAAATCTAAATCAAGTAATCGTAGTTTTTCGCTAAGAAGAAGAACTTCGCGAGCCTCTGGCGCAATCACTAGAACCCCACCCATTGCAGCCCTGGCTTTTATCCAATCAGCCATAAGCGCGAAGGCGTCCTCACCGGGTGTGACCAGATAGAAAGATTGCGTGCGTGAAGGACGTGAAATGTTCCTATCCCCTAATTCAAGTGACTTCAAGGAAAGGTTCTTCTCTGCGCTGATTACGCGAGAAGGAACGGCACTGCTCAGTACATCAAAGGGCGAACCAGCCCATTTTTGAGCCACGGAAGTGATCAAAGAAATCAGTTCGGGTGTGAGCAACGGGATCGGCGAGAGAACTTTCTCAATGAATTTGAGATTGCCTACATCCGATGAATCGGTGCGAGAAAGCACGTAGCCGTCCACAGTTCGCCCTGCAAAGTTAACGCTGACCTTGACGCCAACGTTGACCTCTTCATCCAATGCGAATGGAACTAGATAGTCGTAAGTAAATTCAAGATGAGAGACCGCCGTATCCACCCATACGCGTGCAACTGGCAGGGTATGCGCCTTCTCAGAACTCCCCCGTGCAACCTTCTGTACTTTAAGCCGCAGAGGTGCGGATGTCATTGCGAAAGATCTGAGTTAGATTGCCGCGCGGAGAGCATCGGCGCGATCAGTTCTCTCCCACGTGAAATTCGGAAGTTCTCGACCAAAGTGACCGTATGCAGCAGTCTGTGAATAGATTGGTCGCAGTAGGTTGAGGTCAGCAATGATCGCTGCTGGTCTCAGATCAAAGACAGATAAAACCGCTGCCTGAATTTTAGAGACTGGAACAGTTTCTGTTCCAAAGGTTTCAACAAACACACCTACAGGCTGAGCTTTACCGATTGCGTAAGCAACTTGAACTTCACAGCGGCGGGCTAACCCCGCTGCGACGACGTTCTTTGCAACCCAACGCATCGCATACGCTGCTGATCGATCCACCTTCGATGGATCCTTTCCACTGAACGCACCGCCACCATGGCGAGCCATGCCACCATAGGTATCAACAATAATCTTTCGCCCTGTCAAACCCGCATCTCCCATAGGTCCACCGATAACGAAACGCCCGGTTGGATTTATCAGGGTACGCAAATCCTTCTGCGGTAGATCTACCTTCGAAAGGACTGGCTTAATGACGTGCTCGATAATCTCCGGAGTGAGCTTTGCAAGAACATCTACTTCTTCAGCATGCTGGCTGGAGATGACAACGGTGTCGATTGCAATTGCTTTATCCCCGTCGTATTCAATTGTTACTTGCGTCTTTCCATCTGGACGAAGGTAACCGAGCGCTCCACTTTTTCTTACTGCTGTGAGTTGCTGGGCTAGCTGATGCGCGAGATAAATCGGAAGAGGCATGAGCTCTTTTGTATCATCGCAGGCATACCCAAACATTAGGCCCTGATCTCCAGCGCCTTGAAGATCAAGCGGATCAACGGCTGAATCAACGCGATGTTCAAAAGCGTCATTCACGCCTTGGGCAATATCCTGCGATTGCTGACCAATCGAGATGGACACACCACAACTATTTCCGTCAAAACCCTTAACGCTGGAGTCGTAACCGATTTCAATGACGGTATCGCGCACAATACCCATGACATCTGCGTAGCCGTTGGTTGTTACCTCACCAGCGACATGCACTTGACCGGTAGTGATCAGAGTTTCTACAGCAATTCGGCTTTTTGCATCCTGTGAGAGCAGCGAGTCAAGAATCGCATCGGAAATCTGATCTGCGATCTTATCTGGATGACCTTCGGTCACTGATTCTGATGTGAAGAGGCGCTTTGACATTGTCCTAACCTAACTTACTCAGGGCCTGATCTAGGAGTAGATCGGCAAGCGTGTCTTTGGATGTGCGTTCTACAATCACTCTATTGATCGACTGAGCATTCTGTGAGGTTAAAATCACTCCTTGAGTTTGGTCTGATCCGAAGATCTCACTACCTGATACATCATTGAGGTAGAGAATATCGGCGCCCTTAGCAACCAATTTCCTCTCCCCCTCTTCATAGTCAAGTGATGTTTCAGCGGCGAATGCAATTACCACCTGCTTACTCTTATCTTTTGCAACGGTGGCGATAATATCCTTATTGGCCGCAAGCTCTATCGAAGAGAGCGAACCTTTCTTGATCTTGCTATCGCTGTACTGCCGCGGTTTAGCATCTGCCACAGCTGCGCTCATGACAATGACATCACAGGAAGGAAAGCGAGAAACAACTTCGGCGTACATCTGATCTGCCGATGTCACCCTCACCGTAGTCATCCCTGGAAGATCTGCCAGAGAACTATTAGCAAGAACCAGGGTTACCTCTGCTCCGCGTTTCATTGCTGCCTTTGCGATGGCATGGCCTTGGCGACCGGAGGATTGGTTACCGATGAAACGAATCGGATCAATCATCTCGCGCGTGCCACCAGCGGTAACTAAAACTTTTACTCCCGAAAGATCACTGGCCTTATCAGTCATTTCCTTAAAGGCGGAAAGAATTCGGCTAGTTTCAGGAAAGCGACCTACCCCAACGTCTCTACCAGTCAGACGTCCATGATCTGGCTCTATCACTACATAGCCACGACTGCGCAAGAGTGAAACATTCGATTGAGTTGCGGCGTTGGCCCACATTCCAGGATGCATAGCAGGAACTATGAGCGTCGGAGCCGTACTTGCGAGAAGCGTATTGGTGAGTAGGTCGTCGGCGCGTCCATGAGCAATTCTTGCGATCAAATCCGCAGTTGCTGGCGCAACAATATTGAAGTTACTTTCCTTAGCCAGATGGACATGGCGAACTTCATCAACTCGCTCCCATACCGTTGTCGTCACAGGTCTTCCTGAGAGTGCTTCCCATGTTGCTTTGCCGACGAAATTAAGGCAAGACGGCGTGGGGATTACAGTGACACCAAAGTCAGCATCTTGTAAGCGACGCAGAAGGTCACAGGCTTTATAGGCCGCTATACCGCCGCCGACACCCAAAACAACTTCGCGCGCGGACACGGCCTTATCTTTCTAAAAAATTACTTGACGGCAGGGTCAAGATTTTCGATTGTCAGCAAGCCTTCGTTAATTTCGCGAAGTGCTATTGAAAGTGGTTTTTCGTGAACATGTGTCTCAACTAGCGGTCCTACATATTCAAGTAGGCCTTCACCAAGTTGGGAGTAGTAAGCGTTAATCTGACGCGCGCGCTTTGCAGCATAGAGAACAAGACTGTACTTAGAACCGCTCTTATCGAGAAGCTCGTCAATCGGTGGATTTGTTATGCCGTCCATTACCGCCCCTAACGCTGTTGATGCTCGCACTCACATTCATGAACGCTGCGAATGCACCAATCTTATCAGGCTAGCGACGACCTTCTCGACCTCGTCATTGACCAGGATATGGTCGAAAAAGGGCGCTTGCGCCATCTCTTCTTGGGCTAGAGCTAATCGCTCTGCTCGACGCTCTGGACTATCGGTGGCCCGCCCCTCTAAGCGTGAGATTAAATCTTCCCAGGTCGGTGGCTCTAAGAAAACAAGTATGGAATCACTCCAACTCGCCTTTACTTGCTTGGCCCCGTTAATTTCAATCTCGAGAAGAACATCCTTGCCATCATGAATCGCGTCTAGCACCTGCTGGCGAGGAGTTCCGTAACGTGCGCCAGCGAAGGCAGCCCATTCAAGAAAAAAACCATTTGATATTCCGCGGTCGAATTCCTCATCACTCATAAAAATGTAATCGATACCATGCACTTCATTCTCACGCGGTGTTCTTGTTGTTGCAGAGACGCTCACCCAAAAGTCATTCCGCTTGCGAATCTCCTTTGAGACCGTGCTCTTTCCGACACCACCAGGGCCTGATAAAACGATGAGTGCACCTTGGTCAAGGTTAACTTGTGGAATGGAAAACTCCTTTATGAGTCCTTCGCGCTGATGAATACCCAGCCCCTGCAGCCTTCGAGTCCTAGAAATCCCAAGTCTATCCAAGGTCGCGATCGCTCGCACCTTACCCACACCAGTAAATGATTCGAGAAGTTCGACAACTCTCATCTTGGCAACTGCATCATCACTTGATGCCAGAGTAAGAACATCATCAATGGAGTACTTTCCAGAACGAACAAAAGATTTAACTTCCGAACGTCGAGACCGAGAACTCCGTGCCTTTTCCAGCGCAGCATTTCTTTCGTCTGCGGTGAGTACTGGCGGGCGTTTCATGGGCTTAATCTAGCGAAAGCTTTGCCTAGCGTTGAATTGAGTCGCGAATTTGGGCCGCTCGTGAAGCCATGGTCTCTGCTCCATCAACCCAACGCGAGGTAATCGGGCGACCGATCACCAGAAAATCTGCGCCTAGAGATATGGCCTCAGAAGGATCCATTACGCGCTTCTGGTCATCACCTGATTTCTCATCGGCAGGACGCACACCCGGAGTAATAATCGTTACGGAATCACCCACGCTCTGACGGATTCCAGATATTTCGTGTGGTGAACAGACGATAGATGTCGCACCTGCTTTAACTGCAAGTGTTGCCAATGACTGCGCGGTACTCAGAGCTGTTCCCCGAAAACCAATCTCGGCTAGATCATCTTCAGAAAGTGAGGTGAGGATGGTGACTGCGGTAATCGAAGTGCTCGTCACTGCTTGCACCGCTGCCGCAACCATCGCCTCTCCCCCACTTGCATGTACTGTGAGAAAACGTGGGCGCAAACTTTGTACAACAGCAGCCGCCTTGGAAACAGTGTGTGGAATATCGTGAAGTTTGAGATCGAGAAAAATCTCCGCCCCAGTCTCTGCCTGAATCGATGCGATCCCTTGATAACCATGACTCAAATAGAATTCAAGACCCAGTTTGTAAATATCAATGCTTTCGCGGGTTGTTTCGATCCACCGTTTTGCGAGCTCAATATCCGGGGTATCAACTGCAAGGATTATTGGCGACGTCATCTCATCTCACTCTCCGGATTTCGATGGGCGTATCCGACAGCTTCACGCAAGGATGTAAAACCCCGTGCAACTAAGAGTGCTTGAAGTTCGCGTTGTACTCGAGGGATCGCTGACGGATCACCGAAACTAGCTGTTCCAACAGAGATACCTGATGCTCCAGCAAGGATGAGTTCAAGTGCATCACGGCCGGAGGCGACTCCACCCATTCCAAGAATAGGAACGTGTGGCATTGCGCTATGAACCTGATAAATCGCGCGAACTGCGACCGGTCTTATTGCTGGCCCTGAAAGTCCGCCGGTTTTTCCGCCAAGATGTGGCCTCATCGTGTCTAGATTAATTACCATCCCAAGCACCGTATTAATCAACGCTAAAGCATCAGCTCCGGCATCCATCACCGATGCTGCAATACTCGTAATGTCTGTGACATCTGGAGTGAGCTTTGCGATAATTGGAATTTCTCCACCAATAATTTTGCGGACACCATCAATTGCACGCGCAGCAGTGTCGTTCTGACAAGCAAAGACCATGCCACGATTTTCCACATTAGGACAAGAAATATTCACTTCAAGTGCGCTGATTCCTTGGACTGCGCGAATCTTGCGAGCAAGTACCGAATACTCATCAATTGTTTCCCCCGCAATCGAAACAATAACCCTCGAGCCTTTACTCAATAACCATGGCACATCATTGGCTAGAAAATGATCAATTCCTGGACCTTGTAAACCTATCGAATTCAACATGCCCGAAGGTGTCTCTGCCATACGCGGAGTTGGCCGGCCATGGCGGGGCTTATTCATTACTGACTTGGTGACGACTGCACCAATATCGCTGAGGTCAAAAAACTGGGAAAGCTCCTTACCTGAACTCGCGCATCCACTTGCGGTAAAGAGCGGAGTGGGAAAAGAAGCGCTAGCCAGGGTCGTTGAGAAATCAAATCCTTCGTTCTTCAGATTCATTGAGTGACCACCGGTGGAGTTTTTCCTACGAGATCCCATGCCACAGAACTTGCATCCATTACTGGGCCGTCAATGCAGGATCGGAGCATAGATACGACTCCGTCATCATTTTTGACCGGAAGAACGCAGGTCATGCAAATTCCAATTCCACATGCCATGGATTCTTCCACGGCACATTGGTGAACAACGTCTGTGCCGGTAGTTAGATCAGAGATGGCGCGCAGCATCGACATCGGTCCGCAGGAGTAGATGACATCGATAGCTCCCTGCTCTATTAGTGAAGGAATTGGGGCAGTAACACGGCCACGCTCGCCCATTGAGCCATCTTCGGTATAGATTTTAAGAGTTGATGCACTTCGTTTTCCTTCAAGCGGCGCGTAAATTTTGGAACCCGTGCTTGCTCCGAGCAACATATCCACTCGACACCCTCGTGCTTTAAGAACTTCAGCTAAACCAAAAAGTGGAGCCGAACCATAACCTCCGCCTACAAGCAGTGCATTAACCGGAGATGTCGGAATTCCAAAGGCTTTGCCAAGTGGTGCGACTATATCTATCTCACTTCCTTCGGGTTGTGCACATAGCCAGCGCGAGCCAGAACCGTGCGGGGCCACAATCAATTCCATCGCTCCACCTGATGCACTGCCATGTGTCACTCGAGAGATTGCAAAAGCACGACGAAGAATCATGCTTGAGGAATCGCCGCCGACTGATATCGCCACAAAATTTCCAGGGCGACACAACGAAGCGAGATCTCCTATGGAAAGAAGTATCTGATGGTAGGCACCTACGCGCTTGTTACTCAAAATCGTTGTGTTTATCTGAGTGGCACTCTTGTTTATTGTGCTCATGAAATGTTCAGCCAATCCTGTATTGGACGCACATCTAGATCACCTGACTGGAGAACTTTTATTCCCTCAACCGCCGCGTTAAACCCAGCTGTCGTTGTTATACAAGGGATCGATCTTTGCACCGCCGCTGTTCGAATAGCCCAACCATCGGCTCGAGTTCCGCGTCCCACTGGTGTGTTGATGACAAGGTTGATCTCACCGCTATTAAGAAGATCAACGATTGTCTTCTCACCGTACGGTCCAATTCCTTCGGAAGCTTTGCGAACTCGAGCAGTTCTTACTCCGCGCGCGTCAAGGAAATCAGCGGTACCTGCAGTTGCGAATAGTCTGAAGCCAAGGGACGACAACGTCGTGGCGGCCTGGACCCCAGATTCTTTATCTTTATCTGCCAACGAGATAAAGACTGATCCACTCTTTGGTAAAGATCCGAACGCGCTGATCTGACTCTTGGCGTAACTTGCACCAAAAGTGGACGAGATTCCCATTACTTCACCAGTAGATCGCATCTCTGGCCCTAGTACCGCATCGACACCACGGCCATCTGATCGTCTAAACCGATTCCACGGAAGCACTGCTTCCTTGACTGATATCCCCTTGGCAACTCCATCACCGCTAGATGGGAGAGTCCCATCCTCACGTAATTGTGCGATCGTCACTCCTAGCGAGATTCGAGCAGCGGCCTTAGCAAGAGGAACACCTGTCGCCTTTGAAACAAAGGGAACTGTTCGTGATGCGCGCGGATTGGCCTCTAAAACATAAAGCTGGTCGGCAGCAAGTGCGAATTGAATGTTGATCAACCCTCTCACGCCAACTCCTTGCGCGAGCTTATGCGTCGCTTCTCGAATTTCAACAAATTGCGCAGGTGAAATTGTCATGGCAGGAAGAACGCAGGCGCTATCTCCTGAGTGAATACCAGCCTCTTCAATATGTTCCATTACCCCACCAAGAAAGAGTTCGCCTCCATCATAGAGTGCATCTACATCTATCTCGATGGCGCTATCAAGAAATCTATCCACCAATACAGGATGGTCTGGCGTGATATCAGTTGCGCGCGAAATGAATGAGGAGAGAGCATCATCATCGTAGACAATCTCCATTCCTCGCCCACCGAGGACAAATGAAGGTCTAACAAGAACTGGGTACCCAATCCTTTTCGCAATCTCAACTGCCTGCATCTGTGAGGACGCCATTCCAAACTCAGGCGCGGTCAATCCAACAGCTGCGAGAACATCACCAAATGCACCACGCTCTTCGGCGAGATTAATCGCTTCTGGGCTAGTACCAAGAATTGTTACTCCAGCGTCCTTAAGTCCCGCCGCAAGGCCAAGCGGAGTTTGTCCGCCGAGCTGTGTGATCACCCCGAGGACCGGACCAGCCTGACTCTCTGCGTGAACAATTTCAAGTACATCCTCTAACGTCAAAGGTTCAAAGTAGAGGCGATCACTAGTGTCGTAATCAGTAGAGACGGTCTCTGGGTTGCAATTGATCATGATGGTTTCATACCCAGCTTCACGGAGAGTGAAAGATGCGTGCACGCAGGAATAGTCAAACTCGATTCCTTGACCAATTCGATTAGGACCGCTACCAAGAATAATCACCGCCGGTTTACTTCGAGGTTTTACCTCTGTCTCTTCTTCATAACTTGAGTAGTAATAAGGTGTGAAGGCTTCAAATTCCGCAGCACAGGTATCAACGGTTTTATAAACCGGTCGAACGCCAAGATGCGTCCTTGTTTTTCTGACATCATCTTCGGAGAGATTCCTTAACGTTGCAATTTGTGCATCGGAGAATCCCCATTGCTTAGCAGTACGAAGAAGTTCGGGTGTGAGTTCCCCGGGTTGGCTAATCTCTCGCGCTGCGTCATTGATCAATTGAATCTGTGTAAGAAACCAAGGATCAATCTTTGTCTTTTCGAAAACATCAGCAACGCTCACACCAGACCAGAGAACCTGTTGGACTTGCTGAAGTCTGTACTCTGTCGGCGTTCCGATTTGAGTGAGCAACGTTGCTACCCGCTGCTCTGAGATTTCTGCGGGAAATGTGAAGATCGCTTCCTTGCGCTCAAGGGAGCGAAGGGCTTTCATTAACGCTTCTGGGAAAGACCGACCAATAGCCATTGCTTCGCCAACACTTTTCATCGTTGTTGTCAGACGAGGATCGGCATCCGGAAACTTCTCGAAGGCAAAACGTGGAGCTTTCACGACCACATAATCAAGGGTCGGCTCAAAGGATGCCGGGGTCACCTTAGTAATATCGTTTTCGATTTCGTCCAGCGTATAGCCAATTGCAAGCTTGGTTGCGATTTTTGCAATAGGAAAACCCGTTGCCTTCGAGGCTAAGGCGCTAGAGCGCGATACTCGCGGATTCATTTCAATCACAATAATGCGACCGTTCTCGGGATTGACTGCAAATTGAATATTGCAGCCACCCGTTGCTACGCCCACTTCTCGTATGATGGAGATTGAAAGATCACGAAGGCGCTGGTACTCAACATCTGTCAAAGTAAGTGCCGGTGCCACGGTGATCGAGTCGCCCGTATGCACACCCATTGGATCAATATTCTCAATGGAACAAACAATTACGACATTATCTGTCGAATCACGCATCACTTCTAATTCGTATTCTTTCCAGCCAATAATTGACTCTTCTAGCAGCACTTCAGATGTTGGACTGTGCCTGAGCCCAGCTCCGGCAATTTGGTGGAGAGAAACTTCATCAAAGGCGATACCAGAACCTAAGCCACCCATTGTAAAAGAGGGGCGTATAACAACGGGATAACCCAGCACTTTGACGCCTTCAAGAATCTCTTCCATCGTATGGCAGATAACTGATCGCGCCGATTCTCCCCCAATTTTTTCAACAATGGTTCGAAATATTTCACGATTTTCTCCGCGTTCGATTGCATCAACATCTGCACCAATGAGTTTTACACCGTAGCGATCTAGGGTTCCGGCCGCATATAACCCGATGGCAGCATTAAGTGCTGTTTGTCCACCAAGTGTTGCAAGGACAGCATCTGGTCGTTCTTTCGCAATAATTCTCTCAATAAATTCTGGGGTGATCGGCTCGATATATGTAGCATCAGCAAATTCTGGATCGGTCATGATTGTTGCGGGATTCGAATTGACCAAGATGACTCGTATTCCCTCTGCTCTCAGGACGCGACATGCTTGCGTTCCTGAATAATCAAATTCGCAGGCCTGACCAATAACGATGGGTCCTGAGCCAATAACTAGAACACTCTTAATCGAAGTGTCGCGAGGCATTAGGCGACACCAACCTTTCGAGGGTACTTCTGCATCATCGCGATAAACTGATCGAAAAGATATGACGCATCATGCGGTCCGGCGGCAGCTTCCGGGTGATATTGAACGCTAAAGGCCCCACGTTCTAATAGTTCTAGTCCCTCAACAACGCCGTCATTGAGGCAGATGTGAGTGACTTGTCCAGGTCCGAACACTGTAGCAAATTGTGTATCAACTGGAGCTTCGATTGCAAAGCCATGATTATGAGAAGTGATCTCTACCTTGCCAGTTCGTTTATCCATCACTGGTTGATTAATTCCACGGTGACCAAACTGCAACTTATAGGTTTCAAAACCAAGAGCACGACCAAGAATCTGATGACCAAAACAGATACCAAAAATTGGAACTTCCTCGGTAAGTAGTTGGCGCACCAAACTCACTGTTTCGGTCATTGTTGATGGGTCCCCCGGTCCATTTGAGAGGAAAACTCCATCTGGATTCAGGGCCATAATCTCTTCGAATGTCGCATTGAACGGAAGAACATGTGTCTGAATACCGCGCTGAGACATTGCGCGGGGTGTTGCGCTCTTTATTCCAAGATCTAGAGCCACCACGGTAAACCGTTTCTCTCCAGTTGCAGGAACGATGTAGGGCTTGGTCGTCGAGACGTCTGCACTTAAAAATGAACCTGACATTTGTTTACTTTTTCGTACCTCAATAACCATTTCTTCACGGGAAAGATCTAAGGTTGAAAAAAGTCCGACTCTCATTGCGCCTCTATCACGGAGGTGGCGGGTAAGGGCTCTGGTATCAACGCCTGAAATACCAACGATCCCCTGCTCGATCATGACGTCACCAAGAGATTTTTCGCTGCGCCAGTTACTAGTAATCGGTGATGGATTTCGGACAACAAAACCAGCCACCCAGATCTTTTTACTCTCGTTATCTTCCGTGTTCATTCCGGTGTTGCCGATATGCGGGGCAGTCATCACAACGATCTGCTGGTGATACGAAGGATCAGTAAGCGTCTCTTGATATCCGGTCATACCCGTTTGGAAAACCGCTTCACCAAAAGCTCTCCCTGTGGCTCCCCAACTCTGACCTTCAAAGATACGACCGTCGTCTAGAACAAGGAACGCTTTACTCATGCGACACTTCCATGACTAAAGACCTTACGTCCGTGGAAGTACGTCGACACAACTTGAGCTGAAAATTCCATCCCATGGAATGGCGTATTTCTGGATTTCGAAGCGAGGTTGTCACGATCTACGCGATACGGCGCTTGCGGATTCACAACGGTGATATGTGCAGGAGATCCTTGCTCAAGTCCTCGACCATGCTCGGAGTAACCACCAATCTTGGCAGGAGCAATACTCATTCGCTCTTGTACCCCGGCCCAATCGAGCAGCCCTGTTTCAACCATGGTCTGGGAAATAATCGATAAGGCATGTTCAAGACCTAACATGCCAAAGGCTGCCTCTTGCCACTCACATTCCTTACTTTCACCTGGATGTGGTGCATGATCTGTTGCAACAATATCAATGGTTCCATCGGCTAGCCCTGCTCTTAATGCAAGCACATCTGCATCTGTACGAAGCGGAGGGTTAACTTTAAAAATTGGATCATAGCCGCGAGCCATTTCATCCGTTAGTAATAAATGATGTGGCGTGACCTCAGCGGTTACGTTGATTCCGCGAGCCTTCGCCCAACGAATAATTTCAACGCCGCCGGCAGTTGTCAGGTGACAGATGTGCAATCGTGAACCAACATGTTCGGCTAAGAGCACATCTCGCGCAATGATCGCTTCTTCGGCAACGGCCGGCCAACCCTTGAGACCCAATGTTGCACTCACGATTCCTTCATTCATCTGTGACCCTGCTGTAAGGGCTGGTTCCTGTGCGTGCTGAGCGATCACTCCGCCGAATTTCTTCACGTACTCAAGTGCGCGTCGCATCACAAGTGGATCACTGACGCAATTACCGTCATCACTAAAGACTCGAACTCGCGCAACCGAATCTGCCATAGCGCCTATCTCTGCCAGTATTTTTCCCTCGATTGACTGAGTAACTGCGCCAACTGGAAAGACATCAAGTAATCCCGCCTCTTTCCCTAATCTAAATACTTGCTCCACCACACCAGCCGTATCGGCCACCGGCGAAGTATTTGCCATCGCTGACAGTGCAACGTATCCGCCCTTAACTCCAGCGCGTGAGCCTGAAAGAACCGTCTCTGAATCTTCTCGCCCTGGTTCACGAAGATGGGTATGCAGATCCACTAAGCCTGAGAGAAGAATAAGTCCGTCTACATTTACCACGTTGGCATTTTCGGACGGGATGGATTCCGAAACTGAAGCGATGAGACCATCCTTAATGAGCACATCTCTTTTCAATCCATCTGCGAGAGTGCCACCTTTAAGAAGAATATGATCAAGTGATTCAGTCATCTAGATTCCCGCCTCTATTGAAGTATCTCCGGCTAAAAGAAGATAAAGGATCGCCATTCGCACGCTGACGCCATTACTTACTTGTTCGACAATGACAGAACGAGCACTGTCCGCGCTATCAGCGGTAATCTCAAGTCCGCGATTCATCGGTCCTGGGTGCATCACAATCGCTCCCGGATGAAGTGCCTTCACTCGAGCACTATTGAGTCCGAAGTAGCGGGAGTATTCGCGAGCATTCGGAAAAAAGAGTTCATTCATTCGCTCTAACTGCACTCGTAACATCATCACAGCATCGAGGGACTCAAGGACGCTATCGAAGTCATAAGAGACTGTCACCGGCCAACTCTCAACCCCCACAGGCAAAAGCGTAGGCGGAGCAATCAGCGTCACGTGCGCACCAAGTTTTGTCAGTAGAAGAACATTTGAACGCGCAACGCGCGAATGTAGAACATCGCCGACAATTCCTATTCGTAGCCCTTCGAGATCTTCTCGTCCTTGCCCTAAATGCTTTCGAATAGTGAACGCGTCTAGCAGCGCTTGACTAGGATGCTCGTGAGTACCATCGCCTGCATTGATCACCGCGCCAGACATCCACTTGCATTCTGCTAAGCGGGCTGGAGCTCCGGATGCACCATGTCGAATGATGACTGCGTCAGCCCCCATTGCTTGGAGGGTTTGCGCCGTATCTTTAAGTGACTCGCCTTTACTTACACTCGATCCCTTTGCGGAAAAATTAATCACATCGGCAGAAAGTCTTTTTGCTGCAGCCTCGAATGAGATTCGCGTTCTTGTTGAATCTTCAGCAAAGAGATTCACGATCGTGCGGCCACGCAGAGTTGGCAACTTCTTCATAGGCGTATCACTTACTTTTGCCAATTCCGCGGCGGTATTGAGAATAGAAACCGCCTCAAGGCGAGAAATATCAGCTATTGATAAGAGGTGCTTCATGGTGATACCAGCTCTGAAACCGTCACTTCGTCGATTCCGTCAATCTCTGTGAGACTGACTTTAACCGATTGCGATAGCGCTGTCGGAATGTTCTTGCCAACAAAATCAGCTCGTATGGGAAGTTCACGATGGCCTCGATCAATCAATGTAGCGAGTTGCACCCGAGACGGCCGGCCAATATCTCCGAGGGCATCGAGAGCCGCCCTGATTGTTCTTCCAGAGAAGAGGACATCATCAACAAGTACGACGGTGCGACCTTGGATTCCAAGTGGTGGAATGCTGGTGGCCATTAACGCCCGGGGAGCCTTTAATCTCAAGTCATCCCGGAAGAGCGTCGTATCCAAGGTGCCTACCTGAACCGAAGCCCCTTCGATGGAGTCGATGAGTGTGGCCAGGCGAAAAGCTAGATGAGCACCACGAGTAGGAATACCTAAGAGAGTGACAGATTGGGCCCCGTTGTTGCCTTCACAAATTTCGTGAGCAATGCGAGAGAGAGCGCGCGCCATATCTTGCGCGGACAGCACTGTATTCATATAAATCTCCTTCCCCGCCTCACAGGACGGGTCTTAAAGGATGTTGCGGGAGTCTAACATGCAGTGGCCATGGCTGTGGAAATCCCATCTCTTATCGGCGCGTTCACATCTACCCTCGCAGCTATGAAGAGTGACCAGACCGATCAGATTCGAGCCAGAATTCGCGAACTCAGACGAGCGAGAGGGCTCACTCTGCTCGACTGCGAGGTACTGAGCTGCGGGCGCATGAAGGCAATTGTTCTGGGCGCTTATGAACGAGGCGAGCGAGCTATGAGCCTGAAGAAAGTAATTGAAATCGCTGAACTCTTCGACATAGCTCTCGTCCATTTGATCGGCCCTGTTGGTCCTAACGAGAGAGCATCGATGCGAGCCGGCCGTCATATCTATGACTTGCGCGCCTTGAGAAATCTTGCGCCTTCTACTGAAAAGTCGGTCCTATCAAGATACCTCTCGCGCATCGCAGAACAACGCGGTGATTGGGCTGGAGAAGTAATCTCGTTGCGAGAAGATGATGTTCAGGCAATAGCCCGATTGTTAGATAGCGAAGAGATTGATTTTCGCAGATGGGTCATCGAGCAAGAGATTTCGTTGGTGAAGCGTTAGAGAGCCAGGCTTGTTTTAATAGAAACGATACGACCTAAAACACCATGGATAAAACCAGCAGATTCTTCAGTACTTAACGATTGGGCAAGGGTCAACGCTTCATCAATAACTATCGCATCATCAATGTCGTCTTCCCATAAAATCTCAAAGATCCCAAGTCGCAATATATTGCGATCAACTGCCGCCAACCGATCCATATCCCAGCCTTGGGCATAGGTGCTGATGAGTTCATCGATCTTTCGCTTGTGAAGATGAACACCTTCTACAAGCAACCGGGTGTACTCGCGAATAGGACGCGCGTCCACTCCTTCGACTTCTACATCTCGTAGCGTTAGTAGCTCGAGTAGATCACTTGATCGGATATCTGATTCGTAGAGAAGGTCGAGAGTTTGTTTTCGCGCCTTACTGCGGGCTGACACTAGTTTGCGCGGCCCTGATACGAACCATCGCGAGTATCAACCACAATCTTTTCATCCTGCTTAATGAATAAAGGAACCTGTACTTCGATACCTGTTTCCACAGTCGCTGGCTTTGTTCCACCCGAAGATCGATCACCTTGAAGGCCTGGTTCTGTGTATGTAACGACTAACTCAACTGAAGCAGGTAATTCTATATAGAGTGGATTGCTATCGTGTATCGCAACAATAGCTTCAGTGTTTTCGAGCATATAGTTTGTAGCATCTCCAACGGTTGCCGCAGAGATGGTCATCTGATCAAAATTCTTGTTATCCATGAATACGAAGTCGTCGCCTTCCTTGTAAAGGAAGTTCATCTCTCGTTTTTCTAGAATCGCTATCTCAACTTTGACTCCAGCGTTAAAAGTTTTATCGACCACTTTTCCTGTTAGTACTTGCTTCAGCTTGGTTCGTACGAATGCTGGGCCTTTTCCAGGCTTGACGTGTTGGAATTCAACAACGGTCCAAAGCTGACCTTCGATATCTAGGGTCATTCCATTTTTTAGGTCATTTGTTGTTGCCACAGTCGCACTCCAGTTCATCGCACCCGACGGATATCAGTTGCTATAGATTTACAAGTTTACCGCATGAAAAATTAGGATTTGAGATTTTTCAGAGCCATCAGCGCTAGAGAGTAGGAATGCGGACCGAATCCACCAATCGTTCCTGTCGCAACCCCTGAAACTACCGATGTATGGCGAAACTCTTCCCTACTCAGCGGATTTGAAAGATGAACCTCAATCAATGGGCCTTTAAGCATCGCCGCTGCGTCACGGATTGCATAGGAATAGTGAGTAAAGGCAGCAGGATTAATGATGACCGGGGTCTTAGAGTCGGCGGCTTCATGTAGCCATCCGATGATCGTCGACTCGTCATCACTCTGCCGTACATCGGCGGTGAATCCAAGGTCTTTTGCTGCACCCGAAATAAACTCGACTAATTGTGGATAGCTAAGATCGCCATAAATACTCGAGTCACGAATATCTAATCGAGCGAGATTGGGACCATTGATTACCAGAACCTTCATGAGCATACCTTCTCATATGCGCTCAGGAGTTCGGCCGGCGCCACATCGCTCAGGCGATCAGTAATTCCAATACCGGAAATAATAACGAAACGAACTGAGTTGCCCCGAGTCTTCTTGTCGCGAGACATAATCGCTCGAAGCTCAGGCCAATCACCATTCTCGTAGCGGACTGGTAACCCGATCGACTCCAAGATCGTAAAATGCAATCGATGTAGATCTTGGCCGATAAGTCCTAGTGAAAGTTGGAGATGGGCCATATAGGCCATTCCGATCGAGACACACTCGCCATGCCTTAAGGCGTACTTAGAATGTTGCTCAACGGCATGACCGAAAGTGTGGCCATAGTTAAGAATTTCTCTCTCGAAGCCCTCTTTAAAATCGTTCCCTACCACGCTAGCTTTTACAGATACAGATCGGCTAACAAGTTCGGTCACTAATTCCTGATTGCTCCGGATGGAGGCAATGCTCTGACCTTGCATGAGTTCCAGGATTTTTTCATCTCGAATGAAACCGGTTTTCACCACTTCGGCAAGGCCAGCAGCAAAGTCACGATCGCTTAATGTAGTAAACCACGATGTATCTATGAGTACCTTTACTGGTGAATGAAATGACCCCACCATATTTTTTCCATAATCAAGATTTGCGCCAGTCTTCCCACCGATTGCAGCGTCCACTGCGCCAGCAACAGATGTCGGAATAGCAACCCAATCTATGCCGCGCAAATATGTAGCCGCAGCAAAACCTGCTAT
Organism: Candidatus Planktophila sp.; assembly: GCA_044350045.1. GTDB lineage: Bacteria > Actinomycetota > Actinomycetes > Nanopelagicales > Nanopelagicaceae > Planktophila. The sequence continues at coordinate 72,693 of JBILIJ010000001.1, read as the reverse complement.
GTCAGTGACTGCTCCCCCGCCGATTCCAATGATTAAATCACTGCGAGTAAAGCCTGCTGCAGCCAACCAATTCCAAAGAGTAAGCAGTGACGATGGACTCTTTCCTTCTTCACCATCTGGGATAGCGCAGTATAAAAACTCACAATCATCAGCTTCCAGATTACCCAATCGATCTCTCGTCGCTTGCGTCAGAATCACGGCGCATCTCGTCCTAGCGCTGGCTATCTCAACCAGCTCTTTGCGCCAATCATCGGTGATGAGAACTTCGTACTCACGCTCAGCACTTACCGCTATTGTTTTTCTCATGATTGAACCTCAATTTGCATGAGATCAATAATTTTCTGTGACACTTGGGACGGCGTTAGTTCATCGGTAGAAACTGTGAAGGTCGCGAGGCCTTCATAGATTGGGCGACGAGCATTCATCAGCTCTTGCCACTTCGCCCGTGGATTTCCAACAAGAAGCGGGCGATCTCTATTAAAGCCCACACGTGGAGAAGCACTGGCAAGTGAAACATCTAGAAAAACAATTGGCGTCGCAGAAGCTTCAAGGGCTGAATGTGCTTGTTGATCAAGTATCGAACCACCACCAAGTGAGAGAACTCCGACACCGTTGGCTAACTGATCCAAAACCACCATTCTTTCGAGATGCCTGAAATACGGCTCACCGGATTCTATAAAGATCTCAGAAATGCTTTTATTGCAATCTTTTTCAATGATGGTATCTGTATCTGAGAATGCAACACCTAGTCGCGTGGCAAGTGACTTTCCTACAGAGGATTTACCAGAACCTGGGGGCCCAATCAAAATCGCAGTGAGCATCTCTACCTGATTCGAAGATTGTCTATATATGAATTGAAATTCCGCTTGGTCTCTTGCACGCTATCCCCACCAAATTTTTCAAGGACCGCTTCAGCAAGAACTAATGCAAGCATCGCCTCACCAACTATTCCTGACGCTGGAACTGCACATACATCAGAGCGCTGATTAATTGCCTTTGCTGGCTCTCCTGTTGATGTATCGATCGTATCTAAGGCTTTAGGAACGGTCGAGATCGGCTTCATTGCAATACTGACACGCAAAATTTCACCGTTAGACATTCCACCTTCTGTGCCGCCAGCTCGATCGCTGCGACGAACTATCTGACCTTGAGCATTCTTCTCAATCTCATCATGTGCCACAGAGCCACGACGAGTCGCAGTAGTAAACCCGTCTCCGATTTCAACACCTTTGATTGCTTGTATTCCCATCATCGACGAAGCTATCCGTGCATCAAGTCGACGATCCCAATGTACGTGTGAACCCAAACCTGGAGGCATATTAAATGCCAAGATCTCGCAAACGCCTCCTAGAGTGTCACCGTCTGAGTGAGCAGACTCGATTTCCTTCATCATAAGACCGCTAGTGGTGAGATCACTACAACGAACAGGATCGCTATCAATTCTCTCCATATCATTTTCACTTGGTAGCAACGTCTCATCCGGAACGCGAACTGAACCTATTGAAAGTACGTGGCTAAGAATTGTGATGCCAACACTTTGTTCGAGAAATGCACGCGCTACCGCACCGAGTGCAACGCGAGCCGCAGTTTCGCGTGCACTCGCACGTTCAAGTATTGGCCGGGCGTCATCAAAATCGTACTTTTGCATTCCGACGAGATCGGCGTGACCTGGTCGTGGACGCGTCAATGGTGCATTTCGTGCCAAGTGTGCAATCTCAGACTCGTCTACCGGATCAGCAGACATGACCTTCTCCCACTTTGGCCATTCAGAATTTCCCACTTGAATACTTATTGGTCCACCCTGTGTTGAACCTAGTCGCACTCCGCCGAGAATTGTTATCTTGTCGGCCTCAAAATTCTGTCGTGCTCCACGACCAAAACCCAGTCGGCGACGCGCTAAATGGTAATCAAGATACTTTGAATCGATCTGAACGTGCGCAGGGATTCCCTCAAGAATTGCAGAGAGAGCCTGCCCATGAGATTCGCCTGCCGTCAACCAACGCATCCCCCTATTCTGACAGATCGCTCCCCAAGATGCCTGCCAATTTAGAGAAAAAGAACGGCCACGGTAGCAATTGTTAGAGATGGTGCGAGCGGAATCGCGATATCGGTCCTGAAAGTACATCGCGTTACAAGGATCACATGAAAGAGGCAAACCGAAGTGAAGATACTCAAAAAACAGTGCAGGCTTCTCGACTCAGTTGGAACTACCAAAAGTATGAGGATGAGAAGGAGCTTGATGTCCCCCATTCCTAACCCTAAAAACATATGAGCAATGACGGCTGTCAGAAAAACAATGCCAGTTGCAATCAAATGATCAAACCAAGGATGATCATTTACAAGTGAGAAGGCGAAGGTGACGGCGAAGAGCAATACGAGTCCATAGTTTGGTATTCGATGTGATTTCATATCGCGATAGCTAAGCCAGACGAGCAGCGGGAGAATTATGGGCAGCACCAGGCAAAGCTAATCCTCGAGGCAGGTGTTGACATCAGGAGAAATTGAGAGTGTGGTTAACGTTGAGAAAGAAGATCTCGCAGGTATGGCGCTAGAAGTTCGCGATCGATCGGCTTCTCCATCATGAGGTCTAATTGATCCAATCCCTGCCAGAGAAGCAACTCTTTTCCGTTAATTACCTGTCCTGAACGATCTGCCCACCTAGATGCCAACACTGTTGGCCAAGGCTTATAGATAACGTCAAAGAGAAGAGCGCTAACTGTGGCGGGTAGGTTCTCAGCAAGAAGATCTGCCGCACCAGCGGGCGTTGTGTTGATGACAATGTCGAATTCAGAGAGATCATATCCATCACTCCATTGGAGATATTCAAAAGCAGAAGTCTGCACACATTGAGAGAGGGCATCGCGCCTAGTAGATGTACGACCAAGGACTGAAATAGATGGAACGTGAGAGTCAAGTGCTCCAGCAATCGCACGTGCTGTTCCTCCCGCACCCAGAATGAGCGCATTAGTGAAGGTGCGATCAGAGACGGCATCAAGAGCTGATAGAAATCCCGAACCATCTGTGGAGGTTCCATACCAGTTATCATTTTTCCGATAGAGCGTGTTCGCGGAACCGATGCGTTTTGCGAGTTCATCGAAAGAAATGTCGAGAGAGAACACTTCCTCCTTCAGCGGCATCGTGAGAGAGAAGTAATTAAATGTGTCAGAGCTCTTGGTGAAGAAGTCAGCGAGTGTGCCGCTTGGGACATCAATTGCTTCATAACTTCCATCAACGCCGAGGAAGGTAAAGGCACCTTTGTGCAGTACTGGCGATAGTGAATGTGAAATCGGAGAGCCTAAGACCGCGCCTCTAATCATCGTCAATCCTCAAACTTTCCGGCTCGAAGATTTGCCTTATAGATGAGCTTCCAACTGTTGAATTCATCAAAAGATTTTGTGAAGCGGGTATCACCTGGTGCAACAGTAATAAAATAGAGCCAGTCGCCAGCAGTGGGAGTAACTGCGGCGAGCATGGCATTGAGACCAGGATTACCAATTGGAGCTGGAGGAAGGCCTGCGTTACGATAAGTATTAAATGGTGATTTAAGAAGAGTTGACTTGGTGCTTAGAAAAATATCACCACGCTGAGATTGAACGTAGTGAACAGTCGAATCCATCTGCAGCGGCATTCCAATTCTTAATCTGTTGTAAACAACTCGTGAAACTTTACCAAAATTGTCATCGGTTCCCTCTGCTTGAATAATCGATGCGATAGTCAATAACTCCTGCTGGCTGTATTTGCTTGTGTTACCAGCAAAGCCAGCCTTGACCACTTGTTGCGATCCTTTATTGATCATCTCTGCAATAGCCCGACTAATAGGAGTACCTTTTGCAAAACTATACTGCGCAGGAAAGAGTAACCCCTCCAGGCTTGTAAAGGGTTGAGGAATTGTGGCTTCTTTAAACCCACGATCGGTATCTTGCCGGGAATACCCCGCACTCTGAAAACTCTTCTTGATCTCACTCACCCAAGCACCTTCCTTCACGGTGATCAGGCCAGCAATTCTCTTGTTATCGAGCAACTGATCTAGTGCATCTGTGGCACAAATCCGAGCGTCAATCAGATGAATACCTGGAGCTATCGAAGCAGAGCGTTGATCGGCAACTGCAATACGAAAAAAGCTCTCTTGCGATTTGGTAACACCTTTTTCAAAAAGCTCTTGTGCAATCATTGACCCACTTTCGCCCAATGAAACTTCAACACTAATCTTTTCTGTATTTGTTTTTGCTGCGCATGCAAAGTCTGCGGCAGCTGCAGGAGCCCGTTTAATCAGCGAAAGCCCTGCGATGATCAGCAGGCTTGCCAGCAATGCCGCACTTACTCGCATAAGAGCCGACTTATCCACGTTCACGAGAAAGTCCGCTCTCCAGAATCGCGACAGCTGCAACGGAATCGATCATCCTTCTTTGATCCTTAACACTCACGCCCGCCTGACTGAGAAGCGCGCTGGCCGAGACCGTTGTAAGACGTTCATCAATCATCACTACATCGAAATCAACGATCGCTCGTACCTGGTCTGCAAATGAATTCGCTTTGACGCTAGATACAGATGGCTCACCTGAAAGATTAAGTGGCTGACCAACATAGATTCGAACCGGGGCGTACTCAGTGACTAGCTCTCTAATCTGATCCATGAGGTTGGGATGTTTGCTATTAAGTGGCTCGAGAGGAGAAGAGAGAATTCCATCCATGTCACACACTGCTACACCAATACGAACATCCCCATAATCAAAGGCGAGTCTGCGACCCGGCCGTGACATTAATTACCCGCGATCGCTAGTTCGATGGCTTTCATGGCATCAGGAATCTTTGCAGTCTCAGTTCCGCCGCCCTGGGCAAAATCATCTTTTCCGCCGCCCCCGCCGCCCAAAATTGCACTTGCAACCTTTACCAACGCTCCAGCTTTAACCTGTGAAGCGCGTGCACCCTCACTAACGGCAACTACTAAAACAATTTTCGCGTCAACCACACTCGTGAGCGCAACCACACTTTTTGCATTTCGCGCACGCAAATCAAGTGCTATCTCTCGTAAGTTATCTGCTGGAATACCATCTGCTAGAGACCCAGAAATGAATGAGATTCCGGCTAGATCCTTAGCACCATCCATAAGCTTTCCAGTGCCTTGTAGAGCAGCAGACGTTCGTAACGTCGCCAATTCTTTCTCGATATCTTTCATCTTGGTGAGAAGATCGTTTACTCGGGTCGGCAATTCTTCTACTCGTGCGCCTTTAATGATCTGCGTGAGCGAGTTAAGTAAAAGATGCTCACGTGCTAGGAATTGGTAGGCATCGGCACCGACAAGAGCCTCCACACGTCGAACCCCAGCACCAATTGAAGACTCAGAGAGCAGCTTTACTAGACCTAACTGACCCGAACGATGTACGTGGGTACCGCCGCAGAGTTCTTTAGCCCAATCACCCACACTGACAACACGAACTTGATCTCCATACTTTTCGCCAAAGAGCGCCATCGCCCCGATCTTCTTAGCATCGGCCTGTGTCATTACTTCAGCGGTCACTGCTAGATCATTGATCAACAATTCATTGACGCGAGCCTCTACCTCATCGAGCACACCTTCTGAAAGGGATCCGGTAGACGGAAAATCAAAACGGAAACGTCCTGGAGAGTTTTCAGAACCGGCCTGGGTTGCAGTTTCTCCTAGTACCTCTCTAAATGCCTTGTGGACCATGTGCGTTGCAGTATGTGCGCGAGAAATAGCATTACGGCGATGGTTATCGATAGCAGCTAAAGCCGATTGACCCACTTGCACAGAACCTTTGAGAACACGGCCTCGGTGAATCGATAATCCAGGAACTGGGCTCTGTACATCATCTATCTCAATGACGGTTCCATCGTGGAGAGTGATGGTTCCACCATCTGCCAACTGACCGCCACCCTCTGCATAGAACGGAGTTCGGTCAAGCACTATTTCCACATCTGCTCCTTGATCAGCGGTATTGGTGCTCACACCGTTTACGACAATTGCGGCGATTGTGGATTCTGACGTTACTTCTGAATACCCAATGAACTCTGTACGACCTTTGTCATCAGCAATCTTTTTATATTCGCTGAGATCTGTATGGCCACTCTTCTTTTCGCGAGCATCCGCCTTTGCGCGATCTCGTTGCTCCTTCATCAATCGAGTAAAGCCAGCCTCATCTACTTCAAGACCAACTTCTCGCGCCATCTCAAGAGTGAGGTCGAAAGGAAAACCGTATGTATCGTGCAACTTGAAAACATCATCACCGCTCATTTCGGTGCTCTTTGATTTTTTGACAACTTGCGCGGCGGTATCAAAAATAACTGTTCCGCTTTTAAGTGTTTGTAGGAAGCTCTCTTCCTCCGAAGCGCTCACCGAAAGAATACGAGCAGAGTCAGTTTGGAGTTCCGGATACTGAGCGCCCATGGCACCGATAGCAGCTTGCGTCAGTGAGACCATGCTGGGATCGTTGGTACCGAGAAGGCGCATATTTCTGATTGTTCTACGCATCATTCGACGCAGAACATATCCACGCCCTTCGTTGCCAGGTGTGACACCATCTCCGATAAGCATCGCAGCAGTACGCGCATGATCTGCAATCACCCGAAGGGAAATATCAGATTTCTCGTTCTTGCCGTATGTGACACCGGAGAGTTCTGACGCGCGATTAAGAATCTGCATAGTGGTATCAATTTCATAGATATTTTCTACACCCTGCAGTAAAGCGGCCATTCTCTCTAAACCTAATCCAGTATCAATACTCTTTGCAGGGAGTTCACCAAGAATAGAGAAACCGTCTTTGCCGCCACCTTCTCCTCGCTCGTTCTGCATGAAGACCAAGTTCCATACTTCAAGGTATCGATTCTCGTCAGCAATTGGTCCACCATCAATGCCATATGCGGGACCGCGGTCATAATAAATCTCAGAACATGGACCACATGGACCAGGAACACCCATGGACCAAAAATTATCTGCCATGTCACGCCGTTGAATTCGCTCAAGTGGAACGCCAATTTTCTTATGCCAGATATCGGCTGCTTCGTCATCATCAAGGTAGACAGTTACCCACAAGCGATTTTCTGGAAAACCGTAACCACCTTCTGAGACAGGTTTTGTGAGAAGCTCCCAAGCCAATGCAATCGCACCTTCTTTGAAGTAATCACCGAATGAAAAATTTCCACACATTTGAAAAAAGGAAGCGTGTCGAGTCGTCTTTCCAACCTCATCGATGTCCAGTGTCCGTACGCACTTCTGCACCGAAGTCGCCCGCGCGTATGGAGGCGTTACTTCACCAAGAAAATATGGCTTGAAGGGCACCATGCCCGCATTGACGAGAAGTAGATTCGGATCATCGGCTATCAATGATGCTGAAGGCACGACAGTGTGCTTTAACCCGAGTGAGTTACCTGATTCAAAAAAGCGCAGCCAACGTGCGCGAATCTCCGCTGATTCCACGAACTACACTCACTCAGCCTTCTTCTTCTTTTTCTTTTCGCGACTCTTACCGGCTTGAGCTGCTGAAATGAGAGCGCTGGCCACCTTTACCGCTGGTCCACTGTGATCTATAAAATCAGTTGCAGCCTCTGAGACCTTCGTAGTTACCTGTTCCACATTCTTTGAAATCTTTGCAAAGGATTCGAGCGGGCTGTTGACCAGCTCTAGTGTTCGGGTCGATTCCTTAATCAGTGGAGTGGTTTCGGTGGTCAGTGCTGCAAGAGAAACACTTGCTTCATCGATAAAACGACCCAGACGAATGACCGCATACGCTAGAGCGCCAGCGATGACCAAAAGAGCAACCGCACAGATAATTACCGCAATACCGCCTGGACTCATCGCATTCCTCAATTTCCTCGAAGCTTTTCTACGAGAAGCCTACCCGATCAGCTTATTTTGCGGGTGCTTCTGGCTTGTAGTCGATACCGCTCTCGCGGCGCTGCGCCGTTGTGATTGGAGTTGGCGCACCAGTTAATGGATCGCCACCACTTGCAGTCTTTGGGAAGGCGATAACTTCACGAATCGAATCACTACCTGTCAAAAGAGCGCACACTCGATCTAATCCCAGCGCTATTCCACCGTGAGGTGGTGGGCCGTAATTAAATGCTTCTAATAAAAACCCAAATTTGCTATTAGCCTCTTCATCGCTTAAACCAATGACGCGGAAAACTTCTCGCTGGACCTCTTTATCGTGAATACGAATGGAGCCGCCACCTAGTTCGGTACCGTTGAGAACTATGTCGTAGGCATAAGCCAGAGCGTTTGCTGGATCTTTAGAAAACGAAGAAGCAAACTCCGGCTTAGGGCCAGTAAATGGATGATGAACTGCAGTCCAGCCTCCATCGTCTGTGGGTTCAAACATCGGAGCATCGACAACCCAAAGAAATTTCCAGGCTCCTTCTTCGATCAGATTACAACGCTTGCCGATTTCAATTCGAACCGCGCCGAGTAGCGCTTGAGAAGTTCTCTGATCGCCAGCGGCGAAGAAGATTGCATCGCCTTTCTTAGCACCAACCTTGGCAGCAATTCCGGCTTGTTCTACGTCAGATATATTCTTTGATACCGGTCCTCCGAGCGTGCCATCATCGTTGAGCAAAATATAAGCCAAACCTTTGGCGCCACGTGCCTTTGCCCAATCCTGCCAAGCATCAAGTTCACGACGCGGTGAATTTGCCCCACCAGGCATGACAACTGCTCCAACATATTCAGCTTGAAATACTCGAAATGGCGTCTCCTTGAAGAAATCCGTAACGTCAACTAACTCATTATCAAAACGAAGATCTGGCTTATCTGATCCAAATCGATTCATTGCATCGCGATAAGTCATATGCGCAATCGGGGTTGGAATGGTGTAACCAAGACTGTCTTTCCAAATATCAACCAAAATCTTCTCTGCCACAGCGATAATGTCTGCTTGATCAATAAATGACATCTCGATATCTAGTTGAGTAAATTCTGGCTGCCGATCCGCACGGAAATCTTCATCACGGAAACAACGAGCGATCTGGTAGTAACGCTCCATGCCAGCAACCATCAGCAACTGTTTAAAGAGTTGCGGAGATTGAGGTAAGGCATACCAACTGCCAGGCTGAAGTCGAACCGGAACCAGAAAATCTCGCGCACCTTCGGGAGTTGAACGAGTCAGATACGGCGTTTCGATCTCAAGAAAATTAAGCTCATCCATCGCTCGCCTAATCGCTGATGTCACGCGAGAGCGAAGACGAAGATTTGCCGCAGGTCCTTCGCGACGAAGATCTAGGTATCGATAGCGAAGTCGGATCTCTTCTGAAATATCGGATTCAACACCAGTATCAACTGGAAAAGGTAATGGAGCGGATTCGCTTAGGACAGTTACCGCATCGCCCATGACTTCAATTGCGCCGGTTGGTAGAGCGCTGTTTTCATTTCCTGCAGGTCGAGGTACTACTTCACCGGTAATCGCAAGGCACCATTCTGCTCGAAGCGAGCCTGCTAGTTCTTCATCGCGAATGACAACCTGTACCGATCCTGTGGCATCACGTAAATCTATAAATGCGACTCCCCCATGATCTCGACGACGAGCAACCCAACCTGCAAGGGTTACGGTCTGCCCCGCGTGCGAGGCACGCAAAGAGCCAGCATCATGTGTGCGAATCATTATTGCTACTGCTTTCTCTCAGATAGAGCGTTCTTCAATTCGCTCATCTTAACGGAGGAAACATGGCCATCACTCATTCGCTTGAGCTCGACTACACCGCTGGAAATCTCTATCTCACCAAGAACGATCGCATATGCACTACCTGACTTATCGGCAGCCTTCATAGCGCCCTTAAGCGCCCGATCACCAAATGCAATCTCAACTTGAAAACCTTCGTTCCTTAAATCTTCTGCCAACAACAGCGCTGATTGCTTTGACGAATCCCCCAGAGGAATAAGGAAAAGATCACTTGCAAACTCACTTAACCCAACGACACCTTCGGCTTCGGCTGCGAGGAGAACACGGTCTACACCTAGCCCAAAACCAATACCTGAAAGATCAGATCCTCCTAGTGTCTGCATAAGGCCGTCGTAGCGTCCACCGCCACCAATTCCAGATTGCGCTCCAAGGTCTTCGTGAATAAATTCGAAAGTTGTGCCGGTGTAGTAATCCAACCCACGCACCATCCGCGGATTAATTACGTAGCTGATCTTCAGGGCATCAAGATAAGCGCACACCTGAGCAAAACTCGCCTTCGATTCTTCCGTGAGGTAATCCAGAAGAAGCGGGGCACCAACCATGAGTTCTTTAATCTCTTCACGTTTATCATCAAAGAGGCGGAGTGGATTTATGACAGCACGCGCTCGAGTCGCCTCGTCTAACACCAGTCCATCTAGAAACTTAACAAGGTCAGTGCGATGTGCCAATCGCGATGCTGCGTCGCCAAGAGAAGTGATCTCAAGTCGGTATCTTTTTAATCCAATACTTTTAAATGCACTATCTGCTAGCGCAATTATTTCGGCATCAATTGCCGGATCATCTAGGCCAATAGATTCCACACCCACTTGGTAGAACTGGCGATATCTACCCGCTTGTGGGCGTTCGGCCCGAAAGAACGCACCGGAGTAAAAAACTTTTACAGGCAGCTGACCCCGGTCGAGTGAATGTTCAATAACGGCACGCATCACTCCGGCAGTACCTTCTGGTCGCAAGGTTATCGAACGACCGCCCCGATCTTCAAAGGTGTACATCTCTTTGCTTACGACATCAGTTGATTCACCCACACCGCGCGCGAATAACTGAGTGTCTTCAAATACCGGCAACTCCATCAATTGATAACCAGCGAGTTTGGCGGGGTTGATTAGTTTTTCGCGAACCCATTCAAAGGAGGCCGAACGCGGAGGCAGATACTCACTTACACCCTTCGGTGCCAGGATCTTCTCTCGCTTCATGTCCGCAATTCTTTCAGATAAGGGTTAGTTCTGCGCTCAAATTCAATAGTCGTGTCTGGGCCATGTCCGGGAAGAACGCGTAAGTGATCGGCAAGAGTAAGCACCTTTGTCGATAAAGTTTTCTGCATGGCCTCATGAGATCCACCAGCAAGATCAGTTCTACCGATTGATCCTGCAAATAAAACATCACCACTGAGCAAGACTTCATCGTTGACCAGAAACATCAATGATCCAGATGTATGACCCGGTGCGTGTATTGCTTTGATCGAGAGTCCCACTGCTTCAAAAAGTTGATTATTTCGTAGCTCTTCCACTTGAGCGGGTTCGCTCCATCTCTTTCCAGTAAGCGTGGCCATAAAGTCAGCTCCATGGAGTACTTCAGGTCGTGTGAGCGCAAGACGATCATTGCTATGAATATAGGCAGGAATGGAATATCCATCTGCCAGCGGTACAACTGAAAAAGTATGATCGAGGTGACCATGGGTAAGAAGAACTGCGACCGGCTTTAAGTTTTCCTGAGCAATAATCGACTCAATATCCGGAGTTACATCCGGGGCACCTGGATCGACAATGATGCACTCTGACCCACGCTCTGAAGCTAGGACCCAGCAGTTGGTTGCAAACATCGGTGCTGGGTGCACTCGAATCAGCATCTCTAGCCTCCGCGCGGATGAAATTACGCTCAGTTTTTGAGGCGTTAGTAAGACAGGGTACCTTTGTCCTCCCATCATTGGTTGCATTAACGAAGGCCGCACTGGCCAACGCGCTGAAAGGAATGACTATGACCACGGAGAATCCAAACCCATCACAGGTTGCACCTCAGATGAGCGCCGCATCGGCCCTCATCGGAGATCCTTCACAATTTGGTCGAGTCGGCGACGATGGCAATGTTTACGTCCGTACTTCCGAAGGCGAAAAAATAGTCGGTTCCTATCCCGGCAAGAGCGCTGAAGAAGCGCTGGCATATTTTGTTCGTAAATTTGAATCACTCGCATCCGATGTTGCACTCACCGCTGCGCGAATCACATCCGGAGCAATGGTTCCAGATGACGCATATGAGGCTGTTAAGAAACTACGCCAACAAGTACGCGAACTCAACGGTGTGGGCGACCTAGATGCGCTAGCTGCATCTGTAGAACAGATCGAACCACTTATTGAGGGACATAGAGAAAAGTTTGAAGCCAAGAAGCAGGCCGAGGCAGCACAGAAGGCAGCTCGTCGCGAGCAAGTACTTATTGAGAAAGAAAAAATTGTGGTTGAAGCTGAATCACTTGCTCTTTCAGAGAGCTGGAAATCCACCGGTGAGAGGTTGAAGACTCTTCTAGATGAATGGAAGAGTGCACCTCGCCTTGATAAGAAGGCCGATGCTGATCTCTGGAAGCGTTTTTCTGCCTCACGAAATAAGTTTGATAAGCGCAGACGTACGCACTTCGCGGCCCTTGAAGCTACCGCAAGCGTTGTCTCAACGGCGAAAATAGCTATCGTTGAAGAGGCTGAGAAGTTGGCAACATCTATCGATTGGGTTCCAACGGCGCGACGCTTTAAAGTTCTCATGGACTCATGGAAAGCTGCCGGTCGTGGCAAACCTAAAGATGACGCACAGATGTGGGCTCGATTTAAGAAATCTCAGGATGCCTTCTTTGCAGCGAAAAACGCTGATTTAGAAAAGCGAGAAGTTTCTATGAGTGCGAACCTCGAAAAGCGTGAAGCCCTCATCCTCACCATTGAAGGTCTACTTCCATTCACTGATGTGAAGATCGTTAAGAACGAGTTCCGTGAATTGATGCGCGAGTGGGAGAAGATCGGAATCACCCAGCGCGACAAGCGATCATCACTAGATGCACGAGTCCAGGTAGTTGAATCAGCAATTAAATCTGCAGAGGCTGAAGTGTGGAGAAAGAGTGATCCTGCTGCCAAGGCACGTGCGGCAGATGTTGTTACTCAACTTACTGCAGCGATCGAGAACTATGAGAAAGTTGCAGACAAGGCTGCCAAGGCTGGGAATGATAAGAAGGCTAAGGAAGCGCTCGAGTCAGCTGAAGCTCGCAAAGTCTGGTTGGCTGAAGCGCAGAAGAACTTAAGCGAATTTAGCTAAAAGCTAACTTCGGTATACGTCGTACACACCTTCGACGCTACGCACTGCTGCTAAGACAGAATCAAGATGGGTGGCATCTGCCATCTCAAAGGTGAACTTTGATATTGCTACACGATCCTTTGATGTACTTACCGATGCGCTCAAAATATTTACATGCTGTTCGGACAGTGTCCGGGTCACATCTGCCAGCAAGCGCGCACGGTCAAGGGCCTCCACTTGAATATTGACCAAAAAGAGTGATCCAGCACCTGCTAGCCATCGAACCTTCACAATGCGCTCTGCTTGATTAAGTCTGAGGTCATCGCTGTTGATGCAGTCAGTGCGATGGACTGAGACTCCGCTACCTTTGGTGATAAAGCCTAAAATTGAATCCCCTGGAACAGGCGTGCAACACCTAGCGAGCTTTACCAAAACATCGCCAACGCCTTCAACCTCAATTGCCGTACTAGACCTACGAGTCGTTGGTACTCCCGTTGGAATGTACTCAATGGTCGCTTCTGGGTGAGAATCCTCAATGCCTATTGCTGCAACTAGCTTCTCAATAATCGACGCCGCAGAAACATGTCCATCACCGACTGCGATATAGAGTGCATCGATATCTGGGTAACGAAGCTCGTGCGCTAGCTCCAATAAAGAGTGACCTGCGAAAATCTTTTGAAGCGGCAAACCAGCCTTTCGCATCTGGCGCGCAATCGATTCACGCCCAGCATCAACTGCTTCTTCGCGGCGTTCTTTAGAAAACCAGGCTTTGATCTTAGAACGAGCTCGTGGACTCTTAACAAAATTGAGCCAGTCGCGGGATGGGCTAGCAGTTGGACTCTTATTTGTTACCACTTCAACCACATCGCCATTTGAGAGCTTTGTTTCCAGCGGAACTAATCTTCCATTGACCTTTGCACCTGCACATCTATTACCTACATCGGTATGTACTGAATAAGCAAAATCAACAGGGGTTGAACCACCTGGAAGAGCAATAACACTCCCCTTAGGCGTGAATACGAAAACTTCAGGTGTCCCAAGATCAAATCTAAGTGCCTCGAGAAATTCTGATGGATCTTCGGTCTCTTTCTGCCACTCGTGAAGTTGCTTGAGCCAAATCATCTCCGGAGTATTTTCTGGAGCTCCAGAGCTTTCCTTGTACTTCCAGTGAGCGGCGATACCGAATTCAGCGCGGGAATGCATCTCATAGGTGCGGATCTGAATTTCAACAGCCTTGCCACCTGGGCCAATCACAGTTGTGTGTAGCGATTGATAGAGGTTGAACTTTGGCATCGCGATGTAATCTTTAAATCTTCCTGGAACCGGACTCCAGCGCGCGTGAATTGAGCCAAGCACGGCATAACAATCCCTCACATCGTTTACCAGAACGCGAATACCGACCAAGTCATAGATATCGTTGAACTCTCGGCCGCGCACCACCATTTTTTGGTAGACGCTGAAGAAATGTTTCTGTCGCCCCGTAACTGTTGAATTGATCGAATCGGCAGCTAAATCAGTTTTCACGGCATCGATGACCTCTTTAGTTAAGGCATCTCTTTGCGGGGTGCGTTCTGCAACAAGTCGTGAAATCTCTTCGAACTTCTTTGGTTCAAGCACTTCAAAACTTAAATCTTCCAACTCCCACTTCAGGGCATTCATACCAAGTCGGTGAGCCAAGGGTGCGTAGATATCTAACGTCTCTCGTGCCTTACGCAGAGCGCTCTCCCCCGAAACAAACTTCCATGTTCGCGCATTATGAAGACGATCGGCTAGTTTGATCACAAGGACTCGAATATCTCGTGACATGGCGATCACCATCTTGCGCACCGTCTCAGCCTCCGCCGTTGGGCCGTAAGCCAATTTGTCGAGCTTGGTTACTCCGTCAACGAGACTGGCGATTGCATCGCCAAAATCATCCCTAAGTTGCTCTAACGAGTACGGCGTATCTTCAACAGTATCGTGCAAAAGAGAAGCGACAATTGTTTCTTGATCAAGGCCGAGATCAACGAGAATCTGAGTTACTGCAACTGGGTGGGTGATGTACTCTTCACCAGATTTTCGTAGCTGCCCAGTGTGGGCAATACGCGCGGTCTCAAAGGCCCGCTCTACTTCCAAAAAATCCGATTCTGGGTGATGCTCTCGCAACCCATTAACGATGGGAGCAAGAAGATCATTCATAGGAAGAGTTTCTACTTGCGACCTTTACGCTTAGGCTGATTTCGAGGTCCACGTCGATCGTTCACAATTGTTGGAGCAACCTCAACTGATGACGTTGCCGAGACTGGGCTAACGACCGCGTTACCTCTAGCCTGGACGCGCTTTGAGAGTGCGATCATCGCTGGTTCCTTTTCACGCAAATACGCAAGAACAGGTGGCGCGATAAAGATTGATGAATACGCGCCAACGATCATTCCCACAAATAGAGCCAATGCGAGGTCCTTCAGCGTTCCAGCGCCGAGTAATCCAGCACCAACAAATAGAATTGCTGCCACCGGAAGAAGTGCAATTACTGAGGTGTTGATTGAGCGGACAATAGTCTGGTTAACTGCCAAGTTTGTCGCCTGTGAGTAGGTGTATTTACTAGTTGAATTGATTGTGCGGGTATTTTCACGAACTTTATCGAAGACAACCACAGTGTCATAGAGCGAATAACCGAGAATTGTAAGGAAGCCAATGACCGTTGCCGGCGTAACATCAAATCCGACCAGGGCGTAAATGCCCACGGTAATAAACACGTCGTGCACCACAGCAATAATTGCTGCAATCGCCATCTTGGATTCGAAAGCCATCGTGAGGAAGAGAAGAATCACAACAAGAAAGGCAATGAGACCGTAAAGCGCTTTCTTGGTGATCTCTTTACCCCATGACGGTCCAATGATCTGGGAATCGATTTCCTTCGCGCTCACCCCGAATGTTGAGACTATTGAAGCCTTGACTGCATCAGATTCTGCTGTTGTGAGGGAACCGGTCTGTATTCTTATCTTGTCATCGCCAACTTTCTGGACAATGACCTCACCGGAAAAACCTGTTGCTTCAACTGCGACACGAGCCTGCTCGACCGTTACGGTCGTTGAGTTAAATGAGTAAGCAGAGCCACCTTTGAATTCAATTCCCAGATTTAATCCCTGGACGGCAAGTGCACCGACTGATATGAGGGTGAATACGGCAGAGACTATGTACCACCTTTTGGCATTGCCAATGATGTTAAATGATTTTTCGCCGGAGTAGAGACGCCCACCGAATCCTTGTGTTTTTGACATGTTATGCCTCCACTTGTGAAGTTGAACGATCAACACCGGAACTCTTGGCAGAAACCCCCGAGAATCGATGGCCAGAATTAAAGAATTTCAATCGCGCGATAAATGTCATCATCGGCTTTGAGAAGAAGAAGACAATGATGAGGTCTACAAGGGTTGTTAGACCTAAAGTAAATGCAAACCCTCGCACGCCACCAACGGCGAAGAAGTAGAGCAGAATAGCCGCGATCATTGAGACAGCATCCGCGACCAAGATAGTACGCCGAGCCTTTAACCAACCACTCTCGACGGCAGAACGTAAACTTCGGCCCTCTCGGATTTCATCACGTATTCGTTCGAAGTAAATTACGAACGAGTCAGCGGTAATACCCACGGCTACGATAATTCCGGCGATACCGGCCAGGGTCAGGGTAAATCCAATCGTCTCACCTAGAACCAGCACGAGAAGATAAAGAAGCCCGGCTGCCATAGCTAGTGAGCCTGTAATAACCAATCCAAGACCTCGGTAGTAGAGCAATGAATACACAACAACCAAGAGAAGACCTAAGCCTCCAGCTAATAAACCGGCATTAAGTTGTTCAGATCCAAGTGTTGGCGAGACCTGCTGCACTTCACCGCGATCAAAAGCCAGTGGCAACGCGCCATACTTCAGAACGTTTGCCAAACCCTTCGCTCCAACTTGTGTGAAGTCACCCGTGATTTGAGCCGTACCAGAAGGAATCGCTTCATTAATTCTTGGTGATGACTGGACGATTCCATCAAGAACAATCGCAACCTGATTATTTGGCTCAGGAAGAGATGTCACACGTGCGGTAAGAGCACCAAATGCACGTGTTCCTTCGCCATCAAAAGTTAATGAGACAGTCCATGAGCTTCCTGCCTGCGTATCAAGACCTGAACTGGCCTCGGAAATTTGGCGACCTAACACTTCTGCTGGCGCAAGAATGTACTTCGTGGTCAAGTCCTTAGAGCATGCGGTGATAACGGCGTTCGGGTCATCTGTCCCTGTTCCCTGAAGACTGTCCGCGGTAGAGCAATCTAAGGCTGCAAACTCAGCGTTGAGTGCATCCGATATTCCCGGCACTGGAGTCGCTGCTGTTGCGGTATCAGCCCCTGCTGGAATTCCAAAACCCGAGGCAAGTACTTGTCTAAATCGTAACTCTGCAGTTTGGCCCACGAGATCAACTACACGTTGACCATTTTCTCCCGGAACGGAGATAAGGATTTGGCGGCTGCCACCACTGCCCTGAGCTGATACTTCACTCTCTGCAACACCTAAAGAATTCACACGTTGTCTAATAATTTCTACTGCCTGGTTGATAGCCTCAGGCGTTACTTGATTTCCCACCGTCGATGCACGAGGCTGCAATGTCACGCTGGTTCCACCGCGAAGGTCGAGTCCTAAGCGCACTTCAGTGGCATCTGTGACGAAAGCCGTTGCACCAAGTGAGACGAAAATTAGCGCCAGAATCGCCAGCGAACGCCCTGGACGAGTTGAGGTCTTAACTACTTTTTGAGGTGTGGACATAAGAGCAGAGTCTAGGCCACATCAGCTAGTGCTCCGGCTCACTCTGATGGAGCATCAAAAAGGGATGCGATGGCAGCGGGAGCCTTCAGACCTAGATGGCTATACCCCAGCTCGGTGGCGATTCGCCCGCGCGGGGTTCTGGCCATAAATCCATTGCGTACCAAAAACGGTTCAGCGACTGATTCCACAGTTTCACTCTCTTCACCAACGGCAATGGCCAACGTCGAAAGACCTACGGGCCCACCGTTGAAGCGTCCAATGAGGGCGCTGAGTACCGCCCGATCAAGACGGTCAAGGCCTTGTTCATCAACTTCATACATTTCAAGAGCGACCTTGGAATGCTCATGCGAAAGAGAAGATGAACCTTGCACTTGCGCATAATCGCGGACTCTCCGCAAGAGACGGTTAGCAATGCGCGGAGTTCCTCGGGAACGCCCTGCGATTTCAGCAATCGCTTTCTTATCAATCTCTAGCCCAAGGAGTGCGGCACTTCGTGCCAGAACTATCTCGATTTCGTTGGCATCATAAAAATCTAGGTGGGCGGTAAATCCGAATCTATCTCGCAGCGGGCTCGGCAGTAGTCCGGCACGTGTGGTTGCACCAACTAGTGTGAAATGTGGAAGCTGCAATGGAATTGCCGTAGCCCCGGGACCTTTTCCAACAACGACATCGACTCGGAAATCCTCCATTGCTAAATAAAGAAGTTCTTCAGCTGGGCGTGGAAGGCGATGAATTTCGTCAAGAAATAAAATCTCGCCTTCGACAAGGGATGAAAGAATTGCTGCTAAATCTCCGGCATGGGTAATCGCAGGACCGCTCGTAATACGGATCGGTGTTGACATTTCAGATGCCAAAATCATTGCCAAGGTCGTCTTACCTAATCCTGGGGGTCCTGATAGAAGTATGTGATCGGCGGCTGCCCCACGATTGCGAGCAGCGGTCAACAAGACATCGATCTGTTCACGAACTCGTTGCTGGCCAACAAATTCTTTTAGCGTCTTTGGACGCAAAGCATTCTCCGATAACGACTCTTCACCGTTTGCGATTGGATCTACGATGCGATTCTGCTCGTCACTCATGATCGGCCCCCAGCAAGGGCTGCTTTGAGAAGCTCGGATAAATCAGCGGTAGCGGGATCTATCCCTCGATTTGCATAATCGATTGCAACGATTGAAATGACGACATCAGCATCACGCGGTGAATATCCAAGAGAGGAAAGTGCCCCTGATAATTGTTCGCGCCATTGGGATTGGGTCAGGTTCATTGGTGATGCCGAACCTGCAGAACTGAACTTTCCTTTGAGCTCAAGAAGTATTCTCTGCGCACCCTTCTTGCCGATTCCAGGAACAGCCGAAAGCGATTCGACAGATTCGGTGGCAATGGCGTGCGCCAATGATTCAGGAGTGAGATGCGCCAGAATTGATAGGGCAACTCGTGGACCGATTCCACTCACTGTCTGGACGAGTTCAAAAGTTTCACGCGATTTCTGGTCAATAAAACCAAAGAGGGTCATTGAATCTTCTCGCACAACCATCGAGGTATGCAGAGTGACTGACGAACCTAATGAAACCGTCGATGAAGTCGCGGGCGTAACGGAGACGAGATAACCAACCCCTGCTACCTCCAAAATAATTCTCTCTGAAGATATCGAGCGTACTTCACCCGTGAGTTGAGCAATCATTTCTTCACCAACTTAGATATCCGGCTCTTCTCTTGCTTCAGCGCTTGCTCAATTTTACTGGTCGCACCCGCTCGCCAAATATTACAGATTGCTAGAGCTAGCGCATCTGTACTGTCGACCGGTTTAGGTGCTTCTTTGAGCGAAAGAATTCGAACCACCATATCTGCGACCTGCTTTTTATTGGCCCGCCCATTACCAGTCACCGCTGCTTTTACCTCGCTGGGTGTATGCATCATTACTGGGATCCCACGTTTAGCCGCCAATAACAGTGCGATACCTGCAGCCTGACCCGTGCCCATAACGGTACGAACATTGTGTTGTGAGAATACTCGTTCGACCGCAATCACATCTGGATTGTGTTGTTCAAACCAGTTGGTCAATTCTCGTTCAAGTTCGAGTAAACGTTGCTCGAGTGGAGCAGATGCTGATGTTTGAATCACACCAACGCCAGAAAGTGAAAGTGGTGATCCTGGTGCACCCACTACGACGCCTATTCCGCAACGGGTAAGCCCTGGATCAACTCCCAGTACCTTGATACGTTGTTGGCTCATACGATCAAGCCTAGAACCTATAGGTAAGTAGTTAGGAAAGGCTCGCCATTACTTCATCAGAGACATCAAAGTTTCCGAAGACATTCTGAACATCATCAAGTTCTTCAATGGCATCAATGAGTTCAAAAACCTTCTGCGCTCCTTCGGCATCGAGCGGAATAACCATCGACGGAAGAAAAGAGGAATCAGCTGATTCATAATCAATACCAGCGCTTTGCAACGCGGTTCGAGTCGTCACTAGATCCACCGCTTCACATACAACTTCGAAGCTTTCACCTAGATCATTTACCTCTTCCGCGCCCGCCTCAAGAACTGCCTCAAGAATCGATTCCTCAGAGACTCCGGCGGCTTTAGAAACGATGATCACGCCTTTTCGATTAAACAAATATGAAACCGATCCTGGGTCCGCCATAGATCCACCATTGCGCGTGACCGCAACACGTACTTCAGAAGCTGCTCGGTTTCTATTATCTGAAAGACATTCGATCATAAGTGCCACACCGTTAGGTCCGTAACCTTCATACATAATCGTTTGGTAGTCAGCTCCACCAGATTCCAGACCTGCACCACGTTTGACGGCTCTGTCAATATTGTCAGCCGGCATAGAATTCTTCTTCGCTTTTGCAATCGCATCAAAGAGGGTCGGATTTCCTTCGAGATCGGCTCCACCATTTCGTGCCGCAACTTCAATAGCCTTAATGAGTTTGGCGAAATTCTTCGCACGACGACCATCGATGACAGCCTTTTTATGCTTTGTGGTTGCCCACTTGGAATGGCCTGACATGAAACGAACCCCTTTTGCTTTACACGAATGACCTTACTTTAACCTGACTTGCAGACCTCATCAATAAAGTACCTGTGAACTACGAGATCGTGCGTAAGTTCAGGGTGAAATGAGGTTGCCAAGAGATGTGATTGACGTACAGCAACCGGGTGGCTGCGCCCATCACTGGTCATTACCTCGCTGATTACTTGCACTTGTGAGCCAATTTCCTCGACCCAAGGTGCACGGATAAAGACTGCGTGAAGAGCGTGAGAGTTGAACGTGAGTGAGGATTCAAATGAGTCCACCTGGCGACCAAATGCGTTCCGACGGACAGTCATGTCGATTCCACCGAAAGTCTGTTGGTCAGGTGCGCCATCAATGAGTCGATCAGCCAAAAGAATCATTCCAGCACAGGATCCATAAGTAGGCATCCCTGCACCAATTCGTTTACGAATAGGATCAATCAAATCGTAATTGCGTGCCAACAAAGCAATTGCTGTGGATTCTCCCCCGGGAAGAATGAGTGCGTCGCACATATCAAGTTCGCTCACACGGCGAACTTCTATGCCTTCTGCGCCACAAAGTAAGACAGCCTGTAAATGTTCACGAAAATCACCCTGCAGGGCAAGAACACCAATCTTCATTTTTTTAGCACTCAGATTTCTAGAGAGCTACCAACCACGCTCTGCAAGACGATGTGGCACTGGGATATCTGCAACGTTGATTCCAACCATTGCATCGCCAAGCCCGCGCGATACATCAGCCAAAACCTTCGCATCGTTATAGAACGTTGTTGCCTTCACACAGGCAGCTGCACGATGTGCAGGATTTCCAGATTTAAAGATTCCGGAACCGATAAAGACGCCGTCAGCACCCATCTGCATCATCAATGCAGCATCTGCTGGAGTTGCAATTCCACCCGCTGTAAAGAGAACAACCGGGAGCTTGCCAGTTTCAGCAACCTCCTTGACGAGTGCATATGGTGCCTGCATCTCTTTGGCTGCGACATAAAGTTCATCTTCACGCATCGACGTTAAACGACGAATATCTCCACCAATTGATCTCATATGTGACATCGCATTTGAGACATCGCCGGTGCCAGCTTCGCCCTTTGAGCGAATCATGGCAGCACCTTCGTTGATGCGACGAAGCGCTTCACCTAAATTTGTCGCTCCACATACGAAAGGAATCTTAAAGTTCCACTTGTCGACATGGTTGATGTAGTCAGCTGGAGTGAGTACTTCAGATTCATCAATGTAGTCAACGCCTAAGCTTTCAAGAATTTGCGCCTCAACGAAATGGCCAATTCGAACCTTTGCCATCACAGGAATAGAAACTGTCGCCTGAATCTTTTCGATCATATCTGGATCAGACATGCGCGCAACGCCACCTTGAGCACGAATATCTGCTGGAACACGTTCTAGCGCCATTACGGCAACAGCACCAGCATCTTCTGCAATCTTGGCTTGCTCAGCGTTAACGACATCCATGATGACGCCACCCTTAAGCATCTCTGCCATACCGCGCTTAACGCGTGCTGTTCCAGTTTCCTGTGACATCAAAACTCCTTGGCTCTACTCGTTCAGAGTGGTGAGTCTAGCCGTGAAAATAGGATCTTTCTCGACGAGGGCAACCCACACTTGGCCCCGTGCAAAGTTCAGCGTCGATCCATCCTCAGCCGTCCAAGTGGTACCTGATTGAGCATTAATTCGAGACCAGCGCGCTGCAAAACGCTCTCCATCTCGTAGGAGGTAGCCCGCACCTGACCCAATCGTTAATGAGTGAGGCGTCACTCCCCCAAATTTATCTCCATAGATCGAGGCAACAACTTCTACCTTCTGGATCAAGATAGTCGTGGGGTGATGAGCAGAACCCGATGCCGAAACATTGGGAACGCCATTATTGAAAATCGACCATTCGTTCTCTTCAACGCTCCAGCGAAATTCATAAGTCGAAGCCGGCCAAGCAACTTTTACTTCGGAAACCGCTTCACCGCCTACTCGCTTGTCACCAAAATTCCAAGCGTTAGGTGAAGAGACCGAGATCGTTTTCTCATCGGCTTTGACTTTCTCCATGAGCAAATCTGCCCTGAGCACCATGTTAGTTGGCGCTAATCGCAAAGGATCTCTGGTGTAAATAGTTGCGGATTGACGTTGTGCGCCATAGTCGTGAAGGTTTGCCGTACTGATTTCTGGGAGGAATTTAGATTGTGCACCGCTATAGGCAAAGACAACAGTTCCATATTGCGCGAGAATTTCCAAATCGGTGATGCGCGCACTGCGGACCGGTCCAATAGATTGCGGAATCTCAGAAGAAAAGATTGCTGCAAGCCGCGTCAGGCCACCTTCAACCTGTTCGATGTAGATGACATCAGCACGATCAATGCCGATCTGAGGTCGTGCCGCAACGGTGTCATCGATCTTTACGGCAAGAATTGGCCCATCAACACCTTCACGCCCTGAGAGAGAGTTGTACGTTGGCTTAGTGAAGATCTCAGCAACAAGCGATCTGCCCGAATGTGGAACAAATGCAAGAGCAATCACGAGTAATGCAGAAACACTTAGCAAGATTGAGAAGAATTTCTTCATCAATCCGTCTCACGAATCAATAACCAGTCCCAGGCGCGAGACTCTGACGTTACGTTGAGCTTGTCACCTTTCTCCAGAACTCTTTCATATATCTGGAAGATCTGTTCTGCCACAGAACTCCAGTCAAATCTCTGCGCATGTATACGTCCTGTTTCGGCAAGTTCGTTGCGTTTAGCATCATCGCGCAAAAGATCTATAACGACCCTAGCTAACGATTGTGAATCTTCAGATTCAAAGAGCGCGCCGTATTGGCCACCACCCAAGAGATCACTAAATGCCGGAATATCACTGGCAACAACTGCAGCACCACCAGCCAAGGCTTCAGCGATAATGATTCCAAAGGACTCGCCACCGGTATTTGGGGCAATATAGAGCGCAATAGATTTAAGGAAATTCGCTTTTTCGTTCTCCGAAATCTTGCCCAGAAATTGAAACCGTGTGCGAAGTTCTGAATTTATATCCTCAGTAATTTCTGACGGATCACCTGGCCCTGCAATGATTACCCGCACATCAGGAATGAATCTAGAGATAATCGGAATTGCATCAATGAGAACTTCAAGCCCTTTACGAGGCTCTTCAAAACGGCCAATAAATCCAAGAGTTGGACCCGACCACTTTTCCTCGATCACTCCATCACGATAGCGATCGGCGAAAATGCCATTTGGAATCACATGCGCAGTTGTATCCATGTGTTCCTGCAATGTGTCGTAGGCAGCCTGGCTCACTGCGATCTTTTCACTCAAACGTTCAATCGCAGGTTCAACAATCGATGCAATTACCCGAGTTGTTGCACCTTTCTTTGCTTGAGCATGAAAAGTTCCAACTATCGGTCCTTCACTAGCCCACAGGGCTAGAAGAGAGATTGAAGGAACTGCCGGCTCGTGTAGGTGCAAGATGTCGAATTCGTTTTCCAGTAACCAATTTCTCACTCGTGCAAAGGCTGGTGGGTTAAAGAGAAGACGAGCAACGGCGCCGTTAAACGGAATGCCGGTTGGTTTGCCTGCATTGACTAGATATTCAGGAAGGACTGAGTCATCTGAAACCGGTGCAAGAACCGAGACAAAATGGCCCTCTGCAATAAAGAACTCGGCGAGATCTCGGACATGATTTTGAACTCCCCCGGGTGTATCCCACCCATATGGGCAGACCAATCCAATTCGAAGTTTCTTCATGACTTGCTCACGAAATCATCGTCAACCCATATGCGTTGCATCATGTGCCAGTCCTGCGGATTTTCAGATATTCCTAATGCGAAATTATCTGCACAGCGCTGCACAATTACCTTCACCTTTGAGTCTTCATCTCCATCTAGTGGAATTTCTATTGCCTCTAGTTGAATGTGTATTCCAATATCAGTGTAAGAAACAAAGGCGGTGACTAGTGGTGAGCCAGTCCGAATAGCGACCAGGGCCGGGCCGGCAGGCATCCGTGCGGTACCGCCAAAGAATCGAACATCTATGCCGCTGCGAGAAAGATCTCGATCGGCAACTAGGGCGATGAGTTTTCCTTCGTTGGCACGTTCAAGCAGTGTTCCAAAGG
The DNA here is from genome assembly GCA_044350045.1 of Candidatus Planktophila sp. Lineage (GTDB taxonomy): Bacteria > Actinomycetota > Actinomycetes > Nanopelagicales > Nanopelagicaceae > Planktophila. The sequence goes on along the minus strand of JBILIJ010000001.1, from coordinate 47,827 downwards.
CTTTGGGGTCAAGAGGCAGAACTTCCATTCCAATTGCCTGGCGGTACTCAAGGAATTTTTCAAAGAGAGCGCGCGGCTTCAAAATTTCTGCAACGGTAACTAGCTTGGCTCCCTTAAGGCAAAAGTATGAACCGGCATGATCCCAATTGCCAGCGTGAGGAAGAGCCACCACAACTGGTGTTCCCGAATTGATGGGATCCATGAGGAGATGTTCGTTTGTGACTTTTACGGTCGACAGAATTCTTTCTGTATCCCAATCAGGTGAGCGAAAAGTTTCGCGCCAATAACGCATGTATGACAAGACACCTTTTTCAGTGAGTGAGCCGAGTTCGTCTGTGTCCAGGGACGGACTTACGCGTGATAGGTTGGAACGTAATCGCTTTACGCTCTTTCCATTTTTCTTAAGCATCCGATACCCAAGCCATTTAAAGAGGCTGGTTGCAGACTTCTCGGGTACTCGTCTTATAAAGGCCCATCCCAGAAAATATGCACGCGCAATAAGAAAATCCTTCATCGATTAATCCTTGCGCAGTGCGAGATAGACAATCACTATTCGCTGGATAACAGTCACAACCCCCAATGAGGCTAGAAGAATGAATCCGATAATCGCTGCAAGATCAACCCCTAAGCCGTAGAGGCCAATTCCGGTCAATGCGATTATCAGTCTCTCAGTGCGCTCTGCGATTCCACCGCTGCACTCAACTTTCATGCTTTCGGCCTTTGCGCGGATGTAAGGAATCAAACCGCTCACCACGAGAGAGATCAGAACGAAGAGGGCGACCGTTTTATCCTCATCGAGAAAGTACAGAAGAGCCCCAATCAGGATCGCAGAATCAGTGACTCGATCAATGGTTGAATCTAGAAATCCACCCCACGAAGTTCCTTCGCCACCAGTGCGGCGAGCTATAGCGCCATCGAATAAATCACTTAGGGCAAAAAATGAGATGAACATCGTCCCAAGAAAAAGATCACCTCGTGGATAGAAGTACAGTGCCGACGCAACGGTACCCAGCCCACCGGAAATAGTTACTGCGTTAGCGGTGATTCCAAGGCGCACGGCAGCTGTGACCACTGGATTAATTAATCGGGTGATCTGTGGTTTCGCATGCGCGCTAATCATCGGCACCATCGTAGGCTTTAACCCATGACAACTTCCACATCCAAGGCTGTGAGAATTGCCCTCTATGGTCATGTCAGCGCAACCCCGGCGGCGCTCAGGCGCGAACTAGAGGCTCAGGGAGTCAATGTTCAAGAAAATGGCGGCGATCCAGCCGATATCGATTGCGCCATCTTCGCAGTCAATCCATCAGCGGGAATAGATGCAGAGACTATTGGCAATTGGGAGAGCTTTAATGACTACCTGACTCCACGCATCTTCGTCGCATTGGCGTTACCGGGTGCCGATTTAGATTTTGATGATGCGGTTTTACTCGGGAACCGAGTACTTGATCAACTTGTCACTCCATTCCTCGTACTGCACGCAGATGATGGCTCACCAGCTGCATTGATCTCACTCGGGGATCTAACAGTTCGAAACTACATACAAGGCATGCCGGTTCTATCTGAAAGCGAAAGTGAGCATCGCGAGCTAGTCGCAGATTTTCAAAAAGAGTACAAGGAAGTTTTGGCTCAGGCTGGTGAAGGAGCTTTCTCGGCTGGACTTCTCTTTCCGGCGATTCCGATTAATCTTGACAGTGGAATCGGAATGGATGTTCTTTTCTCATATCTCAATCAGCTAAATGAGAGCTAACGGAAAACTACCAAGCGGCTGCTATCTCGCTGCGAGTAACTCCTAGTAACTGAGGCAACACCTTTGTTTTCCCGATGATCGGCATGAAGTTCGCATCGCCCGACCAACGAGGAACAACGTGTTGATGAATATGGGCTGCTACACCTGCTCCAGAGATGGCGCCTTGGTTCATTCCCAGATTAAATCCTTCTGGTCTTGAGACAGTACGAATAGTTTTCATGGCGTGTGAGGTGAGGGCGAAAATTTCTTGACGCTCGTCATCGGTTAAGTCGGTGAGATCTGCAACATGGCGATAGGCACAGATCAGTAAATGTCCTGGGTTATATGGGTACAGGTTCATGACAACATAAGCATGAGTACCGCGATGAACAATCAATCCTTCTTCATCACCCATTGCCGGTATATCGCAGAACGGGCAGCTTTGATTGTTCTCTTGAAGTGGGCGATTTTCACCGCGCAGATAATCCAGGCGGTGCGGTGCCCAGAGGCGTGACCAAGCATCCGGCATTCCAGTTGAATCTATGTAGTCCATTGTTAGACCTGCGCGCGCGATCCAACCGCTGCCAAAATTTCAGAGATTGCATCGGCCAACGCAACGCCGTTCTTCTGCTCGCCGTTGCGATATCTAAATGAAACCGCTCCAGCTTTTTGATCTTCTTCGCCGGCAATGAGCATGTACGGAATCTTTTGCATCTGCGCGTTACGCACCTTCTTCTGCATACGATCGTCAGAGGCATCTAACTCAGCGCGAATCCCAGCTGCCTTGAGCGCTTTCACAACATCACCAAGATAGTCCGCGAATGCATCTGCAACCGGAATAGCCATTACTTGAACAGGTGCTAGCCATGGTGGAAACGCTCCTGAGTAATGTTCTGTTAAGACACCAAAGAAGCGTTCAATTGAACCAAAGAGAGCGCGGTGAATCATTACCGGGCGTGCGCGCGTTCCATCGGAGGCTGCATATTCAAGTTCGAAACGTTGCGGTAGCTGGAAATCAACTTGGATCGTGGACATCTGCCATGTACGGCCGATTGCATCCTTTGCTTGAACAGAAATCTTCGGACCATAAAAAGCCGCGCCGCCTTCATCATTGATCAGCTCTAAATTTTGAGCAATGGCGGCCTTACGCAGAGCCTCGGTTGCCGCTTGCCAGTCTTCATCTGATCCCACAGATTTTTCTGGGTTACGCGTTGAGAGTTCGAGATAGAAATCTTGCAAACCGTAATCGCGCAAGAGATTGAGTACGAAGGTGAGAAGAGAATCAAGCTCGCCCGCCATCTGCTCTTTCGTGCAATAAATATGTGCGTCATCTTGAGTAAATCCACGAGCTCTAGTTATTCCGTGGAGGACGCCAGATTTCTCATAACGATAGACGGTTCCAAATTCAAAGAGACGAAGCGGGAGTTCGCGATAAGAGCGACCGCGTGAACGATAGATGAGGTTATGGAAAGGACAGTTCATTGGTTTCATGTAGTACTGCTGGCCTGCGCGCTTGATCGTTCCATCAGCATGATGTTCTTCGTCAAGGATCATCGGTGGATACATTCCTTCGGAATACCACTCGAGGTGACCTGAGGTTTCAAATAACGCAGCCTTTGTAATATGAGGCGAATAAACAAACTCATATCCTTCATCTTCATGACGTTTGCGCGAGTAATCTTCCATAGCTCGGCGAACGATTCCGCCCTTAGGGTGAAATACGGCAAGACCTGAACCTATTTCTTCAGGGAATGAAAAGAGATCTAATTCTTGTCCTAGTTTTCTATGGTCGCGTTTTTCTGCCTCTGCCAACATTTCAAGATAACCATTGAGTTCATCTTGCGATGGCCACGCAGTGCCGTAGATGCGTTGCAGCATCGGATTCTTCTCTGATCCTCGCCAGTATGCACCAGCACTACGCATTAACTTAAATGCAGGAATAAGTTTTGTTGAGGGTAGATGAGGGCCGCGACATAAATCTGACCAAACCGGTTCGCCATCTCGGCCAAGATTGTCATAAATTGTCAGCTCAGTACCGCCGACTTCAACGCTTGTCTCTTCGTTTCCGCCAGATTTAATTCCGATCAATTCACATTTGTAAGGCTCGTGCGCAAGTTCCTTGAGAGCATCTGCCTCTGTCGTAACACGGCGTTTAAATCTCTGTCCATCTTTAACAATCTTTCGCATCGCCGATTCGATCTTCTCGAGATCTTCGGGAGTAAAGGGGCGCTCTGGCTCAAAGTCATAGTAAAAACCATCTCGTATCGGTGGTCCGATACCTAAGCGAGTTTGCGAGAAAATCTGTTGTACTGCTTGCGCCATCACGTGAGCAGTTGAGTGTCTGAGAACTGCAAGGCCATCTGGCGAAGAAATGTCCACGCCTTCGACCACATCACCATCTTGTAAATCACTCCAGAGATCTCGGAGTTCACCGTTCACCCGAGCAACGACTATCGCTTTATTCTCAGCAAAGATATGGGTCGGGCGTTGATCTGATTCAACGCTGCAGGCAAGGCCGTCGACAGTGATATTGATGGATGCCATGGGGTAAGAGTACCTAAAGAGTTCTTGCTAGCTCGCGTAATTTGAGGCAGATCTGCTCGATATCGCTATCGATTACTAGCACTTTGTCATCGAGAGAGAGAACTGGCGATGCTATCTTCAACGAACTCATGGCAAAAGCTGCATCACATTCGTTGAGATCCCGCTCAGAAATTTCTCGGACCGCAACAGCGCACTCAGATATTGCTAGCGCCCTGATTACCCCCGGGAGAATCCCCGAAGTTATCGGCGGAGTAATCCACTCTCCCCTTACCCTGAAGGTGAAGTTAGTTACTGCGCCTTCAGTTACACGGCCCAAGGAATCGATCAGAACGAACTCATCGAAACCTTTGCTCTTTGCCAGGGCTAGAAGCTCTAAGTTGTCAGAATAAGGAAAGGCTTTGTGCTTTCGAGATGAGCTTTGTTGATCAATGTGATGAATGCCAACCTTCATAGTTCTCTGCGCATCGTCATAGCACTCGTGAGTAGCAGCGAAGCGATCTTGAGAGAAGGCAAGACGAAGTCGCCCTACCGCATGGGGTTCAGCTGCTAAAAGAAGTTCGACCGCATCAATAATGTGATCCTCACTTGGCAGAGGTATTGATAACTCGCGTGCGCTCAAGAGAACTCGACGCATATGTCGGGACAGAAGTTGGGGGCGAGAATTCTCAGTACGGATAGTTTCAAAAACACCAGCACCTACCGGCCAACCATCAGAGCCAAGGAACTCCGGTGACGATTCAATGAGTGCAACATCAACCCAAATCTTCACAGCGAACCACCGGCAATCGCGATCAGAGTCCTTGCTTTAAGTTGAGTCTCTTCCCATTCCAGTGCTGGTTCGCTCCCCCACGTAATTCCGGCACCTGTCCCATAACGCAGCCACTCATCCCCTGTTGTCCAGAAAGTTCTAATGGCAACTGCAAGTTCTGCTTTGTCTCCGTGAATCCAACCGAGCGCACCACAATACGGACCTCGTGGCGCAGGTTCATTCTTTGAGATCATCGAAAGTGCCGCGCTCTTTGGGGCGCCACTGACAGAGCCCGGTGGAATTGTTGCGGCCAAAATCTGCTTCCACGACGTTCCTTCTTTGATCTCAGCTGTGACATCGGAGACGAGGTGAGTCAGACCTGGATGCTTCTCGCGGCGAAATAGTTCACTGACGTTGACGCTTCCATCTACTGCGATCTGGCTCAAGTCGTTGCGCATCAAATCAACGATCATCAAATTTTCAGCCTTATCTTTTTCACCAAAATCGTCCTGATCCCAGCGAATAGTCCCCTTGATCGGAGACGCTATAAGTTCTTGCCCTTTGCGAGAAAGAAATCGCTCTGGTGAAGCGCTAGCAATTTCATATCCAGGAATCTTGAGATAGCTCGCAAATGGTGCGGGGTTGGCGTATTGCAATCGCGCAAATAACCCCGCCAACTTATGCTTCTTACTGTCAATAAGGTGAGAAAGTTCGCGACATGCGTTCACTTGGTATACGCCACCGCGACTTATCTCTTGGCGAATTTCGTGCACATATGCCATGTAATCGTGTTCTTCCAAAGAACTACGCCACGGGCGTTCTAAGACACTCCACTCAGATGATGGAAACGGTGCTTCTTCAACTTTCTTAAAGGAAGCAAAGTGATATTCGCCCTCAAAGGTAACAAGCACCGCCCAAAAATTCCCGTCGTCGAGTTCACTAGGGTCAGTGGTGAATTTCTTCAACTTTGTGGCGTGGCGATTACCCATCCAGAATTGATAATCGCGGCCGAACATGGGGTAAGGCTACGCAGGAAAGTGATCACTTTGGCGCAACGGCCCTGCCTGCGCTAGATTTGCCCCCGTAGGAAATGCGGACGTAGCGCAGCTGGTAGCGCGGAACCTTGCCAAGGTTCAGGTCGCGGGTTCGAACCCCGTCGTCCGCTCGGAGAGTGCGCCGTTCATCGATATGCACGGCGCTTCTTCTATATATAAAGATAAGTCAGTTTCGTGGTGGAATGGCCGAGAGGCGAGGCAAGGGACTGCAAATCCCTCTACACGGGTTCAAATCCCGTTTCCACCTCCACGAAACGTAATGACCGAAGTGAAAGGAAGGTAGCAATGACTGAAGATCAGTCAGTGCGTCCTTGGGGTCGTTACGAGGTTCTGTCTACATCGCCAAATCACCAAGTGAAGAATATTTATGTTCTCCCAGGTAAGAGACTTTCATATCAACGCCATAGACAACGCGCTGAACATTGGTTCATCGTTAGCGGCAGCGCGCGAATTACACTCGATGGCAACGTCTTTGAGCTCATTGAAGGTGGCTCAGTAGATATTGGGATTGGCGTGGCGCACCGTATTGAGAATATTGGCCAAGCAGAACTGATCTTCACCGAAGTACAGACAGGGGTCTACTTCGGAGAAGATGATATTGAGCGTATTGAAGATGACTTCGGGCGAACTCTTGCTTAGATTTCACAGCAGATTGCAGGGCAGTTATACTTTCTAGGTACCAAGCATTACACCGTAAGGACGATTGGCTCAGCGGTAGAGCACCACATTGACATTGTGGGGGTCACTGGTTCGATCCCAGTATCGTCCACCATTAGTTGAAATTAGAAAATCAAATAATGGTTTCTGAATCCGATCAAAATGTAATTGATAATCGCCCATTGAAATCGTGAGATCTCGAAGTTAGGGTTATCTCCGTGCCGCAAATTGCGAATGATCCCCTAGAACGTAAATACCGAGGAGAGAGTCCGATTCGGACACTTTTTGCACTGTTCGCTCCAGAGAAAAGAAATATCGGGATCTCCTCAATTTTCTACGTTATGAAGCAATCCCCAGCATGGTTGTTCCCGTTAGTCACCGCAAATATGATCGACATCGTTGTTTACAAAAAACCACTATGGCAATTATTTGCAAATGCAATTTTCATCGGCCTACTCACTTTCCAAAATTGGCCTAATCATGTTCTCTTTGTTAAGTACTTGAGCCGAGCAAATCGCACGATCGAGATTAAGTTGCGCTCTGCACTCGCCGCTCGTCTGCAACAACTTACAATCTCCTATCATCTACGTACCAGCGCCGGAATGCTGCAAACGAAAGTTTTACGGGATGTCGAAAACATTCAACAGATGATTGCAAACCTTGGCGAGGGTGGTTGGGGCGCGATCAATATGTTGGTAATGTCGATCGTTATAACCTCGTTTAGAGCACCACAATTTTTGCCTTTCTTTTTTATAGTCATCCCTCTGGTGAGCGTCTTGATTATCAAAATGCGAAACTCTCTTAATGTTAAGAACCGAGAGTTCCGCGAAGAGATCGAAGTGATGTCATCCCGTGTAAACGAAATGACGACGCTTTTGCCAATCACTCGCGCTCATGGTTTAGAAGATGATGCCTTACGCCGCGTTGGTGAAACTTTTAGTAAAGTTCGATTTGCTGGAACTCGCTTAGATCTAGTCAACGCCAATTTCGGTTCTTTATCTTGGGTTATTTTCCAAATGGCAAACTTTTCCTGTTTAACTTTTGCTTGTTGGGCCTCTTACACCGGCGCACTGAATATCACTCCCGGAGATGTTGTAATGCTCAGCGCTTACTTCACCTCGATTGTTAATGCGATCATCGCTTTGACAAGTTTGGGAGCAATAATCAGTAAAGGTTTGCAATCAGTTCGCTCCCTAGGCGAGATTTTGGAGTCCCCAGATCTAGAAGCAAATGAAGGAAAGATCTCTGTCTCTGAAGTTTCTGGCGAAATCATTTTTCACAATGTTTCCTACAAATACCTTGGAAGCGACAAAGAGGCTGTCTCGAACCTCAATCTCAGAGTTCCAACCGGAGAAACTATCGCACTTGTTGGGTCATCCGGCTCCGGCAAAAGCACCTTGATAAATCTTGTCATTGGTTTTGTTCGTCCAACAAGTGGATATATCAGTTGTGACAATGCTCGCCTTGAGAGTCTAGATATGCGCACATTGCGTAAATTTATTTCTGTTGTCCCACAAGAAACTGTTTTGTTTAATGCATCTATTAAGGAAAATATTTCCTACGGTTTGCCAGATGTGACGGATGAACAAATCGCTAACGCACTTGCAATGGCTAATGCTCATGAATTTATCGATGAAATGCCTGAAGGCCTAAATACTGAAATTGGAGAGCGAGGAGCGTCTCTTTCGGGAGGACAACGCCAACGACTTGCAATCGCCCGTGCGATTATTCGCGATCCTAAAATCCTGATCCTTGATGAAGCTACCTCTGCTTTAGATACTGAATCTGAATTGTTAATTCAGGACGCAATCTCGAAATTACGGAAAGACCGCACTACTTTTATCGTAGCCCACCGTTTATCTACTGTCCGTGATGCTGATCGAATCGCGGTTATGGAAAATGGCCGCATCGTTGAGATCGGTACACACAATCAATTGCTCGAACAAAGTGGCCGATACAAAGAGTTGGTGTATACCCAAAATGTCCTCAGCTGAGTCGGAAGAAGCCTACCGAGCGTTATGAATCTTTTTCCATGTCTCGCGGACCATCTGCAAGTCACCTTCGGCATCAACTGCGGTTAAGAATCTCTCGAAGGATTCACCGCCATCTTGAAGGTGTACCACTAGATGGTTCTTGTCATTTAAGAATTCAGAAATGTTTGCGTGGATGGTCTCGACGTAGAACTTAGCTACTTCAGCTTCCTCTTCCTTTTTCCAATCTTTGGGCTTCATAAGAATCCCATGCGAGAAAGCGTTCATGATTGATGAGCGATAATTACTGTTTCGCAACCGATGCAGAAAGCTATCCACGGTGTCGTTGAAATCTCGCTTGAGGTGGATATAGAGGACGTCATCACCAACGAATCTCTTCGACATGTAGCCATGGAACCAGACAAGCCGATTATCAGCTTCAATATGGAATTTCGGAAAGTTAAATCTTTCCTCACCTAATCGAGCTGCTCGCGATTCGTGAGCCGACGTGTAGTTCGTCAAGTGGGATGTGGCTTCAACGAAGGATTTTGAACCCGAGCGACCGGGGCTGAGAACAAAGATGTTCGCGTAGTGCACCATTAAATTGTAGCTAGATCATCTTGGTTTGAGCTATGAAAAAACGCAACGGAATCCTGAGAATCTATGATAAAAAATCTTTATCTAGTTACTCGCCCGTAGAAATACTTGAATTCTTCGAAGGGTTTCAACTTGATACTGGGGAATCTCAGAACGGTGCTCAAGGTTGGAAGTTTCGTAGAGGTAATTCAAGAGAATTATTCGCCTCTGCAAGAGAAGCGTCTCCATCTCGCGCTGAGTGAAGCTGGGCAGAGGCGCGATCGATGAGTATCCAGCCTTGAGGGCAGCATCTTGTTCTGGAGTATCTAGATAGTAAATTGCTGTAGCCAAATCCTGAATTGGTAAACCGATGCCGCAATCGTCGAAATCAAATACCGCTACTTTTCCGTCATTCCACATCACATTCCAGCCGTGTAGGTCTGCGTGAATGATTTGCGGCTGCGTTTGCGAAAACAACTTCTGAATCTCGCTTCTAATCACATCCATCGCCTGAGAAATCAATTCACGTGATTGTGAATCCAATACGCTTTTCTCGCTCAGTAGAAAGTCATCTGTCTCCCAAAGCGGATCAATGAATGACGGTAGCGCAGATCCTTCGGGACAAGAGAAATCTTTAGAGGAAAGGTGCATCTTTGCCATCGCGGCACCTAAAGCATGCATCTGTTCGACTGTCGGTTCATCCCCCAGCTCGCCTCCGTATAGCCATGAGTAAAGGACACAATGCAGCGTACGTTGTGACGGCTCATGAAAAATCGATGTGTAGAAACTTCCTTCATTATTTTCAATTGGTTCAGGGACTAGAACGTTCCCCTCTTGAGCCAGGGTACGAACCCACGCGATCTCAGCGATGAGGTTCTCCGGAGTGCGAGGGGAATTGGTATTGATACGTAAAGCAAATAACCGTCCATCTTTTACTTCGATCTTAAGTGTTGCGTTGTATTCGAAGTTAATTGACTTCACCGAGATGACTTCTATCGGATAGTGGCTGAGAATCTCCTCTGCGAAGAGCTCTATTCCGTGTATCTGCTCTTCTATCGGTAGATCAAAAAAGTCGCTCACAGAAAAGTCTTACTTTCCTGACCGAGGAAAGATAATCGCCGTTCCCTTTTCGTGCGACAAAATCTTCATCGCATGGCCCGGCAGCGCTGCAACTATTGCGTCAGCTAACTTGCGTTCCTCGTCACGGAAAACATCGTCGAGGACAATTGTTGCGTTCGGCGAGAGTAAGGGCACGAGGTGTAACAAGGCTGGATATCTAGCATCAGCATTTGTTGAACTTGGTGGTCCATCAATAACTAGCAGGTCGATCTTTCCTAATCCCTTGAAGGATGATTTCGCGTACCACTTATATCCCTGCGGATACGTTTCGAGATCATTGATTCGAATATCGACTCCGCGCACCCCGTGGTTAAGCAGCATCTCTCTAGTTTGGGCTCCAAATTCAATTGAATGATCGAGGCTAATGATTTTCTTTGCCCCAGATTTTGCAAGAACTAATGTGGATGTGCCTGAACCAAGTTCAACTGCCAACTTCGGTTTAATCGTTTGCGTGACATGCGCGAGTGCCAAAAGAAAATCAGGAGAAGCTGCCCAGCCGCGCGATGGTGGCAATGGGGCCTTTAACTTCAGAAGTGGTAACAGTTGCTCAATCGCCTCGACCTGGTGATAAGCATGACCAATCTCTTCCTTGATGCGGTTCGTCTGACTCGATAACTCACGGGAGATCCGATCGGAATTGCGATTAATTTTTCGATGCAACGCCCGAATACTTCTAACGAGATAGGCAATTCCTGCCATGGCGATCAGTAAAGAACAGATGAGAACGATGTCGAGATTCACTCCCCGAGTCTAAAGGAGAATAGGATTACTTTATGGCTTCTCTGAACGTGGCGATGGTCTGTCTCGGAAACATTTGCCGCTCCCCGATGGCTGCTGCAGTCCTTTCGAATAAGGCGCAAGCAATCACTGAAGTGCAGATCAATGTCAGTAGCTCTGGAACCAGCGGTTGGAATATCGGGCAAGGGCCACATCCCACATCTCAACGAGTTTGGGAGAAAGCCGGCTACCTTCACCATCACACAGCTTCGCAGTTTGTGGTCAACGACTTTTTCGTTAATGACTACATACTCGTTATGGATTCAAGTAATTATGAGAATGTGCTTTCGCTGGCTCCAAGTAATGAAGATGCGATGAAAGTCTCTTATCTTCGCAGCTTTGACCCTGCGTTGGCTCACGTAGATCCACTGTCGAGTGATTACTACAAACTTGAAGTACCAGATCCTTATAACCAACCCGAAGATTCATATCGGAACGTTCTTCGTATGATTGAATCTGCAGTCAACGGATTTATCGAAAAAGTTATTCCAGCCCACGGCGCTTGAGAAGTGGCGTGATAGTTGCTTCGCGACCACGAAAATTTTTGAACATAGTCATCGAATCGATTGAACCTCCACGGCTGAGTAGCTCAGCACGGAAATGATCACCATTTGAACGAGTGAGACCACCATTATCCCTAAACCATTCAACAGATTCGGCATCAAGAACTTCACTCCAGATGTAGCCGTAGTATCCGGCTGAATATCCACCGCCGAATATATGTGAAAAATAGGTGCTTCGATAGCGAGTGGGAACCGCGTGATAATCGAGACCGTAATCTCTAATCGCTTGTTCTTCGAATTCAACTACATCAGAAATGTCCTGGCCATCTTCCAGAGAGTGCCAAGCTAAATCGAGAATCGAAGCCGCGAGGTAGCTCGTCGTTGCATGACCTTCATTGAAAGTTGATGCACCTTTGAGTCGATCAATAAGTTCTTGTGGAAGCACTTCACCGGTTTGATGGTGCTTTGCATAATTCGAGACAACTTCTGGCCAGAGGATCCACATCTCATTGACTTGTGAAGGGAATTCCACAAAATCTCGTTGGACACTAGTTCCAGAGACGCGTGGATATGTCACGCTTGAGAGAAGTCCATGAAGAGCATGTCCGAACTCGTGGAACAGGGTAACGATCTCGTCGTATGTAAGAAGTGTCGGTTGACCTACAGCAGGCTTTGGAACGTTGAGGTTATTTACTACCACCGGCAACTGTCCGAGAAGGAAGTTCTGGTCGACCAAATTGTTCATCCATGCGCCACCACGCTTTGAATCACGTGTGTAAAAATCTCCAATAAAGAGGCCGAGCTTGCTTCCATCTTCATTGAAAACTTCAAAGGCACGCGCTTCTTCGTGATAGGTCTGTAAATCAGGGCGTTTTTTGAAGGAGATACCAAAGAGTTTGTTAGCGGCGAAGAAGACGCCGTCCTGCAGAACGCGCTCGAGTTCGAAGTAGGGACGTAGGGCGCTCGAATCAATATTGTGCTTGGCCTTGCGAACCTTCTCTGTGTAGATATCCCAATCCCAGCTAGCTAGTTCAAAGCTTTCCCCTGAATCGTTAATCATCGCTTGAATATCAGCGCCCTCAGCGCGGGCGTTGCGAACTGCTGCAGGTGCGATTTTGCGCAACATCTCATGAACGTTCTCAACGCTTCCGGCAGTCTGTTCGGCGATGATGTAATCGGCGTGCGTTTTCTTCCCAAACAGCTTTGCCCGGGTTGCACGCAGCTTGGCCATCTCAACGATGATCTTCTTGGTATCAAATTCGTTATTGCGATTACCGCGAAGCAGAGATGCCTTCATGATTCGTTCGCGAGTAGAACGTATCTCAAGACTTTCAAGGAGAGGATTTCCGCTGAAATTGACCATGTCGAGCAAGAACTTTCCCTCTAGGCCACGGGCTTTTGCAGCATCCGATGCTGCCTGAATCTCACCTTCGGATAAACCTGCTAGTTCGCCAATGGAATCGATAATCAAAGCACTCTCATTGGTGTCACTGAGTAAGTTCTTTGAAAACTGAGTCTCTAGAGAAGTTAAGCGCTCGTTAATTTTGGTTAGCTCATTGCGCTGGACTTCCGTCAGGTGTGCGCCCGCATAGATGAAATCTCGGTGGTATTTATCAAGTAACCAGGCATCCTCTGACGAAAGAGCTAGGGACTTTTGCCTACTGTGCAGATCCTTGATTCGGGAAAAGAGCGCTGGATTAAGTGTTATTGCGTCCTGGTGAGCTGATAACTTCGGTGCGATCTCTTCTTCAATTGCATCAAGTGCGTCATTGGTATCACTGGATGATTTGTTGTAGAAAACATTCAGCATTCTTGCCAGGATCTGACCGCTTTTTTCTAGGGCGACAATTGTGTTTTCAAATGTTGGTTCACCGGAAGCGATGATCTCCTCGATTTCAAGCAACTGAGCTTTGGTCCCAGCGTAAAATGCTTCGAGGTAGTGCTCTTCTTTAAGGTGAGCAAAATCTGGAAGCTCGTACTCAAGGGTGCTTCGCTTCAAAAATATGTTATTGCTCATGCTCTTAAAAGCTCCTATGGTCGGGATGCAGGGCTTGTCGTAAGTTTTGGATCTCGTTCTGGCAAGGTACCAAGAGCCTTATCGATTGCCGCCATTACTGAAGAATCGAGTTTCACTCCGGAAGCTTTGACATTCTCCTTCACCTGAGAAGGTTTTGTCGCACCCATAATCGCTGATGAGACATTGCTATTTTGAAGAACCCAGGCGATCGCAAGTTGAGACATGGTTAGACCAACTGAGTCGGCGATGGGTGCGAGTTTTTGTACAGCCTCTAAGACATCATCGCGCATCCAGCGAGAGATCATTCCGGCACCACTCTTCTTATCTGTGGCACGAGAACCTGCAGGGAGTTTTCCACCTGGCTTGTACTTACCTGTGAGCACTCCTTGAGTAATCGGAGACCAGACGATCTGCCCGATTCCCTCTTTCTGAGATAGCGGAACAATCTCTGCTTCAATAATTCGCCATAGAGCTGAATATTGTGGCTGGCTTGAGACAAAGCGAGAAAACCCGCGTTTATCCTGAATCTTAAGAGCTGCAGAAATTTGCTCAGCATTCCATTCTGAGAAACCGATGTAGTTCACCTTTCCTTGGCGAATAAGATCTTCAAATGCCTGAAGTGATTCTTCGAGAGGTGCCTCAACATCAAAACGGTGCATCTGGTACAGGTCAATATTCTCTACATTGAGACGCTTGAGCGAGGCGTGGCAGGATTCCATGATGTGCTTACGTGAGAGTCCACGATCATTTTTCCCATCACCCGTTGGCCAGTAAACCTTGGTAAAGAGTTCATATGACTCTCGGCGAATTCCCTTGAGCGCCTTTCCAAGAACAGTCTCTGCGCGAGTCCCAGCGTAGACATCTGCAGTATCAAAGGTTGTAATCCCTAAATCAAATGCCGTCTTGACGCATTTGATGGCCGCGTCCTGTTCCACTTGGGAACCGTGGGTGATCCAGTTTCCATAAGAAATTTCTGAAACGTACATTCCAGTACTTCCCAGGCGTCTGTATTCCATGCCGGTGAATCTACGCTATTGAGAGTGTCTAGGAAAGTGGGGTGGGATAGACTTTTCCCATCATGGACACCGACGGAGCGATCATATGGCGCTGAATATTCGACGTAAGTTCAACAATGTCTGGAGATATCTGCCCCATCCACTTCGATGGATAATCGTCGCCGTTGTTGGTTCGACGCTTACGATTTTCGGAATAGTTTCCCTCTTCTTGCCATTGGCCCCTGGCTTGCCACTCATAATCCTCGGTGTTGCGATTCTGGCAACTGAGTTTGCATGGGCTGAAGTCGTATTTTCCCGATTGAGGAAAGAGACAGATAAATTCACCGCTCAGGCCAAGAGGGTAATTAAGCGCAAGAAAAAGTAGTTGCTGTCAGATGATCGCTCTACCGTAGCCCTATGAGTCAACGAAAATTTAATCCTGACAAAGAGCTGAATCAGGTCACCTTCGTTGTCCTGGATTTAGAAACCTCCGGCGCTTCGGCAACGACCGGTAGCGCCATCACTGAAATCGGCGTAGTTAAGATTTGTGGTGGTGAGGTCAAAGGAACCTTCCAGACACTTATCAATCCGAAGACGTCACTATCACCGTTTATCACAGAGCTCACTGGGATCACTGATCTGATGCTCATCGATGCTCCATCGATAGACACTATTCTTCCCCTGCTCTTTGAGTTTATCGGCAGCCCTGAAGAAACAGTCTTTGTCGCTCATAACGCGCCTTTTGATCTCTCATTTCTCAAGGCGGCATCGGCACTGCATGGCTATATCTGGCCTGATTTTCGAACCATAGACACTGTGAAATTAGCTCGACTTGTTCTGAGCAAAGATGATGTTGCAAACTTTCAACTTGGCACTCTTGCGCGCTATTTCAATACACATGTAGCGCCGAGTCATAGAGCCCTAGATGATGCACATGCAACGGTTGATGTACTTCACGGCGTGATTGAGCGTTTGGGTAGTTTTGGAATTCTCACTATTAATCAATTGCTCGCCGCCAGAGGCAAAAGCTCACAGAAACATTGAACTATTACACCAGCGACTGAGAAAAGGCGACCCAATCTTTAAGCAGGGTTCGCGTTGCGCCAGAATCGAGGGCTTCTCGTGCCTTCTCAAGAGCTTTAGCAATTCTCAGATTAATTTCTAGCGAGCTCTCACCATCGAATGCAGCAATTGCGGCGGCTGCGTTTAGAAGTACGGCATCCCTTGGAGCGCCCAGTTCGCCATCAAAAATTGCTGTAGTAATTCGTGCGTTCTCGGTTGCATCACCACCGACTAATTCGCTAATCGGTGCACGCGCTATTCCAAAATCAAGTGGGTCTATCTGCTCGCTCTGAATTTTTCCTGATCCAATGGTCAGAACTGAAGTAGTTGTAGAAAGTGTGATTTCATCCAACCCATCATCACCTCGGAAAACAAATCCATCGACTCCGCGTGCAGCTAGGACCTCTGCCATTACGCGATGCATACGAGCATCGGCCACCCCAATAGCTGCGGCAGCAGGTTTAGCTGGGTTCGCTAGTGGGCCGAGAATATTAAAGACGGTGGGTACACCTAGCTCCTTACGGGCAGGTGCTGCGTATCGCATAGCTGGATGAAATATTGGAGCGAAACAAAATCCGATTCCTAGTTCGTGAACACAGCGAGTGACCTTTGGGCCATCGAGTGTGATGGCGACTCCAAGGGCTTCAAGAAGATCTCCTGATCCAGACTTACTGGAGGCAGCACGGTTCCCATGCTTTACGACCCGTGCACCAGCAGAGGCAGCGATGATTGCAGCTGTTGTCGAAATATTGATCGTCTGAGCGCCATCTCCCCCAGTACCAACTGTGTCGACCGAGCGCTCTGAAATGTTGATCGGAGAACTGTGGCGAAACATCTCTGCAACTAAGGCACTTACCTCGTCAGCACTTTCGCCTTTACTTTTTAAGGCGAGTAAAAATTCCTTGATCGCGTCTACTTCCGCCCGTCCCTCAAGGATGGTCTGCATTATTGACGAGATCTCTAGTTGCCCTAAATCAAGGCCGTTCTCAAGTCGATCTATGCTCTCATTCCACGTCATTGTTCTGTCTCCTTAACTCACGCGATGAGACTGTGGATGCGAAATTACTAGGCCTTTACTCGTGCAATCGAGACGCGCAGTAAATCTGCGACGGTCTCGGCTAGGGTGAAGGGATCGATCGGGTGCAAAACATTTGCCTCGGCTCTTGACCACGTAGCTAGCCAAGCGTCTTCTTTGCGAGCAGTGATGAGGAGAACTGGCGGGCAGTTAAAGACCTCGTCCTTGAGTTGGCGAGCAACACCCATTCCACCTTCGGGAGCCGCCTCTGCGTCGAGGATAAAAAGGTCGATATCAATATCACCAGATCGTGCACGAGCATCAACAAATAAGCGCAGCGCAGGACCCGTGGCATATTCAACAATGCGATGAGGGGCCAGATCTGAGGCAACTCGCGACCCTAAGGCGGCGGCGATATGTGAGCGAACCGTCTTGTCATCGGAGTAGATCACGATCGTCAGAGGTTTGGCTGTTGCATCCATGGCAAAAGTCTACATCGTGGGCCGGGATCAATCATGGTGACCCGTTTCACCCTTTTGGGGGCTAAATAAGAGGGATTATTGCGCACGCAAAGAGGTGAAAGTGCGTGATTTCGGGAATAATCACCTCCATGACCTCCGCAGAGACAATGCATAAAATTACCAAACCCAACGTGGTGGCGGTCGGAACTATTGTCTGGCTATCAAGTGAATTGATGTTCTTTGCCGCACTTTTTGCAATGTACTTCACCACACGAGGCGTTCAGGGCCCGGCAATTTGGGCAGAGTCAACCGAACTTCTTAGCATTCCATTTGCTGCAGTAAACACCACCGTTCTTGTTCTCTCTTCTGTTACTTGTCAATTTGGTGTTTTCGCCGCAGAAAGATTTCAGAGCAAGCGCAGAGGTTCACTGCTACAGATTAATTTGTGGGGAATGCGTGAATGGTTTGCACTCACATTTCTTATGGGTGCCTTTTTTATTGCCGGCCAAATCTACGAGTACGCCGTTCTAGTTTCAGAAGGTTTAACTCTTTCCTCAAACGCGTATGGATCTATTTTCTTCCTCGCAACCGGATTCCACGGCCTTCACGTTACGGGTGGCCTAATTGCTTTTCTTATAGTCCTCGTACGAGTAGCCAAAGCTCGTCGATTCACCCACCAACAGGCGACAACCACCATTGTCGTTTCGTATTACTGGCACTTCGTTGATGTTGTGTGGATCGCTCTCTTCGCTGCGATTTATTTGATTAAGTAGAGTGGAAAAAATATGAAGAGAATTTCGAAGTACCGCCGGCATCGCATGGTTGCCCCCCTGCTCTTGATTTTTGCCTTTCTTGGTATAGGTACAACTTTCCAAGTCGCCGGAGCGACAACAGCTTCTGTTATGACCGCAGAAGAGCGCACCAAGGCAATATCTGAAGGAAAAGAAATCTTCCTGAAGGGTTGTTCCTCATGCCATGGTCTTAATGCTGAAGGAAGTTCCATCTCACCTTCACTCATTGGTGTCGGCGCAGCATCTGTAGATTTCCAAGTTGCAACAGGCCGCATGCCTATGGCTGACATGAGCCAACAGGCAATGAGAAAACCCCCGGTTTACAATGACGAAGAAGTAGCAGCCCTAGCGGCATATATCGCTTCCCTTGCACCAGGTCCTGAGATTCCAACAGAGGAAATGCTCAACTACGAACGCGATGGATCTTTGGCTGAAGGCGGAGAACTCTTTAGAACTAACTGTGCGATGTGCCATAACTTTGCTGGACAAGGTGGAGCGCTCACTAAAGGCAAGTACGCGCCAACTGTTATGGGCGTTGAACCTGTTCATATTTACGAGGCAATGATTACCGGCCCACAATCGATGCCAGTTTTCTCAGATAAGACTGTCACCCCAGAGGAAAAACTCTCGGTCATCGCATGGATCAAGGCCGCAGAGAAGGAACCACAATTGGGTGGCGTTGCACTCGGTCGCGTCGGACCTGTTACTGAAGGCTTACTTGTTTGGACTCTCGGGCTAGGCCTTCTGGTCGGGATCGCTGTTTGGCTTACAACGAAGGCGAGATAGGTAATAACCATGAGCAGTGAAATTGAATTAATCAAAGATCCAGGTCTTCCCGAACATAAGTTGCGTCAAAGTGATGTCGACCCTAAGGCTGCTGATCGCGCCGAGCGTCAGGTTGCAATTCTCTTTGTACTTTCCGCTCTTGGAACTGTCTTATTCGTTTACGCATATCTTTTTATCCCCACTGATCTTTTCGTGTTTATTCCACTGATGGGCGATCAGAACATTCATCAACTTCTCCTTGGACTAGGTTTTGCAGCAGCTCTGCTCTTTATCGGACTTGGCGCAGTTCACTGGGCTAAAACTTTGATGCCAGATCATGAAGTGATCGCCTACCGCCATGAACTCAGATCGCCAGATATTGATCGTGAAGAGTTTGTACAGACTGCTAAGGAGGGTGCCGAGGCTGCCGGTCTTGGTCGTCGTTCACTGATTAAGCGATCACTCGGTCTTTCACTCGGACTTGTCGGACTCTCCCCCATCTTGCTCTTGGGCGATCTCGGCCCGCTGCCAGGCAATTCACTTCGTACGACGAGTTGGAAGGCCGGAACTCGCTTGGTAACGGATCCAGGTGATCGCCCCATTCGTCCTGAAGATCTTGAAGTCGGATCGGTCGCGCAGACACTACCTGAGCTGGCTCCAGGTAAAGATCATCACTCTCTTAATGACATTGCAAAGGATGCGGTTCTGCTCATTCGTTTGCGTCCGGAAGAATTTAATTTAGATGCGGAGCGCTTGTCGTGGACCTACCAGGGCATCATCGCATTTTCTAAGATCTGTTCACATATGGGTTGCGCCGTTGCGCTCTATGAACAGCAGACAAAACATCTGCTCTGCCCATGCCACCAGTCAACTTTTGATGTCACGCGCGCAGCTAAGGTCATCTTTGGTCCATCGGCTCGCCCGCTGCCTCAATTAGCAATCACCGTCGATGCGGAAGGTTTCCTCGTTGCACAAGCACCATTTAATCAACCAATCGGACCTAGCTTTTGGGAGAGATCAGCATGAGCGCACGTGAACGAATCGCCGGAAATGTAGCGAGCTACGTAGATGATCGCACCGGCGCTGCTGCCTGGATGAAGAAGAACCTCAAAAAAGTTTTCCCCGACCACTGGTCATTCATGCTGGGCGAGATCGCCCTTTATTCATTTATCATTCTTCTTCTCTCCGGAACGTTTTTAACTTTTTGGTTTGATGCTTCAATGCGCGAAGTTGTTTATGAAGGTTCATACCTTCCACTTCAAGGCGTTGAAATGTCAGCTGCATATGCTTCTGCCCTCGAAATCTCATTTGAAGTTCGTGGCGGACTTTTGATGCGTCAAATTCACCACTGGGCCGCACTTATTTTTATGGCAGCAATAGTTGTTCACTTGATGCGCGTTTTCTTTACTGGAGCTTTCCGCAAACCGCGCGAATTCAACTGGATCATCGGAGTCGGCCTCCTCACGTTAGCAATTGTTGAAGGATTCCTTGGATACTCGCTTCCAGATGATCTTCTCTCTGGTACAGGTATTCGCATCGCACATGCAATTATTCAGGCTATTCCCGTTGTTGGTTCATTCCTCGCTTTCTTCGCATTCGGAGGCGAATTCCCTGGAATAGCATTTATCCCTCGTATTTACACAGTCCATATTCTGCTCTTGCCAGGAATCTTCTTAGCTCTGATCACAGTTCACTTGATGTTGGTCTGGTACCAGAAGCACACTCAGTACCCAGGTCCTGGTCGCACAGAAAAGAACGTTGTTGGTTATTCGCTGATGCCGATTTACATGGCTAAGGCTGGAGGATTCTTCTTTATCGTTTTTGGTGTTACCGCGCTTCTTGGCGCTGTGGCATCAATTAACCCAATCTGGCTCTACGGTCCTTATACACCAGGGCAAGTCTCCGCCGGATCGCAACCCGATTGGTATATGGGTTGGCTCGATGGCTTAGTGCGTATGTCGCCACCTCTTGAACCTGTGATCTTTGGTTACACACTTTCTCTCAATATTCTGATTCCAGGATTGATCGTGCCTGGAATTATCTTTACCGGAATGGCGCTTTACCCATTCATTGAACAGTGGATCACTGGCGATAAGCGCGAGCACCACATTCTCGACCGTCCTCGTAATGCGCCAAATCGCACGGCTCTTGGCGTTATGTCACTGACATTTATGCTTGTGGCGTTAATCAACGGAGGAAACGATCTGATTGCTACTCACTTTGATCTCTCGATTAATCAGATCATGTGGTTTAGCAGAATCGGAATCATCGTTCTACCGCCACTGGCTTTTGTGCTCACCAAGCGTCTCTGCCTCTCGCTCCAGCGTGCAGATCGTGAACTCGTTCTACATGGCCGCGAAACCGGTCGCCTTGTAATGATGGAATCGGGAGAGTTTGTTGAAGTGCATGAGCCAATCTCACCTGAAAAGGCCTGGCTTCTCACCCAGCATGAGCAGAACGCTCCTCTTGAGTTAGCCGATCTTGATCAACGTGGAATCCGCAGACCTGGGCTTCTCAAATCAAAACTTCGGAAGCGATTTGCAGTTGCCCACGCTGAACAAGTAAGTAAGCCAACACTTACGGAAGTGCGTGAACTAGAAGGTCACTAGCTTTATCGATTCTGGGGAATTACTCTTTATTAGCCTTCAGATAAAACTTTAAGCTGGACGAGAGATTTCGCCATCCACTTAGGGTTTCGTGCTAAGGATTGAGTTTTTCTCAGCCACCACCGTTGCAGCTTGTTGCATGGCGTGGCATCAAAATACTCAGATACCTGAGTTCTGCCTCCGCCCAAATCCTCTAGCTCGTATCTCCACACCCATTTCATGAGGTGACGCCACGCAATTAACTTCGACTCTTCGAACTCCACCACTTCATTGGTGATGCGGTACCCAATCTTTATTCGCATTTTCATGCTAAATCGAGCACCTAAAAATAAGCGATCCGGCCCAGAAGAAACTGACTTAATCGTCGCAGATCCGTCGAAGAGACTGTGAGATTGTGGGCTGACAAGGAACGAGAATATCTTCTCAGCCGGTGCATCAATAACTATTCGAGCCCCGACTTTAAGCGGTGATCCCAGCGAAAGAATTTCAGCGCGCATTAACTGGTCGCTTTAATGCGATGCGTTCATTGCTGGATCATCAAGAGGTTTCTCATACTCAGTAACCCAACCGATGATTCCAAAGAAGAGTGCAGTAACCGCAATAACCGTGAGCCACCAACCGATGATTAAACCCATTCCCATAGCTACTGCGGCTAGAGCTACCGGTAACGGCCACCATGAGTGAGGACTATAAAAGCCAAGTTCACCGGCTCCATCAGCAATTTCCGCAGTGAGGTTATCTGACGGCATCAATTTCCCGATGCGCTTTTGTGTAAACCATACGTAGAAGCCAACCATGCCAGCAAGGCATGCGGCGAGAAGCATTCCTGTAATGCCGACCGCTTCGCCACCTACATACCAATAGACCACTGTCATCAAAACGTAAAAGACGCTGAGCCCTGTAAAGAGTTGCCAGTTAGCCTTCACTGTTAGTGACCTTCTGTCTTAATGTGTGGATGGTGCAGATCGAATGCTGGTCGCTCTGAGCGAATTCGTGGCATCGATAAGAAGTTATGTCGTGGTGGCGGACATGAGGTCGCCCACTCAAGGGAAGAGCCATAACCCCAAGGATCATCCACTCCAACCATTGGGCTTTTGCGAGTGATCCAAACGTTAACTGCGAATGGGATCATTGAAAGTGCCAATAAGAATGCGCCAATTGTTGAAATCATATTCATGCCGGTGAAACCGTCTGTTGCTAAGTAGTCGGCATAACGACGCGGGAAACCCTTGATTCCAAGCCAATGCTGGATCAAGAAGGTGATGTGGAAGCCGAAGAAGAGTGTCCAGAAGTGAATCTTTCCCAGGCGCTCATTGAGCATCTTGCCAGTCATCTTGGGCCACCAGAAGTAGAAGCCTCCAAACATTGCAAAGACCACAGTTCCAAAGAGTACATAGTGGAAGTGCGCAACTACGAAGTATGAAGCAGATACTGCAAAATCAAGTGGAGGAGAAGCAAGAATAATTCCAGTAATTCCGCCAAAGAGGAATGTGACTAGGAATCCCATGACCCAGAGCATTGGCGTTTCAAAAGTGACGTGGCCTCGCCACATTGTTCCAATCCAGTTAAAGAACTTCACACCGGTCGGTACGCCAATTAAGAAGGTCATAAACGAGAAGAAGGGTAGGAGCACCTGACCACTTGCAAACATGTGGTGGGCCCACACTGCAACAGAGAGAGCAGAGATTGCGATAGTTGCTGCAATCAAACCTTTATAACCGAAGATTGGCTTACGACTAAATACGGGAAGAATCTCTGTTGCGATTCCAAAGAATGGTAGTGCCAAGATATAAACCTCTGGATGGCCAAAGAACCAGAAGAGATGCTGCCAGAGCATCGCGCCGCCGTTGGCAGGATCAAAAATGTGCGAACCATACAAGCGATCAGATTCCAGCGCTAAGAGCGCTGCCGCAAGTGGTGGGAACGCAAGTAGGACGAGAATTGAAGTAAGTAGTACGTTCCATGAAAAAATCGACATACGAAACATCGTCATACCGGGTGCGCGCATAGTGAAGATCGTTGTTATGAAATTGACCGCGCCAAGAATTGTTCCAAGGCCACCGATTGCAAGACCAACCACCCACAAATCTCCGCCGATACCGGGCGAGTAAGTTGAATTTGCAAGAGGAGCGTAGGCAGTCCATCCAAATGACGCTGCACCGCCTGGAGCCAAGAATCCAGAGAAGGTCATTAGGCCACCGAATAGGTAGAGCCAATACGAGAACATATTTAAACGTGGGAAGGCAACGTCTGCTGCACCAATCTGAAGCGGCATGATGACGTTAGCGAAACCAACAAACAGTGGCGTTGCAAACATCAAGAGCATTAACGTTCCGTGCATAGTAAAGACTTGGTTGTACTGCTCGTTTGAAATGAACTGCATTCCTGGGCGAGTGAGTTCCAGGCGCAGAATAAGAGCTAAAAGCCCCGCGATCAAAAACCAAGCGAAAGATGTAATGAGGTAGAGGTAGCCGATTGTCTTGTGGTCAGTCGAGGTAATCCACTTAACAAATAGCCTGCCTTTAGAGACAGGAGCGACTCCGGGAGTTGGCGCAATGGTTGGACGCTCTGCATATGTTGTCATGCCACGCTCGCCTTCAAGGTTTCGACATATTGCTGGTATTCAGCCTTTGAGACCACTTTTACTGTAAAGAGCATTTGTGAATGATTTCGGCCGCACAAAATGTTGCAACGGCCCGGAAACTCACCAATTTTATTTGCCGTGAACTCAATGCTATTTGTCACGCCCGGTAAATTCTGTATCTGAATCATGAAAGCAGGGATCCAAAACCCGTGTACTACATCTGTTGACGTAATTGTGTAGCGAACGCGTTCTCCAACTGGAACCACTAGCGTCGGTGGTTTATCCGGGGTGCCGGTGACAGTCGCTTTTTCACCAGCTTCAGGGTAGGTGAACTGCCATGACCATTGGAAGGCGTTGACTGTAATGTCATGTGCCACTGCAGGTGATTTTTCAATAATTTCTTCTTGCTTAACTGCGGTGAAGTAGAAGAGAACTGCAATGATGATAAATGGGATGACTGTGTAAACAACTTCAACTGGAATGTTGTACTGAGTCTGTTTTGGGAATTCACCCTTTGATGCATGAGCACGATGGAATATTGCCGGCCACAAAATTAGAACAAGTGTGATGACTCCTACGACACCGCCTGCAATCCATGCTCCCTGCCAGAGTGAGAGCGAAATATCATTAACGCTAGAAACGCCCTCTGGGAAACCAAGCCCTGACACTTGTGAGCAACCAGTCAGAGTGAGTAGAAGCGGAACCATGACGAGTCCCAGGCGTACTGTGCGCGATTTTTTCATGTGCGGCGACATGGGACAAGGATAGTGGGCAGGCGAGAAGTTCTGCGCGGGTGGGAGTAGCCTTCACCGGGTGGTTCGTGTCACAGGAAATTTTGGAGGCCAAGCGCCCTTATCCGAGGTCGTTCGCTCTGCCCTCTCTGCAGCATTTGATGCTGGCTGGGCCGATCCCAAGAAGTTATCTCAAGCCTCGGCGCGATCCCGCATCTTGGAATCTCACGCCCTTGAATCCCTAGCTTCAGCCCTTAATCTGGCAGTAGATGAGATTGAAATTGTCGGTGAAGAGGAGTTAGCAACATTTCTGGCACTCTCGGGCTTTCTGAATCCTGATCGAGAGCTCGCAGTCGGATCTATTGACCGCGGAAAGATCCGCGCACTGACGCGAAGTCATGACAAACACCAGATCATTCCAGTTGATCAACAAGGAAGATTGATCCCTGCGAGTATTTCGAGAGGAAGCGTTCTATCGCTTCAAGTTGCAAACGGTGAAACAGGCGTTTGTCAGAGTCTGAAAGAAATTTCCGAGGGCGCAGAAATAGTTGTTATGGATGCAACCACGTCTGGGCCAAGAGTTTCACTAGGACAACGTTGGGATGCCGCCATCTTCTCAGCTACATCCTGGGGTGGCCCTGCAGGAATCGCGGTCATGGCAATTCGCAACTCCCAAAAATGGCAATATCCACTGCCTCACATCGCACCCATAAGAACTCCTGGTGGTTATTCACTTCCTTTACTTCTGGCCGCATCTGTTGCACTGGAAAATTTCTCAGAGGACATTACACATCTGCGCGATCTCAATAAAAAGTTTCGTCAGATGATTGTTCAAGCAATACCTGGAACAATCTGTGTAGGCGAATTAGATGATTGCCTGCCGCATCTTTTAACGGTGATCTTGCCAGATACGATAAGTGAAATGGTCGTACGCGATCTAGATGCAATGGGTCTTACCGTTGAAGCTGGCTCTGCCTGCTCCCCCATCGATTTAGCGCCTAGCCACGTACTTGCGGCCATGGGTCTACCAACAGAAGGTGCGATTCGAATCAGATTTCGCGATAGCCATACTCACGAAGACATTGACGGGCTGGTTAAATCTTTAGTGAAGGTGTGCAGCGATCTCTAGTCGCGCATCTGCTCCGTAGGCTCCCTCAAAACGATCTAGGAATTCTGTTGAAGTAAAGGTGTACTCCTGAGTTCCCATCGTTTCAATTACATAGGTTGCAAGCATTGAACCTACCTGTGCGCACCGTTCATGTGAAAGTCCCCAGGCAAGCCCGGCGACAAAGCCGCTACGGAAGGAATCTCCAACACCGGTGGGATCAATCTTTGCGCGCTCTTGCGGACACGTGACGGTAACTGTGGGACTTGTGCGACTTTCAACTCGTGAACCCTCAGCACCCAATGTCACAACTCGATACTTCACACGATCGAGTATCTCGTCATCACTCCAGCCGGTTTTCTGAATTGCTAGCGCTAACTCATATTCGTTCAAGAAGAGATACGTTGCTCCATCAATCAGAGCTCTGATCTCCTCCCCCGAAAGACGCGCCATTTGCTGAGAGGGATCTGCCAGGATTGGTATTCCCTTCGAGCGAGCTACTTCGGTATGTCGAAGCATCGCCGATGGATCATCCGGTGAGATCACGAGAAGATCCAAAGTTCCTTCTTTATCAATGATGGGTTGGAGTTCGATATCGCGAGCTTCAGACATAGCACCTGGGAAAAATGAGGCAAATTGATTATGTTCTGAATCTGTTGTGACAGTAAAAAGGGCTGTGAACTGAGTGGTCGATACGCGAGCGTGTGAGGTATCAACGCCGTGCCGAGTTAACCACGCGTTGTAATCTGGCCAATCTTTGCCAACAGCTGCGATCAGGACTGGTTTATGTCCGAGAACTCCAAGGCCAAAACAAATATTCGCCGCACATCCACCTCGTCGGACCTCAAGTCCATCTACAAGAAAAGAGAGTGAGATTTTTTCAAGCGAACCCACAACTACTGAGTCAGAAAATTTCCCTGGAAAAGTCATGATGTGATCACGACCAACTGACCCTGCAACGCCTATCTTCATAGGGCGAGAATCTACAAGCAAAACCCGACTTTAGTTGAAGGAATCACCGCAAGCACATGAGCCTTGCGCATTTGGATTATCGATCGTGAAGCCCTGCTTTTCGATCGTATCTACAAAATCGATTGTTGCGCCCATGAGGTAAGGATCGCTTAACTTTCCAGTAATAACTTTCACATCACCGAACATACGGACAACGTCACCCTCTAATTCGCGATTATCGAAGAAGAGTTGATATTTCAATCCAGAGCAACCACCAGGTTGGACCTCAACGCGTAGGTAGAGATCATCTGCACCTTCTTGAGCCAAGAGAGCTGCAACCTTGGCTGCTGCCCCATCGGTAAGTGCGATGCTGGTTGATGTTGATACTGATGTGTCTTGAGTTGTCATGGCTCTAGCCTACTAGCGTCACTTCACATTTGCGACTTTTATAGGCGAGAATAGGCAGATGTCAACGAATAACGTGACCAACCTCCTCCTACTGGGATCTCAATCAGACCCGCTCTCCGAGCGAGGGGTTACGTGTGCTGGCGAAATACCAGATGCCAGCGATCCTGAACTTGTAGCGCGCGCTCGAGTAGCCAGGGCGGCCCTCGGTGATCGAGCAATAATTCTTGGCCATCACTATCAACGTGATGAGGTAATCGACTTCGCAGACATCACTGGTGATTCCTTCAAGTTAGCTCAAGCTGCTCAACTGCAAGAGAAAGCAGAGTTTGTAATTTTTTGCGGAGTGCACTTCATGGCAGAAAGTGCGGACATCCTTACTAGTGATAAGCAACAAGTGATTCTGCCCGATCTAGCAGCTGGCTGCTCTATGGCAGATATGGCTACAGCATCGCAAGTGAATGCATGCTGGAGCGCACTCACTGATCTTGGTATCGCATCACAAACGATTCCAGTGACGTACATGAACTCATCCGCTGCAATAAAATCCTTTACTGGGGAAAATGGCGGAACCATCTGTACTTCATCTAATGCGAAGGCAGCGATGGAATGGGCCTTTACCCAGGGTTCCAAAATTCTTTTCTTACCTGATCAGCACTTGGGCAGAAATACCGCAGTTCAAAGTCTTGGCCTCTCGCTCGAGGATTGTGTTCTCTGGAATCCCTGGAAACCGATGGGGGGCTTGACCCCCGAGGAGCTAAATAATGCCAAGGTAATCCTGTGGCGGGGGCATTGCTCGGTGCACGGACGTTTTTCTAAGGATTCAATTGATGATGTGAGATCAAGAATTCCTGGTGTGAAAATATTGGTCCATCCTGAATGTACTCATGAGGTAGTAACCAACGCAGATGTCGTAGGCAGTACAGAATTTATAATTCGGACAATTGAAGGCGCACCAAGTGGAAGTGCCTGGGCGATCGGAACTGAATTCAATCTTGTATCCCGATTGGCCAAGGCCCACCCTGACAAAAACATCGTCTACTTAGATAAAACTTTATGCTACTGCTCGACCATGAATCGCATTGACCTACCTCACCTGGTATGGGTGATGGAATCCTTAGTGGCCGGTCACGTGGTCAATCAGATCAAGGTCGATCCTCGAGTCAAAGAATTCTCTCAACTAGCACTTGAACGAATGCTGGCTCTATAGTCCGCTCATGACTAAGGATTCAGAGCCACAGAAAAAAGGCAGGCCTACCCCAAAGCGCAAGGATGCCGAATCTGCTCGTAAGGTTTCTTCCCTTGCTCCAGCACATTCAAAGGAAGAGAAGGCGCGTCAGAAGGCAGCAACTCGCGCAGCGCGCATTGCACAGCGTGCGGCATATCTACGCGGTGATGAAAACGCTCTTCCACTTCGCGACCGTGGACCGGTACGTAGGTTTGTACGAAATTACGTGGACTCGCGACGATCTATTGGTGAATATTTCTTGCCGATAATCGGCATCGTTCTCATCGTGGCACTAGTTCCCCATCCAGCTGCGGCGATAGTCGGTGTCGTGTTGATGTACACAGTTCTCTTCGCTTCGATAATTGATGGAGTTCTCCTAAGCCGAAAAATCAAACGCGAAGTCATTTCTCGCTTTCCTTCAGAATCTTTCAAGGGTCTAGGAATGTATGGCTGGCTTCGCTCCACGCAGATGCGGCGCATGCGTGCTCCTAAACCTGGCGTGGCGGCGGGTACAAAGATCTAACCACCCATTAGGGTGTGCCAAACAACTTAATAAAAGTTCTTTTGTAGGGGAAGTTCGGTGCAAATCCGACGCTGACCCGCAACCGTAAGAGCTCGTGCTCGAAGTCGGATTACCTACCTAAGAATTTAAGACCAACACCCGCCGAGGTTTGCGGGGCGTAGTCCTTGAGTTAGGCGTTCCTACGCATTTCTTTGAGCTACCCCTGTGAGACTCTCACTTAATGAGGAGCTCCAGATTGAATAAGAAATACATCCCATACATAACAATCCTTGCTTTACTTTTTTCTCTCACACCCCAGGCTCATGCAGTCGAAACAGGCTATCGATATTGGGGCTACTTCCAAGCAGCACCTAAGGCGACTGTGTGGACATCTGCAATGACAGGCCCAACCGTTAACGTCGCAGACGGCGCAGTAGAAGGTTGGGCATTTACCTTCTCCAGCGGTGCAGTTCCAGATGCTTCCGCTCCTGCGGTTCTGCCAGATTTTCAAACTCTCTGCGGGAAAACTCGCGCAGTTTCTGGAAAGAAGCGAATCGGAATTGTGATTGATTTTGGTCCAAGTTATCTAGCGCCAACCGGTGAGAAAACTCTGAAGACAGTCAAGCGTTGTATTGTCATTGATAAGAAGGCACAGGGTATTGATGTACTGGGCAGGGTCGTCAGAGTTCGTGCTGACAAGTCCGGACTGATTTGTGGCCTGGCTGGCTATCCTCGCAAAGAGTGTGGTGTTGAAATTCCAACGCCAGTTGAGCTCACGAAATAGTAGTTACCGGCAAATGACAAAGACATTCCACCCTCTGACCTGGTGGATCGGTGCGGTGGCTGTAGCTATAGCAGTTGTGCTCACCAAAAACACAATCTTTAATCTTTTGGTTGTGGGTGGAGTGTCTTGTCTTGTTTATTTCGTAAACAAAAAATCCGCAGAACGCACCCCCTGGTCGGGAGGCCTCTGGTTTGCTATCAAAATTGCGGTAGTGATCGTTGCCATTAGAACTTTCATTGGTATTGCAATTGGCGTTCCAGTGCCCGGAACAACCCTTTTTGAGCTTCCCATTCTCTACCTTCCAGATTGGATGGCAGGAATTAGAGTCGGTGGAGCAATCACTCAGGAGCGTCTATTTTTCGCAGCATCTGAAGGTATCCAGATTGCAACACTCATCTGTATATTTGCCGCAGCAACTTCCCTGACTTCACCACATAAACTTTTACGAACGATGCCTATATTTATCTATGAGTTCGGCGTAGCGCTTGTGATCACTACTTCCGTGTTACCCCAGCTGATTGCAAGTGCAACCAGAATTAAAACTGCGCAGCGAATGCGTGGAATCACGCGCAGCGGTTGGTCCGGAATTGCCCTTGCTTTATTAGAGGAATCCCTTTCTCGCTCGCTAGATCTGGCTGCGGCTATGGATTCCAGAGGCTATGGATTCTCGCGGAAGCGATCACGCTATAGAAGTGAGTCTTTGGCTCCTCGTGACTTTACTTTGATCGGGTCTGCCCTTGTGCTGATTCCTGCATCGCTGGCGGTCTTCACATGATTTCTTTTAACAACGTCTCTCTCATTTATCCGCACTCACTAAAAACTATCTTTGAAGATCTCTCCTTCACCATCGAGGAAGGAGAGATGGTTCTAGTAATCGGTGCAACAGGTTCTGGAAAATCCTCACTGCTGCGTCTTATCAACGGTCTAGTTCCTCACCATACTGGGGGAATTTTGGCCGGAGACATCACGGTCAACGGTTTATCTACCACCACGACAAAGCCGGGTGGGCTGGCCCACCTCATCGGAATCGTAGGTCAGAACCCAGCACATGGATTTGTCACAGATACAGTAGAAGACGAACTCGTTTTTGGAATGGAAGCGCTGAATTTCGCACCTGAAGTCATGCGCAAAAGGGTAGAAGAGATTCTTGATCTACTCTCGCTCACACATCTGCGTAATCGTTCGATTTCAACACTCAGCGGTGGCGAACAACAAAGAGTGGCCATCGGTAGTGCTTTAGTCATGCACCCTAAAGTTTTGGTTCTTGATGAACCGACATCAGCCCTCGATCCAATAGCTGCGGAAGAAGTTCTTTCAATTCTGCATCGTCTCGTTCACGATCTCGGTCTTACAGTTGTTATCTCAGAGCATAAGCTTGAGAGAGTCATTGGATTTGCAGATCGAATAATTGCAATCTCGACCGACGGAAGTGCTGTGATCGATCTGCCCGAACAAATTCTCAAGGATTCACCCATTGCTCCACCGATTGTGCATTTAGCCCGTGCGCTCAACCTGGATTCTGTCGGTACGAGCGTTCGAGAAGTTCGTCGAATGACTACTCATTTACGTGATTTCACGCCGTTGGAAAATATTGATCGCGAAGTCAACGAAGAGGTTGTTGTAGAGGTGCAGAAGATCTCACATTCCTACGGAGACAAGATTGCACTCCGAAACATCTCTATCGACTTTCAAGCGGGTGAAATTACCGCAGTGATGGGTAGAAATGGAGCAGGAAAAAGCACGCTCTTTAAATCTATCGTCGGTTACCACTCTCCTAGTACCGGAAGCGTCCGAGTGTTGGGCGAAGATCCGGTCAAACTGCAAGGTCGTGCCCGCCTATCTCGAATTGGATACATTCCTCAAGAGCCGAGCGATCTACTTATTCATACGAGCGTGGCTAAAGAATGTAGCGCCAGTGATCGAGATAACGGAATTCCACAGGGTTCCACTATTGAATTTCTATCACGGTTAACTCCAACGGTAAACCCCGATTCGCACCCCCGGGATTTATCTGAAGGTCAGCGTCTCTCATTAGTTTTAGCAATTATTCTCTGCAGCGCACCGGATGTTTTGATCATGGACGAGCCAACTAGGGGCCTTGATTACCAGGCGAAATCAATTCTTGTCGACACACTTATCTCGTATGCAAGAAACCTGGGTAAGTGCGTACTGATCGCTACTCACGATGTTGAGTTGGTGGCAGAAGTTGCGGATCGAGTTGTCTTTATCGCAGATGGTGACCTAGTAGCTGATGGCAACACAATTGATGTTCTTCTCTCATCGCCTGCCTTTGCGCCACAAGTTGCCAAGGTGATGTCTCCTGCTCCTTGGCTTACAGTAAAGCAGGCTTTGAAAGGTATTTCAGCAGTAACCGGTGAGGATTCAGAGCAATGATGAGAACTGCAGATATCTATCGACTCTCTTTGCAATCAAAGATTGTGTTAGCAATTACATCAGCGATAGCTCTGCTCGGATTCATCTGGCCATTTTTTTATACCGGTAATCTCCACTGGATATTCGCTGTTGCTATTGCGGCTTCGGCGTTCTTGCTTATTTCCGAAATCGGAATCGGTTCGATTGATGCAAAGTCAATCGCAATACTTGGTGTCATGAGCGCCTTCATCACGCTGTTACGACCCTTGGGTGCCGGTGCTGCAGGACTTGAACCCATTTGGTTTGCACTCATTATTGCTGCACGTGTTTTTGGTGGCTCGTGGGGATTCTTGCTGGGTGTCACCTCGATGACTTCATCAGCGCTGATCACGGGTGGAGTTGGACCTTGGTTGCCTTACCAAATCTTTGCGGCGGGTTGGATTGGGCTTCTCGCTGGTTTGCTTCCACAGAAAATTGGTCGTCGAGAAATTCGTGGACTTTCTGAAAAAGTAATGCTCATTGCAATGGGAATATTTGCCTCATTCGTATTTGGGCTCCTTATGGATTTACAGTTTTGGCCATGGGTGCTTGGTAGAAGCACCGAATTGTCTTACATTCCAGGTGGTCTGATGAGTGAAAATATTTCGCGTTTTATTACTTTTCACTTCGCCTCATCGATGGCCTGGGATATCCCGCGAGCGATCCTGACCTCAATTTTAATCGCTTGGACCGCGACACCATTTCTGCACGCCCTGCGCCGCTGTCATTTCAAAGCGGCCTTTGTTTCTCCGATTGAATTTAAATCGGGGGCGAGAATTTAAGGTTGAGTTCCTCGCACCCGCGATGGCACAAATGGCAAGTCAACAATGGTTGCAGTACTCACTCGTCCTCGGATATCGATAGAAACCTCATCGCCGATTGAGTAAGCGGAGTCAACTAGCGCAAGGGCTATCCCTGCGCGCAAGGTTGGAGAGAATGTGCCGCTGGTAACAAGGCCAATGGCCGAACCCGCTGCATCTGTCACGATCATCTCCGCTCGTGGAATTCCCCGATCATTCGATCGCAAACCACGTAAACGTCGCGCCGGACCAACGCTTTTCTCTTGCGTTAATACATCACTTCCCTGGAAGGCACCTTTTTTCCACCCGACGGCCCACGTCGCACTTGCCTTTACTGGGGAGATTGAAAGTGAAAGTTCATGACCGTGCAATGGATAGCCCATCTCTGTTCTTAACGTATCCCGTGCTCCAAGGCCACAGATTGCACCTTCAACTGCGAGAACGCGTTCGGCAAGTAAATCCCAGACCGTTTTAACGTCGGCGCGTAGCGGAATAATTTCAAATCCATATTCACCGGTATACCCAGTACGACAGAGAATCACAGGTGATTTACCGATTGTGATTTCTGAAAAAGCCATGTAATCCAAGTCGTATGCAACACCCAAGGACTTTAAGACAGATGCTGAAAGTGGGCCCTGAAGTGCAATCACTCCATGGTTCTCATGAAGATTTTCAATAGTCAGATTATCTGGCGCTTTTAATTGCAGATCCTTAACAACATCACCAGTATTTGATGCATTCGGAATTAAGAAAAAATCAGTTTCGCTCTTTCGGTAGACAATCAAATCATCGATGACTCCCCCATCAGCTCTACACAGAAGGGTGTACTGCGCCTGTCCATCAGAAATTCGATTGAGGTCATTAGTGAACATGCTGTTCAGGAAGTCGAGTGCGCCAACGCCCTTGACGCTAGCTTTCCCAAGGTGTGAAACGTCAAAGAGTCCAACACGTTCACGCACAGCCGCATGCTCAGCAAGAACGCCCGAGGCTGGGTACTCAATTGGCATCAGCCAGCCACCAAAATCAGCCATCTTCGCCTTGAGTTCAAGGTGGCGACTATGCAAAGGTGAATTTTTCATCCCATCAACCTACACTTATGACTCTTGGATTCCACCTCTGAAAACTCCCTCACTTCGAAAGGCATCTGTGACTTCGACTATGACTGCACTCTCGCTCACATCCGCGCACAAGGATGACATTCTTGTTGTCGGCCTGGCTCAAGGAATTCCTGCACGCAAGGGAGCGAAGGCATCACTGGTGATTGAACCTGGAGAGCTAGCGTTAGATACAAAGAGCCTTGAAGAAATTTTGGCAGATCTAGGCGCGACCGGAAAAGCTGACGAAGTCATCAAGATCCCAGGTAACACCGTACGACTATTGGTATTTACCGGTCTCGGTGCTGCATCGAAAGATTATGGTCACGAAACTTTAAGACGCGCCGCCGGCGCTGCAGCGAGAGTCCTTACCAATCAAAAATCTGCGACATTTGCACTACCCGTTCGTGGAATTGACGATGTCGCCGCAGTAGCCCAAGGTGCGGGTCTTGGCGCATATCTATTCAACGAATTTCGCAGCGATGAGTCAGTGACAAGTACATCACCACTCTCTGCGGCAAAAATTTATACTCCTCATGCCGCAAAAGCTGAATATAAAGCGGTGGCTGAAGAAGCATCGGTTATAGCTCAGTACACCCACCTTGCTCGTAACTTAATTAACACTCCACCAAGTCACCTCAACCCATCCACATTTGCATCTCGTATGGTGAATGAGGTCAAGGCAGCCGGCGGTGCGCGTGCCGGACTTTCCATCACGGTCATGACTGAATCTGCTCTAAAAAGTAAGGGCTACGGTGGAATTACAGCGGTAGGTCAAGGTTCAGCTAATCCTCCACGTTTAGTAAGAATTTCTTACACACCTACAGGCAAAGTTGAAGCGGCGAAGAAGTATGCCTTCGTTGGGAAAGGGATCACCTTTGATAGTGGCGGTCTTGCCCTTAAACCAGCACTTGGTATGGAGGCGATGAAATCAGATATGAGCGGTGCTGCTGCAGTTTGCGGAGCAGTTCTTGCTATTGCAACTCTCAAGTTACCGATTGCAATCGATGTGTGGGCTCCCCTTGCAGAGAATATGGTCAGTGATAACGCAACGCGGCCAAGTGACATCATCACGATTTACGGAGGCAAGACTGTTGAAGTGCTCAATCCTGATGCTGAAGGTCGATTGGTATTAGCTGATGCTCTGCAGCGCGCACAAGAAGAGAAAAAGCTTGATGCCATATTCGATATTGCAACCCTTACAGGTGCGCAGGTTGTTGCACTCGGAACTCGTACCAGTGCTGTGATGACAAATAACCAATCTCTTTCAGACGCATTCTTATCTGTTGCAGAGAAAACTGGCGAATTGTTTTGGCCGATGCCATTACCTGGAGAACTTCGCGCATCTCTTGATTCACCAGTCGCAGATCTTGCTAACATCGGTGATCGCATGGGTGGAATGCTTGTCGCCGGTATCTTCCTCAAAGAATTTGTTTCCGATGAACTGCCATGGCTCCATCTAGATATTGCAGGACCTGCGTACAACGATCGCCACCCCCACGGCTACACCCCTGTCGGCGGCACCGGTGTAGGAGTTCGATCGTTGGTTGCCGCTGCCAAAGCTCAAATCTAGGGTTAAGCGGGATCTTGCGATCCAGAGTGTTATCTCGCTCGCATTTTGAGATAACACCCGCGACCCAGTTAGTCATTGAGGGTCGAGGCTGGCAAGATAAGGGTGTAGGCCTTCTGGTCTGGTGAGAAAAGGAGCGCAACTTCTGTGTCTGATGTCGATCTAGTAATTCTCGGCGGTGGAAGTGGTGGCTACGCAGCTGCCCTAAGAAGTGCCCAGCTCGGTCTCTCTGTTGTGCTGATCGAGGCAGATAAACTCGGTGGCACATGTCTTCATCGCGGATGTATCCCAACTAAAGCCCTGCTACATGCCGGCGAAGTCGCAGATACTGCTCGCGAATCGTCCGCTTTTGGAATCAACACCACTTTGAACTCAATCGAGATGAGCGGTGTCAATTCTTACAAAGACGGCGTCATTGCAAAGCTCCACAAAGGCTTGCAAGGGCTAGTCAAATCCCGCGGAATCACATATGTCGAAGGTCATGGCAAGCTCGTATCCAAGAACACCGTCGAAGTAAATGGAACGCGATACACCGGAAAGAACGTAATTTTAGCTACCGGCTCATACGCAAGGACTCTGCCCGGTTTAGACATTGATGGAAAGCGTGTCATCACATCAGACCATGGAACGAAGCTTGATTACATTCCAAAGAGTGTGATCGTTCTCGGCGGTGGAGTCATTGGCTGTGAATTTGCCTCAGTATGGAAATCTTTTGGCTCTGAGGTAACAATCATTGAAGGCTTGCCACACCTGATCGCTCTTGAAGATGAATCATCGTCAAAACTTCTTGAGCGGGCCTATCGCAAGCGTGGAATCAATTTTGAACTTGGAACTCGTTTCAAATCTCACACCGTCACGGCAGATGGCGTAACGGTAGAACTTGAAGATGGGCGAACATTTAGCGCTGAACTGCTCTTAGTTTCAGTTGGACGAGGCCCAGTCTCTGCCAATCTTGGATATGAAGAACAGGGCATCACAATGGATCGCGGATATGTGATTGTGGACAATAAGTGTCGTACAAATGTGCCCGGTATCTGGGCGGTGGGTGACCTCATCCCTACTCTGCAACTTGCACACGTTGGATTCCAAGAAGGAATTCTTGTTGCAGAAGAGATTGCGGGATTAAATCCTCGTCCGATCAACTATGACGGAGTTCCTCGCGTGACATATTCAGAGCCTGAAGTTGCATCCGTTGGTCTGACTACAGCTCAAGCTAAAGAGCGCGGACATGATGTCGTTGAACTTAACTATGACCTCGCTGGTAACGGTAAGGCACAGATTCTTGGTACTTCAGGATCAATCAAACTTGTGGGCCAGAAGAATGGGCCAGTTCTTGGAATACATATGGTTGGTTCGCGCGTTGGTGAACTTCTCGCTGAAGCGCAGCTAATTTTCAACTGGGAAGCGACGGCAGATGATGTTGCGCCGTTACTTCATGCACATCCAACAATGTCTGAAGCTATGGGAGAAGCGCACATGGCACTAGCCGGCAAGCCGCTTCACGCACACGGGTAAGGGGAAAATAAAAATGACATTCTCAGTAAAGATGCCAGCACTTGGTGAAAGCGTCACTGAAGGTACTGTTACTCGTTGGCTTAAGAACGAAGGCGATCACATCAACGTTGACGAACCGCTTCTTGAAGTCTCAACTGACAAGGTTGATACGGAAATTCCTTCTCCTGTTGCAGGAACTCTCTCGAAGATTCTTGTTCCAATCGATTCAACTGTTGCTGTCGGTGCGGATCTAGCTCTTATCGAAGATGGTGCCGCTACACCCGTTGCACCTGCGGCTCCTGTTGCCACTCCTGCTGCGGCTCCTGTTGCCACTCCTGCTGCTGCCCCTGTTGCTGCTCCAGCTCCTGCTGCAGCTGCAGCCCCTGCTAGCGGAACCATTATTTCGATGCCAGCCCTTGGTGAAAGCGTTACCGAAGGAACTGTCACTCGTTGGTTAAAAAATGTTGGCGATAGCGTTGCAATTGATGAAGCACTTCTTGAAGTATCAACTGACAAGGTCGATACGGAGATTCCTTCACCAGTTGCTGGGACGTTAATCTCAATAGATGTTGCAGTCGATGCCACAGTTCCAGTCGGTGCGCGCCTTGCTGTCATCGGCGGTGCAGGACAAAGTGCAGCTCCCGTTGTTGCAGCCCCTGTAGCACCTGTAGTTGCTGCCGCACCTGTTGTTGCTGCCGCACCTGTTGCTCCTGTAGTTGCAGCACCTGCAGCTCCCGTTGCTGCTCCAATCTCGCAACCTACAGATTCATATGTGACTCCGATCGTGCGAAAGCTTGCCTCCGAACTAGGCGTCAATCTTGCTTCAGTTAAAGGATCCGGAATCGGTGGACGAGTTCGCCGCGAAGATGTCGAGGCTGCAGCAAAGCCTGCACAAGTTGCTGCACCAGTAATCGCAGCATCTACTCAAGCGTCTAGCCCTGTACGTACAAGTCCAGTCATGAGTGCATCACCGTTGCGTGGTACCACAGTGACAATGTCTCGACTTCGTAAAGTAATCGCTGCACGAATGCTCGAATCACTTGCGGTTTCTGCCCAGTTAACGACAGTAATTGAAGTAGATGTTACAAAGATTGCTCGACTGCGCGATCGTGCTAAAGGTCCATTCGAAGCTCGTGAAGGCGTCAAGCTTTCCTTCCTTCCATTCTTTGCCGTCGCAGTTTGTGAGGCACTTAAGCAGCACCCAGTTCTCAACTCATCAGTTGAAGGTGATCAAATTATTTATCATGGCGCCGAGCATCTTGGCGTTGCCGTAGATACTGAACGCGGTCTG
The DNA here is from genome assembly GCA_044350045.1 of Candidatus Planktophila sp. Lineage (GTDB taxonomy): Bacteria > Actinomycetota > Actinomycetes > Nanopelagicales > Nanopelagicaceae > Planktophila. The sequence continues at coordinate 9,486 of JBILIJ010000001.1, read as the reverse complement.
CTTGTCCCTGTTATCCAAAATGCTGGTGACCTCAACATGGGTGGCGTAGCGCGCAAGATTGCAGATCTCGCAGCACGTACTCGCGATAACAAGGTAAATCCTGATGAACTCAGTGGTGGAACATTTACTCTCACCAACACCGGTTCTCGCGGGGCCCTCTTTGATACACCAATCATTAACCAGCCACAGGTTGCGATTCTCGGACTCGGCGCAGTTGTGAAGCGACCAATGGTTGTACGCGGTGAAGATGGCGGAGAGACAATTGCTATTCGCTCGATGGTCTACCTCGGACTTTCATATGATCACCGAGTTGTAGATGGTGCAGATGCTGCACGCTTCCTAGTTACCCTAAAAGAACGACTCGAAGGTGGCGCTTTCGAATCTGATCTAGGTCTCTAATGTCAGTTTTACCTCAACGTATTGCTGTCACTGGTGCATCCGGTTTAATCGGTAGCGCCCTTGTTGGGCACCTCAAAAGCGAGGGACACACAGTCCAACGCTTGGTACGACGTTTGCCCGTATCCCCCGATGAAATTCAGTGGGATCCATCGACCGGATATGTCGATACCGATGCGCTTGCCGGTGTAGATGCTGTGATTCATTTAGCTGGTGTTGGCGTTGGTGATAAGCGTTGGAATAAAAAATATAAGGCTGAAATTTTGAATTCACGGCTGCTTGGTACCGAGGCAATTGCAAAGGCAGTCGCTGAAGTGCAACCTCAAGTATTTATCTCAGCCAGTGCGATCGGTTGGTATGGGGAATCCGGAAATCGCGGCGTTACAGAAGTTGATCGCGCTGGAGATGATTTTCTTGCTGCCGTATGTAGAGAATGGGAAGGCGCAGCCGATCTTGCTGTTGGCGTGCGCACTGTAAAGCTGCGCACAGGACTCGTATTGGATCCAACTGGTGGCGCGCTTGGAAAAATGCTCCCTCTCTTTAGGTTTGGTTTAGGTGGAAAGCTTGGATCTGGAAAACAGTGGTGGTCTTGGATCACACTTCACGATGTGATTCGTGTAATTACCTTCGCCCTTGAAAAGCCAATCACTGGTCCAGTTAATGTTGTTGCACCGAACCCCGTAACAAATCAAGAATTTACCTCAGCACTTGCCCGGGCAATGCATCGCCCTGCAGTATTTCCAGCTCCTGCAATTGCACTCAAAATAGCGCTGGGCGGATTTTCATCAGAAGTTTTGGGATCCAAGAAAGTTATCCCACAAAAGTTAATCGATGAAGGGTTTACGTGGGATTACCCGCACGTGACATCCGCGCTCGTTGCACTTATAGAGAATTAATCAAGTCCAGAGCCGCTAGGCGACCTGATGCCATGGCGCCATTTTGTGAAGGTGCGCTCAAATAATCCCCTGCTCGCCAAACTCCTGATGCAACGCGAAGTGAATGCGTAGTCGTTCTGCCGGGTGCAGTCAGGGGCAACGCATTCTTTATTTCGTACTTTGCAACCAGCTCCCAAGCTGCTGTGTCTCTCCCCCAGATAATTGCAAGATGTCTACGCACTTCAGACTCTGAGGCACTTGCCAAAGTGGTTGAAGAAAAGAGAGTAAACCCCTCGGGAGCACATGATGGAATCAATTGTGAGATCGCAATCGAATTAACTACCGGGCCACGATTTAAGCCATCGACGCGCAGCATCGCTTCATCTTTGGATCTGGAATTCACCGAGTGATACCACGTAGTGCAAGATGCGCTCTCTCCAACTTCGTCGATCTCTAGTATCTGCGCAGCTGTCGTCTGATCTGTGGCGATTATGATTGCTCGCGCGCTAATGCTCCCTTTATTAGTTGATAGTGAGAGTCCATTTATTGAATTAACTTGAAGACCATATTCAATTGACCCGACCCGATCTGCCAGCACTTCACTGAGATGTCCCGCACCCATTGCCGGTAATCCAGGGGCACCTGAGATAAATCCCCTGACAATCGAACGACCGGTTCCAGCATCAACTATTGCAGGATCTGCCAGGAATACACCGCTAAGAAAAGGTTTAAGCACTCTCTGATAGAAGTTTCCGCATCCGGCAGCTTTTAACTCGTCAGCAATACTGGCGTTGTGGGCAGAACGAGAGAAAAGGTACTTAACGAATGAAATCTTCTCGAACAGTGAACCTGCTCCGCGACTGAAAACTGTTAGAGGGTATCGCCGTGGATCACCCAGCCGAACAACGCGATTCTCAAGAGCAATGTCCACTGCGGGCGGTGCATACTTGAAATCAAGTTCATCAATAACGTTTAGGCGAACCAACTCTTCGTACGAGGCGTTGATAAGTTGAAAACCGCGATCGAAGCGATAACCGTCGATCTCATCTGTCTGAACTCGCCCACCGGCGCTCGAGCCCGACTCAAGAACTCTGACACTGATTCCAGCCTCTTGTAATGTCAGCGCTGCAGCTAGCCCTGCAAGTCCAGCACCAACAACGATAACGGGTAGCTCGTTATCTGACACTTATTGCACGAGCACTTTCCATTATCTCTGCAACGGTCATCGCTTACTCCTTGGCAAGTTTAGATGGCCACCAAACTTTCGGACCAATCTCATGTACCAGTGCAGGAACCAAAATTGAGCGAACAATAATGGTATCGAGCAGAACTCCGAATGCGACGGCAAATCCAAGTTGTGCAAGCGGCACTAGTGGTAATAGGCCAAGTACTCCAAAGGTAGCCGCAAGAACAACTCCCGCTGAAGTAATCACTGCTCCGGTAACAGTCAGACCCTTAATCACGCCTGCGCGGGTGCCAATTTTCAGCGACTCTTCGCGAACTCGCGTCATCAAGAAGATGTTGTAATCAATTCCCAGCGCAACGAGGAATATAAATGCAAAGAGTGGGAATGAGTTATCCCCTCCAGGGAAACCAAAGATATGGTTGAACACAAGTGCGCAGACCCCTAGTGTCGCAAAGTATGAAAGAACAACTGTTCCCAATAAAAGAACGGCACTGAGAATACTTCGCAGGAGAAGTCCGAGAATCAATGTGATCACTAGCAATACGATCGGGATAATGGTGCGGTTATCTTGGGAATTTGCAGTTCTTACATCGAAGTAAACCGCGCTTGTGCCACCAACCAAAGCTGAAGCGTCAACAGACTTCGCGATTCGTCTGATCTCGGGGACATCGTTACCCGCTTCAACGCTATCGGGCGCCTTATCTAAGGTGAGATTAAGAATGACTTTTCCGTTGACCTCAGCAATTTGAGGGACGGGTTGCCCTGGCAAAACAAGTCCATCTAACTGCGGCGCCACCTCTGAAACACCTGGTGCACCCTTAAGTGCTGTACTCATCTGATCAAGCCGTGCAGCAGAGAAGACCACTTGGGTGGGATCTCCTTGTCCTCCTGGAAAGTGAGTTTCAAGTTTCTTCTGTCCTACAACCGACTCCGGATTGCCCGTAAATGTATCTATGGTTCCGAGTCCGTCGGTCTTGAGAGTCGTTGAGGCGAATGCAAAGAGTAGAAGAATTGATCCAGTGACCACCCATGCTTTGCGAGGGTTGCGTTCAACACCTGCCCCCACCTTGGACCACATTCCTGACATCACATGATCATTACCGTCGAATAGTGGTTTACGTGGCCAGAAAATCCAGCGGCCAAAGATAAGTAGAAGTGCGGGTAAGAGAGTCAGAATCGTAAACATCGCGCAGACAATTCCGATAGCTCCAACGGGTCCAAGTCCAGCAGTATTTGAAAGCTGACTGAATAGCAGAATCAAAAGCGAGATAGCAACGGTAGATCCTGAGGCAAGAATTGGTTCCCATACGCCTTTGTAGGCAGCGCGCATCGCGTCGAACCGATTGCTGTAAAGATGCAGCTCTTCACGATAACGAGCGATAAGTAAGAGCGCGTAATCAGTCGCTGCGCCAATAACTAGAATCGAGAGGATGCCTTGCGATTGTCCATCGACATCAATGATGTCATTTTTAGCAAGGAGATAAACAATTCCGCCCGCCAATGCAAGAGCTATTAATGCAGATATCAGCGGAATAATCCACAAAATTGGCGAGCGATATACAACTACAAGAATCACCGCAACCACACTGAGAGTAGTCAGCAAGAGAGTCGAATCGATAGTGCCAAAAGCTGCAAAGAGATCGCCGAAAAGTCCGCCCGGACCTGTGACATAAGGATCTAGACCATTGGCTTGCGCTATTGGTGCAATATCTTCGCGCAAGGCTTCAATCAGTGCTGGTAATACTGGTTCATCGTTCGGCAAAATCTCAGCAAGTGATCCGCCATCTAGGGGAATATTGACCAAAATCGCATTGCCGTCCTGTGATGGGAATGCTGTGATCTGCTGATCAGGTGCGATGTAATCAGAAATTCTTGCAGTCGTTCCGGCAAGCGTGATCTCACCTACTGTGGCAAAGTGAGAATTGATCGCTGCAAAGGTCGCTGGATCAGCCTTTCCTTCTAAGAGGATCAGAGTTGGAAATGTAAATGAGTCTTGATCTGAAAACGTTGCAATGACTTCAGAGGCCTGAGTGGCCTCCGCTCCTTTGGGAAGAAATGATGAATTGTTGTTTTCCTGCACCGAGGTTAACTTGCCAAAAAGCGGCCCAAAGATTCCAGAGATCACAATCCAGCCAATGACGACAAGCATTGCTAGTGCAAATGGTTTACGGCTCTTTGACATAGGTGTTGACACGGGTATCTCGGTCTCTCTCTCGGTTTCAATCTGCCTGATTAGCAAGAAGGCAAGCCTACCTTTAGGCTGGGGCTGTGCCATTTGCAGACTCAGCCATCTCACACACACCAATTGCGCTCCAGCGAGCTGGGGTAATGGCCTACCTCGATGCACTTGAACTACAGAGGTCTCTGCATAGAGAAATTGCAGATGGTGTTCGTGAAAATACTTTGCTCCTTTTAGAACACCCTTCAGTTTTTACTGCTGGAAAACGCACGCAATCTCACGAGCGCCCTACCGATGGATCTCTTGTAATTGATGTTGATCGTGGTGGAAAAATCACCTGGCATGGGCCCGGGCAACTCGTTGGGTATCCGATTGTCCGTCTTGCACAACCAACTGAACTTGTGGCTTTTGTGCGAGCGATTGAGAGCGGGCTGATTTCTATCTGCCACGAACTGGGCCTTGAAACCACACGCGTTGAAGGACGATCTGGAGTCTGGGTTGTCGATGCTGCTGGAGCAAGAAAGATAGCTGCTATCGGAATCCGGGTCGCATCCGGTGTGAGCATGCATGGCTTTTCCCTCAATATTGAGCCTGATCTCACCGCCTATAATTCAATTATTCCGTGTGGCATAGATGACGCCAGCGTCACATCTATTTCGAAGGAGCTCGGCCGTAGTATCAGCACCAACGAGGTGCTTCCAATAGTCGAAAAGCATATGTACCAATCGCTAGCGAAGGTGAGCAGATGAGCACACAGCCTGATGACCGTAAATTACTGAGAATTGAAGCTCGTAACTCACAGACACCAATCGAACGCAAACCTGAGTGGATTAAAACTCGCGCCAATATGGGACCTGAGTACACACGTTTGCTTTCATTGGTAAAGACAGAAGGACTTCACACGGTCTGCCAAGAAGCGGCTTGCCCAAATATTTTTGAATGCTGGGAAGATAAAGAAGCGACATTTCTTATCGGTGGCGATCGTTGTACGCGCCGATGCGATTTTTGTAATATTGACACCGGTAAACCGCTACCTATCGATCGCGAAGAGCCAAGAAAAGTTGCTGAGTCTGTAAAAAGTATGGGACTTAAGTACGCAACAATCACCGGTGTTACCCGAGATGATCTCGAGGACGAAGGCGTATGGCTCTACGCAGAGACCATTCGAAAAGTTCACGAGTTAAATCCAGGGTGTGGAGTTGAGATGCTGGCTCCGGATTTCAGTGGAAATCCAGATTTACTCAACCAAGTCTTTGATGCAGCGCCAGAGGTATTTGCGCACAACCTTGAGACAGTTCCTCGTATCTTTAAAACTATTCGACCAGCATTTACCTACGATCGCTCACTCAATGTCATCACTCAGGCACGTGATTATGGCCTCATCACAAAATCAAATCTGATTTTAGGTCTTGGTGAAACTCGAGAAGAAATATCACAAGCACTGGTTGATCTTCACGCTGCCGGATGTGATCTCATCACGATCACTCAGTACCTACGACCAACGATGAAGCATCATCCGGTAGAGCGATGGGTCAAGCCCGAAGAGTTTGTTGAACTCGCACAAGAGGCGACAGAGGTTGGTTTCCTTGGCGTTATGAGTGGACCGCTTGTGCGCAGCAGTTATCGTGCCGGACGCTTGTATCGTCAAGCGATGGAATCTCGGGCAAGTACCGGATCTAAGTAATGGCAGATCTTGTCTACCCTCCTGTAATCCTGACCCTGAAGACTTTCTGGAAATATCTCGGCCTTCGTTTTGATTCAAAAGGTGTTGAGAACATTCCTCGTGAAGGTGGAGCAATTCTTGCCATGAATCACATTGGTTACCTTGATTTTGCGTTGATAGGAACCTGCGCACTGCCTGTAAAAAGATATGTACGTTTTATGGCAAAACGTGAACTCTTCGACAACAAAATTGCTGGACCCCTCTTGCGCGGCATGCACCACATCAGCGTAGATCGATCAAGTGGTTCGGCATCATTTGTGGCGGCCTTGCGTGCTCTACGTTCTGGAGAAATTGTTGGAATCTTTCCTGAAGGTACGATCTCTGTTAGTTTTGAGTTGAAAGAATTTAAATCCGGTGCGGTGCGCCTAGCTATTGGTGGAAACGTTCCGATTATTCCAGTTGCGGTCTGGGGCTCGCAGAGAATTTGGACCAAGAAGGTCAAGCGAGATCTTTCCCGTAAGAAGGTTCCGATTTTTGTCGCCTTTGGAGAGCCTCTCTATTTCACCAAAGATTCAAGTGTTGAAGAGGGTGAGCTAGAACTTCGAAGAGCCATGCAAGAACTTTTATTTGAACTTCAATCCCGTTATCCGGATAACCATGCTGGAGCGCGCTGGGCCCCGGTCCGTCTTGGTGGAAGCGCCCCTGCTCCCCTAAACTAAGGCCATGTTTAAGCGAAAGAAAAAAGAGCCAAAGATCCGAGAGCCAAGATTCAAGGCGATCAGAGATGCCTACGCGATTACCAAGAGTGTTAAACCTTGGATCGGTAGCTTACTGATAGCCATTTTTGTAGTCGTTCTTGGCACGGGAATCGGAATTGGCTTCCTAATCGGCCATCCTGTCTACGTTGGTTTCATCGCTCTTCCCTTAGCTCTACTGGCTTCACTATTTATCTTTTCGCGTATCGCGTTAGCTGCAAGTTTTGCAAGTGTTGAAGGACAAATTGGTGCTGGTGCAAGTGTCCTTATGGCCATTCGTAAAGGCTGGACCACAACACCGGCAGTTGCTGTCAATAAAAATCAGGATATGGTCCATCGAAGTGTTGGACGTGCTGGAATTGTTCTTACGGCTGAAGGCTCGATCGCTACTCGCCAATTAGTTCAATCAGCGAGAAAAGATGCTGAAAGATTTGCACCCGGTGTGCCTATCTATGAGATCTGGGTGGGCGATGGTGATGGACAGGTTCCACTTAGAAAACTTCAGAAGCAGGTATCGAAGTACAAAAAGAGTTTATCTCCACACCAGATGCGGGAAGTCCGTGCTCGCCTGAAAGCAGTGGGCGGCATGTCACTTCCAATTCCTAAAGGACCGATGCCTAAGAGCGTTCGAGTACCTAAACGTTAGTTTTTTTGTTTCGAATCAGCACAGTTCCACTCATTCGCTCATTGATGCCGCGACCGTTCTCATCAAAGGTAATCGCCGTGACGACTATCGCAAGTAGTGCGGTGCGGATCAGCGCTTGCTTCGGCGTTGGCATCTGACCATCAAAGAATCGAACGATTCTGAGTCCAACAATTCTGTGACCGGGTGTAGCGCCACCAAGAATTGAGAAGAATAAGTACTGGCCCAGGTAGAGGAAGTAGACGATGGGGGTAAATGCCCCCGTGCCAGGATCTGCGAAAAATCCCCAGGTAATGAAGTAGCAGAGAGCCCAATCAATCAGCAGGCCCAGCATGCGTCTTCCCTGCCCCACTCGCGGGTACCGCGGGTCGATAGCTGTGAAGTCCATGGGGTGAGCCTATCCGAGGAGAAGTTCTTTAGACGAGCGAGCGAGGATGTAACAAGGATGTAACACAGCGATGATGCCATTTTTACCTATGGGTTCTAGGGTTATGCCATCGCAGAGAGTCTCAGAGCCGAGCTCCTCACATCGATCACAGACAATCGGAGTACTTCATGTTCAAGAATGCGCAAGAAATTTTTGCTTACATCAAAAAAGAAGATATCAAATTTGTAGATGTTCGCTTTACAGATTTGCCAGGAATTCAACATCACTTCAATGTTCCTGTTGAGTCATTTGATGAAGCGGTCTTTACAGATGGTCTCATGTTCGATGGATCATCAATCCGAGGCTTCCAATCCATTCATGAATCAGATATGAAGCTCTTGCCTGTACCAGAATCAGCGTACGTCGATCCGTTCCGTCTTGAGAAGACTTTGATCATTATTTTCTCCGTTCATAACCCAACGGATGACACACCTTATTCACGTGATCCGCGTGGAGTTGTCAAGAAGGCTGTTGATTACTTGAAGTCGACAGGTATCGCAGACCAGGCATTTTTTGCTCCAGAAGCTGAGTTCTACGTCTTTGATGCAGTGCGCTTTAAGACCGGAATTAACGAGGCCTATCACCACATCGATTCATATGAGGGTGCTTGGAATACAGGAATCGTTGCAGATCCAGATGGAACACCAAACCGTGGATATCGCACGCGAATTAAAGGTGGATACTTCCCAGTTTCACCAACCGATCAGTTCGCTGATCTTCGCGATGAAATGGTGATGGAACTTGGTCGCGCCGGTCTATTGGTCGAGCGTTCACACCACGAAGTTGGAACTGCTGGTCAGATGGAGATCAACTATCGCTTTACAGATATTCTCACCGCAGGCGATGAATTGATGAAGTTCAAATACATCATCCGTAACGTTGCGTGGGAGGGTGGCAAGACAGCAACATTTATGCCAAAGCCACTTTTCGGTGATAACGGTTCAGGTATGCACGTGCATCAATCGCTCTGGAAAGATGGAAAGCCACTCTTCTTCCAAGCAGGAACATATGGCGATCTTTCCGATATGGCTCGCTGGTATATCGGTGGCCTCTTAAAGCACGCACCGTCACTTCTTGCATTCACAAACCCAACGGTGAACTCGTACCGTCGTTTGGTTCCAGGCTATGAAGCACCGGTCAACCTTGTCTACTCAGCGCGTAACCGCTCTGCTTGTATTCGTATTCCGATTACTGGATCAAGTCCTAAGGCAAAGCGCATTGAATTCCGTTGCCCAGATCCATCATCTAATCCATACCTCGCATTTGCTGCAATGCTTATGGCTGGTATCGATGGAATCCTGAACAAGATCGAGCCACCAGCACCAGTTGATAAGGATCTCTACGAACTTGAAGGCGAAGAAG
>JBILIJ010000008.1:0-46453 GCA_044350045.1 Candidatus Planktophila sp. | reverse complement strand
CTTCTTCGACTTGGGTCTTTCCTGCTTCAGGTAAGTGAACCAAGTGCTCGATTGATAGGGGTAAAGAGTATCGGCTCTCCCCCGCACCTGAGAAATCGATGACCTCTCCTATGCGGGGAAGAGCCGATCCACCCCATCTTTGACCGGTGAATAGAGAACCGGTCCTAGTTAATTGCCGGTCTTGGTTAATTGCTGGTCTTGGCTGCCTTAGCAGGTTTGACTGGCTTAGCTGGAAGCGTTGGCTTTGCAGGCTTTGCAGGCTTTACAGGAGCAACACCTAACGCATCTACAGCTGATTTAAATGTTGTATGTGCCAATGTGATTGCATCCTTGCGTGTCTTTACAAGAGCATCGCGAGATTCTTGAGTTGTCACATTTGTAACTGCAGAAGCGAATGCAGAGTTTGCAGCTGACACTGCTGCCTGACGCGCATCAGCTAAAGGTCTAATTGCAATTTGGCGCGCGTCCATTGCTGTTCTGTAAACTGCTAGATCGCTACGATGCTTATCCATGGCCACGCGAACAGATGTTGTGTATGCAACAAGTGAATTGTGAAAATCAATGACGGCTTGTTCGCGAGGAGTAAGTGAATTTACTGGAGCTGGCGTAGTCGTTGTTTCAGCAGCATTAGCTGCGGGAACTGAAAGCATGAGTGTGGCCAAAGCCACAGCAGTTACTTTTTTTATTGTAAACATTTTCTAGTTTCTCCGGTCCTGGCCTCACTGATTGTGGCGCCGATAGATGAGAGTGTGCTGAATAAGTGTGTGAGTTGCCGGTGAAAATCGTTCGAAAAGCAGTGGGAAAACTGGTGCCACCGCTCGTGAGCCGATTAGGCAAAATCGCGCCTTACTTGCCACAATATCGCCATGCCGAAGACGACGCATCCGACTAAGACCGCGCTCATTGATTGCGCAGTAGACCTCTTAGATAAATACCGCTTTGATGAAATCACGGTGGAGATGGTCTTGGATCGTTCGAGTATCTCTAAAGGATCGCTCTATCATCACTTCGAAGATATTTATCATCTTCTTGAAGCGGCGATGATTGCTCGCTTTGCCCGTTATGTAGATGCAAATATCGCATCTCTTCGCTCACTTCTAGAAACTGCAACTACCTCTGAAACACTCTATGCAGGTCTTGCTCAAATTTCTGCAGTGACGCAAGGCGAGGGCATGCAGCGTGCGCGCCAAGAACGAGCACTCACAATTGGTAGAGCGATTACAAGCCCTCGCATGTCAGATCTATTGCGCCATGAGCAACAGCGCTTAACGGATGTTCTTGCAGAATTAATCAGCGGTGCGCAAGCTCGCGGACTGTGTAACCCAGAGATCGAGCCACATGCTCTTGCGGTTTTAATGCAAGCGTGGACCCTAGGCAAAATTGTTGATGACTTGAGTGAAACTCCAGTCGATAACGATGCCTATATTTCCTTAGTCAATCGTGTGATTAAAGAAGTATTCGTTCCCCACAAGTAATTACGAGATTATCTATCGATTCTGCTCTGATGAGCTTTCATGAGCATGTAATCAAAAATCAAGCGATAGCCGAACATCACAAGCGCAGCGATGGCTCCAATTAAAATACCGCCAAGAAGATTAATGGCTGAAGCTTGTTGGCCAGCCACCATAATAAATCCAATGAGTGGTCCGCCAATTAAATAGATCCAACCAACAACTGTAATGATGGTTCTGAAAACACCACCCCAGCGAATTATTGAATCTGAATACTTCGCCACAGCTTGCTTGGCTAGTACATTGTCGGCATAACTAGGTTCTTGGCTCATCACAATCTCCAATACGCAAGACCTCTGGTGATCTTTAGCTCAGTAATTATGAATGAGACTGAGGTCGATAAGGAAGATCCCACTCATAAATGAATGGTCACGTGAGGCGGCTACTTAGAGTCGTCAGGCCCTGATGTTGTCTTTTGGATCTGCATCAAGAATTCAACGTTTGATTTGGTGCCCTTCATCTTCTCAAGGAGAAGCTCAAGTGCTGCTTGTGGCTCAAGGGCATGAAGTACGCGACGAAGTTTCCAGACAATATTGAGCTCTTCAGTTCCCATAAGAATTTCTTCTTTACGGGTACCTGATGCAACAACGTTAACGGCTGGGAAGATGCGCTTGTCGGCCATACGGCGATCAAGAATAAGCTCCATATTTCCAGTTCCTTTGAACTCTTCGAAGATAACTTCATCCATACGAGAGCCGGTATCAACGAGTGCGGTTGCCAAGATGGTGAGTGAGCCACCATCTTCAATATTACGAGCGGCACCAAAGAATTTCTTAGGTGGATAGAGAGCTGCAGAGTCAACGCCACCAGAGAGAATTCGACCTGAGGCAGGTGCTGCGATGTTGTATGCGCGACCAAGTCGAGTAATCGAATCGAGAAGTACAACTACATCGTGGCCGAGCTCAACTAGACGCTTTGCACGTTCGATAGCAAGTTCTGCAATCGTGGTGTGATCATCTGCTGGGCGATCGAAGGTTGAAGCAATAACTTCACCTTTTACGCTGCGTTGCATATCTGTTACTTCTTCTGGGCGTTCATCAACAAGTACAACCATCAAGTGGCACTCAGGGTTATTTGTTGTGATCGCATTTGCAATAGATTGCAAGACCATTGTTTTACCAGCTTTAGGTGGGGAGACAATGAGTCCGCGCTGACCTTTACCAATTGGTGCAATAAGGTCGATCACGCGAGTAGTAAGGATATTTGGTTCAGTTTCAAGGCGCAGACGCTCTTGCGGATATAGAGGAACAAGCTTTCCGAATTCAACACGGCCGCGCGCTTCTTCCGGGGTTACTCCGTTAATTGTTTCAAGGGTAATCAGCGGGTTGTACTTCTGGCGCTGTTCACCTTCGCGCAATTGACGAACCTGACCTGTGACAACATCACCTTTACGAAGGCCGTATTTGCGGACTTGGCTCTGTGAAACGTAGACATCATTTGGACCAGGCAGGTATCCACCTGTGCGAATAAATGAGTAATTGTCCATAATGTCGACTAGTCCACCGACAGGAACGAGAACATCATCTTCACCAATGACAGGTTCGCGCTCTTCACGAGGGCCTCTATCGCGGTTGCGATCGCGGTTGCGATCTCGTCCACGGTTGCGATCTCGTCCGCGGTTACGATCGTTTCGATCACCACGGTCACTGTTATCGCCTGAATTATCGGCGGAATCGTTCTCGACGTCATCATCGTTATTCGAATCTTCTTTAGTCTCACGTCCGGCGCTACGTTTCGCGTTACGTGCTTCACGGCGTGCTTCACGCTCAGCTTTAGCCTCTTCGCGATTCTTTGCTTGCAAATCTGCAATTGCGCCAGCGAGTTGGTCTTTCTTCATCTTCGCTGCGCCTTCGATACCCAGCTGTGACGCAACTTCCTTTAACTTAGGAAGGGTCATTGATGTGAGCTCAGGGCTGCTTGAACGAACAGGTTCTATTTCAGTCATCTTTATCTTTTCAGTTTGGGGTTTGCCACAAATAAATGTGCGTCAAATAAATGAGAGTCAAACCCAAGGGATTTTTTATCTATCAACTTAACTTCTGGCCCTGACTTGCGGGCTATAAGGTGATGGCCAAACTATAACAGGGTTGCGCCACGGACTGCAATATCGAGAGATTTTGCCTCAAAACCATTGCCTGCCGCCCGCATTAACTCTTCCAGCTCGGATTGATCAGAGGTGTGAAGAGCAAGAACTGTTGGGCCAGCTCCTGAGATAAAGGCAGCAACGCCCGCCTTGCGAAGGGTATTCATTAACTTCAACGATGCCGGCATTCCGGTAGAGCGATACTCCTGGTGGAGAAAATCTTCAGTTGCGCGAAAAAGTAAATCAGGGCGATGCGTGAGTGCATGAGATAAGAGTGCGCTACGAGCTGAGTTTGCTGCTGCATCTGCGTGAGGCACGCTTTCAGGAAGAAGTTTGCGCGCTTTACTTGTAGAAAACTCTTGCTTTGGAATAAATGCAATTGCGCGAATTCTTGAATCGACGGCAAGAGGCAGGGCTTGGGCAACTAGCTTTCCGTGGTGATCCTCCTGCCACGCAATTGTTGCACCACCATAGAGCGCGGCAGCAACATTATCTGGGTGCCCTTCCATTGACGTTGCTAAATCCAATAGAGCTTGATCGCTCATTTTATCGCTGCCGGTAAGCACCAGTGATCGCGCGAGTACAAGACCACCAATAATCGCACTTGCTGATGAACCTAACCCACGACCGTGAGGAATCACATTGAGTGCACGAACAGCAATTCCTTTTGGTTTCCCACCAAGGAAATCAAATCCTTTATTCATCGCCTTAATGAGAAGGTTCTTGTCACTGCGTGGCAGCGTATCTGCACCTTCTCCTGCAACATCAATATCAAGACCTGGTTCATCTAGAATCTGTGCGACGTAACGATCATGAAGATCTAGCGCTAATCCAAAACAGTCAAAGCCTGGACCGAGATTGGCACTGGTCGCCGGAACATGAACCTGCATTGGGTTCGCCTTAAACGTTGGTTTTGCCATTTACTTTAATCCCAACGCTTTTGCTGCAGCCTTTACATTCACTGGAACAACTATTGGCTTCTTTGCCGCTTCGAGGGCGTAAGGAATATCTTTTAATCCGTGACCTGTCACTGTTATGACAATTGTCTTTCCTGAAGGTAATTTGCCAGCTTTCTTATATTTAATAAGTCCAGCAAGTCCAGCAGCCGATGAGGGTTCAACAAATATTCCTTCTTGCGCAGCAATAAGGCGGTAGGCCGACAAGATTTCCCTGTCAGTCACCGAATCAATGACGCCGCCAGAAAGATCGCGAGCTTCAACAGCCTGTGCCCACGATGCCGGGTTTCCAATGCGGATAGCAGTGGCAATAGTGTCAGGATTTTTTACAATCTTTCCTTTAACAATCGGTGCCGCACCTGCTGCCTGGAATCCGTACATCTGAGGTAATTTAGTTGAGATCCGATCGGCGCGATACTCCTTGTATCCCTTCCAATATGCGGTGATATTTCCAGCATTTCCAACAGGCAGAGCATGAATGTCAGGAGCATCTTTGAGCATATCTACAACTTCAAATGCTGCAGTCTTTTGACCTTCAATTCGATATGGGTTAACCGAGTTCACGAGTGCAACGGGATAATTCTCTGAAAGCTCGCGAGCTAACGTAAGGCAATCATCGAAGTTACCGTTGACCTGCAAAATTGTTGAATTATGAATTACTGCTTGAGCAAGCTTGCCCATAGCAATTTTCCCTTTAGGAATAAGAACAGCTGGAGTCATGCCGGCCTTGACCGCGTACGCCGCAGCAGATGCTGAAGTGTTTCCGGTTGAAGCGCAAATGACCGCCTTCGCACCATCTTCTGCAGCTTTTGAAATAGCCATTGTCATGCCACGATCTTTAAATGATCCAGTTGGATTTAGACCCTCGTACTTAATCCAGACATTGTTGCCCAGTAATTCAGAGAGATTGCATGCATAGATAAGTGGAGTGCCACCCTCGCGCAAGGAAATAATTGGAGTTTTATCACTGACAGGAAGTCGGTCGCGATACTCCTCGATCACGCCCCGCCATTGGTGTGCGCCTGAACTCTTCTTTGATCCGAAAATACTCATAGCGATGTCGAGCCTTCTACTCTAATAACACTAGAAATCTTGGTCACAATAGGAAGCTTCTTTAAAGCGTTAACCGTTGCTTTAAGTTCACCTTCAGTTGCACCGTGGGTGACAATAATCAGTTCAGCATCATTATCGCGACCATTTTGGTCAACAGTTTGAATCGAGACAGCTTGCTCAGCAAAAGTTTGCGCGATAGCTGCTAAAACACCTGGTTTATCCTGGACTTCCAGGCGCATAAGAAACTTGGTCTTTGTGGTTTCAATTGGGGCAATATCTCGGTCTGCATAATCTGTTTCACGTTGACCAATTGAGTTCAGTGCGATGTGTCGCGATACTGCAACCACATCACCAAGAATTGCAGATGCAGTTGGTGCGCCACCGGCGCCGCGACCATAGAACATTAATGGGCCGGCAGATTCTGCCTCGATGAAAACTGCATTGAATGCATCGCGAACAGATGCCAATGGATGACTCTTATGCAGAAGCACTGGATGAACTCGAACTGAGATTTCATCGGCTGGCGTCAATTCTGCAATCGCCAATAACTTGATCACGTGGTCCATTGATTTTGCGATGCGAACATCTTCTAACGTAATCTGCGAAATGCCCTCACGATAGACATCGTCAACAGTCACGCGGGTATGAAATGCAAGTCCAGATAAAATCGCTGCCTTTGCCGCTGCATCAAAGCCTTCAACGTCGGCGGTTGGATCAGCTTCGGCATAACCAAGTTTCTGTGCCTCAGCCAATACATCTGCGAACTCACGATTATCTTCATGCATCTTTGTCAAAATGTAGTTTGTAGTTCCATTAACAATTCCCATCAGGCGGACGACGTGATCTCCCGCTAATGAATCTCGCATAGGACGAATAATTGGAATTGCTCCAGCAACGGCAGCTTCATAATAAATATCTTCGCCCTGCGCATATGCTGCAGTGAACAAGTCTGCGCCGTGGCTGGCAAGGAGAGCTTTGTTGGCTGTGACAATTGATTTGCGATTACTGATTGCTTTCAAGATGAGCGAACGTGCTGGTTCGATTCCGCCCATCACCTCAACAATTAAATCAACGCTTGGGTCATTAACAATTGAATCTGCATCGAGGGTAAATAGCTCCTGCGGAATCCCTGGGCGCGCTTTGAGATCACGAACTGCAATTCTTACGAGCTCTATCTTTGCTCCTGCACGAGTAGAAAGTTCTGCGGTATCTGCCAAAATTAAACGGGCTACTTCGCTTCCGACCACGCCGCAGCCAAGCATGCCGATGCGTACTGGCTGATCAGGGGATCTCATCTGCCTATTCTTTCACATCGAGTGCGAGTAGATCTGCCTCATTTTCGCGGCGAACTATTACGCGGGCTTTCCCATCTTTTATAGCAACAACAGGGGGTCTGGGCACATGATTGTAGTTACTTGCCATGCTCCGGCCATATGCCCCAGTTGCTGGGGTCGCAAGAAGATCACCGGGTGCGATATCTGCCGGAAGATCAATATCGCGAATAACAATGTCGCCGGTTTCGCAGTGCTTTCCTACTACTCGTGATTGTGCCAACGGTGCTTGTGATGTGCGATTGGCCAACTGTGCAAAGTATTCAGCGTCATATAAAGATGTGCGCATATTCTCGCTCATGCCGCCATCAACTGAAATGTATTTACGTATTCCACCTTCTTCTAGCGTCACATCTTTTACTGTTCCCACTTCATACAATGTAAATGTTGTGGGCCCAGCGATGTTTCGTCCGGGTTCTATAGAGATAAGTGGAAGTGCGAGTCCAGCAGATTGGCACTCTCTCTTTACCAATGCGCTCAGTGATGGCAAAACATCCTCTGGTTCGACCGTTCTTTCACCTGGAAGATAAGCGATGCCGTATCCGCCACCAAGATCAAGTTCAGGAAGCTCAGTACCGTATTCATTCTTAAACTTAGCCATAAGTGCAATGATGCGAGTTGCAGCCAACTCGAAAGAATCGGTCCCAAAGATTTGCGATCCGATGTGAGTATGAAATCCCCTGAGTTCTAGCTCCGGGTGTGACATCACTTGGGCTACGGCTGACCACGCCGAACCACTTGCAATTGAAAATCCAAACTTCACATCTTCATGTGCAGTCGAAATAGATTCGTGGGTATGTGCTTGAATTCCGGGGGTTAAGCGCATCATCACCGCCTGGCGAATACCTTTTTTCTTTGCCGCAGAACTCACCCGCTCAATTTCAAATAGTGAATCAAGAACTATTACTCTGACACCAACCTCGACTGCGCGATTGATCTCAGCAACTGATTTGTTATTACCGTGTAATTCAATTTTCTTTGGATCAATTCCCCCAGCTAGCGCTACAGCTAGTTCTCCGCCCGTACACACATCAATTCCGATGCCAATTTCTTTGATCCATCGCGCAACATCGGTGCAGATAAATGCCTTCGCTGCGTAATAAACATTGCCAGCAGAGTCGCCAAAATTAGCGTTGAGTGCATCTGCCCATATTTGTGCTCGTGCACGAAAGTGATTTTCGTCGATAAAAAAAGTAGGCGTTCCATATTCATTGGCTAGGGTCCGAGCACTTATGCCGGCGATTTCAAGACCATTATTATTAAACGAGACGGCTGATGACCACATACTCCTTACATCCTCTCCGGTGCGCTGACGCCGAGAAGTTCTAGGCCATTGTGCAATATCTGCTTAGTAGCTGCACAAAGATTAGCGCGAGCCGAATGTAATGATGAGATTGACTCATCCCCCAGCGGTAGCACGCGACAATCAGCGTAGAAACCGTGATACACCCCGGCCAGCTCTTCCAGATAACGAGCAATTCTGTGAGGCTCGCGTAATTGCGCAGCGGTTGCGACGACGCGAGGAAATTCTGCAAGGGTGCCGAGAAGTTCATTTTCGCGGTCATGGGAAAGTTGGGTGGGATCAAAGTGATCTAGTCCCATGGGGATGGAAAGCTCTGCAACATTGCGTAAGACCGCTGCAATACGTGCATGCGCATACTGCACGTAATAGACAGGATTCTCATTTGTATTTCTACGCAACACATCAAGATCCATCACCATCGGCGTATCTACGGGGTATCGAATCAAGGTGTAGCGAGCTGCATCTACTCCTACTTTTTCAACCAACTCTTCGAGAGTGATAATTGTGCCTGCGCGCTTAGAGAGTTTGACCTCTTCGCCGCCCTCGACAATTTTTACTAGTTGCCCAATGAGAATTTCCACATTGTAATCAGGATTATCGCCAGCACAGGCAGCAGTTGCACGTAAGCGATTAACGTATCCATGGTGGTCTGCACCCAGCATGTAGATACAGATCTCAAAACCACGTTCGCGCTTATTAATGTAGTACGCAGTATCAGATGCAAAGTATGTAAGGTCGCCATTAGCTTTTGTGATCACACGATCTTTATCATCCCCAAAATCGGTTGTACGAAGCCAGATCGCACCTTCAGAATCGAAGACATGTCCTTGTTTCCGTAATTTTTCTACAGCATGCTCTACGGCACCTGTTTCATGTAGCGAGCGCTCTGAAAACCAGATATCAAAGCGAGTATTAAAAGTTTCTAAGACACCTTGTTGCTGAGCGAGCTGAACTTTGTATGCGGCTTCGCGAAAAGCTGCACCACGTTGATCACCCGCTAGATCTTTGATCTGAGGATTCTCTTTAACTACTTGGGCGGCAAGATCTGCAATATAGGCACCTTGATATCCATCTTCGGGAATTGGTAATCCAAGTGCTGCGGCTTCAACAGATTGACCAAAGAGATCCATCTGGTTTCCGCGATCATTGATGTAAAACTCTCGAGTGACTTTAGCGCCAGCTGCAGATAGAACGCGACCAAGGGCGTCGCCAACGGCAGCCCAACGTGTATGGCCTAAGTGAAGTGGGCCGGTTGGATTAGCGCTAATGAATTCAAGATTGATTGCAATTCCAGCTAAAGCATTTCCAAAGCCATATGTCGTTGGCGAAGATAAAATTGTTCGCACGAGTTCTGCTTGGCTGCTTCGATTCAAAGTGATATTTATAAATCCCGGGCCTGCAATATCTACCGCACTCACTTCAGGCAAAGCGGCGATGTCAGCGCGCAGTACCTCGGCCACCTCTCGTGGACTCTTGCCTGCAGCCTTTGCCAACTGAAGGGCGATCGACGTCGCATAATCTCCATGGTGACGATTTTTTGGCCGCTCGAGGGAGATGGCTACTGGTAACGTTCCCAGTAAATCTCCGCGCTCAAAAGCCCGCCCAATTGCGGCAAGGATCGCTGCCTCAAGGGGTGCTGAACTCGATTGAGACTCCATTACGCAAGGTTACCTGCTTGGAGCACTCTGGCGCGGTTACCAGATCGTGACCTACTGGTTAGTGACCACAGGCGAAATTCCGAATACTCTCGGGTACGTTCCCGCCTACATGTCTGGTCAAAATAGTTTTGACCAAGGGCGAGAGCACCTTTCGAAAGGCAAAACATATGGCAAAGCGCCCTCTAGTTATTGCTGGTGCGATAGCAGCAGCAGCAACTCTTCTAATCTCAGGTTGCTCAAGCAGCGACGATTCTGCAGGCAAGCGTGCTTGCATGATCCTTCCTGACTCTGAGTCATCAACACGTTGGGAAAACGGAGATCGTCCAGCAATGGATGCAGCACTTGTTGGTGCTGGATTTGAAACAGATATTCAGAACGCACAAGGTGACACAGCTAAGTACGCAACGATCGCAGATCAGATGCTTACAAAGGGTTGCGGTGTCATGATCCTTGTTGATTACCAGGGTGCAGGTATCCAGGTAGCAGCAAAGGCTAAAGAAGCAGGTATTCCTGTAATTGCATACGACCGCCCAATCGAAGGCGCTGACTACTACGTATCATTTGATAACGAGTCAGTCGGAGCACTTCAGGGACAAGCAATTCTTGATGGTCTAGCTGCAGCAGGTAAGGATCCAAAGACTGCCCGTGTTATCTACGGTCAGGGAGATCCAACTGATGGAAATGCAAAGATGTTCTACGACGGTGCGCTCTCAGTTCTTGAGCCAGCTGGCGTAAAGCCAATCTTTAGCATGGCTGGAACATGGGATGGCGCAAAGGCCGGAACATTGTTCGAGCAGGCACTTACAGCTGTTGGTGGAAAAGTTGATGCAGTTCTTGCACCAAACGACAACAACGCTGCAAACATCATCACAATTCTTGATAAGGCTGGCTTGAAGGTTCCTGTCTCAGGACAAGATGCATCACCAGCTGGTCTCCAGAATGTTCTTCTAGGTAAGCAGACAACAACTGTTTGGAAGCCATACACACTGATCGCAACAGCTGCATCAGATTTGGCAATTGCTCTCCTTAACGGCGAGACACCAACAGCTGACAAGGCACTTGCCGATGGAACTCCATACATTGCTGTAACTCCTAACTCAGTCGGACCAGATGCGGTTAAGGATGTAGTTGCTGCAGGAGATGCTAAGTACGACGAAGTTTGCACAGCTGCTGTTATGGCTGCTTGTGAAGAGTTCGGCGTCACAGCGTAATTAAGCAATAAGTAGATCCTCCGCGCCGGCGCTTGATGTGCCGGCGCGGAGGCTTTTACGAAAGAGTTCGTAATTAGCACCGTTCTTCCTCATCTAGTATTGAACAAGCTCGCAACCATAATTGAAAGGTCGCCATGACTTCACAGACGCCGATCGTCGAACTCATCGGAATTACCAAGAGCTTTGGTCCGGTTGATGTTCTCAAGGGAATTGATTTTAAAATCTACGCTGGACGCGTTACCGCACTCGTTGGAGATAACGGTGCAGGTAAATCAACTTTGATTAAGGGTCTTGCAGGAGTGCAAGAGTATGACCACGGTGTTGTGAAGTTTGAGGGCAAGCCAGCACATCTCTCTAGCGCTCGTGCGGCAGCAGCTCTTGGTATCGAAGTTGTTTATCAAGATCTCGCTCTCTGTGAAAATCTAGATATTGTCCAAAACATGTTCCTGGGTCGCGAATCCATGACGGGTATAACGCTGAACGAACCACAGATGGAATTTGAAGCGTCAAAAACTTTGACAGGACTTTCAGTGAGAACTGTGAAATCAGTGCGTCAAAAAGTTGCATCGCTTTCAGGTGGTCAACGTCAGACCGTTGCGATCGCTCGCTCGGTTTTGCGCAATGCAAAGGTTGTTATTCTCGATGAACCAACTGCAGCCCTCGGTGTGGCCCAGACAGAGCAGGTACTTAACCTCGTGCGTCGCCTTGCTGACTCAGGCGTTGCCGTCATTATTATTAGCCACAACCTTCAGGATGTATTTAAAGTCGCTGATGATATTGCCGTTCTCTACTTGGGCAAGATGGTGGCAAATCTGGAAGCTAAAGAGACAAATCATCTCGATGTGGTTCAGTACATTACCGGCACTCGCACAATGGGAGATCAGGCATGAGCGTCACAATTGGATCTGGCCACGAAGGTAATGTCCGCGAGCAGATAAATGCCTATAAAGCCCGAGTAAAAGGTGGAGAAATGGGCGCGCTCCCATCAGTTCTCTCACTCTTTGTTCTCACACTGCTCTTTTCACTGCTCAATCCTTACTTTCTCACAGAAGGCAACTTTGCAAATCTCTTAACTCAAACAGCTACGCTGATGATGATTGCGATGGCACTTGTTTTTGTTATTTTGATTGCAGAGATTGATCTATCTGCCGGTGTCACATCAGGTGTGGCTATGGCCCTCTTTATTATTATGACCAATCGCTGGGAAATCGATTGGCGAATCTCTATCGTTGCCGGTCTGCTCTGTGGATCTGCTATCGGTGCCTTTATTGGTTTCTTCGTAGCACGTGTTGGTGTTCCTTCATTCGTAGTCACCCTTGGCCTCTTCTTAGGCTTCCAAGGTTTGCAGTTAGCACTACTCGGTGATGGTGGTATCTACCGCATCGAAGTCCCTGAAATTCGTGCGGTAATGAATGACAATCTTCCAGGATGGATGGGGTGGGCTTTTCTAGCTGTCGCTCTCTTCCTGATGACACTCCTTGGTTTCTATGATCGTCAGGTGCGCTCACGAAATGGGCTTGCCAATCGCCCTATCTCATTGCTCTATACCAAACTAGCAATTGTTGCTGTTGTGGGAGCGGCCCTAGTCGCGATATTGAATACAAATAGAAGTACATCAATAAAAGAGATCAGCGGTGTACCAATTGTTGTTCCTATTGCAGTGACGATTTTGTTCCTTGGAACACTTCTTCTTGATCGCACACGCTTCGGTCGTCACCTGTACGCTGTTGGTGGTAATCCTGAAGCAGCACGTCGTGCTGGAATCAAGGTTGTGCAAATTCGTATCACTGCATTCATCTTGTGTTCAACACTTGCAGTGGTATCTGGAATTTTCAACGCCAGTCGCGTAGGCGCTGTTGAAGCAACTGCAGGTAAGGCAATTGTTCTCTCTGGTGTAGCGGCTGCAGTTGTTGGCGGAGTGAGTCTCTTTGGTGGCCGCGGTCGCCTTATTCACGCTGCAGTCGGTGCCTTGGTAATTGCAATCATCGATAATGGACTGGGCCTCTTAGGCCTACCTGCTGGAATTAACTTCCTCGTTACCGGCGGAGTTTTGATCATGGCAGCAACAGTTGATGCAGTTTCACGAAAGCGAACATCTGCATCGCGTTAGCAGTTACTGGAGGCTGGGTTTAGCCCTTGACTCCCATGAGGTGTTCCAAAGCTAACTGATCAAGTGCTTCATAGTGATACCCGCGAGCACCAGCGGCCTCAATGTCAAAGTTCTCGGCGTCATTGAGTGACTTCCATGTCTCGCCCTTTGCAAGTGTTGGTTCGGTCAGCCCTGGAATATTTGATTCCTTCATTGCAGCAATCACGCGTGGGTCGCTGCGGAATGCAAGTGCGCGCTCTTTGAGCAAGAGATAGGTGCGCATATTTGCCGTAGCTGACTCCCAGACGCCCTTATCGCTTTCTGTGCGTGCTGGCTTGTAATCAAAGTGCTTAGGCCCTGCGTACTTATGACTTTCAAGTAAATCTACAAGGAAGAATGCTGATTTGAGATCGCCATGGCCAAAGACAAGATCCTGATCGTACTTTGGTCCGTGCTGTCCATTGAGATCGATATGGAAGAGCTTTCCATGCCAGAGCGCTTGTGCGATTCCATGTACAAAGTTCAGTCCTGCCATCTGTTCGTGGCCGACTTCAGGATTAACACCAACCATCTCAGGTCGATCAAGTGAGTTAATAAATGCGAGCGCATGTCCGATAGTTGGCAAGAACATATCGCCACGAGGTTCATTTGGTTTAGGCTCGAGTGCAAACTTAATTGTGTACCCATTGTCGGCGACAAAATCACCGAGCACATTAAATGCTTCGCGGAAGCGATCAAGTGCTACATATGCATCTTTCGCGCCATCAGATTCAGCACCTTCTCGACCACCCCAAAAGACATATGTCTCTGCGCCAAGATCAACTGCAAGTTCAATATTGCGCATTACCTTGCGAATGGCATAGCGACGAATGTCGCGATCATTGGATGTGAATGCACCATCTTTAAAAACTGGATGTGTGAAGAGATTTGTTGTAACCATAGGAACTTTCATTCCGGTTTCTGTCAGCGCCTTCTTAAATCGATCTATGTGGGCAAGGCGATCTGAATCATTGCTTCCAAAGGGAATGAGGTCATCATCATGAAAGGTCACTCCATACGCGCCTCGAGCTGCCAGCTCATTAACCGTACGCACAGGATCTAGAGGTCCTCGCGTTGGATCTCCAAAGGGATCGCGGGCCTGCCATCCGACGGTCCATAGGCCGAAGGTGAACTTATCTGCTGGCTTTGGTGTAACTGACATGGTCGTCTCCTGTGGTCGTATATAGCGCTTGTATCAGTGTAGAACTATTGCGTTTTGAACAAAAGCGAACTTACCCGTAACCTAGGCTAATTGCCACCGGATTGAGATAACAACTCTGTGACAAAGATTTGTAGATGAGAAAGAAAATCGCTCTTTTGCGGGAGTGGTGAAATGGCAGACACGCAGGTCTTAGGAACCTGTGTCTTCGGACGTGCGGGTTCAAGTCCCGCCTCCCGCACCAGTACAACCAGTTTCATCGTTTTTTCTTTACATACCCACTTGGACACTTAGGATTTGCACCAGTCACTTTCTTAGTGATTTTACCTTTCACGCAAATAACCTGCTTCGTAACTTTTTGTGGCGCAGGTTTTGTAGTCACTGTCGGAGAAGAAATTCCCAGTGTTGACGTCAATGAATAAACTCCAGGCCCAAAATCGCTTCTCCCTTGGGATGAAACAGCAACCGCTCTAACCATCACGGCTGTATTTCCAATACTCACTGGCTTTGAAGCTAGATAACTTGAGATCTCCTCCCTAGACACTTCGAACGATTCTGAAGGAACAGATTTCAACAAAGAATATGGAGAATAGGAACTGTACTGCTGTACCTGTTCCAGAGAACCAATCAAATAGGCAATAAAAATCTGATACTCAGTAATTGTGTTGCTCGAGGATGGTCGTTCGATTGAATAAGAAACTCCAGAATTTGAGCGATTAGCCGTCATGCTTGAAATTGCACTTGGTGGACCTGGCATTGGGCTAACCTCGACGTAAAACTCCTGAGTGTAGGTACCTGCTCCAGCATAATTATCTACCAGCAGAACAGCACGATATGTTCCAGGACCTGATGGAAAATTGGACGAATACGTATTTTCATCAACGATTGTCGAAGCTCCCGATTTAAGACCAATTGATGAGCCATCGATGACAAGTGAGCCAAACTTATCTAAGAGTAAAAACTGAGCATACAGGATATCTTTCCCGGCTTTATTTTGAATCTCAACTTCTAAAGGTATATTTCCTGAGGAAGGAATAAAAATCTTTGACGGCCATAGAAAGTTAACTCCGTACACAGTTCCAGAGGTTATTCCCTTAGAGGAAGGAAATTTCATTGCCACATTCGAACTCCAAGGAAGAACTGTTACTTCAGAGTATTCGGTGTATGTGCCACCACCACCATACAGCTCAATTCTTGCTGTGACCTTATACGTACCAGGTCCGGCCGGAAAGGTTGATGAGTAGTTACGTTTAAAGGTCTCGTAAGTAGCACCGGACTTAAACCCAATCACACTTGCATCCAAGAGCTTTCTTCCTACCGGATCGCTAATAAAAATACTGGCTTGAAGGATTTCTGTTCCAGTTCCATTTACGATTTTAAATGGAATAGCACTTGATCCTTGTAACGGAATGTAGATTCGAGAAGGAAAAGAAAATACCATTCCTTTGACATTAACGGTTTGAGCGTCGCCGATCGAAGTTAAAGTTCCCGGGGAGGCAGTGGGGACGTTAGCCACTCCACCGTTTGCTGCTGTATTAATCACAATGTTTCCTTGTGTACAAGTTTCGGGAGTTCCCAATCCAGTTTTCGCACAGAATTGAAGCCCATAAGTTGCTGGACCAGTGAAGTTTAAGAATGAAAGCATTTTCAATTTAATCTTCAATGATCCACTAGTTCCTGCCTTCACACCCATTTTTATATCGAAAGCAATGAAGGGTGTTCCGTTAGGCTCTGTACTCGAGTACCCAACGTAATAGAAATCTTTGCCAGAATTATTCTTGAATTCGATATTCGCGGAATATAAGTCCTCTTCAGCGGTTGATTGCGGAGCTAAGATTGTTGAAGGCCAATTGAAAGACAGTCCGTTTAAATCTGCGCTACTCGCATTCGCGCTTGCTGGGTGAAGTAGGCCGATGATCAAAAACGCAACTATAATCGAAGATATCTTTCTCATGATTTAAGAGTAGGGCTTCGTCTCTTTTGAGTAAAGAATTAATCGGTCATATTTCTTTCTGTTCGAGCGAAAGTGAGGATCCATGGCAAAACCTTCAAGGGCAAAAGTAAAAAAATTACAATCAGAGGCAATGGCTGCTGCCGTAGCTCGTCGTGCCGAAAAAGCTGCAGCTAAGTCTGCGGTGACTCGTGGCCAAGTTGAGCACGATCCGTATTCTGAAGTTGATCAAGAATGGCTTGCTATGGGAATTAGCGCCCCGGCACGCCGTGCGCTCATTGATGAGGGTTTCTACACAATTTCAGATCTTCGTAAAGCATCTCTTGCAGCCCTCAAAGAGCTACACGGCGTTGGCCCGAATGTGATTCGCATTCTCGTCTCAGAGATGAAGAAGAACGATATTCAATTCAGAAGTAAGTAAGGCTATTCCTGAACTGGCTTTACGAGTAAGTTTGCAATCACGTGGCCCAAAAGTGCTCCAATGAACTGGGCTGCAATAAAAAGAGGCACCGAGGCGATGGCGATTCCAGAGAAACTATCTGTCAGTGATCGACCAAGCGTGATCGCCGGATTAGCAAAACTAGTTGAAGATGTAAAAACATATGCACTGCCAATCCACATGGGCACTAACCAGAAAGCATGCTCTCCACGCCCTTGATTGCTGGCGATAAAGATTGTGGCAATGAGTCCAGCAGTTGCAACAATTTCACTAATAAAGAGCGCACTGCCGTCGCGCACATTTGTTGAAGGATCAATCAGGGCGCGACTAAAGAGTGCATGGGCAAGAATCGCTCCTCCCGCAGCACCCACAATTTGTATTACTGAAAAAGTCACTGCTGTGACCAGAGACTCTTTCTTTCGCAGAAAGGCGATAAAGACAACGGCTGGATTAAAGTAGGCACCGCTGATCGGCGCCAAAAGCCAAATCGCAAGGGCGAGAACTAACACGGTCGCAAAGGTGTTTACAAACAATTGCAAAAGTACGTCGCGCGTAAGTGATTGCGCCATGATCCCAGAGCCAACTACGGTTGCAGTGATCAGACCAGTTCCTAAGAACTCTGCAAGATGTGCGCGTATCCTCATCCGATCAGTTTAGTAACTCTGCAAGGAGTGCTTCAACTCTGGCCTTAATTTCATCGCGGATGATTCGCACGCTCTCTATCCCTTGTCCGGCAGGATCATCGAGTACCCAATCTTCATATCGCTTGCCAGGATAGAACGGGCAGACATCGCCACATCCCATTGTGATGACGGCATCAGATTGTTGGACAGCGTCATTAGTCAGGACCTTTGGAGAATTATTTGAGATATCGATACCAATTTCGGCCATCGCCGCAACTGCCACAGGGTTAATTGAATCTTTTGGGGCAGAGCCGGCAGAGAGAACTTCGACCCGCCCTTGTCCGAGGTGAGCCATAAATCCTGCCGCCATCTGCGAGCGGCCTGCATTATGGACGCAGACAAAAAGCACGCTTGGTTTTGTTGACGTGGGTTTTGTCGAGGTGGGATCAGAAGAGGTCATCATGTGTGTGAAGGTATTCCTCGATTATGAATCAGTGGTGAACGAGAAGTGAAGTTGACGATTTAATTCAAGAATGAGAGCCCTACAAGCAGTGCGCCGATAACGCTGACTATAGCCATTCCTGCTTTGCTCGCCAAGAATCCATCTAGTGGTTTTATAAAGGTCATCAAAAGAATCAATACGCCAGGAATAAGTATGAGGAGTGAACGAGTTACTACTCCCGCATCATTATTTTGGTACTGCCAATTAATGAGAGCAAGGGCCAGCAGTAAATAGCCGCCCATTCGATAGTTGTTGCGCACCATGTTATTCATTATTTCCCATCCCAGATTGATAGTTCTTCAGCAAAGGTATCTAACCCCATTGGGCCAATACGAAGTGCATGTGCGTGGAATTTCTTGAGTGAGAATTGCGCGCCAAGTCGCTTCTTCGCATTTTCGCGAGCAGCAATCCACTCGCGCTCTCCAACTTTGTAGGAAATTGCTTGCCCTGGCCAACCAAGATAACGATCAGTCTCACTGGTTGCACTCTCATCATCAAGGAGGGCTTTATTCATCAAAGCTTCGCGCCCAGAGACGGCATCCCATACGCGCCCATTTTCATCTGTGTAACCCAGGTGCATTCCGATATCAATAACAATGCGTGTAGCACGTAGCGCTTGGGCTGAGAGGAAGCCCATCTCGATTCCAGGTTCGTCAAAGGCGCCGAGATCATCCATAAAGCGCTCTGCATACAACGCCCAACCTTCACCATATCCACTAATCCACGCACCAAAGCGTTGGAAACGTGAGAGGCGATCGCGCTCGATCACAGATGTTGCTATCTGTAAATGATGACCAGGAACCGCTTCGTGATACCACGTTGATGCCAGGTGCCACCAAGAAACTTCATCTTTGCCCATCAGTGGAAGCCATGTTGTTCCAGGGCGCGATAGATCTTCACTCGGTGGCATGTAGTAGGGCGCAGAAGCACTTCCTTCTGGTGCAATGCGCGCATCGCAGAATTTCATTCGATCATCGATATCAAAGTGCGTGCCATCCATCTGAGCGACCGCCGCTTGTGTGAAGTCAAGTAACTTCTTGATGATGGTGTCTTTTCCGTAAATTTTATATTCAGGTGCGTTATCTAAGTAATCTGCGACTTCTCGAAGTGTTTTCGCATCTGGCTTGATCTTTGCAGCCACTTTCCACATTCGCGCATTGATCTCAGCTAGGTCCTTAAGTCCCCACTCGTACGTCGCGCGCAAATCCAGATTTGCACCGGTGTAATAACGTGCCCAGACCGCATAACGCTCTGCACCAACAGCATCATGGGGTGTAGCCAGAGCCATGTAAGTACCACGCAGGTATTGCGCTGTGGCGGCAGATGATTTTGCTGCTGCCTTTACCGCTTCATGAACGGCAGGGTATTTACCATCGGGGTCAAAACTCTTAGCCATATTTTCATATCCGCTGTCGGCATAACCTTCGAGTTGTTTTGCAATCCCATCGATCTGGCGCTGGGCTACGGTCTTTCCTTTCTTTGCCAACGTGTCAATTGTTGATATCCAACTAAGGTGGGCTTTTTCAACCGCCAAGAGTCGCTTTGCAATATTGTCGAAATCTTCTGCACTTTCCGTTGGCATCATCTCAAAAACTTGGCGGATGTCAGCAGGAGGTGATGTAAGAACATTAAATGAGATATGTGATTCAAATGAGTCATGTAATTGAAGGCTTGACGTGAGGCGCTCTTGCATCACAGATTTTGCTACGCGGTCGATCTCATCAATAGGAGTAAGCGTGGCTAGCTCTGCCAATGTTTCACGGGTGAGATCCGCCTCGATCGCGCGACCAGCAATTGAAAAATCATCGAGTTGATCATTGAGATCGGTTATTCCTAAGTAGGTGGAACTCATCGGACTAAGCCGCGCAGATTTTTCAACGTATGAATCAGAGAGAGCAAATATTGGTGAACGATGAGAAGTCATTGCACGATCCTATATTAGAAGTATAAAAAAGTAAGGGTGAGCGCTTACGCGCTCACCCTTACCTACTACTTGCTGCAGTTACTTAGTGATCTGCAGCCATTCCTTCAGCATGTGACTTCATGCGTGCGATCTTCAAGATTGTAAGACCGAATACGCACTTCGCCAATATGTCTGCGATTGTGTATCCAAGCTGAATCGCCACAAATGAATCAGCTCCAGCATCGCCCCAAACGTTGAAGCAGTACGCGATTGGATATACGCCCCATGTTGCAACAAGAAGAAGGCGCAAATTCTTCACGCTCGCTGCGACTCCTGCTGGCTGACGATCAAGGGATTTAGTGAGCTCTACGAAGAGTACGTAGAGGATGTAGATGAATGGAAGTGTTGAAAGAACACCGTAAAGAATCTGGTCACCCTGCTTCTCTGCGATTTCACCTGGATATCCAAGTGCGATCATTGCAGCAGATGCTGGAACAAGACGCATAATGAGTGACTTTGACACTGTTGCAGCAAGTGCTAGAACTGCAACTACCTCAACGAGTAGTAGTGGAACAGTCAATAGCCAGTCAACATAACGATATGCCTCGTTAAATGATTTTGGATCTCCTGACATGTTTACTGATACGTTTGTTGCTGAAACTGTTGATGCTTCTGAGAAAGAGTTGAAAATTCTCCAGTAGTGGTATCCAGCGATGAATGTAACCATCGATGACATTACGAGAGCATTGCGATACTTAGGAAGAACGCGTGCCTGTGACACAAGTGTGTAGACAGTACATGCGAGCATTGAAACCAATCCAAACGAAAATACGTTATAGATAAGGTTCCATTGGTTTTGATCTAAAGTCACATTAGTCATGTAAAAGATCCTCCGTGGGGCCTCTTATTGAGCTCCACAGACCGGGCGGCCAGTGGAATCGTGATACCGGTGCCGTCCTCGAGGAACATCACCGATTAGCGATAGAGATGATTGTGAACCTGATGCGATCACTTTGCACCTATATAAGTACCTATTTTCCAATAATCTCTAGACTCTTTTTCTAATCCACGCTCAGATCACCCTCCCTTTTTGCCCCCCAGGGTGCTATCTCTCTCATATGGTCATCGCTGGTCAGTCGCAAAGCCAGGCATGATCGCTACAGTTACAGTCATGGCAATGAGCGAGACCTCCGAGCGCCCGCCTTCGACGCCCCCCAAGCTTCGAGGCTGGTTTCATCTTGGTGCCACCCCGGCAGTCATTGCCGCATCTCTTGTGCTCTTCATCCTCAGCAAAGAATCCCTTAGATTTTCTGTGGCCCTCTACTCACTGACTGCTATCACGCTCTTTAGCGTCTCTGCGATTTATCACCGCGTTCCATGGTCACCAGCCAAGAAGAAGTTTTGGCGCCGCTGGGATCATGCCAATATCAACTTGCTCATTGCCGGTTCCTATACGCCATTTGCTATGACCCTGCTGGAAGGGCGCGATCGGACGATCTGTCTCAGCGTTGTCTGGATAGGGGCGCTGGTCGGTGTTGCCATGCGCATCTTCTGGGTTGGAGCCCCACGATGGCTCTATGTAGTTAACTACCTCGCATTGGGCTGGGTCGCTGTTTTCTATACCCCTCAACTCTATAAAGAAGGTGGGCTCTGGGTGCTCATCCCCATTGTGTTGGGTGGGCTCTTGTATTCAGTCGGTGCGATCTTCTATGCCTTAAAAAAGCCTGGCGCGCACGCTAAATACTTTGGCTTCCACGAGCTCTTCCATGTTTTGGTGCTGGCAGCGTGGATTTCGCAGTACCTGGCAGTCTCTTTCGCCATCTATCGGGCGTAATTCTCGACTGCGCGTGCGCTCACACTAATCTCACCCCTGCACACTTTTGGGGATCCCAGTCGGTGCCCTAATCTATAGCCATGGCAAATGAGAAGAGCACATTCCTCAATTGGGTTGGATTCAAAGAGGGCGAAACGTCAACGCAGAATTCAGTTGATCGTATCCGCGAACTCGAAGCTCAGTTATCTGACCTGCGCTCGCGCCGCGACATTACATCGCTGAGTAAAGAAGAGTTTGAAATCTTGGCAACAGAAACTGCCATGGTGATGATTAAATCTGCTCAAGCTCGTGAACAGAAAGCTTCTTCTTCAGCCGAGCGCGTAGTGAGTGAGGCGGGTAAGACCGCTCGAGAAGCGCTTGAATCCGCCGAAACAAAGGCGCGCGCACTTCTTGCAGGCGCCGAAGCACGCGGTCGCAAGTACATCAGCGCTGCCGAAGGTGAAGCCGAGGACATAGTCTCGCAAGCAACTGCAGATGCTCAAGCGATCATTGATGAAAAGCGTCGCGAAGTAAGTGCGTTGGCTCTAGCTGCTCGCCGTGAAGGAGAGCGAATTATTTCTGAGGCACACACTGAAGTAATCGAATACCGACAGTGGCTCTCACAAGTGATCTCAGAAGCTGATCGACTTCATCGCATTCAAACACAATCACTGCAAGCTGCCGAGAATGCAATTGCCCAAGGACGTACAAGTCTTGAAACAGCATTCGCGCGCCTCAATGATTTACAGGACAAGGTCTCGCAAAACCTCAAGGAAGACGGTGGGCTCTTGCCGCAACTTCCAAAGAAAGTTGTGAGTCAGCGGACGAAGCCAGCACTTGATGCTCCACAGAAAAAGAGCGCTCCAAAAAAGAGTGCGAAGAAATCTCCCACCAAACGTAAGTAGATCAGATGGCTACCACTAGAGGTATCCAGCACATTCCAGCAATTGACGGTTTACGTGCAGTTGCTGTTACTGCGGTAATTTTTTATCACCTAGGTTTTTCTTGGATCCCTGGTGGGTTTCTCGGCGTTGATTTATTCTTTGTAATTTCTGGATATGTAATCACGCGATTACTTCTTGATTCGATTGAGCGAAGTGGTGGATTAGATTTAAGAGGTTTCTACAAAGCCCGGGCACGACGATTGCTGCCGCCGATGATTTTTATGATCGTGGTGACAGGTTTCTACATCACTATTTGGGCTCAAGATTCTGTCAAACGCTTTGTCACAGATGTGCCATTTGCACTGACCGGCACTATCAATTGGTGGTTGGTGGTAAAAGAGCAAGATTACTTTGAAGCAATCGGGCGGCCTCCTCTATTGCAGCACACATGGTCACTCGCTGTTGAATCTCAGTTCTACCTTGTCTGGCCAGTAATTCTCTTGCTCGTTCTCAAACGTTTTGGGAAGAAACTCATTCCTTTTGCTGCACTCATCATTGCTCTGATTTCAGCATCTCTCCTCTTTTACGTATCGCTGCAACTTGACGCCTCTAGCGATGTTAGCCATATTTACTTTGGTACAGACACCCACAGCGTAGGCTTATTTCTTGGAGCAGCGCTGGCTGTCAGTTGGATTCCGCAGAACTTCAAGAGCGAGGTATCCAAGCGCGCTCAGAATTTCATTGATTTTATTGGCGTCTTTGGCTTCGTTGGAATTCTTGCTTCATTCTTACTCATTGACGAAAGCTCTCCGACGGCATACAAAATTGCATTTCCACTCGCTGCATTATTCGGCGTAGCAATCATTACATCCATTGTTCATCCCGCTTCACGATTTGCGCCGATCTTGCAGAACCGATTACTGCTGTGGCTCGGGGAACGCTCATACGCGATTTATCTATGGCACTGGGTGATTTTTCAAATCTCTCGCCCAAGCGTTGATATAGAAGGTCAAGATTGGGCACTCATTGCGGTGCGCATCCTTATCGTCCTCGCCCTTGCCGATATTTCCTTGAAATTAGTTGAACTCCCAATCAGAAGTGGCGCGGTTGAGTACTGGTTTAAAGGTATGAAGTATCGAACGGCTGTAATTCGTAAGCGACAGAAGGTGCTTGTATTCTTATCAATTTCCGCACTAGTGCTATCTCTCTCAACACTTTCAAGCACTGCAATCAACTCGAGTAATCGCACAGCGCTAGCATTTGAGGAATCTCTCGAGAGTGAACCTGTGATGGCAGAGTCAGCAACTGCAGTTGTTATTCCGTCTGAAGCAATTTGGTTGACTGGGGATTCGGTAATTCTTGGTATTCGCAACGCACTTTCAGAGATTCAACCCATCATTGTTGTTAATGCGCGAGTGGGTCGACGAGCACCAGAACTTCTCGAAGAGATGCAGAAAGATTTAGCGAAGGCATCCGGTTCCAGGGTTGTTATGGACCTTGGAAATAATGATCCCCTTCAAGCAGAGACGGTTCGAGCAATTTTCGCTCTGGCAGCGCAAAGCCCTCGCATCGTTGTCGTCAATACTGCCGTCCCACGGCCCTACCGAGATGAAAATAATCAAATCATCGAAGATGTGGCGCGCGAGTTTTCGAACATAAGGGTTGTTGATTGGAATGAGATTTCAAAAGATCATCCAGAGTACTTTGCCCCAGACGGTGTGCACTTGGTACCAACTGGCGTCACCGCTTACGTTATAGCAATTGACGAAGCGCTGAAATAAAAAACCCGCACCATCTCTGATGCGGGTTTTTTAACTACTGTGATTTATTCGTAGACGCCGCTAAACCCAAAAGTATTTCCTACGGCTTCTTGACCATCTGCGTATACAGATGAAACGCGGAATGATGTCTCTCCACTGGAATCAGTCTTTGAGAAATCAATCGAAAGTTGATCTGAAGGAACTTCAGACTTCACTGCCCACTCGCCGCGATTAACGCGAATTTCGACTTTATATCCAGTTAGTCCTGCAGATGCTGCAGGTGCTTTCCAAGAAATTGTCATCACGCTCTTGGCTGAATCTTTCCAATTACCAACTGTCTTTGGTCCTTCAACATCTGTCACAGGGGCTGAAGTCGCCTCTTCTGATGGCTCAGCAGTTGGTTCTTCAGTTGCAGAGGCTGATGCTGCAGGAGTTGGCGCAGGAGTTACTTCTTCGCTATCTGGACGAGTGATGACAAGAACTGCGAGCAAAATTATGGCGACGATGATTGCAACAAGAACCTTGCCTGAAGCTCCTTGCTTTGGAGCTTCCTTTGGCTTGCTGGTCTGCGAAGTTGCTGCAGCGCTGCGCGAAGCAGGCTTTGGAGCAGTGCTCACATCAACGCGTCCAGCTCCTACTGATGATGGAACTGGTGGAATAACAATGGAAGAGGATGACGTTGCACGCTTCTTAACAGCAGATTTCTTTACCGCGCGCTTCTTAACAGCAGATTTCTTAACGGCTTTCTTAGCGGTTTTCTTCGCAGCCGTCTTCTTCACTGCACTTTTCTTAACAACAGATTTTTTAGCACCAGACTTTTTAGCTGTGCTCTTCTTTGCGGCTGTCTTCTTGGCAGCAGGTTTCTTCTTTGCGGCTGTCTTCTTGACAGCAGGTTTCTTCTTTACGGCCACGATTACTCCTTGCTTTGGGTGCCCTAAGTTTAGCCTAGGCCTGCGACCATTTTTCTTACATGCGGTGCGATTGCCCGAAGAGCTTTTCCGCGATGGCTGATTGCATCTTTTTCTGTTGCCGCCATCTCTGCACTCGAAATGAGCAACCCTTGAGGCTGGAAGATAGGGTCGTAGCCAAAACCATTATCACCCACTGGGTGATCTAGAAGAGTTCCATAGAAGCGACCCTCTTCGCAGTGGCTGCTGCCGTCGGGGAGGACTATCGCTGCAACGCAGATGAAATATGCAGACCTGTCGCCACCTTTCACATCCTTTAACTGCTCAAGGACTTTATTCAGATTTGCTTCATCGTCTCCATGTCGGCCCGCCCAACGTGCAGAGAGAATTCCGGGCTCGCCCCCCAGTGCATCAACGCAAAGTCCGCTGTCATCTGCAATGGCTGGCAGACCCGTGGCCTTACACATCTGGCTCGCCTTTAAGAGCGCGTTCTCTTGGAAGGTCTTTCCCGTCTCTTCCACATCATGGGTGTCCGGGAATTGATCAAGACCAACGAGATCAATTTCTCCTGGTGCTATTGCCTCAAGGATGCGATGAAATTCTTCGATCTTGCCCTTGTTTCGTGTTGCAAGTAGAAGTCGCTTCACGGATTAAATTTACTTCGCTAGAGCTTGGCTTTGTAGTCGAGTGAGGTCGGCACAACCCGCAACAGCTAGATCGAGTAATGAATCTAGGAGTGCACGGTCAAATGGTGCACCTTCTGCAGTTCCTTGCACTTCAATAAATCTACCGTCGCCACTACAGACAACATTCATATCAGTTTCAGCTCGCACATCTTCTTCGTAACAGAGGTCGAGCATCGGTACGCCATCAATAATTCCAACACTTACTGCAGCAACCGAATCAGCTAGCGGTTTTGCATTTGCTTTGAGATGCCCCTCTTTCTGCGCCCATGCGATCGCATCTGCAAGTGCAACATAAGCACCCGTGATTGCTGCAGTGCGAGTTCCACCATCGGCTTGTAATACATCGCAGTCAATAACAATTGTATTTTCACCCAACTGAGAGACATCAATAATTCCTCTGAGTGAGCGACCAATCAACCGTGAAATTTCTTGAGTACGTCCACCAAGTTTTCCTTTAACTGATTCACGATCAGAGCGTGTGTGGGTTGCGCGAGGAAGCATGGAGTATTCAGATGTGACCCAACCTTTTCCTGAGTCCTTAAGCCATCGAGGGACACCTGGCGTAAATGATGCGACGCAAAGAACTCGAGTCTTTCCAAATTCAACGAGGACAGATCCTTCGGCATGATCTAACCAACCGCGAGTAATTTTGATTTCGCGTAAATCACTATTGGTACGTCCATCTATCCGTGTCATTTTTTCCTCATTCGTTGAAGGTGGTGAATTTATAGATCCTGGTGTTTTACTTGAGTAACTTCAGGTCCCAAGAATCGGCGAGCCAATACTTCAAAACTCTTCGCATCCCCTGTTGCCAAGAATTGATGGTCTGCCGGACCCTCGGCAGAACTTCGCAATTGATCGCTCTCAACCAAGGTGCGGTAGAGATCTTTTGCAGTCTCTTCGGCGCTAGATACCAGGGAGACTCCATTTCCGACAACGTAGGAGATAACTCCAGTAAGGAGCGGATAGTGAGTGCAACCAAGGACAAGAGTATCTACATCTGCATCAATAATTGGCTTTAGATATGCGCGAGCAATCTCTGTGATCTCTGGTCCAGATGTTTCTCCGCGTTCTACAAATTCAACAAATCGCGGACATGCCACATCTGTAATCTCAAGTTGTGGTGCTGCAGCAAAAGCATCTAGGTAGGCTCTTGAATCAATAGTTGTCGCAGTGCCAATAACACCAACGCGACCTGTTCGTGTTGCTGCAACTGCGCGACGTACCGCTGGTTGAATAACTTCAATAACAGGAATCGAATACCGCTCGCGCGCATCACGAAGCATTGCGGCGCTGGCGGTATTACACGCAATAACTACTGCCTTAACGCCTTGATCGACAAGGAAGTCGATTGTTTCTAAAGAAAAGTCTCGAACTTCAGCAAGCGGTCTAGGTCCGTATGGTCCGCGCGCAGTATCACCGATATAAATTGTTGATTCATTAGGTAGCTGATCAAGAATTGCACGTGCGACTGTTAAGCCGCCGACTCCAGAATCAAAGATGCCAATTGGTGCCGAGCTCATGCCCAAAGGGTACCGTCTAATCCCTCCGTCGCTTCGTCCACATCGGAACCATAAATGCCCGTGGAGAGATATTTCCATCCTCCGTCGCAGACGATAAAGGCTATGTCAGCACTCTTTCCATCACGAACGGCTTCGTTACCGAGTGCAATCGCTGCATGCAAAATCGCACCCGTTGATATTCCTGCAAAAATTCCTTCAATATCAAGAAGCTCACGCACTCGACGTACAGAATCTTCTGCCCCAACAGAAAAGCGTCGCGTGAGTACTGATGCATCGTAGAGCTCTGGCACAAACCCTTCATCAATATTTCGAAGGCCGTATACCAATTCACCGTATCTAGGTTCTGCTGCAATGATTTGAATGTCAGGATTCTTCTCGCGTAAGTATCGTCCTGCACCCATTAATGTTCCAGTTGTTCCAAGACCTGCAACAAAGTGAGTAATTGTTGGTAGATCGGCAAAGATTTCTGGTCCTGTTGAATTGTAATGAGCAGCAGAGTTTGCAGGATTTCCATATTGATAGAGAAAAACCCAATCAGGATTTGCAAGAGAAAGTTCTTTTGCTACTCGCACAGCTTCATTTGATCCACCGGCAGCTGGGGAAGAGATAATTTTTGCTCCCCACATTTCGAGCAGCTGTCTACGTTCTGGGCTTGTATTTTCAGGCATTACACAAATTAGATGATAGCCACGCACTTTTGCTGCCATCGCTAAAGAAATTCCGGTATTGCCACTTGTAGGTTCTAAAATAGTTGAGCCCGGTTTTAAATCTCCGTTTGCTTCTGCAGCATCAAGCATTGATAGAGCTGCTCGATCTTTAATTGAACCAGTCGGATTGCGATCTTCCATCTTCGCCCAGAGACGTACCTGAGGTGATGGTGATAAACGAGGAAGTCCAATTAATGGCGTATGGCCAACTGAGTCAGCAAGTGAATCAAAACGCGTCACTTACTTAACCGCCAGCAACTGCAGGCAAAATAGTTACAGAATCCCCATCTTTAATCTGAGAGTCGAGTCCACCAAGAAAACGCACATCTTCATCATTGATATACACATTGATAAAACGTCGAAGCGCGCCGTCTTCAAGAAGTCGCTCGCCAATGCCCGCATACTTGAGATCGAGATCTGCAATTAGTGCACCCAAATTAGAACCAGTAGCTTGAACGCTCTTCTGATCCTTGGTGTAGGGGCGGAGAATTGTTGGGATTCGAACATCGATCGTCATGAGTTAATTATGACGAAGAAATCCGCTAATCGGTAATCGAAACATCCTCTTCGCTCACGGCACCCTCATTGATGCGAAATGAGCGAAATTCACTGGCAGGTGCAATCTCTTCGCGTGTAGAAACCAGGACGTAGTGGGCCTGTGGCTCTGAGGCATAGGCAATATCAGTCCGCGATGGGCGCGCCTCTGTCTCTGTATGCGAGTGGTAAATCACGACAATCTCTTCGTCGTTGTCATCAATCTCGCGATAGAGAGCCAATAGATCTTTTGAGTCAAATTCATAAAAAGTTGGGCTATGTGCAGCATTAATCATCGGCTTGATGCGCGTTGCCTTACCTGATCCAGCAGCGCCAAGAATTACGCCACAGCACTCATCCGGATATTCCACTCGCGACTGGGCGAGAATCGCATCAACAAACTCACGAGATATCTCAAGCACGGATGAATAGTACAGCCTTACTCATCCATCAGCGCATCAAGTAAAGATTCTTGGAGCCAACCTAACCATCTGTATACGGCATAGACCCCGCGCAGTGGATCATCTGGTGCAAGTAACTCTAAATGCTCAGGAGAATTCTGCTCCACTTTTAATCTCACTCCAAGTGCTAAACGTATGTCGTTAAGTGCGCCAAGCCATGCATTTGCGTTCTCATGGTCGAGATCAACAATTCCATCATCACTGCTCTTGAGATGCATGCGCAGAGACATTGCATGTGCCTGCTTCTTCCCACGAAGCGTGGATTCGGTATAACGTCTAAATTCACTTGATTGAACTTCATCTGCATATGCATTCGGTAGCAACCGTTGCAGAACTTCATCGTCAGGCAGAGAATCATGTGAAGTAATGCCAACCAAGGCTGCTAGAGGATCTTCGTGACCGTGATCTACGCGCTCTGATAACAATTCAATAAGTTGCTCGATGAGATTAAGTAAAACTTCACGTTCACTTTCATCAAATTGTGCAACATATGAGTGTGAACCATGTCGTTTAAACCCTTTCTCTGAGTTCATAGCCCCTCATCACCTCGTTGAAGAGTTGCCCAAAGTCCGTATTCATGAAGCATCGCAACGTCATGCTCCATCTCTTCCCGTGCTCCGGTTGAAACTACAGCTTTACCTTCTGTATGCACCTTCATCATAAGTTCGTGGGCTTTTTCCCGAGAAAAACCGAATAGCTCCATTAATACATACGTCACATACGTCATGAGGTTTACAGGATCATCCCAAACAATTGTGACCCACGGAGTGTTACCAGAAAAGATTGCTGCAATCTCTTCTTCAATATTTGTCGCGGTTTTCACCATCACCTGATAATGATAGAGAATATTTCACTTTTCAGGAGGGGCCACTGAGTATCTGCAGCAACTGCAATCTGATAAGTGGTCACTCCACGGACTTGGGCAGGAACGCTCAGAGTGAAAGCACCTTGAGCATCTGTCTGAACCACCGCCCCAATCACTTTTCCGGAAGGCAATGTGAGGCTAACGCTGACACCTGCCGCGCGCGGAAGTACGACACCAGAAATTGTAAATGGGGCCCCGGCCTTAACTGATGTGGGTGGGTTGATTATGAGGTTTCTTGTCACCGTAAGAGCTATCGGTTGCGATGCAGATGCTGCTCGTTCCCACGATGCTTCTGTTAACACTCGAATCGTGACGGACTTACCAATCAATACTGGAAGCGCGTACGTTCCATCAACTGCAGTCACACCCGTTGTTAAGGTGCGCACTGTTCCATCAGGGTAGGTACCTTCTACTGCAAATGCTAAGGACGGTACTGGAGATTTATCTTTGAGCGTGATTTGACCTGAAAGAGTGACTGGATTTCCATAGGAAACTTCTGTTTTTGAAATAGTTAAATTTGAATCAAGCTGAGCAGGGGCAATTGCCGTTGCCACATCTCGAATAGCAACCATTGCCAACGGTTCTTCCTGGCCAATTACCCATTGAGCGGCACCACCTAGTTGATGTTTAGCAATTAACTTGGCGCGCTCTGAAAAACTCTGGGCGTTCTGGTGCCATGCAGTTCGACTTGCGGTACATGTTGTAGAGAGCCCACTACTTGTCTGTCCCGTGTACTCGCGCTTGTATGAAAACGATACTTCGGAAAATTTCTCGTCATAGATAGGTACGGCGCCATATGTTGCTGCGATATTTGCCGCATCACGCATAAGGAAAGTTCCAGCCTTAGCTTTTGGCGTGATTATTTTCGCCACGTTGGCAGGACAGACGCCCTCAACTTTTGTCACCCAATCTTTTCCATATCCAGGAAGTCCAAGATAAACCTTGGATGCCGGCATTACCGAAATTGCATATTTGACTATTTTTTCCGTCCATTCAAGGGGACCAATCGGGCCTGGGCGTGAAGTTGAATAGTCGTAGGTCATAATTCGTAGGCGATCTATATATGGTGCAATATCTGCCCATGCGTAAACAAAATAACCCTTCTGCTTCTCTGCGGGATTAAATAGATAAGGAGTTGTTACAGATAAAAGTTTATTCTGCGCTCGAAGCGCTTTACTCAGCTCTTTGATAAAGAGAACCCAATTTGGCGCAGTCGCCTTCCACGTTGAAGGTGAGTCGATAAATGCGAATCCTTCAAAATCGAGATCGATGCCATCGTAATTTTGTGAAGCAACCGTCACCATAATTGCATCGACAACTTGTTTTCGAGTTACTGGCTTTGAAATCAAATTCGCCAGCATCGCCTTATCTGTTCCATCAGTGATTGTTGGAATTATTGTCATTCCCGCATTTCTTAGCGCTGCAAGCGGTGTTGCGATGGGAACGCTTGGGTTGGCTGTTTTGTACACATCAACGACGACTGGCTTCTTTATCTTGGAGTCGTATCTCAGGGTGTACCAGAAAGGCATAATCTCTTTAATCAAATCTGCATTTGCAAGAACTGCAGGTAGATATGTTTTCATCGAATAATAAGGAAGCCACCCGGTGAGAATTTTTCTTGGTGGATTATCAGCGCGTGCAACCTCTGCTTGAGCAAGCGGTACAACAACAAGAAGCGTCGCTAGAAATATTCTCAGCGAGAATCTGGGCTTCATTCCGATTCTTTTTTACGGGGAAGGGATTCGTAAATTTCTTTACAAGCAGGGCAGATTGGATACTTCTCTGGATCTCGAGAAGGTACCCATTTCTTACCGCAGAGTGCTCGTACCGCCTTGCCTGTGATAGCAGATTCAACGACTTTTTCTTTCTTTATGTAGTGCGCGTATCGATCATGACCGCCCTCATCATCTTCGAGTTCTGGGCGCGTCAGAAGGTCGGTATCTCCTTCAAGGGATAGTCCCCGGTTACCGCGTGAAAATAAACCCATGTACCCAAGGATACTAGTTGCCGATACAATTTCGTGATGAAGGACTTACTACGCACGCAAGATTTATCGCGCGATGATATTGAGATGCTTCTGGCAACAGCAACAGAATTTGCTTCTAATCCGCTGAGATCTCGCGACGCACTGGCAAATAAAAGTGTTGCGATCTATATGACCAAACCCTCTACCCGCACGCGCCTGGCATCAGAAACTGCCGTGGCCCATTTGGGTGGCACACCGATATTTTTACGGGGAGATGATCTCCAACTAGGGCGCGGAGAAACTATTGCCGATACCGCAAGAATAATTAGTGGATATTGCGAAGCGATGATTGTGCGGACTTTTGCTCAATCTGATGTCAATGAACTTGGCAAGCATGCATCAATTCCTGTGATCAACGCATTAACCGATGATGATCATCCGACGCAGTTACTTGCTGATTGGTTAACAATTCGTGAGAACTTCGGTAGTGATATCTCGGGTCGAAAGTTTGTTTATCTCGGTGATGGAAACAATATGTCGCATGCATGGTTGATCATGGGCGCAATTATGGGAGCACACGTTGTTGCGGCTACGCCGGAAGGATCATGGTCACCTGACCCTTCAGTGATTGCACATGCGCAATCAATTGCAGCAAAGACCGGTGGCACCGTTGAAGTTCTGCATGATCCTGAAGTCGCTTCCCGTGGAGCTAGCGTTCTATATACAGATGTCTGGATGTCTATGGGTGATCCAGAAGGTGAACGCGCGGCAAAGATCACGGCACTCTCACCGTATGCGATCAATAGCCGCCTAATGGATCTTGCGGCGAAGGATTCGATCTTTATGCACTGCTTGCCCGCGCATAGAGGTGAAGAAGTTGAGGCAGATGTGATTGATGGACCTCGTTCGGTCATCTGGCGCCAGGCATTTCACCGCAGAACGACAATTCAGTCGATTCTCTATCACGCTTCGCGTGGAGAACTTAAGGGTAATTAAGTACTCTGTACCCCATGTTAGTAGCCGTCCCAAAAGAGATTCGCGATGGCGAATTACGAGTAGCCCTTGTTCCAGACATCATCAGCAAGTTAACTCGACTCGGCCTTGATGTCGCCATTGAATCTGGCGCAGGAATTGGTGCTCAAGCAAACGATGACGCATATCGTGCAGCCGGTGCACAGGTTGTTTCCGGAGATGTCCTCAAGAGTGCTGATGTAGTTCTCTCGGTTACCGCGCTCACACCTAATCAGATTGCAACGCTAAAAAAGGGTGCGATCACCATTTCTTTCCTTTCTATTGTTAACCAGCGCGAAAGTGTTGAGGCCGCTGTAAAGGCAGGAGTCACTGCTTTCTCACTCGAGCTTGTTCCGCGAATTTCTCGCGCACAATCGATGGATGCGCTGACTTCACAAGCACTATGTGCTGGATATCGCGCAGCCCTTGTTGGCGCAGAGCTTTCACCACGATTCTTTCCCATGTTAATGACCGCCGCTGGCACGGTCACACCAGCTCAGGTTCTAGTACTTGGCGCCGGTGTTGCCGGGTTGCAAGCAATTGCAACTGCCCGCAGATTAGGCGCAGTCGTGAGTGCCTACGATGTTCGTCCATCATCAGCTGATGAAGTTAAATCAATGGGTGCAACTTTTATCGAATTAGAACTTGAATCACTTGAAGGTGCCGGTGGTTACGCCCGCGAGATGACTGAAGAGCGCGCAGCTAAACAACGCGAGCTCTTAACACCATATATTGCGAAGTCACATGTGGTGATTACAACTGCTGCCGTTCCTGGTCGCACCGCGCCTCGCCTCATGACAGCGGCGATGATTGATTCGATGCAAGAAGGAACTGTCATTATCGATCTTGCCGCTGAAACTGGTGGAAACGCTGAAGGAT
The DNA here is from genome assembly GCA_044350045.1 of Candidatus Planktophila sp. GTDB lineage: Bacteria > Actinomycetota > Actinomycetes > Nanopelagicales > Nanopelagicaceae > Planktophila. The sequence continues at coordinate 12,645 of JBILIJ010000008.1, read as the reverse complement.
CAAAGCCCGGTGAAATTGTGACAACAGCTAAGGGTGTGCGAATCTGGGGTGGCAAAGATGTACCTAGCCAACTCTCTTTTCACGCTTCTAGTCTTTACTCACGCAACGTGGTCAATCTTTTGACGCTACTTACTAAGCCTTCAGTTGAGGGAAGCGAGTTGGCACTTGATATCAACTTCGATGATGAAATTATCGATGGATCTGCAGTCACACACGCCGGTCTTGACCGAAAGGCAGGTAAGTAAGATGGAACTCACAGCGATTGCGGTAATTTCAATCTTCACACTTTCAATCTTCGTTGGATTTGAAGTCGTATCTAAAGTTTCATCGACGCTACATACTCCTTTGATGTCAGGTGCTAACGCTATTCACGGCGTGATTTTGGTGGGCGCGATTATTGTCTGCTCACATGCAAAGACCAATCTTGAGTTATCTCTTTCAGTTGCCGCGATTATCCTCGCCACAATTAACATGATTGGTGGATTCGTCGTTACTGACCGCATGCTTGAAATGTTTAAGGGTAAGAAGGGAGCCGACAAGTGAGCAATTTTGTATACGACCTCATCGGTCTTGCTGCCGGTGTACTTTTTATCCTTGCACTTAAGGGTCTCTCACATCCTCGCACGGCTCGTCGCGGAAATCTCCTTGGGGCACTGGGTGCCGGAGTTGCCACCGTTGTCGTTTTCTTCCGCGGTGATATAGAGAATTTAGGATGGATTCTGGGAGCAATCGCCGTTGGAACAATTATCGGCGTTCCTGCCGCTCGCAAGGTTCAGATGACTCAGATGCCACAACTTGTTGCACTATTTAATGGTGTCGGTGGCGGAGCAGCCGCCCTCGTTGCAATAGTTGAGTATTTAAACCTTGGAGATAAAGCCACAACAGCTGTTGTGATCTTCACCGTATTCACTGTCGTTGTTGGTTGCGTATCTTTCAGCGGTTCTATCGTCACATTCTTGAAGTTGCAGGAACTTATGACGACCCGTCCTGTTGTATTCCCAGGTGGACGCTTTGTAATCGCAGCCACCCTAGCTTCCGTACTCGGTACTTCTGTTTGGGTAGTTATAGAGCTAGGTACTACCCCACTATTGGTTGTCGCAGCGCTTTCACTTCTCTTCGGAATTCTCTTCGTGCTTCCAGTAGGCGGCGCCGATGTTCCAATTGTTATCTCTCTCCTGAATGCATTTACCGGTCTTACAGTTGCAGCAAGTGGTTACGTTCTTAATTCAACGCTCCTTATTATCGCTGGAACACTCGTTGGCGCATCAGGCACGATCCTTACGCGCATGATGGCCGATGCGATGGGTCGCTCACTCTTTGGAACTCTCTTCGGTGCATTTACAGCTAAGCCACAAGAGGCAAGTGGCGCCGCTGAAGATCGTCCTGTGCGCAGCGGATCACCAGATGATGTTGCGATCTTGCTCAATTATGCTCGTCGCGTCGTTATCGTTCCTGGCTTTGGATTAGCTGTTGCACAGGCTCAGCACACTGTGCGCGAACTTGCTGACTTAATGATTTCTAAGGGCATTGATGTTGCTTACGGAATTCACCCTGTTGCAGGTCGCATGCCTGGACATATGAACGTACTTCTTGCAGAGGCAAATATCCCTTACGATCAATTAGTCGAGATGGAAGAAGTGAATCCGACCTTTGGACAGACTGATGTTGCAATTGTTATTGGTGCAAACGATGTTGTGAACCCAGCTGCTCAAACTTCGCCTGGTTGCCCAATTTATGGAATGCCAATTTTGGAAGTTTCACATGCGGCAAATGTGATCTTCTTAAAGCGTTCCATGCGCCCAGGATTTGCTGGCATCGAGAATGAACTTCTCTATGATCCAAAGACAATGCTGCTCTTCGGTGATGCAAAGGCTTCATTGACCAAGGTTGTTTCAGCGCTTAAAGCTCTCTAGTTTCTAACGGAGAATCTCTGCGTTATTGCCAAGAATTTGAAGTTGCAGGTAGTTGAAAGTTCAATTACCCTGACGGCATAACTAAGGAGCCACCATGCCAGCAGTAACAGTTTCCGATATCACCGTCCTTCCGCGCATCTCCGCTGCTGCAGGTTCACAACCTCGCCGCGTAAAAAGTATTACTACTGCGCCACAAGGTTTTGAAGGTGAAGGATTTCCTGTGCGTCGCGCATTTGCTGGCGTTGATCTAGCAGAACTAGATCCATTCATTCACTTGGATCAAATGGGTGAAGTCGAATACGCACCGGGCGAACCTAAGGGAACTCCATGGCATCCACACCGCGGTTTTGAAACCGTTACATACATTATTGATGGAATTTTCGATCACCAAGATTCAAATGGTGGTGGTGGCACGATTACAGACGGTGACACTCAATGGATGACAGCCGGTGGCGGAATTCTTCACATCGAAACACCTCCTGAAAGTTTGGTAATGAGCGGTGGGCTCTTCCACGGATTTCAATTGTGGGTCAATCTTCCTGCTGCAAAGAAGTGGTCGCCTCCTGCATACCAAGATGTTCGCGCAAATGATGTCGCACTACTTACGACTCATGATGGTGGTGCACTTGTTCGAATTATCGCGGGCGAACTTGATGGACATGTTGGACCGGGTTCGACGCAGACACCGATTACTTTGATCCATGCAACTGTTGCACCGGGTGCTGAACTACGACTTCCATGGCGTCGCGATTACAACGCACTCGTGTATTCAATGGCTGGACATGGATTTGTTGGAGCGCAATCCCAACCAATTCAAATGGGACAGCTTGCACTCTTTGGTGAAGGCGACGAGATAGTTGTTAAGGCTGCTCAACAGCAAGAATCACGATCACCGAATCTGGAGTTATTCATTTTGGGTGGCGCGCCAATTAAAGAGCCAGTGGCATGGATGGGGCCTTTTGTGATGAATACAAAGCGTGAAGTGTTACAGGCATTTGAAGATTTCCAGAAAGGTTTACTGGGATCTATTCCTGCCATATATAAGGAAGATGCCAAGCCAAAGGCACCGCTTAATCGCACTGACAAATTGCAAGGTGATTCAGCAGGTAGCGGCGCAAGTGATGCGGTTCTAGATGTGCATGGTGCGCCAACTGATATGCAGGAATCAAGCGAGCGTTAAAGCAACTCGGTCAGTAGCTTTCTCTTTACGGGAAGTTTCACTATGAGTGGATGATTTATCTGAGCGTGTGACTGTTCTAAGTAGGCAATTTATCTGAGCGTGTGACTTTTCTGAGCGTGTGACTTTTCTGAGCGTGTGACTTTTCTGAGCGTGTGACTTTTCTCTGAGCAACTGGGGATAACTCCACTTTCCCCTGCATTCATGTCAGTAGCTGCAACCACTATCGCCACATGAACCTCGCAGCCACAACTACACCTTCTCTCGAAGAAGATGTTGTCATGCTCCTGGCTGCCGCACCCGGTATCGCAACACTGACTGGCTTGATTGCTATTGATCCGCAGTCTCTTTCTGCATCTGCTCGTGTTGACTATCTTGCTGCGCTGGAACGTCAAACCAGCTGGTTGCAGGCAGCAATGCAACGTGCAATTGTCGCAGTGGCTGGAATCGAGGCCACGATCGCAGAAGGTCCATTTGGCGGAGTCGATGAGGCAGAACGTGAAGATGTTTCCAGCGCATTGCGTTTATCTGCAGGAACAGCACAGATGCGAATCGATGTTGCGCGAACCCTGGTTAACCATCTTCCTCAAACATGTTCGGCGCTTGCGACAGGCGACATCAGCCCAGCACACGCCACGGTAATTGCTAAGGAAACCGCATCTGCAATACGTGATGGCTTAGGTGAATTTGCACTCTATTCAATTGAAGAGCGCGCAATTTCCTATGCGGAGTTTCATACCCCTTCGCAAGTAGCCCAGCAGGTGCGAACAGCGATTGCAAAGTTTGCTCCAGAGACATTTGAAGAGGTTGTAGAGAAGGCGCGGGATAGCCGACGAGTTAACTGTTATAACGACATTGATGGAATGTCGACTGTCGTTGCAATCCTTCCAGCTGAAGATGCACAAACTGTAATGAAGGCGATCGAAGCCTTCATTGTTATGAGTGATCGGATGGATACAGACGCTACTGGTGATCAGAAGAATTCAGAAGGTGCTGGTAATCAGAAGGCTGAGAAAGATGCACGTAGCGCCGATATGAAACGTGCCGATGCCTTATCAATGATTGCAGGATTTGCTCTTGCTTCAAAGCTTGAAGATGTTGCGCTACATAGAAGACCAATCACAATTAATGTGACGATAGACCTACCTACACTTCTCGGATTAAGTGAAAATCCTGGGCAATTAGCCGGATATGGCGCAATCCCGGCTTCGGTGGCTCGTGCGTTGGCAAGTGATGGAAAATGGCGAAGATTTATTACAGATCCGCAGACTGGTGTGCTTTTAGATTATGGAAGACAGATGTACGAACCACCACAAGGGCTGATTGATTTTCTCATCGCTCGAGATAGAACGTGTCGATTCCCAGGATGTAGACGTTCTGCAGCTTTATCTGATTTAGATCACGCCCAAAGTTGGGAAGATGGTGGAACTACATCTTTGGATAATCTTGGTGCGCTCTGTCGACGTCATCATCTTTTGAAAACTCATGGTGGATGGCGAATTGAATCCCGCGCCGATGGTTCGTGCACATGGACTTCCCCTTTGGGCAAGATTTACCAAACCCCTGTGCGCTCAATTCTTGAGGGTAGTTAGTCCTACCCGTTCTATTCTTGAGGTAGTTGGTCTTACCTGCCTCACGTTAGAATTCGGCTGTGAATAAGCATGCACCGAAACTCAATAAGGTGATTCTCTATTACGGCTTCACTCCCATCAGTGATCCGGATGCAATGCTGTTGTGGCAGAAAGAAATCTGCCAATCTCTTGGATTAACCGGGCGCATCCTTATCTCCACACATGGAATTAATGGAACACTCGGTGGAGATATGGCAGCACTCAAAAAGTATGTCTCGAAGACCCGTAAGTATCCGGGGTTTAAGAAAATCGCATTTAAGTGGTCTGAAGGAACAGGAAATGATTTCCCGCGTCTCTCCGTTAAAGTGAAATCTGAACTTGTAGCTTTCGGTGATCCTGATGCAATTGAGGTAGATGAGAACGGCGTAGTTGGTGGCGGTACACATATACGTCCAGATCAGCTTGAAGAACTTGTGAAGGAACGCGGTGACGACGTTGTTTTCTTTGATGGTCGAAACGCCTTTGAGGCAGAGATCGGAAAATTCAAAGGTGCAATAGTTCCTGATGTGACGACTTCTCGTGACTTTATTGAAGAGATCGAAAGTGGAAAGTATGACCACATTAAGGATAAGCCTGTGGTGACTTACTGCACTGGTGGAATTCGATGTGAAATTCTCTCTGCAGTAATGGTTAAAAATGGATTTAAAGAGGTCTATCAAATTGATGGAGGAATCGTTAAATACGGTAACGCTTTCGGTGATGATGGACTTTGGGAAGGTTCTCTCTATATCTTCGATTCACGAATGAAGATGGAATTCTCAGATCACGCCAAGGTGATTGGTAAGTGCGAAAAGTGTGAGGCCTCCACCAATCAATTCAGAAATTGCAACACAGCCTCATGTCATCAATTGATTCTTCTCTGTGATCCTTGTGCTGGCCTTGATTCAAATCTTTCTTGTACCCATGATCCAAGTAAGGCTCGTAGCGCAGAGCTCATTGGCTAGTAGCAGATTCAATGATCTGGTGGCCTACGGAAGTTCCGACTCTGACTAGAGGTTTAATCAACCTACGTAAACCAGAACTCAAAGACACTCAAGCCGTATTTGACGGTTGTCAGGATTCTTTGATTCCACGCTTCACTGCGATCAGCGCCAATTACTCCATGGCTCATGCCCTCGACTATGTGCAACGTGTGGATGCATCTCTTCGCACTCAGCGCGAGCTTCCCTTGGTTATTGAATATGGGAATGGTGATGATCGAAAGTTTGCTGGAACTATCTCTTTTCACTCGATAAGCGTGAAGAACAGCGTCGGTGAGATCGGTTACTGGATGAGCGAATCTATGCGTGGAAAGTCGATCGCGACAACAGCGGTACAAATGCTCACTGATTATGGCTTTGCCACTATTGGTTTTAAACGCGTCGAGGCCATGGTGGATGTGGAAAACTTCGCCTCCACAAAGCTACTTGCTTCAGCTGGTTATCAACGCGAGGGATTGTTGCGTAAGAAGATCTCACGCGATGACGGTCGACAGGTTGATATGTATCTCTTTGCTGCTATCCCAGAAGAGTGGGAATACCTGCCGGAGTAAATTGTTTGCATCACCTGACGTGATTCCTGCTGGACATAATTTCTACCAGAGGCAATTTCAACCTCGCGACCTATTCGTTATCTCATCGGCCACTAGTAATATATAGATATGGAATCACTAGCCGCTTTAGTCGCAGCTCTTTTATCTATCGTTATCTTTAGTGGGCCTATCGGAATTCTTCTCACACTTGGCCCAATCTGGAATATGACTCTTAAGATTCCTGCAATTTGGTACACAAGACGAATTCTTATCTCACTACTTGCATTGGCCGGAATAATTCTCGGATTTCTCATTTTATCTAGTGGGATCCCAGTTGCGGCAGCGCTCTTGATGATTTCTGGAATGATCATGAATCTGATCGCAATAAAAATGGAATATCAGATCGGAAAAGTTGATCGCAGAAGTACCCCAGGAAAACCGGGAACTTCTGAACTCTGAATAATTCTTGAAAAAATGGTGGAGGTGCCGGGAATCGAACCCGGGTCCTTCGGAATCAAAATAGGGCTTCTACGGGCGTAGTGTGTTTATCGTTTTCTCAGTTCCGAATCTCTTACACACGAGTATTCGACAAACTCATTTGCGAAACTGTTCTCTCTACATATTCGCAACGCTATGTAGATGAAGAGCTCTCTAGCGACGCCAGATTCCAGAGCGAGAGCGCCCCTGGGCTGACGGATTCGGGACTAGCTTATGCAGCTAGTGCGAAATCACTGCGACTGTTGTCTGCAGTTAGTTGTGCACGGATTTCATGGTTTACGAGATCATTCCGGCTTCCTCGGCCCGCTTCCCCTATCTCAACAGCCAAAGTCGAGACCGTTCACCCCCATGGGTGTGGAAAGCATTGTCATGCGCACGTGTAAATACTCGTAGAGCCACCTTTGGGTGAATTTCAGAGCCATACCTGTGGTTATGACTGTTATGCGTTGCCACTATGTAGTTGTTCCCTAAGTGTATAGAACGTTTCAGACAACACGAAAATTCCTTTCTCGCGCATTGAAATAAGCGTGGAAAGAGAGCGGTAAGCAGTGAGGATTAAGAGTCGCGCCCTGATTTGCGCCTAGAAATTTCTCGCTCAACTTCACGCGAATCTTGGCGCTCTTTAAGAGCTGCTCGCTTATCGTGAGATTTCTTTCCTCGAGCAAGTGCAATCTCAATCTTGGCCTTGCCATCTTTAAAGTAGAGCTGCAAAGGAATAAGAGTTAGACCACCTTCTTTAGTAAGTGCATGAAGTTTGCGTAGCTCATCTAAATGCACCAACAACTTGCGTTCACGTCGAGGCGTGTGGTTATTCCACGTACCTTCTGTGTACTCCGGGATATGAACACCACTCAACCAAAGTTCACCATTATTCACATGGGCATATCCATCAATGAGCGATGCGCGGCCAGCGCGCAATGACTTTACCTCGGTACCGGTAAGAACAATTCCGCATTCATACACATCTTCGATTGAGTAATCATGACGTGCCTTCTTATTCTGGGCGATGAGTTTTCGACCGACTTCTTTAACCATCGCGCTGCTCGAAACCTTAGACCCTAGACCTTAGACCCTAGGCCCTAGACCTTGAGGTAACGGCGAAGAGTGATCAAAGATGCAAAGGTCGAGACAACAAGTCCTGTAAGGAGAAGCCATGCAGAAGATACCCAGACTTCGTTCCATCCGAAGAATTTAGTAAAGGTGAGAAGAGGCGCGACATTGCTATCAATTACCTGCTTGAGTCCTGCAAGCAGACCTGTTGCGATTCCCCATCCAAAAATTGCCGAGATTACTCCCTCAAGGAGAAATGGCAATTGAATTGAGAAAGACGATGCTCCAACGAGTTTCATCACTCCGGTTTCTCGGCGACGGTTAAATGCCGCAATTCGCAGAGTATTTGAAATCAGTAGCGCTGCCGTGAGAACAGATGCAAGCCCAACTGCAATTGCGCCATTGCGCAGAACTTCAAGAAGCTTAAAGAATTTTTCAAGAATCGTGCGCTGATCTTGCACCACATCCACACCTGGACGACCTGAGAATGCTGAGACCACCACTGCAAACTGTGTTGGATCGTCTAGCTTCACACGAAATGATTCTGGTAATTGATTGGCTGTCACATTCTGTGCAATGGCAGAATCTCTAAATCGCTCTTGAAAGCGTGCATACGCTTCGGTTTGGCTCTCGTAAAAAACGCTCTGCACAACAGGTAATAGGGCAAGGTCTGCCTTGATTGCAGTGCGCTGCTCGTCCGTGACAACCCCACCAGAACAAGAAGCTGATTCGGATAGCGGACCACAGAGAAATACCGAAACTTCAATCTTGTCATACCAATAATCTTTCATCGCACTGACCTGAGCATTGGAAAGTAGCCCGATACCAAGGAGAGAGAGTGAAATAGCTGTTGTGACAACAACTGCAAAAGTCATCGTTAGGTTGCGACGAAGTCCTATTCGGACCTCACTGAGCAAAAATCCTGCGCGCATTTTCTCCTCTTTCCCTAACCGTTAACCGGTATATCCATAAACGCCGCGAACCTGATCACGAATCACATTCCCGCCATCAAGTTCAATAACTCGCTTACGCATTTGATCAACGATTCCAGAATCGTGTGTTGCCATCAAAACAGTTGTGCCTTCGCGATTAATTCGATCCAGTAGCTTCATGATTCCTACTGAGAGCGCAGGGTCAAGGTTTCCGGTTGGCTCATCGGCAATAATGATCGCAGGCTTAGTTACATATGCTCGCGCGATTGCTACGCGCTGCTGCTCACCACCTGAAAGTTGGTTTGGAAGTCGATCGCCTTTATCTTCAAGGCCAATGAGCTCGAGTACCTCAGGGACTTCACGATTGATCTCTTTCTTTGAGTAACCAAGGACATGCAGGGCAAAGGCAATGTTTTCTGTAATAGTTTTATTTGGAAGAAGTCTAAAATCTTGAAAAACAGTTCCAAGCTGTCGACGGAGTTCAGGAATCTTATGGTTTGAGAGTTGGCCAAGGTTCTTACCGGCAACGTGAATCACTCCGGCTGTCGGTTTCTCTTCGCGAAGAATTAATCGAAGGAATGTGGATTTACCCGAACCTGATGCTCCAACAAGAAAGACGAATTCACCTTTAACTATTTCAAGGTTGACTGAATCCAGGGCAGGACGTTCTTGACCGGGATAGGTCTTCGTCACATTCTCAAAGCGAATCATCTGCTTCTCCCTCTACCTTCGATCAGCCAGGCTCTTGGCCTGACCCTTAGGATCCAGAGCAGTGTGCCCCGAGTTCTCCGTACTGTGCCTAGTTTATGGAACAAGGATGAACTATGCGGGATTTGAGCGCAGATGGAGCCAACTTTAGATAGAAATTGAGTCCAGTTTGGTGCATAAGAGCAGTGTGATCTGCGTGATACGAGTGATCACATTCATGCGTGAATGTGGTGATCTGCGTGAATGTGGTGATCTGCGTGAACGCAGCGAGATGTGTACGGTTTATTGCATTGCTTGAGAGCGACGCCAGCGAATTCCAGCTTCAATGAAATCATCAATTTCACCATTGAGAACAGCTGACGTATTGCCTGTTTCATGATTATTTCGAAGATCTTTCACCATTTGATACGGAGCCAGCACATAAGAGCGCATTTGATTTCCCCATGAACCAGAGTTATCACCTTTCAGCGCATTGATTTTTGCTTGCTCTTCTTGGCGACGTCGTTCTAATAACTTCGATTGAAGAACTGCCATTGCTGTCGCTTTGTTTTGAATTTGTGATCGCTCGTTCTGACATGAAACAACAATTCCCGTTGGAATATGAGTAAGGCGCACAGCAGAATCTGTTGTATTTACCCCTTGTCCCCCTGGGCCAGATGAGCGATACACATCAACTCTAATTTCTTTCTCATCAATTTCAATGTCATCGCTCTGCTCCACAACCGGAACCACTTCAACGCCTGCAAAAGAAGTGTGTCGTCGTGATTGCGAATCGAAGGGAGAAATGCGTACTAAGCGATGCGTTCCCTGCTCAACGGAGATAGTTCCATAAGCGTATGGCGCACTTACACGGAAGGTAGTTGATTTAATTCCCGCTTCTTCCGCATACGATGTTTCCAGCACATCAACTTTAAACTCGTGACGCTCGCAATATCGAAGATACATACGCATCAGCATTTCTGCCCAGTCTGCAGCCTCTACCCCGCCAGCTTCCGATCGAATTGTGATCAGTGCATCACGGTCATCGTATTCACCATTGAGCAACGTCGTTACTTCAAGTTCACTAATTGCTTTAACGGTGGAATCGAGTTCATTTTCCGCATCGCGCAGGGCTGAACCATCTGGTTCGCCAACTGCTAATTCAAAGAGGACTGGCAGGTCTTCAACGCGGCGACGCAGAGATTTCAGTCGCGCGATTGTTGATTGCACACGAGAGAGTTTGCTCGTAACCGCCTGCGCCTTTGCAGGATCATCCCAAAGGTTAGGTACGCCTGCCTGAGCTTCCAATTCAATCGCTTCACTTTCAAGCTTGGGAAGATCAAGTACTTTCTCAATTGAAACCAGGGTCGCGTCAATTGCAGATATCTCTAGGTGATATTCGCGAGCCATAGGGTAAGGATACCGACTTTAACTACTCCGGTTGTTTCCCGGTAATGGTGTTAGGAAATGCGATATCCGAAGAGGTAAAAGCCGTTATTTCGCTGATTGAAGGTAGTTGCCGAGGATTCCAATTTCACACTGTTTAAGTTAAGAAAGGGGAGCTGGAAAGGCAGACTCACCATTGCATTGAGGGAGACCTTGATATCTCTTCCATCACAGGCGATCTCTGAAACTTCTAGATTACTCACACCTTTTTGAATCAGAAGTTCGCTTTCCCTACCTAGATCAACAAGTGCCTCCGAAATTCCAACCATTGCTTTATCGCAATCAATGGGAACTCCTGGATCTTGTGGTCCACCTCCAAAAAGATTCTGCGCCATAGTTATAACGTTGAACTTTCCTGTGTAGTAAGCCTCCTCATCGAGAAAATGCGCTCCGCGCTGGGCAACAGATTCAGCGCTTTGCGTGAGATTCCTCTTTGCTACCGTGACCGTAGTTATATTTGTTGTAATCATTACTAGGCAGACCGTGATGAGGAAGAGAGCGATTATCAGTACTGAAATAGATCCACGTTCATCGCTTATGACTTGGTACTTTCTCAGAACTCGTTTGCTCATGAATTGAAATTTCCTCTGAATTCTTTCTCTCATTTACTTCTCCACGGTGAAAAGTATTGCTGTGCCGAAGCTTGAACTGATCTTCCATCGTTTCCAACCGCATCCATAGTCAAGGTGATTCGCACTCTTCCATTCGGGAGATGGCATGGGCGTGTGCTGCAGGTAATCTCAGATTTAATCTCTGAAATCTCTTCTGGCTTTAAGCCAAGCTTCGCCCCGCCTAGTGTTATGACTTGATTAACTAGTGCACCCCCAGATTGATCACTGCTACTCTCGATAAAGGCTCGAACACTTTCGCGAGCGAGTGTTTGTAGCGCCATCTCTTGTGAACTTAGAGATGAGAACTGATTGAGAAAAATAAAGATAGGAATAAAGAGTGGAAGCGCGAGAAGGACAAATTCAACAGATGCGCTTCCGCTTTCATCCTTAATGGTTTTTGCAAGCTGGGGTCGCTTAGAAGAGAAGGAGCCCCGCTTCTTTCTAACGTGTATTTTCAATTATTGCCACTCCTTTCCCATCAGTGCGTAGCTCTCTACCTAAGAGTTGCGATAGGCCAGGTACGAGTTGCGGAATTCTTCGCGACTGAGTGGATATGAGTAGCGAGATATTGGAAAAACGATCAGGGGAATCCAATATGAGTTCTCGATCGGATGCGGTGAAAGAGCCAGAAATTGCACGGACGGATGCTTGATCGGATGCAGCTAGTGAGTCAGCATCGCGCATGTTTAGAGCGAGAATCAATTGCATTGCAAAAAGAAATAGGAGTATGAGTGGGATTAGGGTGAGTGAGCTCTCGACATTTCCTCGTTCTTCGCCAAGTCTCTTTGAGACTCTCACTCAGCGAATTCCATTCATGGAATCTAGAGAATTTTTTAGGATTGCTGAGAGTCGAGGGGCAGCAACAGTCCAAATTGCAGTTACGAGTCCTGTCGTCATCAGCACAACAAGTACCCATCCAGGAACATCACCGCGGTCATCATTAAGCTTTTTGATGAACGAACTTTCGCGCAGAGCTGCAGTTGCTGCACGGGCCTGATCCTCTATCCAAACTCCGGCTGCTAGACCACTGTTTTTGAGGGATTCAATGAGCGCATCTGTGCTGGTTGGGGATTGTGTCTCTGTTGGGGATTGTGTCTCTGTTGGGGATTGTGTCTCTGTTGGGGATTGTGTCTCTGTTGGGGATTGTGTCTCTGTTGGGGATTGTGTCTCTGTTGGGGATTGTGTTTCCA
>JBILIJ010000055.1:0-3889 GCA_044350045.1 Candidatus Planktophila sp. | reverse complement strand
GCACTGCGCGGGCAAAGGTAGTGACAATCTCGACAAAGGTGGGTCGTTTACTCATTAAAGATGGCCAAGGAAATCTGAGCCAGACAACTTTTGATTACACCGCCCAAGGAATGCGTCAGGCCATGGCCGAAAGCCTTGATCGCTTACAACTTCCCAAGGTAGATATCGCCTATATCCATGACCCTGATGATTTCCCAGATCAAGCGATCAACAATTCTTATCCAGAACTTGCCAAGATGCGCGATGAAGGAATTGTCTCGGCTATCGGTGTCGGCATCAATCAGAATGAGTTGGCAGTCAGGTTTGTTAAGGAAACTGATCTCAACGTTGTTCTGATTGCTGGACGCTATACCTTGTTAGATCAAAGCGCGGACACCGAGTTACTTCCGCTGGCAAAGAGTAAGAATGTCTCGATTGTCATCGGGGGAGTCTTTAACTCTGGAATTCTTGCAAACCCAGTCGTTGGCGCAACCTATAACTATGCTGAAGCGCCAATTGAATTGATCGAGAGAGCGGTAGCGATCAGAGAGATGCTCAAGGAATGGAATATCCCACTGACCGCAGCGGCTATTCAATTCCCGATGCGCCATGCAGCTGTCACATCGGTATTAACTGGCGCGCGGTCTGTCGCTGAGTTGACGGCAAATATACGAGATTTCAATGTAGAAATTCCGGAAGAGTGTTGGACAGCTCTAGCGAACTTCTAATTCATCTTGTTTTTTGCGCGCCACTCTTCTAGTTCAGCCAAACCCTCTTCATTAAGTGGGTAGTAACGTCGAAGTGCGCCGCCTTCGGCTAGCTTCATACGGCTAAAGACTTCGTTTCCTTCATAACGCTCAGCGACCTCAAGAATGATCTCAGCAACATTGATTGGTACAACAACGGCTCCATCGTCATCGGCGATGATGATGTCACCAGGCATCACGAGAACACCACCGACTGCAATAGGAACAGCGTGTGCCCATGGATAGAGCGGACCTTGTGAGGCAAAGTTTGGAGTAGCTCCAAGTGTCCACAAAGGAATTTCCATCTTCTGAATTCGTGGCCAATCGCGGATGTATCCGTCAACAACAATGCCGACACCACCGCGACCTGCAAATGATGTCACCAGCATCTCACCGAGGCAGCCAGTGTGCTTATCACCCCATGCCTGGATCATAAGGAAATCATTTTTCCGTACATCATCAAGAACTGCCCACAGTGCTGAAGTATTTTCACCTTCTTCTTGGATTTTTCCTGATGCAATATCTTCTCGCTGTGGCATAAATTGAATTGTGATCGCACTACCTACTGCATGTTGGCCAGTTTTCATAGCTCGTGGCCCAGTAATGAAGGTGTAGCGAATTCCGAGCATATACATCAAGGCAGATGCGGTAGCGCTACTGACAACTGAAAGTCTTTTAATCATCTCTTCCGGTGCACGAGTGAAGCCATCACCTGTAATCGGCAACTTAAGCCCTTTAGGTTTTTCAATCTTAATATTGTCATCAAAGAGTTTTGGTTTTGCCATGAGTAGTGCCTTTCAGTTCGCAGGTATGGGTTAGAAGTAGTTACGTGGTTCTGGTTTAACTTCGGCGACCGGATGCATGATTTCTGCATGGTAATTGAAATCAAGGTAAGGGAATTTCTCCTCAAGGCCATCAGCTAACTTGATTCCAAATCCTGGTACCTGAGGAACTTGAAGCTTGCCCTTTGCAACGGGCAAACCGTCAGCCAAAATCGCATCACGCAATGGTCCTTGCGCGAAGTTGACTTCGACCTGGCCGTAGAGTGGCGCGCCAGCCATGATGTGCGCGTGCATGATCGCCATAGCTCCGTTATGCCATCCATGTGGGTCGCAAGAAATACCGTATGTAGCAGCCATCTCCATCACAGCCTTCATCTCAGTGATTCCCATCCAACCAGCATCTGGGTGCAACATTTGCAGGGCACCTTGTTCAAAATATGGTCGGTATTGATCAAGTGATTGCATCACTTCGCCACCGCTGATGGTCAGATCAGGGGCAACCTTCTGCAACGCTTTGAAACCATCAATATTGCTAATTGCGATCGCATCTTCAAACCAGATAAATCCGAGATCGTTCAGACCCTTTGCTACCTTTAGTGCCTCATCAAGGGTTAACCGAGCATTTCCATCTACTGCCAAGCGAAAGTCAGGACCAACAGCATCGCGAAGCTTCTTCATCAAAGCTAGGAAGCGCTCAGGAGTCACACCATCGAATTGCCAACCCGTACCCATTCGAAGTTTTGTTGTTGTAAATCCTAGATTTTTATATCCAACAACTTCTTCAATCAACTGCTCTGGATCAATACCCCAGTCATAATTCACGCCGCCGGATGCATATGCATCAACTTCGGTAACTTTTGGATCTGCTCCAAGCAAAACTGCAACAGTTTTTCCTGTGATCTGGCCAAGAATGTCCCAGAACGCGCAATCAAGTCCGGCAGCTGCACCATCGTGGGCCCAGTTGACTCCGCGTGGACGTGCCACTCGCCATGCCTCAGAGAGTGAGCGGCCAACCAAAATTCTGGAGAACCATTCAACCCAGGATTTAATGATCGGCGGGCCGCCGTAAGAGCAAATCTCACCATAGCCAATATGACCTTGGTCGGTTTCAACCACAACAATATGAACATCTGCCTTAACGGCACGAATCGAGTGAGTACCCCAGGCCTTATCTTTCTCATGCATTCGAGAGAGGAGAATGTTCTTCACCGATTTAATCTTGACATCCGGGTAGTTCTCTTGAATGAGTGAATTCAAAGTCTTAGCCTCTCTAGTGTGTTTCCAGAATGCTTGTGCTCAGCCTAAAAAATAATATAGGATCATATCTTCGGAGTCAATGGGGTATATATGCGAATAGATTCTCATCATCACTTATGGGATTTGGCCATCTCTCCACGAGATTGGTTAGCAGGCGATGCACTCGCTGGAATTAATCGAACTTTTTCCATGGACGATTTTTATAAAGAGCGAGCTTCAGCTGGCATTGATCAATCAATTCTCGTCCAAACCATTCCTGATTATGAAGAGATGAGAGAGTTTTTCGCCGTTGCAGCAGAGCACGAATCAGTCATCGGCGTAGTTGCTTGGATAGATATGAGCAGCACTGATTGCTTCCAGAAGTTAGAGAAATATCTGGATTTGCCTGGTGCTGACAGACTGGTTGGAATCCGTGATGGAGCGCAAGGTCGCGCCGATGCAAATTGGCTCGCCGGAGATCAAATCGTGGCCAATGCTCGAAAGCTCGCCGAGAAAGATTTAGTTTTTGATCTACTCGTAGACCCTTCGAATCTGGCAGCAAGCACCCAACTAGTCACACATTGCCCAGAGACAACCTTTGTTCTGGACCATATTGGTAAACCAAATATTGCAAAAGGCGATCAAGGCGAACTGGCAGCGTGGTCACATTCGATTAACGAACTTGCTAAGAATAAGAATGTCTATTGCAAAGTTTCAGGAATGGTTACCGAGGCAGATTGGAAATCTTGGGAAGAGAAAGATTTCAACCCATACTTTGACGTTGTTCTCAGCGCCTTCGGGGTCGATCGAATCATGTACGGATCAGACTGGCCGGTTTGTAAGTTAGCGGCATCCTATGAGCAAGTTGCGAAATTAGCTGAATACTTGATTCAAGGGTTGAGTAACGATGAAAAAGAGAAGTTTTGGAGCTTAACCGCAAAAAAAGCATACGAGATTTAAAGTTTTTCACTTCATCAATAAGCGAGAGGTCGACCATGTCAGATAAGAACTTTGGGGCTAAGAAGAGTTACGCAAATCCAATTTTGCGCGACCACATCGCTTTGCGAGCGATGCCAGAGTGGGCGGTCCTGCAACGCAGACTCTTTGACGTTCTTGATCAAGGCTGGAGATTCTTTGACCAAAAGT
>JBILIJ010000054.1:0-3956 GCA_044350045.1 Candidatus Planktophila sp. | reverse complement strand
AAGGCGTTGATAAAACAGGTCAATTCCACCCCGATGCAATTACACGCACGCGTGCAGCAGTTGATCTCTATGCTGCCGAAATCGCAAAGCGCGGTGTAGAAAAGATTCGCTTCTGTGCCACAAGTGCCACACGCGATGCCACTAACCGCGATCTCTTCATCGAAGGTGTCTTTGAACGACTTGGCGTGCGACCTGAAGTTATTTCTGGTGAAGAAGAAGCATCCCTTTCATTCCTCGGCGCAACCCGCGATCTCCCCCAAAGTGATGGCCCCTTTCTCGTCGTTGATATCGGTGGCGGATCTACCGAATTTGTTTTAGGTACCGATCAAGTCGAATTCGCAAAGAGTGTGAATATCGGTTGTGTACGCATGTCTGAGCGTCACTTCACTCACGATCTACCCGATAGCGGACAGGTGGCATCTGCCACTGAAGATATCGACGAAGCGATTGCACAAGCAGCAAAGATCGTCCCCATCACTAAGGCAAAGACGCTGATTGCTGTTGCCGGTACCGCCACCACGGTTGCCGCCGCAGCCCTTGATCTACCAACTTATGATCGCTACTCAATCCACCTTGCGCATATCCCTGCAGAAAAAGTACACAGCACCTCAAAGATGTTCTTACGCAGCACGCAAGAACAGCGTTCTGCACTCGGTTACATGCACCCAGGTCGTGTTGATGTGATCTCAGCAGGTTCACTGGTTCTCTCGCGCATTATGGTTGCAACTGGTGCCACTGAATTTATTGCATCCGAATCTGACATTCTCGATGGAATGGCTTGGTCTCTTGCCAGATAGCTTGCCCAAGACTCTGCCGCTGCTAAATAAAGAGATTATTTCCTGCACCGCCTGCCCACGCCTTGTTCAATGGCGAGAAGAAGTCGCTGTCACAAAACGAAAAGCATATGAGGAAGAAAAGTATTGGGGTCGCCCAGTTCCATCATTTGGAAGTGATAAACCCAAGTTAATGATTATTGGTTTGGCACCAGGTGCGCACGGTGCCAATAGAACTGGACGCATCTTCACTGGTGATAGCTCGGGGGATTGGCTCTACGGTTCACTTCATCGTGCCGGTCTTGCAAAGATTCCAACGAGTACTTCAATCAAAGATGGACAAGAACTTATCGATACACGTATTGCATGTGCGGTACGTTGTGCACCCCCAGATAACAAGCCCAGCATTGAAGAGCGCGATACCTGCGCGCCTTTCCTTACCCATGAAATCAAACTAGCAAGCAGCACTACTCGTGCATACGTTGCCCTTGGTTCATTCGCATGGACTTCCATGATCAAATCACTGCGCGAACTCGGCCATACCATCCCGACTACAAAGTTTGCTCACGGAGTAAAGCTCACCTTCACTGATGGAGATCAAAAAATCACTGTGATTGGTTCTTATCATCCAAGCCAACAAAATACGTTTACTGGAAAACTCACCAAGCCGATGCTGGATAAGGTCTTTAAGCAGGCTGCAAAAGCAGCTGGAATTATTTAGTTAGAGCAGAGTAGTCATCCGTCACAACCCCAACAACTCCCAGTCTTTTTAGCCTTTCGACTTCAGATGGATTGTTTACCGTCCACACATTAATTTCAATTTCACGGGAGACACAAAAGTTTCTAAATCTTTTCGTCAGCACAGGTATACCTTTGAATTGAATTGGCACCATGGCAACGACTGATTCAGGTGTAGATCTAAGAATCCAACGCAGCCCAAGGTTAATCGCCATAATTTCAGTTGACGTCAGCGCTGTTCGGCTTCCTGGGTAGGCCTGTCTAAAAGCGACAGTTCGGCGTGAAGAGAAAGACCCCACAACAAGATTGGATAAATCCTTACCTTCTGCCCATGCAATAAATGGATCTAACGCATGATCTGACTTGATATCGATGGAGATCGTGGCCTCTGGGAATTTCTCGTATATCTGATCCAGAGTCGCCCAAGACCAGCGTCCATGAATCTTAAATTGAATGAGCTCTTCATAAGTTAGCTCAGATATTTTTCTCTGTTTTGTCGTAAGCCGTGCGATGTCAGGATCATGTGCCAGGACTAAGACACCATCTTTGGTGCAATGAATATCTGTTTCAAAGAAGCGAATTCCGTCATCCCAAGCCTTTGCAAAGGCTTCTAAAGTGTTCTCAGGACTCGGATTTCCGCGGTGAGTCCAGATTTTCATTTAAGCGACCAGAACTGGCCACTGATTTTTAGTGGCAATTAATTTCAATTGCTTATTTGGATTCACAATATATGGGTTGCCAACACTTACCAGTAATGGCAAATCATTGACAGAATCACTATAAGCAAATGATTGCTCAAGGTTGTAATTTTCCTTTGTTGCTAACTCTTTTATCGCGATAGCTTTATTCATTCCATGCATCGCCCCTCCAGGAAGATTTCCAGAGTAGAGCCCATCGATGACTTCGCCAGTGGTGGCAATCGCACCATTCATTCCTAATCGTCTTGCGACAATTGATGCTATTTCAACAGGGGATGCCGAGACTATCCACGTGTGGTGTCCAATGCTTTGGTGTTCTTCAATTCGGTCTTTCATTGATGAGAAGAGTTTTTTAGGGAGGAAATCTTGAACGATCTCTTCACAGAGACTTGTGATCGTGCTGTGTGAACGCCCTCTGGCAAAATCTAGAATTTTACGAGTTGCATAAGCGATTTGAGAGAGATTCTCTTGCTTTGATTTTCTAAATTTGTAGTTATCTAAGGCAAACTTGGCAATGTCTTTGCGACGAATTTCTCCGCACTTGGACATCCCCTTAACAAAGTAGTAGATAGATGAACCATCGATGAGGGTGTTATCAAGATCAAAGAATGCTGCACGCTGAGGTTCTTTTCTCATGTGCTCCATGGTGACAGAGCAAAGGATTCACAGCTAAGGGTGAATCTAAACAGGAGGTGAACAGTTCTTTACTTTTTCCCTAGACAATACGTTCAGAATTCAGATGAATTTTCCCTAAACCTTCGTCGACAGCAAGGTGACACCCGTATAAATTGAGCATGCGAGTCCTGATATCAGCGGAGTCTTTTCTCCCCCGGTCTAACGGGGTTACCAACTCAGTCTTGCGTGTATCGCGATATCTGATCTCGCAAGGACACGAAGTACTGTTGATTGCATCCGGTGACGGTCCAACATCGGTAGGTGAAATCAAAGTTCGAAGAGTTCCCGCTCTTGCTCTGAAGCGAATCGCTCAAGTGGATATTCCACGCGTTAAAGTAAAGACGATTTTGCCAATAATTGAAGAGTTTGCTCCAGATGTAATTTACCTCGCCTCTCCTTTCCTCCTCGGTGAGCAAGTGCGAAAGGCAGCTGTACGTGCTGGAATCCCGACCATTGCGAACTTCCAAACCGACGTTTCAGGCTTTATAGAATTCTATGGATTAACCGGTGCGAAGTCTTTTGTTGAAAAGAGATTACGGAAAATTCACAATGGTTCGACCTTAACGCTGGCACCCTCGCATGCATCGATGTCGTATTTAGCAGCATTGGGAGTCGAGCGAATTAGATTTTGGGGACGCGGTGTCGACCTTCAACAATTCAATCCGAAGTGGCGCAGCCAGAAGTTGCGGAAATCTTGGGGAGCAGAAAGTGAAACACTTGTTATTGGTTTTGTAGGAAGACTAGCTCCAGAGAAGCAGGTACATAAACTTGGATTGTTAGCAGATGTTGGAAATCTTGCAGGGAAAAAGACGGTACATGTAATTGTTGGCGACGGACCCTCGAGAAATTCACTTCAGAACTCGCTACCTAAGGCAATTTTTACTGGACACTTAAGTGGCGACGAGCTGAGTAAAGCAGTTGCCTCCATGGATATTCTTATAACAACTGGTGAGAACGAAACATTTTGCCAAGTTATTCAAGAAGCCATGGCATCAGGGTTACCAGTAATTGCACCCGCCATCGGGGGCCCTTTAGATTTAATTTCAGAGGGCGTTGATGGCTATCTCTACAC
>JBILIJ010000053.1:0-4034 GCA_044350045.1 Candidatus Planktophila sp. | reverse complement strand
TTACCAACCCTTCAGAGTTTCCTGATGGCAAAATCAATACTGTTGAAGAACCAATCGTAAAAGCAACCATTCTTGCGCCATCAGACTTCATTGGTGTGATTATGGAACTCTGCCAAGATCGCCGCGGAGCGTTACTCGGAATGGATTACATCTCAGAAGATCGAGTAGAGATCCGCTACACCTTGCCACTTGCAGAGATCGTTTTTGACTTCTTTGATCAGCTTAAGAGCCGTACCAAGGGATATGCATCCTTAGATTATGAAGAAATCGGTGATGAGCCAGGCCAATTGGTGAAGGTCGATATCTTGTTACAAGGTGAAGCCGTCGATGCTTTCAGTGCAATCGTGCACCGCGACAAGGCTTATGCCTATGGTGTGATGATGACAGGCAAGCTCCGCGAGTTAATTCCGCGCCAACAATTTGAAGTTCCTATCCAAGCAGCGATCGGATCTCGCATCATCGCCCGTGAATCAATCCGTGCGATGCGTAAAGATGTTCTTGCAAAGTGTTATGGCGGAGATATCTCGCGAAAGCGCAAGCTCCTTGAGAAGCAGAAAGAGGGAAAGAAGCGCATGAAGATGGTGGGACGCGTTGAAGTTCCACAAGAAGCCTTCGTCGCAGCCCTTGCAACAGATGCTGATATTGAAAAGATAAAAGCTGCTCGTAAGCAGGACTGACTCTAGGAAAATGGGCCTTTTCTATTCAACTACTTACAAAGAATTGGTCTCCCCGTTACCCTGTTGGAATGCGAATTAGAGGGAGTCTTGCCAAGGGCCTAATAGTAGGCCTTGCCGTTGTCCTGATCCCAGTTACCGCTGTTTCCGCTCAGAAAATAAATCCTGGCTCTATCTGCAAAGTTTTGAAACAAAAAGTAGTTTCTCAGAAGAAGACGTATACCTGCATTAAGTCAGGCAAGAAATTGGTTTGGAATAAAGGCGTGGTTGTTGTTAAGCCAACTCCAGCAACTCCAGCAACTCCTTCTCCAGCACCAACGCCATCTCCAGCACCAACTTCAGCTCCAATCGCATTAAGTCCCAACACTGACTTTGAACCCATTTCAATCTGCAGGTTGTCGAAACCTGCAAATCTACCTATGAATGACGGAGAACGAGGATCAGTCGGATTTCCTCGTGATTCCGATGCAATTTCATCCGAAGGTTCCCATAAAGCATTATTGCTTTTAGTAGATTTTCCAGATGCAGTGGCTGATGCAACTCTTGTAACTACATTTCAAGAAAGAATTCATGTTGTAGAGCAATTCTTGGCAGCGTCTAGTTATAGTAAATTCAAACTTACGATAGAGCCAACTGCAAAGGTTTACCGTTTACAAAATCCATCAACTCTTTATAACTTGTTTGAGGCACCAGAGGGTGGACCGATTGCTGGATCCACACCTAAGTTGCAGGACTTACTCTTAGATTCCATGGCAGAAGCAGATAAAGATATTGACTTCTCAAAATATCTTTTCATCACAGTAGCAGCGCCCTTAGGCAAAACACTAACTCTCAGTGGTGCCTTTGGTCTATCACCGCAAACAACAGAGAAGTTTGATGGCGTGAGATACAACTTTGCAAGTTTTTCACCCTTGGATTCAGTTCTGCCAATCAGTCAATACAACAAAAATTGGAATTGGACGCACGACATCGCTCACATGCTTGGGCTTATGCATCCATTTGAGCGAGAAGATCGCATCGCTTGGGACATTATGTATAACTTTGCACCGCAGCCCGACTTCATGGGGTGGAACAAATGGAAATTAAATTGGATTGCTGATGATCAAGTGTATTGCTTAAGAAACTCAATGGATAAAAAAATCGTGACATTGCTTTCACCGGTAGGGGTTGCTTCCCAATTAAAGAAAATTTTAGTTATCCAATTAAGTCCTGCCTATGCACTTGTCGTTGAAGTGCGTCGTGAAACTTCTTTTGACAGATCTTCTTTCTTGCGTGAGCAAGGGGGCGTAATTGTGTATCGTGTCGATACGACAAAGCAAGGCAACACTGGATTGCCGAACGCAGGACCATTCAAAATCCTTTCCAATCTTCAGAAGAAGATAACTTATGTTTCCAATGACTCAAATCAAATTCCATATACCATCGGAACAATGAAGCAGGGTGAAGTATTAGAAGTAGAAGGAGTAAGGATTGAAGTTCTTCAATCCACAACTGAGGGGGACTACGTTTCTGTCAGTAAGGCAAATGGATAAATCTTTGGTTGTAAGTATTGTTTATTAGAAAAGTAAGAGACAATATCCACCATGCCACTCTCGTTTTATATCCACATCCCATACTGCGTTAAGCGCTGTGGTTACTGTGATTTCAATACCTATACTCCTTCAGAGCTCCAAGATGGGGCAACACTTGAAATCGTTTCGGGCGATTACATCGATGCTGTACTCAAGGAACTTGAATTTGCCCCGACTGACCAGGTTCCCACCATCTTCTTTGGTGGTGGAACACCGTCACTGATTCCACCGCATGATCTCGGTCGCGTGATTTCAGCAATCAAAGACCGCAATGGCCTCACTGAAGATTGTGAGATCACTCTTGAAGCTAACCCAGATTCGGTCAGTCAAGAAAAACTTGACGGCTACTTCGCAGCAGGCTTTAATCGCATTTCATTCGGTATGCAGTCAACCTCGACCCATGTTCTTAAAGTTCTTGACCGCACACATGATCCAGAAAATGTGAAGCGCGCTATTGATATGGCACGTGCGGCAGGATTTACATCAGTCAGCGTTGATCTTATTTATGGAACACCGGGGGAGAGCCTTAAGGATTGGCAATCAACTGTCACGCAAGCACTTAATCTAGGTGTTGATCACATCAGTGCCTACGCACTCATTATTGAAGAAGGAACAAAGTTAGCGGCGCAGATTAAACGTGGTGATGTCGTCTCCCCGGATGATGATTTGATGGCCGATATGTATCTCTACATTGATCAGGCATGTGGCTTTAAAGGTTTGAAATGGTACGAACTTTCTAACTGGGCAAAACCTGGATTTGAATCGCGTCACAACTTGGCATACTGGAAATCTTCAAATTGGTGGGGCTTGGGACCGGGAGCGCATTCTCATGTTGATCGTAAGAGGTTCTGGAATGTAAAACACCCGACTGCCTATAAGCAGAGACTATTTGATGGTCTTTCACCGATCGCAGATTCAGAAGACCTCACAGATGACATGCGAAAGAGTGAGTACATCATGCTCTCAAGTCGTCTGCGTACAGGGATTGCAAAGCGAGCTCTCACAATCGCCCAGTACGAGCGGATGGCTGAACATATAAAGGCTGACCTCATTATCGATACCTCTGATGCGCTAATTCTGACCGCGACTGGTCGCTTAATGGCCGATCGCATCGTGGCCGATCTGCTTGCCTAGCGTGGCTGTAGTACCGTTAGCCATATGAGTACAGCACTTACAATCATCGTTGCATTTCTAGCCGTTGTCTTTGTTATCTCAGGATTGTCAAAGGCAAGCGGTAACCAAAAGGGTCTTTCAGGCACACGTGATGTCAATGTCCCAGACAAGCTAGCGCGCCTTGTTGGTTTCATTGAAACAGCGTTAGCTCTTGGTCTAATCATCAGCATGAAGTGGAATTGGATGCTCTTCTTCCCACTTGTTGGTCTGTGGGTTGTCATGGCAGGTGCGGTCTACACGCACTTCAAGGCGAACAAATTACGCACAGCCATTCCAGCTTTCTTCTTACTTACGTTGATCTCGATCGCACTTGTATTAAATAAGTAAGCATCGTCTTTTAAAAAGATATGAGTACTTCAACACGACGCCTTGAAATCCTTCGGGCTATTGTTGACGAGTATGTTGCTACACAGGAACCTGTCGGTTCTAAAGCGATTGCAGATAGACACGAACTCGGAGTATCCCCAGCAACGATTAGAAATGAGATGGCCTTACTCGAGGAAGAGGGGCTCATTACCGCACCTCACACCAGTGCTGGTCGTATTCCAACAGATCGTGGCTATCGAGTGTTCGTCGATAAGTTAGCTGAAGTTAAACCGTTGTCAGCCCCAGAGCG
>JBILIJ010000052.1:0-4036 GCA_044350045.1 Candidatus Planktophila sp. | reverse complement strand
CGTATGTGACGCTACTTGCAATTGCACTGCCGGCTGCCCGCATAATCGTAAAGTTCCAGATGTAGGCAAAACCGCTGCCAAAAACTCCCAGTGCCACCATCGCAAGTATCGGGCCAAGCGGATACTCTTTTTTAGCGATTCCATCAAATACAAAGAAAGGAAGTAGCGTGATTGCTCCAAGTGTGACTTGTGTTGCAGCCATGACTTCAGGTGCCAGTTGTGCTGGCAAAATGAATCTACGACTGTATGGAAATGAGAATCCATAACACGTAACAGCTGCAAGGAGGATCAGAATCGCCCAGAGTGGGTTGCTTCCTAATCCCTGCCATGCACCCAGCACAGTCAAAACACCAAGAAAGCCAAGCAGTAAACCGATTACCTGTGGCCGAGTAGGTTTTTCATTTCGCGAGACCAGCATGATGGCGATCAGAGTCATTAAAGGCGTTACAGCATTGATTATTCCAGCCAAGATCGAAGTTACTTCGGTCTCTGCCCAAGCAAAGAAAACTCCAGGAATCACATTAAGCAGAAGAGCGACAACCCACAGGTGCCCAATCATTCTCCGATCTCTTACCAGCGATAGCCCTTTTATCTTTAAATAAATAAGAAGTGCCAGTGC
Source organism: Candidatus Planktophila sp. (assembly GCA_044350045.1). Taxonomy (GTDB): domain Bacteria; phylum Actinomycetota; class Actinomycetes; order Nanopelagicales; family Nanopelagicaceae; genus Planktophila. Next base: position 3,417 of record JBILIJ010000052.1, on the reverse strand, counting down.
GCCAAATGCACAGCGAATGAATGCAACGCCGAATGGAGTAAGAAACTCAAGACCGAGTTTGATAAATATGAATGAGCAGCCCCAGACAATTCCTAGGGCAATATAGAGCCCAAGCCAGGATTGTGTTTTGCTCTCTCTCATAGGAACATTCTTTCACATGCGCGATTTAAATCAGAGCTAGCGAAAGCGCCTTCTTTGCAGCTTCTTTACGATCACTGACAGCGAGTGCTTGATATATACGCATTGTTTCGTGGCGGATCGTGCTCACGCTAAAACCAAGTTCATTTGCAAGTTCGTGATTTGTCTTGCCTTCAACCATTCCACGCAAAATAGAAATTTGTCGCTGCGAAAGTTGATCTGACCCAGTATCCCCGCGTTCAACAACTGCTTGTGAGGTCTGTGCACCTTTATTATGCGACAGTGAAAGATAAAGGCCGATTGCGACCGCATAATTGCGTGCAACCTCTTCAACGCTTTCCGTCGATGTAATGGGTTTGGAGAATCGCAGAACAAGATATCCATGGACTGCGCCGCGTTCGCGAAGTTGGATCATTAATAGATTCTTTGTTAGATTCCATGCCCCTGCACTTTTACCCAGTGCAATCAGCGCTTCGTCGTCATCCCATGATCGCCATACTTGGCTCGGAAAGATCTGTTTCGCTTTACCGGCATCAAAACCGTATTCGCCCAAAAACTCGAGTGAATCATTTGGGTGCAGTCGCCCGATGCGCGCACAGCATGCGCCAAAGGGAGCCATATGCTCCATCACAAGTGCGCGTGCAATCTCATCACTTGTTGGGTGGTAACTAAGCCACTCAATAAAGGTGCGAATGTCGTGCATTAGAGCCACCCCGCTGCGAAAAATAGACCGGACTAATCGGACCGATAACTCAAAGACCGGCTTATGTTTGCCTATTTATGCGGAGATCGGTCAGGTTGACCAGTCAAATATAGACTGGTCTAGGTCTGGTCATAGGGTGATCTTTACAGGCGTGGGCCCAGACGGGCTCGAACCGTCGACCCACGGATTAAAAGTCCGTTGCTCTACCAACTGAGCTATAGGCCCCACTGCAACTAAATGCTCGCGAATTCTAGCGGAGATTTACCAGTTCTAGCGCCCACGCGAGGCACGCAATAAGCGGTCTCGGATCGCGATGGCAAGACCTTCACCGCTTGGTGGGATCACACAAATCTTTGAAAGTCCCTGGGCATCACCGTTGCGAAGTGCGGCATAGAGGGTGCGTGCATACTCTTCGTTAGATGCTGGCGATGCTAGTCGAATAACTCCAGCTGGTGTTGCAACATTTTTCATTGCAATGAAACCTTCACCGGTTATTGGTTGTTGATTGAGTACGACTGCGGCCTCTGGCGAGTAATGATTTTCTAAAGAACCACTTACGCGAATTTCAGATTCTGCATCGGTGACTTTAAGTCCGGTTACATCTTCAATCATCTCTTGGGTAATTGCGCCAGGGCGCAAAATGTGTGGTGTATCTGTAGTGCAATCGATAATGGTGGATTCAACGCCTACTTGTGATGGGCCGCCGTCAAGGATTGTGTCCTCTGGATTTAAGTAACCACTTAGTTCTTCTCGGACAGCATCTGCCGTGGTGGGTGAGACATGGCCAAAGCGGTTCGCACTCGGTGCAGCAATTCCGTGGACGCCAATCTTCTTCGCTGAATCAAGGAGCGCTAGTGCAACAACGTGGTCGGGTACTCGAAGCCCCACAGTGTCTTGTCCCCCAGTAATAAAGTCTTGAGCTTCCATAGATCGCTTGCAGATAAGTGTCATCGGGCCGGGCCAGAATGTGCGGGCTAGCGCGATGGCGTACTCAGAAATCTCAGCTGCCCAATATCCAATTCCATCCATTGAAGAGATATGAACAATGAGTGGGTGATCTGCAGGGCGTCCCTTTGCGGCATAAATCTTGGCAACGGCACTTTCTTGTGATGCATCAGCACCTAACCCATAGACAGTCTCGGTCGGAAAGGCGACGAGATTTCCGTTCTTGATCGAGGCGGCGGCCGATGTCATCGCATCTGCGGTGCAGCGCGATACGAATTGGCCGGTGCTCATGTCCGCAATTATCCCTGCTTTTGCGAGAAGATAACCACATGGCTGAAAACTTGGGTCGCCCAATCAAAGTCCTCCACGTAGTTACTCGAATGAATACGGGAGGCGTAGCGGTTCTACTTGATGATTTGATGTCCTCTTTTGACCCATCCAAGGTCGAAGCTACGCTAATAACTGGATCTTGTGATGAAACGGAAGAAGATTACCTATCTATCCACAAGCGAGACTACCGGCTGATCCGAGTTTCCAATCTTCAGAAAAAGTTTAACTTGCAGAGAGATTTCCAAGCCTTCCTCGAGATAAGGAGGTCAATCAAGAGTCTTCGGATTGATGTCGTTCATACCCACACATCAAAGGCTGGACTCCTTGGAAGGCTTGCTGCGTCAACGGTGAAGTTGAGGCCGGTCCGGGTACATACCTTCCATGGCCACCTTCTCACCGGTTATTTCTCATCCTGGAAAACTAAACTTGTTTATTCGATTGAGAAATTTCTTGAACACTTTACAGATTCGTTCGTGGCTATGGGTAGCCAGGTGAGAAATGACTTGGAGTCAATCGGCTTAGGAAAAAGAGCCAGATTCAATGTCTTTTTTCCAGGTTTACCAAGCAGAGTCTTTGAGCCAAAATCGATTGCACGTAAAGAACTTGGCTTAGCACCAAATGATACGCACATACTCTTTGTTGGTCGAATGACTGCGATAAAGCGCCCCGACAGACTTCTTGATTCGATTGAAGAACTCGTAGTGAGAAATGTTGATATCCGGGTACTGGCAGCTGGAGATGGCGAATTACTCCCCGCACTCCGTGAGCGGGCTACAAAGGCAAACCTTCCAATAACATTCTTGGGTTGGCGAAGCGATGTGCCAAAACTAATTGCCGCGTCTGATATCGCAGTCCTAACAAGTGATAATGAAGCTGTACCACTGACTTTGATTGAAGCTTCTATGGCGGGATTGCCGTTGGTTTCTACAAATGTGGGATCCGTATCAGATGTAGTTAAACATGAAGTAAATGGATACCTTGTCGATACTGAGCCGGCAGCGTTAGCTGATGCGCTGCAGAAGTTAGCTATTGACCCTGTTTTGCGCGAAATTATGGGTAAAGCCGGGCGTGAGAGGGCTACCCGTTATTTCTCACTGGAAAAAATGTGTGCAGATCACACAGAGTTGTACCAGTTGCTTCACAGATAAACGTTATAAAGAAGTGCGATACTTACGTCATGAAACTAACTAAGAAAATAATCGCAATCCCCGTAGTCGTCCTTGTCGCAGCAGCAGCCTTTGCCTTGCCGGCATCTGCTGCAACTCCAGAGCGCTATGTCACCGTAAATGCCGAAGGCATCG
>JBILIJ010000051.1:0-4071 GCA_044350045.1 Candidatus Planktophila sp. | reverse complement strand
ACATCGTCGAAGTATTCAGGGTTTGCGTAGAACTTCTCAGAAATTTCACGATAGATCGGATCCATCTTCATCGCCATATCGGCATCGGTCATCATTGGGTTGTAACGAATTGATGAGTCTTCAACATCGACCGGCTTATCTTCTTCCTTGATGTTAATTGGCTCCCATTGATGGGCGCCTGCTGGAGACTTCTTAAGTTCCCACTCGTATCCAAGAAGAAGGTGGAAGTAACCGTTATCCCATTGTGTTGGATTAGTTGTCCAAGCTCCTTCGATACCACTAGTGACTGTGTCGCGACCTACTGAACGTGTCGTGTGATTCATCCATCCCATTCCTGCTTCTGAAATGTCAGCACCTTCTGGGGCTGGGCCAAGGTTTGAAGCCTTGCCATTTCCATGTGCCTTACCAACAGTGTGTCCGCCTGCAGTGAGTGCAACAGTCTCCTCATCGTTCATCGCCATGCGCGCAAATGTTTCGCGGATATGAAGGGCGGAGCGTTTTGGATCTGGTTGGCCGTTAACACCTTCTGGGTTTACATAGATCAGACCCATATGAACTGCAGCGAGTGGATTTTCTAGAGTTGATGCATCGTTGAGATCTTCGTAGCGACTCTCACTTGGTGCCAAGAATTCGTTCTCTGAGCCCCAGTAAATATCTTGCTCGGGATGCCAAATATCAGGACGACCAAAGGCAAAACCGAAAGTCTTAAAGCCCATTGATTCGTATGCAATATTTCCAGCCAAGATCATGAGATCTGCCCAGCTGACTTTGTTTCCGTACTTCTTCTTAATTGGCCATAGAAGTCTGCGTGCCTTATCAAGGTTTGCATTATCTGGCCAAGAATTAAGGGGTGCGAATCGTTGATTACCGGTTCCAGCACCGCCACGACCATCTGCTGTTCGATATGAACCAGCTGAGTGCCATGCCATACGAATCATCAGACCGCCGTAGTGTCCCCAGTCAGCAGGCCACCATGATTGGCTATCTGTCATCAGCGCATGCATGTCCTTCTTTAATGCGGCTACATCAAGTTTTTGAAGTTCTTTTGCGTAATCAAAATTGTCGCCTAGAGGATTGGTCTTTTTGTCATGCTGATGCAGGATGTCGAGATTGAGCGCGTTTGGCCACCAGTGCGTATTTGTCTGGCTGACTGTTGTAAGTGCACCGTGTGCAACTGGGCATTTGCCTGAATCTTGCATTATGGATCCTCCGACTTTGACTCGTACGAACAGATTTCAAGTCTAACCAGGCCTATCCAAATTCGCTATTTGAGGCTGCTATAGAATCACCCCTATGACTGTTTCAGAAGGTGATCGTGAGAAACATTTCCCTGCGATAGAGAAAAAGCATGGCGAGAAGATGGCGTATTGGTTTGCCATCATGGCAAAGCAGGAAGGCAAAAAGTACCCAGAGCAGGTCGCGTTCTTACGAGAAAATTATGGATTTAGTCAGGTACACGCCAATGCCCTTGTCATGTTTTCAAGAGGGTCAAAATCAGCAAAGCGACATGCCTCACCGACCGACTATTTCAAAAGTATTGATCCTAAACAGGCGAAGAAGATACGTGAAATATTGAAGTTAATTATGACTAAACATTCAGATTTAGAACTAGTTGTCGCATGGAATCAACCCATGCTTAAGAAGGGCGCTGAGTACGTCTTTGGTGCATCTGTTTCAAAAAATCACATTTCCATTGCACCATGGGGTGATGTGCTCAAAATTTATGGACCTAAATTTGAAAAACTTGAAGGTGTAAGGGTTACAAAAAAGACAATCGCAATACCGAACGATTGGGTAGTTGATGCAAAGCTAATTCAATCTATGATCACCGCAAGACTTAAAGAGTTAAAGTAAGTTCATCGCCATCTTTGAATTGCGCTTGCGGTAGACCACTAACGATATGGACTAGCTGTTCTCCGTGCACCTTCCAGCTCGTTGTACCAGTTCGTTGTACTAGCGCCGTGAGCTCATCAATTCCGAGAAGGATTGTTCCATCAGGTGTATGTAGCAATACCTTGGCAGCGCTATCCGGAATCCACTTAAAAAATTTATTAAAGTGCGGGATTACTCTGATTCCATCAATGATCTCAAGGCCTTGAGTCGGAGGCTTTTTTGTAAATCTAAAGTTAGGAATATGGCTACTCATCACCATTGCCCCAGCGCTACATCCGGCAAGTGATCCACCTTCATGCCAGTTCTTGATGATCGCCTGCCAGACAGGTGTATCAATGAGCGTTTGTGATAGATGATGCGGATCTCCGCCAGACATATATACAAGAGCGCTACCTGCAATCTTTTCTACAAATTCAGGATTAAAGGCGTCTTCACGAGAGTAGATAGGCAAAAACTCTTGCTCTACATTCAATCGCTCTGCTTGCGCCGCACCTAACTCTTTCCAATACTCAAGGCGCTGAGAACTCTCTTGACCGGCAGCTGTAGGTATTTGAATATAGCGAGGGCGATGACCGTTAGCTACGCCGTCTCCGATAAGTGATCGTTCAATTTCTGCCATGGCAGGCAGGTACTCACCGGATCCGACGAGAGCTAACGTTCCACGCATGTAACCTTATTCTGGCTTTTCTTCGGCCAACTTCTTTGGGTCTTGAGAGTTATTTTGCTTAGCACTCATAACTAAACTCAATACTGTCGTTACAACAAGAGTCCCGACAATAATGGAAAGTGAGAATCCCGTAGAAATCTCTGGTATCTCAATACCCATAATCTTGTGGGTTCCACCACCATGAATAGCTTCAATGATTAATTTAACTCCGATAAATCCTAGAATTATGGCTAAACCCTTTGACAAGTAGATCAATTTAGCCATTAGGCCACCGAGTAAAAAGTAGAGTTGGCGGAGTCCCATAAGTGCAAAGACGTTTGCAGTAAAGACAATATATGGATCTTGAGTCAACCCAAAAATTGCTGGGATTGAATCTAGCGCAAAGACCAAATCAGTAAACGCAATTGCGATCAAAACAATGACTATCGGAGAGGCTCCCCGATTTTTAAACCACGCTATAGCTCGACCTTCTTTCCACTCCTTGTCACCGGACTCACTAATGAGTTTGTACGCGGTATATAGAAGAAAAGCGCCAAAAATATAGAAAACCCAGGTATAGCGCGCAATTGCCGCGGCACCGAGGGCGATGAAGACTCCACGAAGAATGAGTGCCAAGATAATTCCAATGAGTAGAATCAGTTGCTGCTTAGTTTTATCAACTTTAAATCGAGCAAGAATTAGGATAAAAATAAACAAATTATCTACTGAGAGCGAATACTCTGTAATCCATCCAGCAAAAAACTCACCCCTAGCTTGAGTGGTATTCCACTCACCAAGTGAATATCCAAAAATAATGGCAGCAGAAACATAAATAGCTGTCCAAATGGCAGCCTCTCTCATAGAGGTTTCTTTGTTCCGCCTAATTATTGCTAATACCAAGTCAAATGCTAATACTGCCAATAAAACTATAATCGTGACTTGCCACACTGCTGTACTCATCTATTTGAGAACCTTTTCTCTACTTTCGGGATGTCTTTGAAGGACTGGATGTACGCCCAAAGAGTATCTTAATTGAGAGAAGAATCTGATGAAGTTTATCTCTGATTTTTCACTAAGAATGCGGCCGACTCTTCAACTGAGGTCTGCGCCGAAATAAAAGAAATTCCTAGCAGTGACTTGGCTTTCTTATTGCTGACGAGCATGGGTTTTCCAAGCAGAGGCAGAACCGCCTTGATATCGTCGTCGAAATTTGCGAGGAATTTGATCAAGAAATTCGGCGCTTTACCGGTCTTTGTATTGCTCGCCGGAAATGCTGACTTGATGATCTTTGCGATTTCAACAAATGAGAGCGTCCCAGCGGATGCAACTATGCGCTGACCGTATGTTGCCTTGATATCAATACAATCCACGTGCATTTTTGCAACATCTTTCACATCAACAATGGCAAATCTTAAATCTGGCAACATGGGGTCTTTACCCTTTAGGACTCGTTCTACAACGGATATTGATGAACCAAAGTTTGAATCAAGCGGGACACCCAAAACTAAGACAGGGTTAATTGTTGTGAGGGA
>JBILIJ010000050.1:0-4073 GCA_044350045.1 Candidatus Planktophila sp. | reverse complement strand
TACTCACTAGCACTTCGGACATCTACTAATTGATATCCCCGTGAAGCAAAAGCTTCTATTTCATTCCACTGGGCGGTCTTGAGTAGGCCAGAGATCATGTTCTCTGAAATGTAACCCAGCATGTTTACAGGATCCTTTGCTGAACCAAATGGTGGTGCATATGCCAACTCAAGATCTGCAAGCTCTGGTGCAGTGATGCCACCGCGTATCGCTGTTGCAATCACGTCGATGCGTTTATCAACGCCGTCAACACCCACGCCTTGTGCGCCAAGTATTTCTCCAGTGATCGGATCAAAGATGAGCTTAAGTGTCATCTGTTTAGCATCTGGGTAGTAACCGGCATGGTTATTTGGATGCGTATGAATTGCCATTGATTGGCGACCTTGTGCAATAAGTCGCTTCTGATTCCATCCGGTTGCTGCAATGGTGAGGGTAAAGACCTTCACAATTGCTGTGCCAATTGTTTGAACAGGTCTGACTGTTCGACCGTTGATGTGATCTGCCACGATACGGCCGTGACGATTGGCTAAGTTTGCAAGAGGGACAAGTGTTGCTGAGCCATCGAGAGCATCAATTTTCTCTGCAGCGTCACCGATTGCATAAATGTCATGATCATTAGTTCTATTGAACTGATCTACTTGAATTCCCTTGCGAGAGCCAATAGTTAGACCGGCATCATGAGCCAACCCGATCTCTGGTCTGACACCAATGGCGAGGATTACAAGCTGTGCATCAAGTTCCACACCATCACTTAACGTGACAGTTTTTTCACCTATGGACGATGCGCTCACACCTAGGTGTAGATCTACGCCGTGTGATGTCATTTCGGTAGCAACGAGGGAAGCCATCTCGGGATCAAGTGGCGCTAATACCTGATCTGATGCTTCTATAACGCTTGTCTTAATTCCGCGATGAACAAGATTTTCTGCAATCTCAACACCGATAAATCCACCGCCGATAACGACGGCACTCGTTGGCTTTGCAGCCACCTGAATAACCATACGCTCAACATCCTCGACGGTGCGCAGGGTTAATCCGCGTTCAATTCCAGGAAGAGGTGGAACGATCGGTGATGCTCCAGGGCTTAAAACCAACTTGTCGTAAGCGACATCGCTCACTGCACCGGAGATCAAATTTTTAACTTTCACATTCTTATTGGCGCGGTCAATCGAGATGACCTCTGAGTTAATGCGAACATCAAGTCTAAATCGGTCATGCAAGCTTTCAGGTGTTTGAAGAAGAAGATTCTCTTCCTCTTCAATTACTCCGCCCACGAAGTATGGGAGACCGCAATTTGCGTAAGAGACATATCCACTCTTTTCGAGGACAACAATCTCCGCCGTGTTATCTAAGCGACGAAGTCGAGTGGCGGCTGACATTCCACCTGCAACTCCACCAATAATTACGATGGCGGTCATGCTGGGATTGCTCCTGCACCAAGTAGATCTATAAATCCAACTTGTGCATTAAGGATGCTAGTAAATCCAGCTTCAGACATCTTTCCAGCAGCAATGCTGGAGCGATTCCCACTTCGGCAGTAAAGGGCATAAGTAACGCTCTTATCTAGCCCTGCAAGATCTGAGTCAAAGTTTATGGACTCAACATCTATATTGAGGGCGTTAACAATGTGACCTTCGTTGAACTCTGCGGGTGTTCTGACATCAACGATAACCACATCCGCCGCTTGAGATTGGCTGACAAACTCTGCTGCGCCAAGATTTGTGATGGCTGAATCACTCGATGAGCAACCAGTGAGTACTAACGCTGATAGAAATAGTGCCGAGATAACTTTTTTCACTTTTCTCCCTATGCCAAGCTCAAGAAGAGCTTCTGTAATTTTTCGGTGGTTTCCTTCACACTTCGATCATCTTCAATTAAACATTCTTTGAGGCTTGCCGAAATCAACGTAAAAGCGGCTGTATTTACCGCCTTACCTACTGCAGCCATTTGATGGACGACATCTTCACAGCTACGCCCCTCTTCAAGCATGCGTACGACTGCTGCGACCTGTCCCTGGGCGCGCTTCATGCGCTTTATGACAGCTTCCATCTGTTCTTGATCTTCTAGGATGTGTGACTTACTTTTTTGAACCATTACTTCACCTTCTCCATGGGATGATGACCTTTGCGGATCATCTTGATCATCTTGATATTGATTGCAGCAAATCGCCACATTTGAAGAAAAATATTCTTTCGAAACTTGAGCGTCTTCGACGTTGGCAAAGGTGCTCGAGCAATGACTTCATTTGGATTTTCCAAAATCTGCTCCTATTCCGGAATCAGCGACCAGCCCGGAAGGGCCTTTGCTTTGTAGATGAACATGTAATGTAGAAGTAACTTGATCCAATGACCGCTCAGACCAATTTCACCGAAGGTATCTGAACTACTTCGACCAGAATCTGGATATTTCGCATAATCGGGAACTATTGGATACATCGTCATAGCAGCAGCTGAACCGTCACGAAGTCCCGATCCTGCTGATGCAACGCATGCTGCTCCCATGTCGGCCATTGATGCTGTCGGAAGTTGTGTATCACTTCCATGAGCGATGATCTCTTTAATGCTCAAGATTGCGAGCTTTCCCATAATCCCCGATGGCATTCCAGTGCGAGGGGGTGCTGGAGCGATGAGCGTTCCATTAGGAGATTTTCGTGGTTTTGAAATCTGGTGTGGAGGTGCAAATGCAATTCCTACTGCAAAGATATTTGGGTATTGGGGATTTCGGTAAGTCTTAGGCCAGTCAGATGCACTCCACTCTTCATAAGGCTTACCCGAATAATCTGCATCGACCTTCATGAAACCACTGGGTGTAAAGATCGCAGGAGAAATGTCGTTTCCAGATTTATCAAATGCTTGTAAATCAACACCCCTGAATGGTGGCAATAGCATTGCAAAGTCAAAGTTGAGAACATCTTTACTTCCATCGACTAATTCGTAATAAATTGCGCCCTGCTCAACTCTTTCGACATGAGCGCCTAGAATCGCACGAATCTTGCGTTCTCTAAAGAGAGACTCAGTCCACAATTTTGAGGTGGTTTGAAATCCGCGCTGACTAAAAGTCATTCCCCCAACGCCGAAATCGCCAAGTTCGTATTCGTTTGTGATGTAGCAAATGTCTGCCATATCACGCACACCAGCTGATTTGATTTCATGTTCGACATTGAACGCATATTCAAAGGCTGCGCCTTCGCAAGTGCACGTCCCATGCCCTACACCGATTGCAAGTGTCTGCTTCTGTCCATCTTTCATCTTTGCGATTGACTCTTTAAGGGCAGCTGCTGCATCAACTGCGTGCCCTGCAGTGCAGACAGATACTGTGTGACCATCGGGCCCTAATCCAGGAGTTGCCTGAAAATTGAGTTTAGGGCCGGTGGCATTAATTAAAAAATCATATTCAATTCGACCGGTCTGATCTTTCTTAGCTGAATCTGTATAAATAACTTCAACAAAGCCGCGATCACTCTTCGAATCGCCTTCAGGGAAAATGCTCTTTGCCAGAGCCTGATGAAATTCAATTCCTCTTCGCTTATAGATGGGCGCTAGCGGAAAGATCACTTGATCTTTCCGCATCTTGCCCACGCCGACCCAAATATTTGATGGGATCCAATTCCAGTTTGAGTTAGGTGAAATCACCACAACCTCAACGTGCTTTCCTAGAATTTTTGATGCATGGAGTGCGGCCGTATGGCCAGCAATTCCTGCTCCCAAAATTACGACTCTCTTCATTCCTGCCTCTCCCAATTTTTATCGCCTGACTAGCAAGTACAACGATCTTGTTCTGGAACGCCCACTAGCGCTTCATCAATATGCTGACCACAGCCTGACCACGTGGCTTTCTTACAACGATCACAAGTAACGCGTGAACACATTTTCTTACCTCTCTCTGTGCCCGAAGACACCTTTGATTCACAGGATTCTTTATACCCCTGGGGGTATGCTGAAATATACCAGATCCTCTGGTTATGACAAGTGAGGTGGCACCATGACAAGAAAATCAATCAGAATCACATCCCTGGCTCTATCCGGGGCGCTGCTCTCTTCAATATGGCTGGCCCCGCTCTCCAATTCAGCGAC
>JBILIJ010000006.1:0-53716 GCA_044350045.1 Candidatus Planktophila sp. | reverse complement strand
CCAGATGCCGAAGCGGTCGATAGTCATATATTTCATGATCATCCTCATGGGGTAGTCAATCAACCAGAGGGATGGCAACTATGACCATGCCCATCTTCCTTGAGTTTCTAGAACCTGCCTTTATGCAGCGAGCTTTACTCGCAGCCTTTGTCGTAGGTCTATGTGCACCACTAGTTGGTATTTTCCTTGTTCAACGTCGCTTATCCCTTATGGGTGATGGCTTAGGACACGTTGCCTTAACGGGTGTAGCACTCGGATTTCTCTTACAAACAAATCCTGTGATGACTGCAGTGATAGTTGCTTCAATTGGCGCTATTGCGGTCGAGTTGATTCGAGCCTATGGAAAGACAAGCGGTGATGTCGCACTCGCGATTTTGTTTTATGGTGGAATCGCAGGTGGAGTTCTCCTTATCGGTCTCTCATCGAAGAAATCCAATGCCAATTTACTCTCGTACCTATTTGGTTCACTCACCACTGTAAGCAAGGTAGATATTGCAATAATTCTCGCTTTGGCTGTTGCAATATTTTTCACCACGCTTGCTTTGCGAAAACCGTTATTCGCACTCTGCCATGACAGCGAATTTGCACAAGTCTCTGGAATCCCGGTGAAATGGCTATCCATGATCCTCGCTGTGATGACAGCTGTGACAGTGACGATCGCTATGCGAGTAGTCGGCTTACTTCTCGTGAGTGCATTGATGATTATTCCAGTGGCTACCGCGCAGCAACTGAGTAAGAGTTTTAGAGGGACACGAATCATCGCAGCCTTTGTCGGATCCATAACAGCCATCTCTGGAGTTATTACAAGTTTCTATCTAGACTTAGCGCCAGGAGCCCTCATCGTGATGCTCGTAATTCTTGGCTTCATCGTGAGCATAGTTATTTCTTCTCTGAGGCGACGACGTAAATTGAGCGAGTCGGTCAGATAGTATTAAGCCCATGCCTACTAGCGAAGTAAAGAAGATTGTTGAGCGCTCGACCCGTCAACAGGGCGCTATCTTGGAGGCAATCGCTGGTATCGATGAGTTTAAAAGTGCTCAGGAAATTCATCTTCTCCTTGCAAAGAAAAAGTTAAAAGTTGGACTTGCTACCGTTTACCGCACTTTGCAAAGGATGGCCGAACGAGAAGAGATCGATGCAATAAAAAGTGTCGATGGAGAGACTCTTTATCGTCACTGCGGACAAAATGAAGGTCACCATCATCACCTGATCTGCCGACAGTGTGGATTAACAAAGACTGTTGAAGGACCAGCGATCGAAAGCTGGACAGAAAAGATTTCGAAAGCCAACGGGTTTAGCGATGTGAGCCATACCGTAGATATTTTCGGTCTCTGTAAGAGCTGTCGAAAAGGTTAGGAATTTCACTTTGATCGCAGTTGCCAGATTTACCGTTGCTCTTAGCGCAGCTACTGACTTTCGCACCGAACTAGAGGGAGTTCGCGATGTACTGGCTGACGCTGCTGGCTTTATTGGCGGGGAAGTTGGGCAGAATCTTGATGATCCCAGCCTTTGGGTGCTCACAACTCGTTGGGAGAACGTGGGTTCCTATCGTCGGGCGCTGAGTTCCACGCGCGCAAAGCTTGAGGCGATACCAGTACTTGCTCGCGCGATTGATGAGCCAGGGGCTTTCGAGTAATCAACAGAAGGTAAACTTGTACACGTGAGCAACGTCCGTTGCTCCTTGCCGACAGCCAGCCGGATGGGGATCAAAAATGGCCGTAGATCGTTTAGAAAATATCGTTTCACTTGCAAAGCGTCGTGGATTTGTTTATCCATCATCTGAAATTTATGGCGGATTGCGCGCCTCATGGGATTACGGCCCACTCGGAGTCGAACTAAAAAATAACGTCAAGCGCCAATGGTGGAAATCCATGGTCATGGGACGCGAAGATGTTGTCGGTCTTGATTCATGTGTGATCTTGGCCCGTGAAGTCTGGGAAGCATCAGGTCACGTTGCAACATTTAGTGATCCACTGACTGAGTGCACAGCCTGTCATAAGCGATATCGCGCAGACCATCTTGAAGAAGCATATGAAGCCAAGCATAAGAAGAAGCTTGAATCACTTGCTGATATGAACTGTCCTGCTTGCGGAAATAAAGGTCAATTCACAACACCTAAGCAATTCTCGGGTTTACTCAAAACATTCCTTGGTCCGGTAGAAGATGAATCAGGACTTGCTTATCTTCGCCCTGAGACAGCGCAAGGAATCTTTATTAACTTCGATCAGGTAATGACTACTTCTCGCAAGAAGCCGCCATTTGGAATTGGGCAGATTGGTAAATCTTTCCGTAACGAAATTACCCCTGGAAACTTTATCTTCCGTACCCGCGAATTTGAGCAGATGGAGATGGAGTTCTTCGTAGTCCCTGGTACGGATGAAGATTGGCATCAATACTGGATCGATACCCGACTTGCTTGGTATAAAGATCTTGGAATTAATCCAGAGCGTCTTCGCATCTTTGATCATCCAAAAGAGAAGTTATCGCATTACTCAAAGCGCACCGCGGACATTGAGTACAAGTTTGAATTCACCGGAACCGAATGGGGCGAGCTGGAAGGTATTGCAAACCGCACAGATTTCGATCTGAAAGCGCACTCCTCAGCATCCGGTAAAGACTTGTCATACTTTGATCAAGAGAAGAATGAACGCTGGACACCTTTTGTGATCGAACCTGCAGCAGGTGTGGATCGCTGTGCGCTGACATTTTTAATGGATGCATATACAGAAGATGAAGCACCAAATGCTAAGGGCGAGATGGAAAAGCGCGTTGTGCTTAAGCTCGACTATCGCCTTGCCCCCGTAAAGGTTGCAGTTCTTCCGCTCTCTCGTAATGCAGATTTATCACCTAAAGCTCGTGATTTGGCTGATCAATTGCGTAAGAACTGGAATATCGATTTCGATGATGCCGGCGCAATTGGTCGTCGCTATCGCCGCCAAGATGAGATCGGCACCCCGTACTGCATCACAATCGACTTCGAGACTCTAGAAGATAACGCTGTAACCATTCGTGAACGCGACACTATGGCGCAAGAGCGAATCTCACTTGATCAGGTTCAGGCATGGTTAGCACCACGTCTACTGGGTTGCTAACACTTCCTTTATCAAGCGGGACGTATCAGCTTGATTCGCCTGTAGTTCTAGCCCCTATGGCTGGAATTACTAACGCCCCTTTTCGCATGTTATGTCGTGAACAAGGCGCTGGTCTTTTTGTTTCAGAGATGGTGACTGCGCGCGCATTGTTAGAGCGAATTCCAGAAACCTTGCGCATGATTGAGCCAGGCCCTGGAGAATGGCCGCGTTCAATTCAGTTATATAGCGTTGATCCGCATCATATGAGCGAAGCGGTGAAGATGATCGGTCGTGAAAATTTAGCTGACCATATCGATATGAATTTTGGTTGTCCTGTACCAAAGGTGACACGCAAAGGTGGGGGAGCCGCCCTTCCCTATAAACGCAAACTCTTCACATCCATCGTGGAAGCCGCCGTTAGCGCCGCCAAACCTTTTGGGATCCCAGTAACAGTAAAGATGCGTATTGGTATCGATAGCGATCACATTACATATCTTGATGCCGCAAAATCTGCAGCCGATTCTGGTGTTGCATGGGTGGCGCTACATGCGCGTACCGCAGCGCAAATGTATGAAGGAAAGGCAGATTGGTCTGCAATTTCTCAGCTAGTAGAGCATCTCAAGCCAACCGGTGTACCCGTATTAGGAAATGGTGATATCTGGTCAGGTTCAGATGGTGTCGCCATGATGGAGCAGACAGGGTGCGCCGGTGTCGTTGTTGGACGTGGTTGCTTGGGGCGACCATGGCTCTTTACAGATTTAACACAATCAATGGTCGGTAGCGATGCGCGAGAATTGCCAACGTTGCATCAGGTTCGCGAAGTGATGTTTCGCCACGGCGAGCTAATCGTTGATTACTTCGAGTCAGAAGATCGCGGTTGCCGCGATCTACGCAAACATATGGCATGGTATCTCAAAGGATTTAGAGTGCACAGCGAGCTACGTCGACAGTTCGGCATGATCGCATCCCTTGCAGAATTTCGACTTCTGCTTGATCAATTAGATGATCAGCCATACCCGGTTGACGTTGCTGAAAAACCTCGTGGCCGCACTAGCCATGGTCGCCCGCCAACACTTCCTGACGGATGGCTTAATGACCCAGATGAAATTATCACCCTTGATTCTGAAGATATGTTTTCTGGTGGGTAATGTTTAAATTTTTCTTTCGAGCTATCGCACTTCTGATTGCAATTATCGTTGCTATCCCTGCCTACGCGCTCTTTGTCACGTGGAATTCAGCAAATAACCCATCAGATCGCGTACAAGCTGATGTGATTGTTATTCCTGGCGCGGCGCAATTAGATGGAACGCCGGGGCCAGTTCTGCAAGCACGTCTTGAACAAGCAGTTCGGTTATTTCGTGCCGGTGTAGCGCCACTGATTATCACTGTCGGCTCTGGTGCTCCGGGGGATCGCACGACCGAAGCTGATTCAGGGCGGCGCTGGCTAATCAATAACGGCGTTCCACGAAATGTGGTCGTTGCACTGCCAGAAGGTCGCGATACGCTGACGCAGACAAAGACATACGTGAAAGAGATGCGTGAGCGCTCACTAAAAATAGTTGTCATTGCAACAGATCCATTCCACTGTCAGCGCGCAATGACAATGGCTCGTGACCTTGATGCAGATACATTCTGTGCGCCAGTTCCCGATGGCCCCAACTCATTGGGTGGATCAACTAACCGCTATCTGATCCGTGAGGCCGGTGCCTATCTTTCATACATCACTTTGGGACGCAGAGGAATTCATCTCAGCGATCACCTAGGCTAAGCCCCATGTCATATAGCCAGAGTGATCAAGAGCGGTTCTTCTTTGAACCAGCAAAGCGCGCTGGTCGTACCGAATTTATGCGAGATCGCGCGCGCGTGATTCATTCTGCTGCCCTTCGGCGACTTGCAGCAAAGACACAGGTGGCAGTTCCATGGGAGAACGATTTTCAACGAACACGTTTATCGCACTCAATGGAATGCGCTCAAATTGGTCGCGAACTTGGTGAATCACTTGGTGCAGACCCTGATCTGCTTGAGACCGCATGTCTCTCACATGATTTAGGCCATCCACCCTTTGGTCATAACGGAGAAGAAGCACTGGCAGAGATTGCAGAAAATTTCGGAGGATTTGAAGGAAATGCGCAGAGCTTTAGATTGCTTACTCGTATCGAAGCAAAAACGGTAGATACTGATGGAAAATCGGTTGGACTCAACCTCACCCGTGCCAGTCTTGATGCAGCAACAAAGTATCCATGGCCCCGCGCAATTAATCCGCGCAAGTTTGGTGTCTACGACGATGATGTAGAGATCTTTAATTGGGTCAGACATGGCGCACCCAATGGGCGTCAATGTATCGAAGCTCAAATCATGGATTGGTCTGATGATTGCGCATACTCAGTTCACGATCTTGAAGATGCAATCTTTATCGGCACAGTGCAGGTCTCAGATTTTGATCGAGATTTCGACACCTTGTATAAAGAGATGGTGACAAGTTATAAGAGCGATGCGACAAAAGATGAAGTAGCTGCAGCTCTTACTCGCCTTGAAGCACTTTCTTGTTGGCCCCGTGCCTACGATCGATCACATCGCTCACTTGCACGATTAAAGGATTCAACGTCGCAATTAATTGGCCGGTTTGTACTGGCTGCTGAAATGCGTACTCGGGAGATTCACGGTACTGGTGCCCTGATGCGCTACAACGCAAATCTTGAGATTCCGAGAGATCAGCGAATCGAAGTGGATTTTCTTAAAGCTATTGCTGGGCACTACTTAATTAGCGCTGATGCATCTCAGGAACGATATGCCGGACAGAAAGTATTGATCGCAGAACTTGTTGAGATGCTTTATGCCAAGGCACCTGCAGCACTGGACCCAATTTTTCTCGACGACTGGGCATTAGCTGATAACGATGTTGCTCGAATGCGCGTAGTGATTGATCAAATTGCCAGCCTGACCGATCCTGGTGCCTATGCCCTGCATGCCCATCTACGGGGCTAATTAGATAGAGTGGGGTTATGGCCGGTCGTATAAAAGCTGAGGATGTTACATATATCCGCGACCATGCCCCGATTGATGAAGTCGTCGGAGAATATGTTCAGCTCAAATCCGCTGGTGGAGGACAGAAGAAGGGTTTATGCCCATTCCATGATGAAAAATCTCCCTCCTTCCATGTGACTCCAAGCAAAGGTTATTTCCACTGCTTCGGCTGCCAGACCGGTGGCGATGCAATTTCTTTTCTTATGAAGATTGATCACCTGACATTTACTGAAACCGTTGAACGTCTTGCCGATCGCATTGGCTACACATTGCGCTATGAAGAAAGTGGCAGCGCGCCAACTGGACCATCAGTAAATCGATCACGACTTGTTGCCGCTAATGCACTAGCTGCCCAATTTTTCCAAGAACAGCTCAATACATCTCCAGATGCCGCGCACGGTCGCGATCTATTGACTAAGCGAGGCTTTGATAAGGATGCGTGCACAATCTTTGGAGTCGGGTATGCCCCTGATTCATGGGATGCGCTCACTAAACATTTACGCGCTGCCGGATACACAATCGAAGAACTCGAACTTGCAGGGCTTTCAAAGATGGGCGAGCGAGGTCCGATAGATAAATTTAGAAACCGTCTGACATGGCCGATTCGTGATATTTCAGGAGATGTCGTCGGTTTTGGTGCGCGAAAACTGGCAAGTGATGAACAGGATCAAGGTCCTAAATATTTAAACACATCTGAAACGCCAATCTATAAAAAGAGCCAGGTGCTCTACGGCCTGGATATGGCAAAGAAAGAGATTGCAAAGAAGCGCCAAGTAGTTATTGTCGAGGGTTACACCGATGTGATGGCAGCGCATATGGCGGGAATTACAACAGCGGTTGCAACATGCGGCACCGCATTCGGCGCTGATCATATTCGTATTATTCGCAGACTTTTAATGGATGATGACGCTTTCCGCGGAGAAGTAATCTTTACATTTGATGGGGATGCCGCCGGGCAGAAAGCGGCAATGCGGGCCTTTAGCGAAGATCAAAAATTTGTCACCCAAACATTTGTTGCCGTCGAACCAGATGGCTTAGACCCATGTGATCTCCGGCAGTTAAAGGGTGATCTTGCCTTACGTGATCTGATTGCAAAGCGAGTACCGCTCTTTGAGTTTGCAATTCGTACCGAACTTAAACTTCACAATCTTGCAACAGCTGAGGGACGCGTCAATGCACTGAATGCAACGGCTCCTCTTGTTGCGCAGATTCGTGACAAGTCACTCCGGCCTGAATACTCAAGGTTGCTTGCTGGCTGGTTAGGTGTTGAAGTTGAGATTGTGACATCGGCTGTGGGGCAAGGCGCGCGCAGAAGTTCAAACCAAGAGCCCGAACCAGAACAGGCCGATCAATCCTGGCGTCCACATCCGCAAGAGCCGCGTCTTTTGCTCGAACGAGAAGTTCTTAAGGCACGGCTACAGATGCCTGATTTGGTGACGACGTGGAGTGAAATCGAGCCAGCAGCATTTACTCATCCGGCGTATATCCAGATGAAAGATGTGATTAATTCAGAGAAGAGCCCATCGATTTCAATAGATGATATTTCAGATGAAAGAATAAAGACCCTCTTTACTGAATTAACGGTTGAACCGATTAGATCTGATGGAGAAGTTTCTGCTCGTTATATCGAAAGTATCGTTGCTCGTCTTCGTGAAGTTGGAATTAGTCGAGCAATCGCGGATCTGAAATCAAATCTACAAAGACTCAACCCTGTAGAAAATCCTGATGAATACAACAGTGCATTTGCCGCCCTGGTCGCCCTAGAAACGGCTCGCCGTGGCCTACACGAGTTATCGATAGGCTCCCTTTAGCCGCTTCGGTTTTCGCCCACACGCTCAGGTGAGGTAGAGTCAGCGCTCAACGCCATTCCCTCATAGCTCAACGGCAGAGCAGCCGACTGTTAATCGGCAGGTTCTTGGTTCGAATCCAAGTGAGGGAGCTTCGCACGAGGTTAACATGCGATTCACAGATACTTTTAAGTGGCAAGGATAAGAATGCTGGGTATGAAACCTATGAGGATCAATAGATCAGGCAAGTTCGCAGCAACATTTCTTGCGGGTGCAATTATTGCCGGCGGTCTGACTGCCGTTGCGAACACTCCGGCTCCATCCTCAATCTCAGCTTGTGCCGATAAGCGCACCGGAGCACTCTTCCTTACATCAACCGGCACTTGTCCAACCAATCGCACTCTGATTCAAATTGGTGGATCGGCGATGAATGCCAAGGCGATTTCATCCCTTGTTACTCCAACAGTTGTTTCAATATCGGTGAGCGCACTCACCGGAAGTGGTACTGGCTCTGGCTCAATTTATAAGAGCTCTTCCGCCGGAAGTTATATCATCACAAACAATCACGTCATTGAAGACGCTGTTACAGATGGCACAATAAAAGTAGAATTTACCAATGGTGATCAAGTGAGCGCCACAATTGTTGGTCGTGACCCTATGTATGACATAGCTGTACTTTTTATTAAATCGGCAAATCTTCCAACAATTGCTGTCGGTGATTCTTCAAAGGTCTCCGTCGGAGATCCTGTCTTAGCAATTGGTTCACCACTTGGACTCGCAAGTACTGTCACAAGCGGAATTATTTCAGCTCTTAATCGCCCAGTTACTACTGGAAACGTCGGTAGTGAGTCTTATGTCAATGCTCTTCAAACGGATGCGGCAATTAACCCAGGAAACTCAGGTGGTGCACTCGTTGACGCGCAAGGAAGAATTATCGGAGTGAACTCGGCAATCGCAACACTTTCATCCGGTGGTGCTAGCGGATCAATTGGTCTTGGATTTTCAATTCCAATCAACGAGGCCAAGCGAGTGATTGATGAAATTATCGCGACTGGAAAATCAACGAGACCGCTGATGGGTGTTGAAATTGATCGAGAATTCACTGGCATTGGCGGGCGAATTCGAGCGCTAGTTTCAGGTGGAGCTGCAGAAAAGGCTGGCATTCCAGTCGGATCTGTTATTCGTTCAATCGATGGGATGCGCATTTCAAATGCGGAAGCCGCGATTGTCAGAATTCGTTCATTTGCCCCAGGTGCCACGGTTACCGTTGTAGTCGATCTACCAAATAGTGGTGGTAGCAAGACCTTCAAAGTAACTCTCGGTAGCGCCCCATCCATGTAGAGTGTGGATATGGCCTTATTCCAACTCAAGATTTCACTGCCGGATCAACCGGGATCACTCGGTGCGATTGCATCTGCAATCGGTGCTGCCGGCTGTGACATTCGATCGCTGAGTGTTTTGGAATCCAAGGATGGCGTTGGGTATGACGAATTTTTGGTCGCTGTTCCTGGTACAGATCCAACTGATCTTGTGACTGTCCTCTCTTCGATGGGCGGCGTCGCAGTTATTTCAATTGAAGCTGTAACTTCATAGTTTCTCGCTCACTATGAAGCGGATTCTCTATATCGCCTTTGACCATCTTCACCGCAACTTTGGTCTGCTTAAAGATGCGGATTCAAAAACCGATCTCATAGTCTTGGTAGAAAGTGCGCGCATGACATCCGGGCGCTCATGGCACCCATTGCGACTTCACTTTCTGATTTCAAGTGCTCAACATTTTGCGCAAGAGTTGAGATCTGAAGGATTCACGGTCGAGTATTACAAGAGCCCGACAACGATTTATGGATTAGATCAAGCACGGGAACAATATGGTGATCTCCCAATTTTTAGCGCAGAACCATCATCATTTAAGCAGAGTGCGAATTTACTCTCGTACGGTGTGACCTTTGTAGAAAATGATTTCTTCTTAACCCCCCGCCCCCTCTTTCAGAGCTGGGCTTCATCACAAAAAAGCTACTTAATGGAGAATTTTTATCGGGGTCAACGTATGCGCCTTGGCATACTCGTTGAAGGTAATTCACCTGTAGGTGGGGCTTGGAATTTTGATAAAGAGAATCGACTACCGCCGCCGAAGAATTACACATGGCCCCCATATCTAGAGTTTGACCCCGATGAGATTGATGAAAGCGTTGCCCAGCAATTGGGAATGAAAGCTCCACATGTATGGGCCACAACACGCACCGGTGCCCTGAAGGCGCTCGAGAACTTTATAGATAATCATTTTGCAGAATTTGGGCCATATGAAGATGCGATGCCAGCAGATAACTGGGCGCTTCACCACTCATTGTTAAGCCCGTACCTAAATAATGGATTACTTCATCCTTCGGAAGTTGTTCAGGCTGCAATTAAGGCATTTGATTCTGGCACAATTCCAATCGCTTCGTGTGAAGGTTTTATCCGACAAGTCATCGGTTGGCGTGAGTACGTCAATGGTATGTACTGGTTTCTTGGTGAGGATTATCGAACCAATAATCACTTAGCTGCCCATCGTCGGCTACTTCCACTTTTCACTGATCCAGATAAGACATCTATGAATTGTGTGAAATCAATTGTGAGCGACATCAAAGATCGCGCTTGGGTGCATCACATTCCGAGGTTGATGGTCCTGAGTAATTTAGCTTTGATTACAGGATCAAACCCTCAGGAGTTTCTTGATTGGATGCGCGAGAATTTTGTTGACGCATCTGAATGGGTGATGGTTCCTAATGTGATCGGAATGGGAGTTCATGCCGACGGGGGATTGATGATGACAAAACCTTATGCAGCAGGGGGTGCCTATATCTCTCGTATGAGTACGTACTGCAAAGGTTGTACCTACAACCCCAAGTTGCGTGTGGGTGAGACAGCGTGCCCCTTCACGACTTTGTACTGGGATTTTCTTGATCGACACCGTGAAGAATTTTCAAAAAATCATCGGATGAGCCAACAACTCTTCGGAATCAATCGACTCTCAGATTTACCTGAACTCAAAGAGAGAGCTGCTGAAGTCTTAGAGGGTCTAGATCGCGGTGAAATTTAAGTAACCGATTCGATTCTTGCCCCATCGCTGGGAAGAGATGTAAAGAACCGAGGTTCGTGAAAACCCGATGCTACAAATGCATCTCTGATCGCACTTTCAATCGCAGGAATAACTTCTTCCTTAGCTAAGGCAATCGCGCTTCCGCCGAAGCCACCGCCCACCATGCGCGCGCCAATTGCACCGAGTAAAAGGGCGGTATCTACAGCGCAATTGAGTTCAGGACAGGAGACTTCATAATCATCCCGAAGTGATTGATGTGATTCATTAATCAGTTGACCCAACGTTAAAAAGTCTTTACCCGTGAGGGCATCAACTGCTTTACCTACGCGAGCAATCTCTGTCACAGAATGACGTGCTCTCTTGTACTCCTCTTGTGTGAGAAGACCTTTCGCGCTCTCTAAGTCGCTTGCGCTCAATTCTCGTAGCGAAGTAATGGCTAGTTTTTCGACAACACTTTCACACGATTGTCTGCGTTGGCCATATCCACCATCGACAAGCGCGTGCTTTACCTGAGTATCGATAATAAGTAATTGCAATCCAGATGCAGCCAGATCAAATGGAAGCAGGCGAGTTTCTAAATTACGACAATCGAGCAAGAGGGCTGAGCCTGATTTAGCCATAAGCGAGACCGATTGATCCATAATTCCGCAAGGTACGCCGACATAGGCATTCTCTGCCTTTTGTGCCAAGAGCGCTAACTCATTAAGCGAATGGCCACACGTGAAGAGATCATTGAGTGCAAATGCAACAGCACATTCAAGGGCAGCAGATGAAGAAAGACCCGCACCTAAAGGAACGTGGCCATCAATTTCAATATCGACGCCGGCATCTATGCCAAGTGCCCAGATGACACCCAAGACATAGCGTTCCCAATCACCACTACCATCAGGATTTAATTGATCAATCGAAGTTGTAATAATTTCATCACTGCGCTGGGCTGAACGTATGCGAATGATGTGATCGTCTCGTTTTCTAATTCGAGCATATGTGCGATCTTCGATCGCAAAAGGCATGACGAAGCCTTGACTGAAGTCAACATGCTCGCCAATGAGATTTACCCGCCCGGGGGCAGATGCGATTACATCAGGTGCGAGCCAATCCGACATTTATAACTTTACGTCGCGCAGTTGCCCGGCAGATTGTTCAGGCTTGAGGTCCATAATGAATGCACCCATCGCTGACTCACTTCCTGCCAAATACTTTAACTTGCCAGGAGCGCGACGAACGCTAGTAATTTGCCAATGTAGACGAAGATATTCGCGGCCCTCACGAACGGGTGCTTGGTGCCATGTTGCGATGTATGCCATCGCAATGCCGAAGACTCCATCAAGACGGCGCATCACTTCAATTGAAATCGAAGGGAAGGCATCTGCTTGCTCAGAAGAGAGCGATGCTAAGTCAGCTACTGGGCTTAACGGCGCAACATGAATTTCAAATGGATATCTAGCCGCGTAAGGAACAAATGCCACCCAATGCTGGTTACGGGCAATAATGCGATCTCCATCGCGTAGCTCGCGCGCAAGTACATCATCAAAGAGGACTCGACCAGTATCGTCATGGTGATCTTTTGCAACTTCAAGCATTTTCTGAACTCGAGGAGGAATGTATGAGTAAGCGTAAATCTGGCTATGTGGGTGAAAGAGAGTAACCCCAACTTCTTCTCCACGGTTTTCAAATGGTGCGATATGTCGAATGTAGGAATGCGTTGAAAGCTCGCGTACTCGATCACGCCAAGCTTCCATCAGTGTGCGCACCTGTCTCTCGGAAAGATCGGCAAATGAACCACCATGATTATCTGTAAAGCAGACAACTTCACATTTACCGGCTGCAGTTCCAGGATCAGTATCAGTTCCGAGAATATCTGGAAGAGCCCAATCACCATCAGGAGCGCGAAGTGACGGTGATCGATTATCAAAGACGACAACTTCATAACTGCTATCTGGAATTTCACTTAAGAGGTCGCTGCGAGTTGGGCAGAGCGGACAGAGTTCTTTGGGTGGCAAGAAGACTCGACCTTGGCGATGAGCTGCCATCACAACCCACTCATTGAGTAGTGGATCAAGTCTTAGCTCGCCAATTTCTGGTTGATCTTCGGTCGGACGAGTATCGGTAGCAGTGCGAGGGCGTGCAACGCTGTCGTAATAGCGAATGGTTCGACCATCTGCCATCGGTAGATCGCTGCGTAGAACTCCACTATCGAGTTTTATCACCTGACTCATAATGGCACTACTGTAGCGATTGAGAAGCAAAAAAAATCGATTGACGCGGAATCAATCCCTTTCTGAGCCTGATTTTTCGAATTAATTCTTGATCTGTTTAGCGCAACCATCAGTGACCGGCCTTGGAGTCACAGGCTTCTTCGTTGGTGATGGTGAAGGTGATGGAGTAGGTCCTTGTGTGATCACAAATTCAATCGGCGTACGGATCTTCGCATGCGTTCCAGTGGCATCGATAAAACCAATGTATCCCGGCCACGTTCCCGCTGGTAAGCCTTTAATTGTTAGCGTCCATGCACCACTGGTTGAACGAACAACCTTCTGGTCGAGTAGGTTTTCGGGACGATTGGTTGCATCTGGATAGAAGCGAACGGTTCCTGTAACAACAGGAAGACCAGTTGGCCTAAATACTTCAGCTTTTACAATCGCATTTTTATCCGTCGAGGTCGCCTTTACCGAAGTAACTAAAATCGTAGATGTCTCATTCGTAGGCATAAAATCACTAGGTGCGGGAGTCCAGGTCCCCTTTGCAAGCGCGAGGAATTCATCTTGTGTGCCGCGAAAAACATTGAGGTCGAGTCTATTTCCGGGAACTCCATACTTAGGTGCGATGCCGCAGGAAGAGTACTGCCAGATAATCCACTCTGAAGAGCAGTTAATCGAAGTCCACGAGTGCACATAGCATCCACCTGGTTTAAGTCCAGGTTGGGCAATTGGATCGGCTGGATCAATTCCGTACTGAGCCAGCCACAATGGATATTGTGCAAGCTCTTTATCGCGCACCATCGCATTTTCTAAAAATGCAGGGTATGAATAGAGAATTGGCGTGCGACCAGTCTTTTCTTTAACGATTGCTAGGAAAGTTTTCGCCCATAGCGTTACGGTTTGTTTGCTCGCATACTTAACGCAGTCTGAGTTATCGTATTGGACGCAATTGTTTTCAAGATCAAGGGCATAAGGAAGATCCATCTCGTTATATCCACCCAGGGCAGCCAGGCGCCACAGAACTTTCTGTGCTTGGGTAGCGGCGTCAGCTTTTATTGTTGCAGGATCTTTCGAATCAGGCATGTATGCATAATGATAAAAACCGGTATAGATCCCAGCAGCCTGCGCAGCTGATCGATCCATAATCACGTACTTGAGTGAAAGTGCATCAGAATCATCTCGCGCATCAGATGCCTTGATCATGACAAATCGGAGCCCTGCTTTATATTTCTTAACAAAATCAATTGGAGCATCATTAGGGTGCTGCCATCTACTTACATCTGAGCCGTGAATGCGACCACCTGGACCGTTCGAGTGAACAACCAGCGGTGATCCATCGACCATCTCTGGTGTGGGTTTAATGACCACTTCGCGCGCATTTGAAAAAAGAGTCTTTCCTGAGACCCTCGCCTTTGCTCGATACTTCATCTTTGCTTCGAGGGCTGTTGCAATTGCGACCACCCGCCACGTTCCTACCTTTGCACTCTTGGTTGAAAAACGGGTGTCTTGCCATTTTCCATTAAGGAAAACTTGCACAGTGACAGGGATATTTGCTTTAGCTGGTTTTATTTGACCAAAGAGAGTCACTATTGGTTCTGCGCCACCAGGTGTTTGATTAAGTGACATCGTTAACTTCGAGCCAGCGGCGTAGGTCGGTGTTACATATAAAAGTCCAGCAATGAGAGCGAGTGAAAGTGCAATGAGAGATTTTTTCATGGAATCTGCCGTATCTCTAACTCAACGTTGAAAACTTGTTTGATCGCTGAAAGCAGTAGCTCCTGTTGCTTTACTCGGGTACTGCTGTATCCGTGTGCTCCACCGAATTTGGCGCTATCAGAGTAATCCAGAGTCAGGACGGTATCTTCAAGAGATGCCAGGCGAGCATCAAAGAAAGCCATCCATGTGATGCGATCACTTTGCTCCACAATATCTAAGACTTCATTCCAGCGTGAGCGTAGATCTGCCAACGAAAGAGATGTAGCCATACCCCAACTCTAGCAAGTGATGCACTGCTAGAGGTTGCGGGGAGCACCGATGCATTTGAAGTACTCGCCCGTAATCACAACTCGAAGATTCTTTGCTCGATCAGGTAAAACGTGGAGGTGCTGAGCTATTCGCGCAACGATCTGCTCAACCGACTTCTCGCTCACAAAGCGAACCTTAGCGATCTCAGAATTACTTAGCCCTTGAGCAAGTAGGCGCAATGTAGCAACTTGGATATCGGTAAAGCTGTGAATAACAGATGCGAAAGAATTTTCATAGGACGAACCATGGCCATCGACCCATTGGGCAGTAGCAGATATGGAAGAAGATTCTAATGATTGCGTGATTGCCGAATTAAGGATTGCCAAATCAGCGATCGATCTTTTGAGAACAATCTGTACTCCGCGAGGAATAGATGTAGCGGGTATCCCTAACAGTCTTAGATCGACACAGGCGGTCATAATCACAATTCCAAGTTCTGGGTTTGTCTTTCTAAATCCAACAATCATTTCAATCACATGAGAGTCTGCAAAGAGAAGATCGAAGAGAACGACCTCAGGTCGTAAGGATCGGAATGTATTCTCGGCGACAATCTGACTCTGAACTTCAGCCACGATATTGACACCATGAAGTCGGAGCGAGGACGAGACCATTGTTAATTCAAAAGCATCTTCAGTTGCAATCATTACCCGCGGAAGCGTTGCAATGCTCATAGATCACGGTAGCGCCGAAAGACGTTCGTACCGCGCTGGACCTTGCTAGTTAAAGAATCTTTCCGATCGCAGCCGGGATGTAATCGATTACTTGAGATGCTGTGATCGGGCTACCCCTAGATGCCAGCAAAGCGGCGGCGTTATGCAGGTAGGCGGCGCTGGCTGCAAGTTCTGCCAGGTGCTCTTTATCGTTAAGAATTTCAATGTAATTGGTCGCAACGAGTGCACCAAGAATTCCTGCAAGTACATCGCCGGTGCCAGCGGTAGCAAGCCAAGGGGTTGAGCTAGGTAATTCAATGAGATCTGCCCCCTGCGCAACAACTGTTTTTGAACCCTTCAATAAAACAACAACATCTAACTCTTGAGATGCCAGGCGAGCCCATTTCTTGGGATCTCCTTCTATCGCCTCGGCATCGACTGTGATGCCACGGCTACCTAGGAGACGAGAGAGCTCACCAGCATGAGGTGTGATCACTGTAGGTTGAACTAACTTTCCAGCCAGGTGCAGTGCGCCAGCATCAAGAATCGTTGGAACGCTCTGCTTTTGAATTAGCGTAAACCAGCGATGGCGTTGCCATGTGGTCACATCACTATATTTCTTCGCATCGATTCCAGAGCCGGCCAGCCATGCTGTAACTGGGCCAGGTTGAACGACAACTTCTGGGTTTTTATGTAAGACCAGGTGAGCAAGACCTGATGAACTATGAAAACGAATCATGCCAAGCCCGGTCGCTGACGCTGCTCCGGTGGAAAGAACTGCTGCGCCAGGAAATTTCGCAGAGCCGGTAATTACTCCGAGTACTCCTCTGGAATACTTATTGTCCAGATCGCTCGGAATAACAATGGATTTCTTAACATCTCTTGCACTCCATTTACGAATCGTCATAGTTGCACTCTAACCACTTTCCCAGCCCACACGTAGCCCTAGTCTTCGCTTAATACTAGTTGCGGAATTTCATGGCATTATTGCGTCATGCGTATCGCCGTTTTCTGTTCAGCATCAACCAAGATTGACCAAAAGTATGTTGACTTTGGCTTTGAGGTTGGAAAAGCGATTGCAGAACAGGGTTGGGATGTTGCCTGGGGTGGCGGGACTCTTTCAATGATGGGTTCGGTATCGCGTGGGGCTCGAAGCGTTGGCGGTAAAACCTTCGGAGTCATTCCTCAAAAACTTGTCGGTAAAGAGTTCGCCGATGAAGAAGCGACGGAACTTTTCATTACCGAATCAATGCGTTCGAGAAAAGCCATGCTGGAGGATCTCTCTAATGGCTTTCTAATTTTGCCTGGGGGAATAGGCACAATGGAAGAGTTCATGGAGATCTGGGTTGCACGTCATCTTGGTTATCACCAGAAACCAATTGTGGTCTGTGATCCATTTGATTTCTATCGTGATCTTCGTGCTTTTCTGGTAACGCTTAAGAGTGAGAGATTTACCAGCAGCGCTCATGATGAACTGCTGACCTGGTCATCTGAAATCCCTTCGGCCATGAAGGCCTTTCGCGCTTCAGTGAAACCACCCACCCTGATTTAATTCCGCAACTGAGCAGTCACTTGCCATACCCTTAATGGGTGAATAAGGTCAAGGGCTTTGGGCTCACCTTCATCCTCGCGGGGACATTGCTCTACCCAACCTCTACTGCGATCGCATATGAGAAGTTCAATTGGAAAGTAAAGAAAGAGGAAACAAGACGAAGCACTGCTGGATATTCAGACTCGATGTCATATGTGGTTGGCACATCGATTGATTTCAAGATTAGCTGCCCTGCGACAGATTTCTACTTAGAGGCAGTGCGAATTGGATACTACGGTGGCGATCAAGGAAAGAGAATCTTTCAATCTAGTAAGACTTCTTGTATAGATCAGTCGAAGGTTGATTCACAGCAATGGAAGTCAAACTTGCAGATCAACACTAATTCATTTCCACACGGAATGTACCTCTTTATCATTCGAGATAGTGATAGGTACTCAAGTTATATTCCGATAATCCTGAGAGAGAAAACTGCAAGGGCTAAGGCAGTATTTTCAGTACCGACCATGACGATGCAGGCCTACAACACCTGGACTGGTGCTGATTCTTATGGTGGTGCAGATGGATTTGATTCAAGACTTCGAGTAATCGACTTCAGAAAACCTTTTGATGAAGGAAACGGTGCCGGAAAGTATCTACGCTATGTCCATCCACTGATCGTCCACATTGAAAGGCTAGAACTTGATGTCAGCTATGTTGCCGATACTGATCTCCACTTTGACAGGAAGCTGCTTTCGAATAAGAAAGCCTTTATCAGCGCTGGCCATGATGAATACTGGACAATTCAAGAGCGTGCGAATGTGATTAAGGCGAGAGAAAGTGGGCTCAATACAATTTTCTTTGGCGCAAATGCAGGATATTGGAATACGCGGCTTCAGAAGTCTCCCACGAGCAAACACCTTACGATGGAAATTTACAAATCATTAGATGAGGACCCTGATAAAGAAAACTCAACTATAAAATTCCGCGATCTCGGTAAACCCGAAACTGAACTTACGGGTCTGGAGTACAAGTGCTTTCCAGCACGAGGAAGCCTTGAGGTAAAAGAACCACAATCATTCGTCTTCAATGGAATTCAGAATTTGAATAGCCTTGATTTAGAAGGCCTCGTTGGCCCGGAAGTAGACTCACTCGTATCAACCGGTATCGATTTCGGAAAAGTAATCAACCTCGCCGAAGCACGAGTGAGGTGCGGTACCAAGTGGTATGCCCCACGATACGGTCACATGAATATGATCATTGCGACAACGAATGGAAAGGCTGGCGGTAACTTCTCCACTGGAACAATGGGTTGGGTAACAAAAGGATTGAGTGCCCCAGAGAAGTCGGATATTGGAAAATTTACTCGCACAGTGACAAAGAATGTATTAGAGAGGGCTGTGTTGGGCCCACTGAGGTAGAAATTGATCGTGGGACGGGCTAGAAACAATTAGCGGTGGTTCTCTCTAGTTATATACGATCAAGTTGTTTAGAATCACGCCATGAATAGGCTAGCCCACAATAAAGTTTTCACCTCAAAGATATCAATTAAGGGCGCTGACATTGGTGGAGAGAATCCACTTCCAATTTTTCGAAATCAAAATAGAGATCGTTCCGTAAAATTTCTCAATGAGTTCTCAGAAGAACAGACCAATTTAGTTGGATACGAGACGGGGGAGATCTATCTTCCACATCGATGGCAAGATCGGTATACCCGTGAATTGTCAGAAAGAGATATAGATACCGTAGTACTTGAAAATGAGAATTTAAGGGCAACCTTTCTGCCGGGGCTAGGTGGCCGCCTGTACTCACTTTTTAGTAAAGAGAATCAGCAGGAACTTCTCTTCACTAACCCGATTCTGCAATTTGCCAATCTTTCAATTCTCAACGCTTGGTTTTCGGGTGGAATTGAATGGAATATGGGGCAATATGGCCACACATTTGGCACGTGCTCCCCGGTTCATATTGCAAAGTTAATTGACGAAAACGGTGACGAATTCATACGGATCTACGATTATGAAAGAACTCGAAATTTCTACTGGGCACTTGATTGCCATTTACCTACAGGGGCAAAGAATTTACGGGTTCATGTCAGAATCATTAATGATCGCGCTGAAATGATACCCATGTACTGGTGGACAAATATTGCAGTGCGCGAAACCCCGAAGTCCCGGGTATTTGGTAGCACGGACGAAGTTATTTTCGTTGATCAAGGTTTTGCCGGTTACGGGACTGGAAAATTACCTTACCTGCCAACCGTGCCTGAGACAGACCTTTCTTTTCCACAAAATTTTCCATTTGCCAATGAGTATTTCTTTCAAAACCCTCAATCGATGAAGTTTCCTTGGGAAATAATTCTCTATGAGGACGGACAAGTACTTTATGAACGTAGTACCTCAACGCTGAGATACAAGAAGATGTTTTGTTGGGGTAATCATGTTGGCGGTCGGGGTTGGCAGGAGTTTCTCTCTGATTCATCGTCTCCACAATTTTCCCCGTACTTAGAACTTCAAGCCGGGCTTGCTCCCACCCAGCTGCATGGATACCAGATGGCGGGAAATTCTGAGATCACCTTTACACAATTTTTCGGTAGCTTTGAAAAGAAAGAAAATCAGCAACTGCTTAAGTCGGAGTGGGCAAGTGCTCAAGAACAGATAGATAAGCAAGTAGAAGAAGTGGTCCCACAAGACCTACTTGCAAGTGAGCATCTTCGATTTGGAAAACTAGCTACCCAAGTTCCTGTAGAGATTCTCTTCAACGGAAGTAGCTGGGGACTTCTTGAACAGAAGCGGCGCGAAAGTTCTGGAGAGAAAATTCCAGCGGGTCTTCTATTTGAACCTTCAGGTAACGAGCAGATTGGCGATTGGATTGAACTCCTAAAGACTGGCAGTTATCCAAGTGGTGATGTGACTAGCACCCCGAGATCCTGGATGGTTCAAAAAGAGTGGATATCACTTCTTGAGAAAAGTAGCCAAAACTGGTTGAGCACTCTTCATCTTGGAAATTACTATTTTGAAGTTGGAGATCGCGAAAAAGCAATCAAAGAATGGGAAAAATCTCTTGAGCACAAGTTATCGCCGTGGGCCTTACGCAATCTAGCAATTGCAGAGAGAGATGCCGGGAATCTCTTGATAGCGCTAGACCTTTATGGGCAAGCTATCGAAAAGTTTGCACCTAGTTTGCACGATGCGTTCTTTGAAGAGTATTTGCAGTTATTGGTCACTGCAGAAAAGTATGAAGAACTTTGGAGAATATACACAGAGTTATTTTCCACGAGGTCGCCAAGTGAGCGAATCGATTTGGCAGCTGCCAAGGCGGCGCTGCAACTAGGCCACTTTGAATTCTTAGAAAAGATATTCACTCGGACTTTTGCGCAGATCCGAGAAGGCGAATCAACGCTAGTTGCTATCTGGTTTGAACATCAGGCTATTGTGGAAGCGCAGCGATTAGGGGTAGCTGTTGACGATGAACTCAGAAAAAAGGTCCGCCAGAGTGCTCGCCCTCCGAAAAATATAGATTTCCGGATGATCGAGCTCTAACTCTTAGCTCCGGCGAAACCAATCTCTAGATCTGCCTTTAGATCTTCGATATTTTCCAAGCCAAGGCTCAAGCGAACCAAACCTGGAGTCACACCCGCCTCTAGCTGTTCAGCGCCACTGAGTTGAGAGTGTGTTGTAGAAGCTGGATGAATCACAAGTGAGCGAACGTCTCCAATATTTGCCACATGGCTAAATAGCTTCAATGATTCGATAAATTTCTTACCAGCCTCGACTCCACCTTTGAGTTCAAAGGAGAGAACTGCTCCAGGACCCTTAGGTGCGTATTTTTCTGCCAGTGCATTCCAAGGCGATGAGCTCAGAGCCGCATAATTTACCTTTTCAACGCTGGGATGAGACTCAAGCCATGTTGCAATGGCTTTTGCATTTTCAACGTGGCGTTCGATTCGCAGTGAGAGCGTCTCAAGACCTTGTGCCAATAACCACGCATTAAATGGTGCAACCGCTGCTCCGACATCACGGAGAAGTTGAAGACGAATCTTAAAGATATAAGAAAGATTCGCACCAAATGCCGATCCAACTCCCAGAGCCTGCGCGTAGACAATTCCATTGTAGCTAGGATCTGGCTGGTTAAATCCCTTAAACTTCTCAGGGTATTGCGCATAGTCAAACTTTCCAGCATCAACAATCGCACCAACCACCGCGTTACCGTGCCCAGATAAGAACTTTGTTGCCGAGTGAATTACAACATCTGCACCAAAGTCGATTGGCTTAATTAAATAGGGCGTTGCAACAGTGTTATCAACAATGAGCGGAACGCCTATCTCATGGGCAACGTCTGCGACCATCTTTATATCTAGAATTTCATTTTTAGGATTAGCAATTGTCTCTCCAAAGAAGGCCTTTGTATTTGGCTTAACAGCTTTACGCCATGACTCTGGATTACTAGCATCATCAACAAATGTAACTTCTACGCCAAACTTTGGAAGTGTGTAATGGAACAAGTTATAGGTTCCACCATAAAGGCTTGGACTAGACACGATGTGATCGCCAGCCTCTGCGACGTTTAGAACTGCAAATGTTGTTGCAGCAGAACCCGATGCAAGGAGGAGGGCAGCGACGCCACCTTCAAGTGCTGCAATGCGCTGTTCAACAGCATCTTGAGTTGGGTTCATAATTCGTGTGTAGATATTTCCAAGTTCAGCAAGTGAAAACAGATCAGCCGCGTGTTTTGTATCGCGGAATTGATACGCAGTTGTTTGATACAGCGGCAATGCGCGAGCACCTGTTGTTGGATCAGGTATTTGTCCTGCATGAATTTGCAGAGTTTCGAAAGACCAATTGTTAGACATTTTTTCTCCATCGCAGTAGGTGTCATTTATCTGTAAACGGAGATAACCATGACAAAGTTATGGATACTGCGCTTATCAGTTTCCTGACCAGTTCGTCACCCGGAGCACCCCACCGCGTTGGAGGGTTGCCGCCTACTAAGCCGGGGCTAAAACGTAGGACTCGTGAACAAGCTGTACTTAATCACATCACTTAACGAATGAAAAGTTGCAAATGATTTGCGTATTCAAAGGGAACGCGTGAGAGGCGCAATTCACTCCGGACACTGGTGGGACGAGTCGGACTTGAACCGACGACGACCGAATTATGAGTTCGGGGCTCTAACCAACTGAGCTACCGTCCCTGGTGGGGTCTGAAGTCTATTGCACTGGAAGAGATGGTAAGGCTAAGCCTTCTTATATCCGGTCGGACACTTTGTGGCCGTGATCTTCTTGGTTACTTTCCCTTTGACGCAGGTAATCTTCTTGATCACCGGCTTCGGTGGAGTGACGACCTTCGGCTTATCTTGAGTGAGCTTGACCGAGACAGTAGGTGCCGAGAAGGTGAAGTTATAAGCGGCAAGTGTGAGCCAACCATTCTTCTCATTGACAACTATGGTCGCCACGTTTGGCACTCCGTCTTCGGATGTGACCGAGACGGTTGCCTTTATAGGTGCATTTGTAAATTTGTATATACAACGCGCAACTGATGAGGACATCAAAAGCTCATATGTGCCTTTAAATTCTGTCTTACCGTCTGCTTCGTAGTGAGTTGACGCTACTTTGTAGTCAAGAGAACCTTGGGATGCATCATATGTTGGAGGACCATCGATATACATTGTTGAATTTGTTGTGACTAATCCGGCGAGAGTATTACCTTTATTCAGACAATCTTGAACAACGCCAGAGCCCCGGTCAGTCATAGTTGACACTCTCCACTGCGTGGGAAGTGCCGCAGCTTTATCGCCAGCGATCGGTAGCCACTGTAGGAAGTCTTGCATCGACCCAGTATCAAAGCGGGCATTAATGAATTTGAAGGAGATGTTTTTGAGTCCTGCTCGATTCTTTTCGGAAGACTTAAGATTGATTCCTTGAGTCGTTGTGGCAAGTGGATATCGCAGCGTCTCTCCAGCCCAATCACTGGGTGCAAAATGGTTAAGAAGCGAATCCGGTAGGTCGTCTACATTCTTTACTACATCAAGAACTGGAACCTTGATGGCACGAGCACTTACGGTGAGCAAACTTTCTTTCTCTGATTTCTTTTCTAACTTAATCGACGCATCTCGCATACGGCCATGAAGCCAACCTGTGAGATTAAATGAGAAACGCGCAGAGAAACCAAATGAGATATCTTGCGGCAACCCGTAGGGGAGGGCGCACTGCGTAGTCGAACTCATGACGCACTCTAGGTAGCGAGGATCAGGTAGCTCACCCACAGCTAGGTTGGTGACCCCTCTTACGCTAATTCCCTGAGCTTTTGCATACGAGGCAGTATTTGTTTCAGTGCGGCTGCCTCTAAAATTTCCGTCGACGATTTTGACGGCCATCATCGATGCTGAAATAGATGGAACTCCGTAGACCCCACCAGATTCTTGAGTTCGATTTGATGAAACAACCAATTTCATTAAGTAGTTATCACCACCAGCGTGTGGGGCTTCAGGAATAGATACCAGAACCGCGCCACTTCCATGCGGCACACCCTGAGCTAGGTCTCCTTCGAAATCTTCAAACCGGAGGGCGGGGAATATTGAAAGAGTATTTACCTTCAAAGATTTTCCATCAGCGTTAATGGCCGTTATCTCAGAGAGACAATTGGTATCAGATGCTCCGACACACGCTGGCAGGATAGCTCGGTACGTGGCCCATACGGTGAAAGCGCATCCTGGCTCTTTTCCAGTATTACAAATTGCAATATTGGTGACACTTCCCTTAGGTGTTCCATCGCTTGTCGTGAAGTTAAACCAAGTAGAAACTTCAGTCTTTGCAAAATTACTTTCATTGGCCTGAAATCCAAGAGAGTTCGCACCTGGCATCGCCAGGCTTTGGAACTGCTCATCGATGGGATCTGCTGCCTGGGACATTGCCGGGGCAAGGAAGACTGCAATTACTAGGCTAATAACAATCCGAGCTTTCATCTGATGATCCCTCGCGATCCTAGGCTGAGCAGCAAGGAAGGATTCCTCAACACAACTCTCTATGCGATCACCGAGATCCGAAAGGAGATTTATGCACCGTCCCGCGTGGTTTCCTTATTCTATTGCACTAACCTGGCGTCACGAGCCCGGAGATAATCAATAGTTCTTCGATTGAATTTAGGTGATGGTCTGCCTCTAAAAGCTCATCCTTGCGATGGGTGGTTAACACAGCCGCAACCGTGCATCCCGCGCTCTTGGCGGCGCGAACTCCACCTGGCGCATCTTCGACTGCCCAACAGATCCCTTCAGGAACTCCTATCCGCTGTGCTCCAAGTAAGAATGGCTCTGGGTGTGGCTTGCCACGAGTTACTTGATCAAATGTGACTGCGTGTTCAGGTATTGAAATACCGGCAGCATTTGCACGAGCTTGGGCGAGATCCATAGTGCAGGAAGTTACGATCGTCCATGGAGTGTGCGTTGCGCTCATGTAGTGCAAAAGCTCTAGCGCTCCATCAACAGCAAAAACGCTATGGGCTGCAACTATCTCTAAATGTTCGAGCCTATTGGTCCATAAATTTATCTCTTCTTCTTCGCGATCCGGCATCAACTTGCGTAGGGATGCCGATGCGGGTAGCCCATGCATTCCTTCGAGGTTCGGAAGGTGGAAACCTGCCTCTGCAGCAAGCTGCATCCATGATTCATGAACGGCAACTTGTGAATTGACTAGGGTTCCGTCAAGATCAAAGAGAAATCCTAACTTCGGCATTCGATGGCGCTATTTCTTATCAGCAGGTAATAACCACGATCTATTTGGATCGAAAGAGAACTCTGCAAACTCGCCTACGGGAACAATTTCGCTAAAGATCGGATCTGAAACTACAGCGATGATAATTCCAACCTGTGATTGGATTCTGTATTCAACGTGTTGGCCATAGAAGACAACCTGTTTTACCTGCCCTTGCGTTCCGGAGATGCTCTGATTGTCGCTCTTCGCCCGTGATACGCGGATTGACTCTGGACGCACCAGGAGGATGCATTCGGATGAAAGGGCATCTTTGTGGGCGGGAACTTCAATTTGGCGTCCTAGTACATTGACGGATGCCTTATTTGTGCCTGCAGAGGAGACTCCATCAACGGCGAGAAAGTTTGAAATTCCTATGAAGTCAGCAACAAAAACAGATGCTGGGCGAAGATAAACGTCTGCGGGAATTCCAACCTGTTCAATTTTCGCATTACGCATCACTACGATTCGATCAGAGATACTCATTGCCTCATCTTGGTCATGAGTCACGAAAATACTTGTGATGCCAAGGCGCTGTTGGACCTCTCGGATTTCAATACGCATCTGAGCGCGTAGTTTTGCATCAAGGTTGCTAAGTGGCTCATCAAAGAGGAGAACTTTTGGTTGCATGACCATAGCTCGCGCGAGGGCTACTCGCTGTTGTTGTCCTCCAGAAAGCTGATTAGGCGAGCGATTAGCCATAGATGAAAGACTCATTGAATCAAGAACAGCAGAAACATCATCTTTGACCTGTCCTGCCGGAAGTTTTTTAATTCTTGGACCATATGCCACGTTCTGATAAACACTCATATGCGGGAAGAGGGCATAGGACTGGAAGACCATACCCATCGGCCGCTTATCTGGGGATAGCGAAGACACATCTTGGCCATCAAGCAGGATTGACCCTTGGGAAGGCGTTTCAAATCCGGCAATCATTCTTAAAGTAGTTGTCTTACCGCAACCAGATGGACCAAGAAATGTAATGAACTCTCCGGGGTTGATGTTGAGATCGATTGAATCAACTGCCGTGACTTGTTCTTTACCTTGCCCAAAAACCTTTGAGAGGTTTCTCAGCTCTAGCTTGCTTGAAGATGATGCTGATCCCATTTTAGTTTCCATTCCTTAGGCTTTCACGATCGGTGTATTTGAGGCTGACGAAGATGAATTTGGTTTTCCACGAACGAGGAGATTAATCAACCCCATCACTGTAAGAACAATAAATATGAGCAATGTACAGAAGGCAAAAGCGTT
The DNA here is from genome assembly GCA_044350045.1 of Candidatus Planktophila sp. Taxonomy (GTDB): domain Bacteria; phylum Actinomycetota; class Actinomycetes; order Nanopelagicales; family Nanopelagicaceae; genus Planktophila. The sequence goes on along the minus strand of JBILIJ010000006.1, from coordinate 27,359 downwards.
ACCAAATCGACCAGAATCAACTTCAGCCAAAATCTTCTGAGTCATAATCGGAGTCTCAGGTGTTGTAATAAATATGATTGGCGACAATGTTGTCATCGAGTGCGCAAAGGCAAACATTAGACCCGTCAAAAGTGCTGGCTTGATCAACGGAAGCGTAATCTTTCTGAAGGTGGTAAACCCTGATGCACCTAGTGATGCAGAAGCTTCGTCGATTGCAGGATTAATTTGCTGGAGTGCTGCAATTGCTGAACGCTGCCCTGCAGGACTCGATCGAATTGTGTAGACCATGATGATTGCTACTGCTCCACCAAAGATCGCCCCGCCGCCAGCGAGTTGAGGAAGAATTGTTGTCTCACCAATTTTGGTTGAGTGGTTAAATGTAATTGCAAATCCAATTCCTAGAACCGTTCCAGGGACTGCAAGGCCGAGCATGCCCAGGAAATCTAACATTTCACGACCCTTTCGGACTTTTCTTACAATCAACCATGCAAGAACCATTCCTAAAAGGCCTGCGATTGGGGTTGCGATGAGTGCCATCAAGGTTGTTTTCATAATCGCATCGCTACCAATACCGCTGAAGATATAGCGATAATTTGCCAAAGTTGGAGAATTATCAACGCCAAGGAATTTCGCAAAACTTCCGTAGATTACGGTTGCATAGATGAGCACGATAAAGGAAGCCATAAATGCTGGAATGAGCAATAGAAAGAATTTTGCAATTCGATTTTCGATATATGTTGGCGTGCCAGTTGGTTTTCCAGTAACACTTACGACGCTCTTACGTTCGCCCCAGTAGCGCTGGACTATAAAGACGATGAGTCCGGGAATAAGAAGAATTATGGAATATGCAGAACCGGCCGGAACGTCGTACTCGCCATTGATCGCAATGTATGCACGTGAAGCGAGGACTGTGTAGTCACCACCAATAACAAGAGGATTCGCAAGGTCTGCAGAAGCCTCGACGAACAAGAGGAGGAATGAGCTTGCAAAACCTGGAATAAGCATAGGGAGTGTGACCTTAAAGAAGGTCTTAAGTTTGGAAGCACCTAGGGAGGCAGATGCCTCATCAAGGGCGGGATCTAGATTCTTCATCATTCCCAAAATGCTCATGTATGCAACGGGAAAAAATGAACATGTGAGCACGATTGTTAAACCAGGCAATCCATAAAGAGTTGGAGTCAACCCGAGAATGTCTCGGGTAATGATTCCGCTTCGGCCAAAGAGGCTGATGACAGCAGTGGCAAATGCAAAGGGCGGAGTAATTAGTGGAACGAGACTGAGTATATGCAGAAGTTTCTTGCCTCTGAAATTTAACTTAACTTGGGCATATGCCAGAAAAAAACCAATGATTGTTCCGAGGGTCGCCACCACTACGCCCAAAATGATTGTGTTCTTGATGATTCCTCGTACAACTTCGGAGGTAAAGATTGTCGAAAAGACTTCTTTGCCCGATTCATCAAAAGCGCGAGTAAATATATTAAGGAGAGGAAAGACAACCATTAGTAGGAGAAGAAAGACGCTGATAATCAGTATGGTCTTTGTGCCAATATCGAGTTTAATGCCGTTTTTCTTCCTTGGCGCCTTAGCAGGCTTACCAACATTAGCTGTTGTAGTAATGGTCTTGCCTCGCAATCAATCTCACTTGAGTCTATTCGGCGGAGGTATTGAGTGTTCATAGCGAATCTGGGAGATGTAGACATAGATTCACTACATCTCCCAGATGTCACTACATATTTCTATTTCTGTTATTTATGACTTTGGAGCAGCTGCGATTGTGGCATCAAACTTTGCAGTTAGTGCCTTCTTGGCAGCGGCAGCTTTATCAAAGTCATAGTTCACGATCTTGAGCTTTGACAAGGTAACCATACGACGGTCGTACTTCGCCTTAGGGTTTGTGAGGACTTGGTATGCAGCAACCGTAGGTCCAAGGTTCTGCGCTTCAGCTGAAAGCGTGAAGTCAATGTATGCCTTTGCTGCATCTGGGTTCTTTGAACCTTTTACAAGTGCAACTCCACCAATTTCATAACCTGTTCCTTCTGATGGGAATGAGACCTTTAATGGAAGACCTTGCTCTGCCCCTGCAACACAGTCGTGTGAGAAGACAAGACCAACAGCAACTTCACCACGTCCAGTGATAGCAACTGGGCCAACACCCGACTTGGTGTATTGCAAGACATTGTTATGGAACTTAGCCATATAAGCCAAGCCCTCAGCTTCGCCACCAAGGCGTGTGACCTGTGTCCACAGAGTGGTGAATGCAGTTCCTGAAGTTGAAGGGTGTGCTGTCGAAATGTTCTTCTTCAACGCTGGGTTGAGAAGTTCTGCCCACGATGTAGGAGTCTTTACACCAAGGCGTCTTAGCTCCTTTGTGTTTGAACAGAATCCAAGCGCACCGACGTATACCCCGGTCCAGAATCCATCATCATCCTGATACTTCTTTGGAATCATGGTACGTGTTGGTGAGACATATTTATCAATAAGTCCACCGATACGTGCTACGCCAAAACCATCAGCGGGTCCACCGTGCCACACATCAAACTCTGGATTTGCTTTGGCTGCATCAAGGCGAGCGACAGTTTCACCAGAAGAAAGGCGAACAAACTTTGTTGTCACGCCAGTTTTCTTTGTGAAGGCTTCGGTCATCGCAGCACACCATGCTTCAGTCGCGCCACAAACAACAGTGAGTGAACCACTGAGTTTCTTTGCCTTTGTGTACTTCAAGGTGCCTGTTTCATTTGAACAGGTAACTGTTAATCCACCGGAGCTAAACACCTGGCCTTGGACATAGCAAGTCTTGCCAGAGCGATCGGCGGCTGCATTTGCAGGCGTTGCCGAAAAGCTCAGTACAGATAGACAGAGCAGTGCAGCTGTTGCCACTGATGTGATCTTTTTCTTCGTCATTAAGTTTCCTTACTCTCGAGGGTTGGGGGTTTTTACTGTCCCCAGAGAGAGAGATTAGCCATGCAAAGGGATAAAATGAAAAAAATAGAGTGGAAATTTAGCTTTTTTCACTAATTGTCACCTAATTGCTACTTGTTACGCTGGAATCCTCTTCTGCCCCAGAATTCCCAGAGCCCCATGGTGGAAAGGACTAGGGCAAAGCCAAAGAGAAGGTCTTCAAGCGGGGCTGCGGCTATGCGAGTTCCAATGATTCCAGTTTCGTCGTACATCACGATTGCTTTGCCATCTGCGCGGTAATGGGTGAGCCACCAATTCGTGATTAACTGAAATGGAAGGATAATCGAGTAGGAAATCCAGAATGCTGTCCGCGTGAGCAGAGAATTCTTGAAGATGAATAGGTCAATCATCACGGCGATGAGAACGGCAGCAATTGCAATGTCGCTATAGATCACTTCTCATCCTTTCCGAACTCTTTTTCACGCAGATGAGGTTTTACTGTTGTTACTCCTTCAATAGTTAATATCGCAGCCATCGGAACGATGATAAAGAAGAGAAACTCCTCTAAGGGGATACCGAAGGGTCCGTAAATTCCCAACATCCTGTCGCGATTAAAAAACCAATGGCCCTGAGAAATTGCGTATGCATCCCAGGCTAGAAATAGTGCGCTGACTGGCAAAATACTGATCAGTGCTCTCTTCCAGCGACGAAGAACGCTGGTCTTTAGGACCACTTCAAGCCAAAAAGAACCGAAGACGGTAAAGGCGAGCATCGCCATGTATCCAAATTTTGCCACGTTGAATCTTCTCATAAACCCCTTTGGTAGGGTTGGTTACAAGGGGTGCGTCATGAAATCAGCTGAAGTAAAACTCTTCGAAGGCATCAGGAGTTTTTCTAGTATCGCCATCCTGGCTGGAGTAATCCTCTCAGCGATCTTCTCGCAAGTATTGGGAGAAAGTTCTATCCATTGGCAAGTTGTGATTGCCATCGCGGCTCTAGCAATTGGTATTCCACACGGAGCCCTTGATCACCTTGTTACATTGCCTAAATCACGCCCACTTGCCATGGCTAGCTTTATCTCGATCTACATCATTGTTGCGATTGTGGCAGTTATTGCTATTTTGAATTTCAATGTGATCGGCTTTATTTTTGTCCTAGTTATGAGCACTGTGCACTTTGGAATTGGAGATGCCGCCTTCATAAGTGAACTTGATCGCAGGCGCAGTGCGGTTTCGCGCCTTCCGCGAGCGTTGTATGCAATTAGCGCTGGCTCGATTCCGGTTCTCATTCCGCTGGTCAATAGTGCTAGTACTGATGCACTAGCCCAAGTCAATCCCTCCCTTATTGATTGGCACCAGGGATATGACCAAGAAATACTTTTAGCGGTCATAACTATTGCATGTCTATCTATTGCACGAATGGTTGCAGGAAAGCGATATCGAGAAGCAGTCGATATTGGATTGTTGTTGGGATTAGCTCTTTTGACCCCACCTCTTATTACCTTTGCGCTCTATTTCGGATGTTGGCATGCGATGCGACACACTGCCCGCCTAACACTCTCGCTTGAAACCTCACAGAATGCATTTGCATCGGGGGATAGTCGGGGAGCATTTCTGAAAGCTGTCATTCCAGGCGTTCCAGCTCTATTAGGAACCTTTTTTATTGCAGCAATACTTGCAATTCGCGGTCAAGAATTTAACGACGACTTCTTCTGGATGGCCCTTGTTGTTGTGTGGGCGCTCACTGTCCCTCACATGGCAGTTACGGCAAAACTTGATCGCAACGCATTAACCTAAGGGCATGAAAATCCGCGTTGCTATTTCCCTTGCACTTTTTCTTACCTGCCTTGCCCCGATAGGTGCCCAAGCAGCACCTGTCTATAGATTTCCGGTTAGAGGGTGTGAAGTTGATTATGCCCGTGCACATCATGATTATGCTGCGACGGATATTCTCTCAAAGGCAGGTTGCGCATTTGTTGCACCGATTGATGGTGTGATCGATGAAGTCAATCGTGAAGATACGTGGTCTGGAAAAATCAACGCTGGACTTACTCGTGGCGGTCTATCTGTTTCACTTATCGGTGTTGATGGGGTGCGATATTACGGATCACATCTTCGTTCTGTGCATAAAGATATTCAACCTGGTTTAGCGGTAAAGGCTGGACAACGTCTTGGCTCTGTTGGATCAACCGGTAGCGCACGTGGTACCGCACCCCATTTACATTTTGGAATTTCGTGGCCAACACCACCAGAAACTTGGTGGGTTCGTCGCGGAGTTGTTCATCCGTGGAAGTATTTGGATGCGTGGAAGGCTGGAAAAGATAAATCGCCTGTAAAAGAAGTTGAAGCTGCGAAGTTGAAGATGGGTGAGATTCCGCCAGAGCCAAAGAAGTAAAAAAGAAGTAGGAAAGAAGAAAGCCCCGCACAATGTGCGGGGCTTTCTTGTAAAGCTAGCGGTGTGCTTAGTTAGCGTTCACTGCATCGGCCTGAGGACCCTTTGGACCCTGTACGACCTCGAATGAAACTGACTGACCCTCTTCAAGGCTCTTGTAACCGTTTCCTTGGATTGCTGAGTAGTGAACGAATACATCTTGTCCGCCACCATCAACTGCAATGAAACCGAATCCCTTTTCAGAGTTGAACCACTTAACTGTACCTGTTGCCATGTTTTACTATTCCTTCGATATGTGGGTGTGTGAGAAATCCTCAAACACGGTCTTCCTCTTGCGCCAGCGATACCGAGCAAAGCACTACTGCCATGAAACGGGTCCTGATTAAGCGTCCGACTAGGGATAAGTCTAACCCTATTTCCGCCTACAGAAATACCTCACCTTTACCTTTTTCTAGGCTCATGCGACCATATATCTACTAGCTCAGGGAATACGGCGAAGTAGGCGTTGCGGATCGGGGAAGGTCGCGCAAATCCACCCACATCGCGCACCTTGCTAGGAGTTTGTTATGGAAGCGATCGCTTCGTCGAGTCGTACAGCTGCGTCCAAGTCGCATGCCACCGGCTTTCTTGTAATTCATAGTGCACCAGCCGCTCTTCGTCCACACATTGAGTGGGGCTTGCAATCCATAGTTGGAGATTGGCTCGCACTTGAATGGAAGAGTCAACCGAAGGCAGCGGGAACATTTCGCGCCACCGTTGAATTTCGTGAACGCAGAGGAACCGCTGCAAAAATTACAACAGCACTTAAAGCATGGCACTACCTACGATTTGAAGTGCGTGAAGAGAGCGATACGGGTGGAGAGTTCTTTAGATTCGTTCCTGAGCTCGGATTACACCGTAGCAACATTGATGAGCTCGGTTCAATCTCAGTTTCAGAAGAATTATTGATTCAAGGGTTGAAAAAAAGTTTTGATGAAGAGTCTTTGCGTGAGGAACTTGAGAGACTTCTGGGAACGGCCTGGGAGCTAGCACTCGAACCCTTCCGTAGCGTCGAGTTTGAAGAGGCAATTGCACTGAAGGCTATCTAAATCGATATAGAATCTGGGTATGAGCACATTTAATTCTGGTGAAAAGTCCCGTTCGATTACAGTCATTGCTGCATCGCTGATTATGGCCCTGGCGGTGGGTGGCGGACTTGTAAAAGTTGGTGCCGGTTTTGCAGCACGCACCGATAACGGAATTACTGTGACAGGTTCAGCCAAAACAAGTGCAACTGCTGACAATGTAGCGTGGACACTTAACGTTGCTCTCTCTAGCCAATTGGTGGCCGATGCCGTCAGGAAAGTTGGCGCAGATGTCGATGCAGTGAGTACTTACCTGACTAAAGGTGGAATTCCAGCGAGTGCGCTTACTCTCGGAGCAGTTTCAACCTATGCAAATGAAGAGTGGCAGAACGGAAATAACACCGGCCGAATTCTTTCTTACCGAGCATCCCGTGACATCACAGTGCGTACAACAGATGTACAACTCGTCTACAAACTTTCTCAAGGAATTGGTTCACTTTTGCAAAGTGGCGTCAATGTAAACAATTACGGACCTCAGTACTACATCTCAACTCTTCCTGATCTTCGCCCTCAGCTTCTTGAAGAGGCGATGCTTGATGCAAAGACTCGCGCTGTTGCAATTACTAAGGCAGTCGGTGGAAGTGTTGGGGCGGTACAGAGCGTTAAAAGCGGTGTATTCCAGGTGACGACACCCGATTCAACAATGGTCAGCGATGGTGGGGCATATGACACATCAACGATTGAAAAGACTGTGACCTCTACGGTCTCAGTAACATTTGCTGTCTCGAAGTAAAAACGAGAAAGTAGATTTAAATACTGGCAAATGCCAGTACAACGTTATGTCCACCAAATCCGAATGAGTCATTCAGCGCTGCAATCTGGCCTGCAGGTAGCTCGCGTGCCTTGCCTTGAACGACATCAATTGTTACTGCAGGATCAAGATTTTCAATATTGATAGTTGGTGGAGCAAGTCTTTCTTGCAAGGCTTTGACGATAAAGACAGATTCAATCGCACCAGCACCACCAAGGAGATGGCCCGTCATGGACTTCGTTGCAGATACTGCAACATGATCGGCATCTTTTCCTAACGCCAAGCGAAGTGCGTGCGCTTCTGCCACATCTCCGGCAGGAGTTGAGGTTGCGTGAGCGTTCAAATGCACGATGTCACGCGTTGAAAGATTGGCATCGGCTAAAGCGAATTTAATTGCCCGCTGGACGCCAGCACCTTCAGGATCAGGAGCAGCAATGTGATAACCATCTGAACTTAATCCCTGACCCATAAGCTCACAGTAAATTTTCGCACCCCGCGCTTTGGCATGCTCATACTCTTCAAGAATGAGTATTCCGCCGCCTTCTCCTAGGACAAAGCCATCGCGATCACGATCATAGGGACGAGATGCGCGCTCTGGTGCATCGTTGCGCGTAGATAGCGCTTTCATGGCAGCAAATCCGGCCATAGGTAATTGATGAATTGCTGCTTCAACACCGCCACTGACGATTACATCGGCGCGATTACTGCGAATCATTTCGAGGGCGTACCCAATTGCTTCAGCCCCTGATGCACACGCACTCACTGGAGTGTGCACTCCGGCCTTTGCCTGTAACTCAAGACCAACATTTGCAGCTGGACCATTAGGCATCAACATCGGAACGGTGTGCGGGCTTACACCTCGCGCACCTTTCTCTTTGAGATTATCGAATTGATCTAATAATGTGATGACGCCACCGATACCGGATGCAATAACTACACCCAGACGCTCTTTATCTACATCAGGAGATCCTGCATCTTTCCATGCTTCACGAGAAGCGATCAGAGCAAATTGCTCAGATCGATCAAGGCGACGCATTTCAACCCGCTCCATCTGATCGGCAGGTTCAGTGTGCACGCGAGCTGCAAAGTGGACGGGCAATAACTCGCGCCATTCTTCGGTCAGAAGTCGGACACCACTTTTACCCGCAATCAGCGACGCCCAGGTCGAGTCAACATCTGCGCCCAGGGGAGTTGTAGCTCCGAGACCAGTGACAACAACCCGTCGCTTCATGATGAAAAATTTCTATTTCGCGAGTATTTACTTAGCTGCGTTTACGATGAAGTTCACCGCATCGCCAACAGTTGCAAGATCTGTAACTGCATCGTCAGGGATCTTTACACCAAAGCGCTCTTCTGCTGCTACGACAACCTCGACCATGCTCAGTGAGTCGACATCAAGATCATCTGTAAAGTTCTTATCAAGTTCGATCTGTGATGCTGAAACTCCAGCAACTTCTTCTACGATCTCTTTAAGTCCAGCAAGTACATCAGCTGCTGCTAGCGCCATAGTTATTTCCCTTTTCTACTCTCAGTTTCAAGTGGATATTCTCTCTGATTCCCGGCCTTACTATCGAGTAATTGCAGGGGATATAGTAAAAATTTTATGGTTTTGGTGGGAGTTCGACAACCTGTCCCGCATAAACCAGCCCAGCGCCGTATCCAATGATGAGGGCAGTCTTGCCATGTAATTCCGGGTGGTCAGCTAAAAGAATATCCATGGCGAGCGGAATTGATGCAGCTGAGGTATTTCCATTTACTCGTATGTCATCTGCAATTACAGTCGCTGCTGGCAGCTTCATTTCTTTTGCCATTGTTTCAATGATGCGCAGATTTGCTTGGTGTGGAATAAACACATCAATGTCATTAACGGTTAAGCCCGCTTTATCAATTGCCTCGAGTGCGGCTTTGCTGACTGCGTACACAGCCCATCTAAACACCTTCTGACCTTCTTGAGAAATATTGGGCCAATCAATATCTGCCACGCTCTTCTGTTCTGCATTACGCATCAGAGTCCAAGGTGGATCCATCGTGATCGCATCGCGGTTTTGCGCATCCGATCCCCACGCAACAGGTCCGATGCCAGGTGTGTCAGATTGGCCAATTACAACAGCGCCTGCACCATCGGCGAAGATAAAGGCGGTGGCGCGATCATCCGGATCAGTAAAGTCCGAAAGTTTTTCAACGCCGATCACGAGAACTTTCTTTGATGTTCCAGCGAAAATAAAGTCGTGAGCCATCGCTACACCGTAGCTAAAGCCGGCGCATGCGGCGCTGAGATCAAATGCTGCGGCAGTGGGATTTCCAAGCCGTTCAATGATGGCAGTTGATGCACTCGGTGCCTGATGTGGAAAGGTAATTGTTGCAACAATGACAGTGTCGATATCAGCCGCTGTTAATCCTGCTCGCTCAATTGCAGATTGCGCAGCCCAGCACGCCATATCAACAACTGATTCGTCAGTACCTGCAAATCGTCGAGATTGAATTCCAGTGCGCTGTTGGATCCATTCGTCACTCGATTCAATTCGATCGATAATCTCTGAATTCATTACCAATTTCTTTGGTCGGTAAGAACCAACGGAAAGGATGCGAGAGTGCGAACCGGTCTTTATTGTGATCGCCATGATCTACCCCTTTGTCCTTGCAAATGCTCGTGCATTCTCTAGATCATCTGGTGACTTCAGTGCAAAAGTTGAAACATCTGGCGCACCGCGCTTAAGCAAGCCAACGAGCGTTCCAGCTGGTGCAATTTCGATTGCTCGCGTGACACCACTTGATTCCATTGATGACATACAGAGATCCCAACGAACAGGGTTTGCCACCTGCTCGATAATTCGATTTAAGATTCGCTCACCTGAAAGCAGGATTGCGCCATCTTTATTTGAGACAAGGCCAACCTTTGCATCATGGACTACAAGACTGGTAGCAAATGATTCAAACCCTTGCAGGGCTGGCTTCATAAAATCTGTATGGAATGCACCTGAAACCTGAAGCGGCCGCACTCGTGCACCTTCGGGTGCCAAGGCAGCAAGTGCGCCAAGATCACCAGCTGCAACTATCTGTCCACCACCATTGTCATTTGCGGCAACGAGCCCGGCATCTTCAATTGCTTGCAGTACATCTTCTCTTACTCCGCCTAGAACCGCGCTCATCCCTGATTGGCTACCGATCGCAGCCTTTGCCATTTCGATACCGCGGGTGCGCACAAGACGTAACGCATCTACCTCGGAGAAAACTCCGGCGATGGCAGCGGCGGTAATTTCGCCCACCGAATGTCCGGCCATAAATGAAAAATCATTATCTGCACCCAGTGCTCGGGCGCTGAGTAAACCGGCGGCAACAATCAGCGGCTGGGCATTGGCGGTATCGCGAATCTCTTCGGCATCGGCTTGGGTTCCAAGATGAACCAAGTCGAGGTCAATCGCCTCTGACCATGTGACCAGGAGTTGGCGAGAGTCAGAATCGCCAATCCACGGAGTAAGCATCCCGGGAGTTTGAGAACCTTGACCTGGAGCGAGAAGTGCGAGCACGCATACATCATATTTGGTAAAGGGAGCCGGTATCGGTAATTGATGTACCTCACCTTGTTTTCAGATTGTGAATCGCCCTACTGATCAGTAACCTTTCCTCCATGAAGATTGCCGTCTGCGTTAAGCAAGTTCCAGATTCATGGGCTGAGAAGAAAATGATTGATTCGCGTCTTGATCGTGAGGGCGTTGATGCAGTCCTTAACGATCTCGATGAGTATGCAGTCGAAGAAGCGCTGCGTATCGTTGAAGCTCATGGCGGAAACGAAGAAGGTGGTCCACACACAATTACCATCATTACGATGGGACCAGAGCGTGCCAGCGAGGCAGTTCGCAAAGCGCTTTCGATGGGCGCAAACGATGCCATTCTCATTTCAGATAGCGCGCTCGCTGGATCAGATGCACTTGCAACATCTGCTGTTCTTGCAAAAACAATTGCAGATGGTGGCTTTGATCTTGTGATCTGCGGAACTGAGTCAACGGATGCGCGCATGAGCGTTGTCCCTGCGATGCTTTCTGCGCGATTGGGATGGGCACAGATGACTTTTGCGAGCAAGGTCGAGATTGATCCTGGTGCATCAACTATTTCAATTACGCGCGTAACTGAAGCGGGCGTCGATAGCATCAAGGCATCACTTCCTGCAGTCGTCAGCGTTGTTGAGAAGATTAATGAACCTCGCTACCCATCATTTAAAGGAATTATGGCGGCGAAGAAAAAGACAATTGAAACTCGCGATCTTGCAACTGTTGGCGTAACTCCAGTAAGTGCGTGGTCTGAAGTTAAAGATGCAGCACTTCGCCCAGCTCGCAGTGCCGGCGTGATTGTTACCGACAGCGGTGACGGTGGAAGCGCACTTGCAACATTCCTAGCAGAGAAGAAGTTGATATGAGCACAGTAATTATCCTTAGTGATTTCCAAGGTGGAGCAGCGACAAAAACCACTGCAGAGCTTGCAACAGTGGGCGCTCGTATGGGCGATGTCTGTGCGGTTGTTTTGGCACCTGTTGGGCAAGGGGCGGCGTTGGCTGCAACCGTCAAAACCGGACCGATCGCATCGATTGTAATTGTTGAAGCAAATGAGTTTGCAGAAAACGGTGTTGCTGCAGTGGCTGATGCCCTCGCTCAGGTTGCAAAGTCCAAGAGTGCTGATGCAATCTTGGTTGCATCACACGCATTTGGTAAAGAGGTAGCAGGACGCGTTGCTATCGCTCTTGAATCTGGAATTATCACCGATGCTGTAGATGTAGCAGGAGATAAGGTCGCAACTCAACTTGTCTTTGGTGGATCAACAACTGTGCACTCCACTGTGACCCACGGAATTCCAGTTATCACGCTGCGCCCAAATTCAGTCGAGGCAGATCTCAGCGCATCTTCTGCGCCAACTGAAAACGTGTCAGTAACAATTTCAGATAATTCAAAGAAGTCATTAATCACATCAACTGAGCCTCCAGTTAAAGGTGGACGCCCAGAGCTGACAGAGGCATCGATTGTTGTCTCAGGTGGCCGCGGTACAAATGGTGACTTTGCAGCCGTTGAAGGTTTTGCAGATTTGTTAGGTGCTGCAGTTGGCGCATCACGCGCTGCAACTGATGCCGGTTGGTATCCACATTCACATCAGGTTGGACAGACCGGAAAAACTGTAAGTCCACAGCTCTACGTTGCATGTGGAATTTCAGGTGCGATTCAGCATCGTGCAGGTATGCAGACCTCAAAGACAATCGTGGTGGTCAATAAAGATCCGGAAGCGCCTCTCTTTGAAATATGCGACTTTGGCGTTGTTGGTGATCTCTTTGCAGTCTTGCCTCAGGCAACTACGTCTATAGCGGCACAGAAGTCATAAATACCGCTCTGGCCTAGACTTAGGCCATGAGTATCTACCTCGATCACGCGGCGACAACGCCGATGATTGAGCCTGCCATCGATGCCATGCAACGCGCACTTCGTAAGATCGGAAACCCATCGAGTCTTCATACTGATGGCCGCGCAACTCGCAAAGATGTGGAAGAGGCGCGAGAAGTAATCGCACAGTCACTGGGATGTCAGGCAAGTGAAGTGATCTTCACGGGATCTGGAACTGAAGCAAATAACACCGCCATTAAAGGTTTGTTTTGGAGCGCACCAGATAAGAACGTGATTGTTGTCAGTGCGATCGAGCATCACGCAGTTCTTGATCCTGCTCATTGGTTGGTCGAACATGAAGGTGCCGAGCTCATTGAAATACCTGTTACCGACGCAGGAGTTATCGACTGTGAATTCTTAAAAGATTTGGTGGCAAAGCGCGGCAACGAGATCGCGTTGATCTCCGTGATGAGTGCAAATAATGAAACTGGTGTAATTCAGCCGCTTGAAACAGTAATTAAAATTGCGGGTTCTATTCCATTACATACAGACGCTGTTCAAAGTTTTATGAAGGTGCCGCTCAATTTTGCCAACCTTGGTCTCTTTGCCATGACAATCAGTGCCCATAAAGTAGGTGGCCCACTTGGAATCGGTGCGCTGATTCTACGAAAAGCGTTCGAGATGCCCGCCTTGTTACATGGCGGGGGGCAAGAACGTGAGATTCGAAGTGGCACACTCAACGCGCCATCAATTGTTGCCTTTGCTGCCGCGGTCAGTCAGAACGCTTACAGCGCTAAGAACGTTGAAGCACTCCGCCAAAAGTTTGAGAACGGAATAAGCACTGTTGCTCCTCATGCTCGCATTAATGGAAAAGATTCTGCACGCCTTCCAGGAATTTCAAATATCACATTCCCAGGTACGCAAGCAGATTTCTTACTTCTGCTGATGGATGGCAAGAAAGTCTCATGTTCAACTGGGGCGGCATGTACCGCAGGTGTTCACCGCCCAAGCCATGTTTTAATGGCGATGGGCCATGATGAAATCGGTGCGACATCCTCTCTTCGCTTCTCACTTGGTGCCAGTACAACTGAAGAAGATATTGAATACACCTTAGGTGTGATTCCGGAAGTTATTGAGATGGCAAAGGCGGCGAACTCACTATGAAGCTCATCGCAGCAATGTCAGGCGGCGTCGACTCTGCAGTTGCCGCCGCTCGCGCAGTAGAAGAAGGCCATGATGTGATTGGCGTGCATCTCGCTCTTTCAAGTAACCCACAGAAATATCGTTCTGGTGCACGGGGTTGTTGCACCGTCGAAGATTCACACGACGCCCGCCGTGCAGCAGATGTCATAGGCATACCGTTTTATATCTGGGATATGGCGGACGAATTTCACGCAGGAGTCGTAGAAAACTTTATGAGCGAATACAAGGCAGGACGTACGCCTAATCCTTGCTTACGTTGTAACGAGAAGATTAAGTTTGCAGCGGTCCTTGATCGCGCAAAAGCGATGGGCTTCGATGGTGTGATCACCGGACATTACGCGCGCACGCGAACTGGTGATTCCGGAAGGACGCTTCATCGCGCAGTTGATCCATTGAAAGATCAGTCCTATGTTTTGGCCGTACTCAATCGTGAACAAATTAGTGGAGCGTTATTCCCATTGGGCGATACCGAAAAAATTGATATCCGTCTTGAAGCCGAACGTCGCGGTTTAGCGGTTGCACAGAAACCTGATAGCCACGACATTTGTTTTGTTCCATCTGGAGATAATGCTGGGTGGCTGCGTGAACGTATGGGAAGTGAAGATGGTCCGATTGTTGACCAAGATGGAAAGCAGATCGGAACTCATAAAGGTGCATACACATACACAATCGGCCAGCGAAAAGGTCTCGGGATTACCGTTCCCACAGCCGATGGATCACCGAGATTTGTATTAAAGATTGAACCTGTAAGCAATACCGTAGTTGTTGGAGCGCGCGAAGAACTTGCTGTTACTTCAATGACAGGCGAGCGAGCGATCTGGTGTGGTCCAGATATTGCACCCGGGGATCATCGTGGCTTTGTACAAGTGCGCGCACATGGTGCGGCTCTACCGTGCACCTATCGATTTGATGGCACTCATCTTGTTGCAGATTTGGATGAACCACTGCTCGGACTTGCTACAGGGCAAGCGATGGTTATCTACGATGGTGATCGCGTGGTGGGATCAGCAACGATTTGTGAGACCGCTTCATGAGCAACGTTGCCCGGCATCGCATCGTTGAATTGACGCAAGAGATTCGAGATCACCAATTTAAATACTATGTTTTGGATGCACCTACAATTACAGATGCACAGTTTGATACCCTGTTAAAAGAGTTAACAGAACTTGAGGCAGAAAATCCTGAACTGCTAGAACCCGACTCTCCGTCTCTGCGTGTGGGTGGGGGATTCGCAACCACATTTGAGCAGCACGACCACATCGAGAAGATGATGAGTCTTGATAACGTCTTTGATTTAGATGAACTGGGTTTGTGGTTTGATCGCGTTGAAAAAGAGATCAGTGCACCTGAATACCTGTGCGAGCTAAAAGTTGATGGCCTGGCGATTAATTTGCTCTATGAGAAGGGCGAACTTGTACGTGCTCTCACTCGTGGAAATGGTGTGACAGGTGAGGATGTCACCTTGAATGTGAAAACGATTAAGAACCTACCTCACTCACTCAAAGGCTCGAATACTCCAGATCAAATTGAAGTACGCGGTGAAGTCTTCTTTCCAATCGCTGCCTTTAACGAACTTAATGAATCTTTGGAAGAAGCTGGCAAACAACTCTTTGCCAACCCTCGCAACGCAGCCGCTGGATCACTACGCCAAAAAGATCCGCGAGTAAGTGCCTCACGACCATTAAGCGTTGTCGTACATGGCATTGGCGCACATGAGGGTGGGAATTTTCAAAGCCAATCAGAGGCATATGAATTCCTTAAGGGGCTTGGATTGCCGACAAGTAATCGTTTTCGCGTTGTCTCCACACGCGAGGATGTGGAGAAATTTGTTGCGCACTACAACGAACATCGCCACGATGTTGAACATGAAATTGATGGAATTGTAATAAAGATCGATGAGATCGCATCCCAACGGTTGCTCGGTTTTACATCACGAGCACCCAAATGGGCGATTGCATATAAGTATCCGCCGGAAGAAGTCACGACGAAGTTACTCGATATCAAGGTAAGCGTCGGTCGTACAGGGCGTGTGACTCCATTTGCATTTATGGAGCCAGTAAAGGTTGCTGGCTCAACAGTGACCAATGCGACTCTACATAATCAGGAAGAGATTGAACGTAAGGGTGTGCTGATTGGTGACACCATCATTATCCGCAAGGCAGGGGATGTGATCCCTGAAGTTTTGGGTGCAGTGGTTGCCCATCGCACAGGTAAAGAGAAGAAGTTTGTCATGCCTACACATTGTCCAGAATGTGGATCAGCGCTCAAAGCAATCACCGAAGGTGATGTTGATATTCGTTGCACTAATCAACGGAGTTGTCCTGCACAATTACGCGAGCGAATTTATTACATCGGCTCACGTGCAGCGCTAGATATTGATGTTCTGGGACTAGAAGCTGCAGTTGCACTTCTTGCAGATAAAATTCTTGAGGATGAAGGCGACCTTTTTGATCTGACACAAGAGAAACTCGCACTCTCGCCCTTTTTTACCAAGAAAGATGGAACATCAGGGAAAAATGTCGAAAAGTTATTGGCAGCACTTGATGAGGCAAAGCAACGTCCATTGTGGCGCACGATCGTCGCACTTTCTATTCGCCATGTAGGTCCTACGGCGGCGCAGGCGCTAGCCACTCGTCTTGGATCAATGAATGCAATCTCGACCGCCACAGTTGAAGAACTTGCAGATATCGATGGAGTTGGTTCGGTGATCGCTGAATCTATCGTTGAATGGTTTGCAGTTGATTGGCATCAGTTGATTGTTAAGAAGTGGTCCGCTGCAGGAGTAGCGATGCGAAATGTCGCTGGTGAGGTTAAACCCCAGAGCCTTGCAGGTCTTACCTTTGTTGTTACGGGTGGTCTAGAACATTTCACTAGAGATTCAATAGCCGAGGCAATCACTGCCCACGGAGGAAAGCCTTCATCATCGGTATCAAAAAAGACCGATTATGTATTGGTGGGAAGTGACCCAGGTTCAAAGTTTGCGAAAGCTCAAGAACTTGGCGTGACCATCATCGACGAGGCAGCCTTCATTGCAATGCTTGAGGGTAAGAAGTAGTAGGATTTAGCTATGAGAAATGTTGCAAGCGAAATTACTCGCGAACTCCCAGCCGACCCAATCGTTTTTGGTGCTCTTGCGTTCGGTATCTTCGCTCTTCTTCTATACGTTGTTCTTCGCCTAGATAAGTAATTCATTTGGCTAGGCTTGGTCTCTACGGCGGGACATTTGATCCCATTCACATAGGCCATATGCATGTGATTACGCAGATTCTTCGTAGAGATATTGTCGATCGCATCATTATCTTTCCTGCAGGACAACCTCGTTTACGACAATACGAACCTGTTGCAACAGGCGCGCAACGCAGATCCATGTGTGAGGCTGCCGTTAAAGATTTACCTGAAGATATTGCATCGCGGGTTGAGGTAAATCCAATAGAAATTCTGCGCGATGGCCCTAGTTATACGATCGATACTGTTGAGGCTGTTGCGCAAACACATCCAGATGATTCCCTCCATTTAATTATTGGAAGTGATGCATACGCAAAGCTAGATCAATGGCATCGTATTGAAGATTTGAAAAACCTCGTCACATTTATCATCATCGAACGGCCAGGCTCACAAAGTGAGGTTGGGCTAGATATCGCAGCCCTAGATATCGCCTCAACTGGCATTCGTGAAGGATCTTCGAGAGAGTACTCACCTTCAGTAGCCCACTTTATTAAGGAGCACCACCTTTATGTCAGCTAGCCAGAGCGCAATCACAATCACACAGATCGCAGCACGCGCAGCAGCAGATAAGTTGGCCACCGAGATGGTTGCACTCGATCTCTCAGATCAAATGGTTCTCAGCGAGATCTTCCTTATTGTTACCGGTGCAAATCTTCGCCAAGTTGATTCAATTGCAGACGAGATCGAAGAGAAGCTTCGCCTCGTCGGAGAAAAGCCTGCTCGTCGTGAAGGTAGCGAAGAGTGGATTCTCCTTGATTACTCAGATTTAGTTGTGCATATTCAAAGCAGCGAGCTCCGTAAGTACTACATGCTTGATCGCCTCTGGAATGACTGCCCAAAGATCGAATTAGAGATTGTTAAAGAGATGGTTGCAGATGGCAGGTAATCGCATCCTGCTTTGGCGACATGGTCAAACTGATTGGAATGTAGTTAATCGTTTTCAAGGGCATTCAGATATTGCACTCAATGCACTAGGTGTTTATCAAGCAAAGCACGCAGCAGAGATTTTGGCTGGAATGGAACCCACTGCGATATTTTCAAGCGATCTAGATCGAGCTCGCACCACCGCGCAATCACTTGCAGAGATCATCAATGTTGATGTCACTATCGATGCTCGCTTGCGCGAAACCAACGGTGGAAATTGGGAAGGCAAGACTGGCGCGCAGAACCGCGAAGAAGATTTTGATAACTTTGTAAAGTGGATTGATGGTCACGATAACCCAGCCGGTATTACCGGAGAGCGTCGAAGTGAAGTGGCACTACGCGCGCGTGCTGCGATTACCGATGCACTCGGCGATAGATCGGATCAGTTGATCGTCTTTACAACTCATGGCGGAACTGCCCGATGTGTTCTTGGAGATTTTCTTGAGCTTCCGCTTACACACTGGGCCAAAATCGGCGGGCTATCAAATGCTTCGTGGTCGATTCTGGCGCAGAGTCCAAATAAAGGTTGGTACCTCGAAGAACATAACGCGGGCAGCATCCCGGAAGAACTTTTAGGCGTTGAATCGGGATCGACTACAAATTAATTTCGTCTGAACTACATCGTTGATATAGGGTGTGCAACATCAAGGGGCTATGGCGCAGCTGGTAGCGCACCTGCATGGCATGCAGGGGGTCAGGGGTTCAAATCCCCTTAGCTCCACAAAGCAAGATAAATATTCATCCTTCATATTCAATGTAAGATTGAGAGATGACCACAGAACCGCGCGAACATGCAGCTTATGACTTCGCGTACGTTCAAGAGAAGTGGCTCCCAATTTGGGATCAGATAGAACCGTTTAAATCAGGGCGTTCTGATGATTCACGTCCCAAGAAATATGTCTTGGATATGTTTCCTTACCCATCAGGTGATCTTCATATGGGCCACGCGGAGGCATACGCCCTTGGCGATGTAATCGCTCGATACTGGATCCAGCGCGGATATAACGTGATGCACCCGATTGGTTGGGATGCCTTCGGTTTGCCTGCAGAAAATGCTGCGATTAAGCGCAATGAAGATCCACGTATCTGGACCTATGAAAACATTGCAACGCAGAAAGCTTCTATGCGACGTTATGCATGTTCCTTTGACTGGGATCGCGTCTTTAACACGTGCGACCCTGAGTATTATAAATGGAACCAGTGGCTCTTTATTGAATTACATAAGCGTGGTCTTGCCTATCGCAAGGATTCTGCAGTCAACTGGTGTCCTGGATGTCAGACAGTTCTTGCAAATGAACAAGTAGTTGCCGGGCTCTGCGAGCGTTGCGATAGCGCTGTTACAAAGAAGAAACTCAACCAGTGGTATTTCAAGATTACTGATTATGCAGATCGCCTACTTGATGACATGGCGCAACTTGAAGGTCAGTGGCCAGATAAAGTCTTAACGATGCAACGCAACTGGATCGGTCGTTCACAAGGTGCAAATGTGGTCTTTGAAATCGAAGGTCGCACCGAACCTGTCACGATCTACACCACTCGCCCCGATACTTTATTTGGTGCAACATTTATGGTTGTTGCCGCCGATTCAGCCCTAGCCCTTGAGCTTGCAACAGGTGGACCAGTCGAAAAAGAATTTAGCGCATACCTTGAAAAGATTAAGGCAGCCTCTGACATAGATCGTCTTGCAACCGATCGCCCGAAATCAGGCATTGACCTCAAGCGCTTTGCAATTAATCCTGTCAACGGTGAGAAGCTTGCAATCTGGGCATCAGATTACGTGTTGGCTGACTATGGAACTGGCGCAATCATGGCTGTTCCAGCTCACGATCAACGCGACTTAGATTTTGCACGTGCTATGAAATTACCTGTTCGAGTTGTCGTTGAAACAGGAGAAGAAGATCCAAACGAGACCGGTGTTGCAACAACCGGTGATGGAAAGCTAATCAATTCTGGTTCCCTTAATGGACTCAAGAAGGTCGAAGCAATTGCTGCAATCACAGCAGAGCTTGAAGCAAAAGGGCTTGGAAGCGCTGCGCGTAATTATCGCCTGCGTGACTGGTTGGTTTCTCGCCAGCGTTACTGGGGTACACCAATTCCTATTGTCCATTGCGAAAAGTGCGGCGAGGTAGCTGTTCCTGCCGATCAACTTCCATTGACGTTACCTGATGCACAAGGCCTTGATCTCAAACCTAAGGGTCAATCACCTTTAGCTGCAGCAACCCAATGGGTAAACACCACATGTCCGACATGTAACGGCCCAGCACTTCGTGACACAGACACGATGGATACATTCGTTGATTCATCATGGTATTTCTTGCGCTATCCATCATCAACCAACCACAACGAACCGTTTAATCGAAAAGATATTGATACATGGCTACCGGTAGATCAATATGTTGGCGGTGTCACTCACGCAATCTTGCACCTTCTCTATTCACGCTTTTTCACTAAAGTTTTGCACGATATCGGGATGCTTGGCTTCAACGAACCGTTCACACGACTTCTTAATCAAGGAATGGTCGTTATGGATGGCTCAGCGATGTCTAAATCTCGCGGCAACCTGGTGCGTCTATCTGATGAGCTTGAAAACCATGGCGTAGATGCAATTCGCGTATCGATGGTTTTTGCAGGTCCTCCAGAAGATGATGTTGACTGGTCTGATGTTTCACCATCAGGATCTGTAAAGTTTCTGACCCGTGCATGGAGACTTTCAGGTGATGTCACAAGCGCACCTGGGGTTGATTTTGCGAAAGGTGATATCTCTTTACGCAAAGCAACACATAAGGCCTTACACGATGCATCATTTGCAATCGAATCATTTAGATTTAACGTAGCAATCGCCCGCGTTATGGAACTTGTTAATGCAACCCGTAAAGCTATTGATTCCGGATGTGGGGCAGCAGATCCAGCAGTGCGTGAAGCTACCGAAGCAATTGCCATCATGCTTTCACTTGTTGCTCCATTTACATCGGAGGAAATGTGGGAGCGCCTTGGACATAAGCCAGCAATCGCTCTCGCTGGTTGGCCAACGGTAGATCCAGCGCTTCTAGTTGCAGATGAGGTCGAGGCGGTTATTCAGATTAACGGCAAGATCAAAGAGCGTATTTTGGTTTCACCATCTATTACAGATAGCGAACTCGAGGCTGCAGCCTTGGCCCACCCAACGATTGTCGCAGAATTAGCTGGTGCTAGCCCTAAAAAGGTGATTGCTCGCGCGCCTAAGCTCGTCAATATCGTTCTTTAAGCGCTCGTGACCGGTCACGTGGCCAATCTCATCGCTTACGGAGAGTAAGTTAGAAGCATGAAGAAAATACTTTCAGTAATGATTTTCTCGCTCCTTGCGTTAATGACAGTCACAACACCTGCACAAGCGGGTGGCCAATATTGGCAAGACGGAGATTATGAACGTATTTGCCTCACTCTAGGTTGGAGTGACTGTGCGGTGTGGCAGATCCTCGATAAAGATGGCATAGAAAAAAATCGCGTTATTGGACCTGGAGCGCTCCAAGTGTTAACACAGACTTGCGGTGAAAATCTTTGTGGTGGTGGAGAGAGCGCCACGGCGGTTAAACTTGAAACGCTTTCGCGATGGGTTACAACTTCGACACCAACAACAGAAACTTCAACTCCTCCATCAACAACGCCGAGTCCAACGCCAACACCAAACACTGGGTCGCGCATTCCATTTACACAGCCATGTGTTGGCGGAAGTGATCGCACCCCAGGTCTCCCACAATGCTTGATGCCAGAAGGAATTGGCGGAAGTGTGTGGAATTTAGTTGATGATAGTTCGGGCGTGGTCGTTAATGGTGCAGTTTGCAGTGAAGCGGTCTGTGGTCGTAACGGCGAATGGCGCCAGTGGCCTGCAGATCGGCGACTCAATGATCGCTTATGGCCAAACGGATATCCAGAAGGTGCCACCTATATTCAAACACCATTTGATTCAGCTTACTGGGGCCGATATTTCACGAATGGCGCTTATGAAGTAAGCGGTGGTGGAATCATTCAACCGGGATCACGCACAATTACCTGGCCAGTGAGAGCTGAAACTCCACGAATCGATACCTCTACTGCTACATCCGAGACTTCAACGTCATCAGTAGCAATTGAAACAAGTACTCCATCTGTAACACCGACACCGACACCGACTCCGACGCCAACAGCGGAACCTCGTGGATTAGGTGGTTATGCAGTAATCCATCCATCTGGATATGTCTGTGGAGTTATTGTTGGAAATGCATACTTTGGTAATAACGATCGGACGATGACATCTGAATATATGGGTTGTCCGGTCGGTAGCGCGATTATTTTTCAAACTAAACCTTCGCCGACTGGAAATGTAGCGGGCTGGCATGGTGCAAATGTCACCTATAGCAGCGGTGTATTCACCATTAAAAATGGCACTCAAGTAGCGATGACAATTACAGACGGAATCGCTACAGATTCAACCGGACGTGTATGGGATACAGGCTCAGGTGTCACGCTTCGTGCGGCACCTGTTTCAACTCCATCGTCTTCAGTTGTGGGTGACACCGCGACCGTGACAAGTGCACCATCGCCTGGAAGTACAACGGTTCCCATTACGGTGGAGACAACCACGGCAGTCGTTCCCGTTTCAATTCCACCTGCTGATAGTGATTTGAGCACGCTGGATGAGATCTTCCCTGAAGAAGAGATTATCGACTCGGTTGATGCGGTGATTCAGTCAAATGGAACAACACGAATTCAAGTGAGCACTGGGTATAACGAAACCGCAATGCGCGTTGTGGCGAGTAAGAAGGGTGTAAAGAAGAAGTACACCTACAGGATCACAACAAATACCAATGGCGAGCGTGTATTCAAAGCTGGCCTTAATCTCCGTGGATTCACACTCGTGCTGATTAAAGGTTCAACCGAACTGGATCGGATTGTCGTTTCTTAACCTCAATTTATCCCCAGTACCTCTGAATACGTAGAGCTTCTTCTCGGCTGCCATAAAAGATGCGCAGATGAATCAGATTCGAAATACCCTAGATAACGCCCGCAACTGGTGGGAAGACCTCGCCTTTACATCGGTGCAGCGAAAGTCATTGCTGGCACTTGCCATTCTTATCATCGCTTCCTCAGGAGTATTACTTCTACGAGGCGTCTCAGAAGAAGTTGTTGCAGCAGAAGTTACCGAGATAGAGATGCCAGAGACGGTCGCCTTACTAGTAGTAGATGTTGCAGGGGCTGTATTGAATCCGGGCGTCTATTCGTTACCAATTAATTCACGAGTAGTCGATGCAATTGCAGCAGCTGGAAATGTACTTAAGGGTGCTGATATTTCAGATATCAATCTTGCGAGAATTCTCAAAGATGGTGAGCAGGTATATGTATATGCAGCCTCACGAGGGTCATCATCGCGGTCGACTGCGCGCAGTGCACCACCGCGCAATACAGGACCTATTGCAATCAATAGAGCAAGTGCCAAGGAGCTAGAGGCGCTAGATGGCATCGGTCCCGTTTTGGCTTCGCGGATCATTGCGTATCGAAATGCGAACGGCCCATTTGTGACTCTTGAGGCGCTGTTAGAAGTTTCAGGAATTGGACCAGCGAAGTTTGCTCAGTTTAAAGAGAAAATTCGTCTCTGAGAGTACGTATATCTGATTACCGGGCGCTCTCATTAGGAGGTGCGATCTGGATCGGAGCTCTCTTTCAAAGCTGGAGTAGGCCGTGGGTAATTGCCTTCGGTCTCCTCTTGCTCTTACTTCTTGCTTTTGTCTCTAAATCATTACGAGCTCTCTTACTGATTGCGGCAATAGTTTTCGGTGCAACGCTCATGTCCTTTCGACAATCATCCCTAGAAGCTTCAATACTTCGTGATCTTTATGGGCAATCGTTTGAGGTCACCGCTGTCATGGCAACAGATGCGCATGCGCTAGCTCCACGAGTAATGGGAACTTCATTTGCTGATCAGAGTTACAGCGCACTTATTCGAGTTCGTGCAGTAAGCGCTGGTCAAGAGGAATACACCCTTAGATCACCAGCTAGATTGATTTCAACGGATGAGAAGATCAAAGAGCTGCTACCGGGTCAGAAGATTCGTTTGCGGGTTAAAGCGATTGCGAGCAAGGAGGGCAGAGTTGCTGCTCTGCTTATTGGAAATGGTGCAATCACCACATTGTCGGAAGCATCTCGTTGGGCTAAAGCACTTGATGCGATTAGAGATGGATTGCGTAAGGCCAGCGGAACCGGTGATTCAGGAGCGCTGATCCCAGGGATGGTCTTGGGGGATACTTCACTACAGAGTCAGACCTTTAAGAATGAGATGCGTAGGTCGGGTCTGACTCACTTGGTTGCCGTCAGCGGTGCCAACTTTGCAATTGTTTCTACCTTCATTTTATATCTCATGCAATTTCTCATTAGAAGAATCCCTGTACGTTTGGCTGTCACAGCACTTTTTCTTATTGCATTTATCTCACTGGTTCGACCGTCTCCATCGGTTCTGCGCGCTGCTGCGATGGCGTCAGTTTTGTTGCTGGCACAAGGGACTCATCGTGGTCGCGATTCGCTACCGGCGCTCGGTTTTGCAATTGGGGCGGTGATCGTGGCTGATCCTTGGCAGGTACGTGATCCTGGTTTTGCTCTCTCAGTTCTAGCAACAGCCGGACTTTTATTGCTGGCACCGAGGCTAGTTGAGAGCTTTTCTAAGAAGATTCCACGACCAATTGCCATCGTAGTTGCTATCCCGCTTTCAGCTACATTGTTCTGCACCCCTGTCATCGTTGCAATCTCTGGGCAAATTTCGCTCATGAGTATTCTCGCCAACGTTCTTGCAGCGCCAGCGGTGGCTCCTGTAACAATCTTCGGTTTCGTCGCGGGACTTATCTCACCGATTGCTCCGTGGTTATCAGTGCTTCTCATCTGGATAGTAAAACCATTGGCGGCGTGGGTGGCATGGATAGCTTCAATGATTTCAGATCTTCCACTGATTACATTGGCAACTGGGAGTAAGAGCTTTTTAGTGATTGCCGGCGTGATTGCACTCGGATTTATCTTTAATCGCAAGATAGTAATTGCAGCGCTCTTGTTGCTGATTGTGGTCTCGTGGTTTCTACGTTTTCCTGGGGGAGATTGGCAGGTTGCAAATTGTGATGTCGGGCAAGGAGATGCCATGGTGGTAAACCTTGGAAATAATCGGGGGATTGTCCTAGATGTTGGCCCTGATCCAATTGCACTAGATCGTTGCCTGCACCAATTAGGAATCAAGAAGATTGAATTATTGATTATGAGCCATAGCCACACAGACCATGTCGGTGGATATTCCGGCGCAGCAGATGGGCGAGAGATTGCTGTGCAATGGTATGGAAATATACGAGCCGGAACGCGCGCGACATTTGCGAGCACTCGTGGTCTGGTAACCGTTGAAGTGCTGTGGCCACAAGGTCAATGGGCAGAAGATCAGGTCACCGATCCGAATAATTCGAGTATCGCAGTTATTGTGCGCGCCCCAGATTTCTCACTCTTTGCCGGCGGGGATATGGAACCTGAAAGTCAGGTATTGCTTGCGCCACTAATTCGTGAAGTAGATATCTACAAAGTCTCACACCATGGATCTAAATTTCAGGATGAGGGTTTTACGCGTGCGCTCTCACCCACTATTTCAATTATTAGCGTCGGCACAGGAAATACATATGGCCACCCAGCTCCACAAACAATCGATGCCTTGACTAGACTCGGCTCACGGGTCTTACGCACTGATCTCGATGGCGCAGTTGCGATACAGGTCCGTGGACGAGAATTTATTGTTCGCACAAGTAGAAGTGGATTCGCACTTCTTCGATGGGGCTAGGTTGACTGGGGTTGGGAAAGGGATAGCAATGAAATCGCTCTATCTCTTACTTGGTTCCGAATCAGCCCTGGCAGAGCGTGCGCTAACAAAGATTGTGGCAGAACTCAAGGAAGAAAATTGCGAGATGACCACCATCTCATCCCCTGATGCACTCGTTGGTGATATCTCAGATGCTCTTGCACCTTCACTATTTTCTGAGCGGCGCGCACTGATTATCAAAGATCTGCAAGATCTCCCCGAAGAATCCCGCGATGAGATCACTAGATATCTATCGGCACAAGATGAACTCACAACGCTCATCTTTCTCCATAAAGGCGGCGTCAAGGGCAAAGCGTTACTTGATGTAATCAAGAAGGCAAAGCCAGAGATCATTGCATGTGATCCGCTCAAGAAGGAATCAGAGAAAGAAGAGTTCGTGAAATCTCTCTTTCTGGATGCACACCGCAAAGCAACACCGGGTGCGATTACAGCCCTGGTTGGCGCACTCGGTAGCGAAATGCGCGAACTTCAGGCGGCGGTCTCGCAGATTTGTCTTGATGCCCAGACAGGAAAAACAATTGATGAGGCAATGATTGATGCCTTCCATCAAGGTCGATTAGAAACAACTGGATTTGATGTAGCCGATGCAACCCTTGACGGAAATCTCGCCCAGGCCCTCGTTGCACTGCGCAGTGCGTTGGAAACCGGCACTGATCCCGTCATGATTACAAGTGCACTGGCATCTAATTTACGTTCACTTGCAAAAGTCAGCGGAGTAAATCGCGGTGCACGATCATTTGATGTTGCTGGTGAACTAGGTATGGCTCCGTGGCAGATTGATAAAGCTCGCAGGCAATTAGCTGGGTGGAGTCCTCGATCAATTGCGAAGGCGGTTCAAGCCCTTGCTCTGGCAGATGCGCAGGTCAAAGGCGCTGCCTCTGATCCGATATTTGCTCTCGAGAAGGCTCTGGCCACGATAACCGCCGCCCGCGCTGCCGGTTAAGGCGAGAATTCCTCGATTTGAGGCGAGCGTAGGTGGGCTGATAACCTTCGCATCTGCACTTAGCCCACCGGCTAGGTCACCAACTAAGAAAAGTCGGAGTTCACCACGTGGCAAATATCAAGTCTCAGATCAAGCGAGTAAAGACAAACGAGAAGGCACGCCTTCGTAACAAGTCTGTCTCATCTTCAATCAAGACCGCCGTTCGTCGCTTCCGCGATTCAATTAAGGGTGGAGACTCTGCTGTGATCAGCACTGAACTTCGTACCGCCTCACAGGCTCTCGATGTTGCAGTTGCAAAAGGTGTAATCCACAAGAACAACGCTGCAAATAAGAAGTCCTCAATGGCTAAGGCAGCTGCCAAAGCCAGCGCTCGTTAATTTAACTAGTAACGCCTAACAAGGGGCCACGCACGTGCCTGCAATCCAAATCAGTAAGGCGCCTCAACCTGCCGCGACAAATCCTGCGCAGATTCGTAACTTTTGCATCATCGCACATATCGATCACGGTAAATCAACTCTTGCCGATCGCATGCTTGGAATTACCGAAGTAGTTGAAGCTCGCAATATGCGTGCGCAATATCTGGATCGTATGGATATTGAACGCGAACGCGGAATCACCATTAAGTCACAAGCTGTTCGCCTTCCATGGATTAGCGGTATCGACGGCCAGGAATACATCCTGAATA
>JBILIJ010000026.1:0-15453 GCA_044350045.1 Candidatus Planktophila sp. | reverse complement strand
AAGTCGCTCGGATTGATCTGAATGTAAGGTAAATCGAGTTCGTGGGATACTTCTCCCATGTCCGATGAGCTGGATTCCTTAGATGATTTTGATGACGATCTAGATCTCACTCTTTATGCCGATTACAGTGAATTACTACGTGAAATCACATCACAGCTCGTCGAAGTCATGGAAACTGGCCTACGTATCAACGGAGTTTTTCATCTAGCCCTGATTGGTGGAACTTTAGGAACAGATCTCACACGCGCACTCGTGCAACATTGGAATTCTCACCCGGATCTCTATGAAGGACTTCATATTTGGTGGAGTGACGAGAGATTCGTCGAACGCACCAGCAGTGAACAAAATTCTTCGCCCGTTCTTAATTCTGTAACAAACCAGAACGTAAAGATCCACACACTTCCTGCACGTGATGAAGTAGAAAACATTGATATCGCCGTTGAGCAATATCGCACCGAACTTGATGACACGTTTATGGATCTGACAATCCTTGGCCTCGGCCCTGATGGCCACGTTGCATCCTTATTTCCAGGACAAGCCCATTTAGATCGTCTAGAGAAAGTTATTGCGATTACCCAATCGCCAAAGCCACCGGAAATACGTGCCACATTTACGATGTCGATGATTAACGCCTCAACAATTATCTGGATCATCGCATCTGGCGCGGCCAAGGCAGATGCTGTCACTAAAATCATTGAAGGAGATCTTTCAATTCCGGCAAGTTATCTCAGGGCAACAGATCACACACGTCTGATTGTCGATACCGATGCCTTTTTTACAGAGTAATTAGCATAGACTTCGTGAGTGATGTGAAAGAGGGTATGAGGATATGAGCCAGACCATGAACTTTGGAATGATAGGACTTGGCAGAATGGGTGCCAATATTGTGCGCCGCCTCTCTCGTCATCAGATCACCTCAGTTGTTTACGATGTGAGTCCAGATGCAGTCAGCACACTTGCAGCAGAAGGTGCGATTGCATCAACGGATATGGCCGATTTCGCAGCCAAGTTATCAACCCCGCGTACCGTGTGGATTATGGTGCCCGCTGCAGTCACTGATTCAACTATTGCTTTACTGGCACAGTATCTTGATAAAGGTGACACCATCATTGATGGTGGAAATAGTTATTACAAAAATGACCTTACTAATGCAGCTATGTTGGCTGAAAAAGGAATTAACTTTGTTGATGTAGGTACTTCCGGTGGCGTCTATGGTTTAGAGCGTGGATATTCGTTGATGATCGGTGGGGATGCAAAGGTCGTTACCACACTTGATCCGATCTTTAAGGCGCTATGTCCAGGTGTTGAATCTGCCGAACGAACTCCGGGACGCACTGGCCAACCAACACAAGCTGAACATGGCTATCTTCTCTGCGGTCCTGTTGGTGCAGGTCACTTTGTAAAGATGATTCATAACGGAATTGAGTACGGCATGATGGCCGCTTTCGCTGAAGGTCTTGCAATCTTTGAAGCAGCAGATGAGATGACACCTGCATATGATTTAGATATTCCAGAAATTACCGAAGTGTGGCGTCGTGGTTCAGTTGTTGCATCATGGTTGTTAGATCTGACTGCGCAAGCACTTGTGGAATCAAAAGAGCTCAGTGAATACTCAACACAGGTGAGTGATAGCGGTGAGGGTCGTTGGACAGTTCAAGCAGCCATTGAAGCAGGAATTCCGGCACACGTTCTTAGTGCATCGTTGTATTCACGATTTGCATCTAGAAATAATGATGAGTTTGCTAACCGCGTCTTAAGCGCAATGAGAAATAAATTCGGTGGCCATAACGAAAAACCCCAGGCCTAGCGCGTGAAGGCTGATGCTTTAGTACTTTTTGGTGCGACCGGAGATTTGGCAAAGAAGAAGTTATTTCCTGCACTCTATGACCTGCAAGAGCTCAATGAACTAGACGTCAAGATTTTTGGAGTGGCATCATCGAAGTGGAGCCAAGAAGTCTTTTGCGAGAATGTTGAATCAGCCATCCGCGCTCGTAAACCTGATGCAGATGAGAAGATTTTAAGCTCACTCTTAGGTGAAATGCAGCTACTTGTTGGTGATTATGAAGATCCTGAGACTTTCGTAAAACTAGCTGAACTGATTAAGGACTTTAAGCTGCCGGTCATCTACCTGGCAATCGCCCCTGAACACTTTGCAAAAATCACTAAAGGGTTAGCCGCAGTAGAAATCACTAAAAAAGCTCGAGTTGTTGTTGAAAAACCGTTCGGCCGCGATCTTGAATCTGCCATCGCACTCGATCGTGAACTCAAGCAAGTTTTACCCGAGGATCAGATCTATCGAATTGATCATTACTTAGGCAAGGAAGCCGTTGAAGATCTCTTGGTATTCCGCTTTGCCAACACCCTCTTTGAGCCGGTCTGGAATCGAAACTATGTTTCAAATATTCAGATCACTATGGCAGAAAACTTTGGCATCGAAGGCCGCGGTAAGTTCTACGACGGCGTTGGTGCAACCAGAGACGTTCTACAGAACCATATTTTGCAGGTACTCACCATGCTCACAATGGAGCCACCAATCAGTATCAGCTCAGAGGATATGCAGAACGAGAAGATCAAGGTTCTCTCAGCAATCCGCGATATCAAGAGCGATGATGTAATCCGCGGCCAGTATGTGGGCTATCTCGACGAAGATGGCGTTGCAGATCATTCTAATACCGAGACTTTTGTTGCTATGAAGATTTTCATCGACAACTGGCGCTGGGCGGGTGTACCTATCTATATGCGCACAGGCAAGAAGATGCCTGAGACAGTACTTGAAGTTCTTGTTGAATTTAAAAAGCCACCTCGCGAACTCTTTGGGCGCGGTAATCCCAATGCAGTGCGCTTTCGCCTAGGTGCTAAAGATGGCGTGGATATTTCACTCCTTGCTAAGAAGCCTGGTACCAAGTTAACAACGGAAGAGATTGATCTCACCGTTGAATTCTTTGCCGAATTCGGTGATCGACAAGGACCATACGAGCGCTTGTTGCGCGCTGCAATGCTCGGTGATCACTTTAGATTTACTCGTATCGATGCTGTGCTGCATTCGTGGAAGATTCTTGACGACATCTTGAAATCACCGACACGTGTACACCCGTACTTTGAAGGAACATGGGGTCCAGATGAAGCCCAAGACATGGTCCCAGGCGGTTGGAACCCAGTAGGCACGCAAGTTGAAGACTGACAAATTAGGCCCAGGATTTAATCGACTCTTTGGCGCGAGTGCCATCAGTAATCTCGCTGATGGATTATTGGCCGTAGCCGCACCGCTGCTGGCAATCTCACTTACAAAGAATCCAGTTCTGATCTCAATGCTGAGTGCACTTGTGATGCTCCCATGGCTTCTCTTTGCAATTCCGATTGGTCTCATCGTTGATCGATCCAATAAACGGCTCTTACTCACACTCACCAACTCACTCCGGTTTGTGATCGCAGGGCTTTTGGCGCTTGCGATATCCACTGATTTCGTAACTATCTACTGGTTATTTCTGGCGGCATTCCTGATTGGGATATGCGAGGTGGCCAGCGATACTGCAGCACAATCTCTGATCCCAGTAATCCTGCAGAAGAAACATTTTGAGCGGGCGAACTCTCGACTTAACATCGCCGAAACTGTGATTCAAAACTTTATCGGTGCACCCCTGAGCGGATTTCTCTACGCTTCAGCTATCGTCCTGCCATTTATTCTCAATAGCGCTGGCTTTCTCATTGCAGCCATTTTTGTCTTTCTTATTCCCGCGCACCTCATCATCGATTCCCGAAATGAAGATAAAGAGCCAACGGTGGAGAAGAGTTTTGTCGGCGACATTAAATTTGGATTGAAGTACTTATGGAATGACCCAGATCTCCGTGGCCTAGTAACAATTACAACATCACTCGGATTCTTCTACGCGCTCTCTACCTCAACAATAATTCTCTTCATTACAGAGACTCTAGCGTTGCCAGCTAAGTTCTTTGGTCTACTTATGGCTGGCGCAGGTTCGGGTGCAATTATTGGCGCCTTTGTTACGCCAATGATCTCCAAACGATTTGGTCGCGGCAAAGTTTTAGCTCTAGCAATTTTTATCTCATCCGCCACCGTACTGATGCAAGCCCTTTCTCCTAACTATTGGTTCTTCGGCGTCATTGGATTCATCTCATCATTTTTCATCACCAACTGGAATATCTTGTTGATGTCGTGTTATCAAGTGCTTATCCCAACAGAGCTCTACGGGCGCATCCATGGCGCTCGACGTACTTTCGTCTGGGGCATGATGCCGCTCGGAGCATTCCTTGGTGGTGTCCTCGCACACACAGGATTGCGCACCCCACTTTTGGTCGGAGGCGTTGCCGCGACACTTATCTCGCTGGCTTCCATAAGGTTTATCAACCGCATCGGTGCAGAGACAAGTCAAGGGGATCACACAGACGAGCTTCAGGCCCAAAAGTAGTGTGAGTAAGCACGGGCAGCGATTTCTCGCCCATGAATCACCCCGGCCGAGTCCAACCCCGGCGTAATCGTGGCTCAATCGTTACCTGGGCCGATTGCCTATTATCAAGGCGTACGGCAGACTCGACCCACTCAAAGATGGCTGTGAGGCAGGTCGACTCTTCACATTCATCTTAAACAACCCTCGAGGAGGAAATATGAAGTCAAAGCATGGCGCGAAAGCCGCCCTTGCAATTGCAGCTGCTGCAGCGCTAGTCCTAGGACTAACACAGCCAGCATCAGCGGCAACTCGTTCAACAGTTGTGATTATTGATTCAAATACATTCACATCCCTGAACTCAGGCACAACAGAACATAACCTTGTTCTCAACAGCAATGTTGGGTACATGACAGGTATCGGCTTCAATTATTACAACGATAAGCCTGAATTGATCGAAAACAAGACTTTCGGTTCATACAAGATCGTCAGTAAGTCTCCATTTAAGGTCAAGTACACCGTTGCCAAGGGCCGCACATGGTCAGATGGCACACCAATTACTGGTGTAGATCTTCTTTTCACGCACGTAGTTTCTTCAAACCAGTATTCAATTGATGCAGGTCTTGGTGATCCAGCTTCAACGACTAAAACACCAGTATTTGATTCAGGTTCATACTCAAGAACTTACAATACGCTCATCAAGGACATCACTTTGGCTACTGATCGTATGTCAGTTGTTATCGAGTGGAAGTCATTCTTCCCTGATTGGGAAGTTTACGCACCAGGCGTATCTCCAGTTCACGCTCTTGTAGCTTTGGCTGAAGGAAAGACCAAGCTTGGTACAAATGCGAACAACGTAGCGAATAAGAACAAGTTCCTCCGCGCATTTCTTGCCAAGGACACAGCTATGCTTACCAAAATCGGTAACGTCTGGACAAATAGCTATAACTTGAAGGAAGTCAACGACAAGACCAACCCATTGCTCTTGGTATCAAACGGTGCAATGATGGTTGAATCTGTTGTCCGCGACCAGCGCGTAACACTCAAGCTCAACCCTCGTTACAACTCGGGTCCAAAGACAAGTGGCGTTGAGAAGATTGTATTTGTCACAATTGCAGATCCAACTGCTGCAGCACAGGCACTCGCCAACAAGGAAGCTGATCTCTACTCAGTGATTGCAACAGCGGATGCTGTGGCAACACTTGGCAAGATTAAGGGAATAACACTTGACGGTGCCCCAGAGGCGACCCACGAATTGATTCAGGTTCGTATTGGTGCTGCTCCTGGTGGAGATCCTTACAAGGGTCCATTCGCTGGAATGTCACAGAAGGCGGTCGATCTTCGTACCGCTTACTTGCTGGCATATCCTCGTCAAGAAATCATCGACAAGATCGTTAAGCCTGTTAATGCAAAGGCTGTTGTGATGAACGCTGTTGAGTACTACCCAACACAGCCAAACTACGCAAAGACAATCGCCAAGAACGGTATGGATAAGTTCACAGATGGAACTCAGGCACAGCGCACAGCTAAGGCACTTGCACTTGTTAAGAAGTACTTCCCAGATGCGAAAGATGGAAGTGGTTCAGTCAAGGTCAAGTTGCTCTGGGGTCAGCCAAGCAACGATCGCCGCGCTGCACAAGCTGCTCTTGTCAAGGCTGGACTTGCTGAAGCTGGATTCGATGTAGATATCACCCCAACAGCGGGATGGTCTGCATTCACAACCGATAGCAAGTTCGATGCGGCATTCCATGCATGGGGTAAGGGAGCCCTTCTTCAGGCTGGAATCTATGCAGAATTCAAAACTGGCGTCAGCGATTGGGGATTCTCCAATGCTAGATTCGACGAGATCGTCGAAGAGCTAGAGGTTGGAAACTTCACAGATGCACAAAAGAATTCTCGCTACATTGAATTGGATAATTTGATGGCAGATGCTGCCACTCACTTGCCAATCTTCCAGTGGCCAGGATTGACTGCGTTCAACAGTGAATTGAAGAACGTATCTCCCGCACCACTAGTTCCAAACGCTCTTTGGAACTTCTGGGAGTGGAAGTACTAATCAGCGATAGCGCTTACTAAGAACCTTGGTTCTTGGTAGTACTCGCTTAAAGCGGTAAAGTAAGTGCTCAGATGACACTCGAGAAATTGAGTGTCATCTGAGCCTTTTTCTGGAAATAGTTGAACTCAGCAAGGGAGCTTTCTGGATATGTTTGCTTACATCATGCGTCGACTCGGCACGCTTGGAGTCATCCTTTTTGGGTCAAGCTTCCTTTTGTATAACCTTGCGGCAATCTCTGGCGACCCAATCGGTGAATTGAGAGTCAGCACTGATCCGGGCGCAGAAGCCGCCATCGCAGAGCTTACGCGCTCTCTTCAGCTAGACGTTCCGCCACCACTGCGATATTTCATCTGGCTCAAAGGCGTTTTGGGAGTTTTTGTTGGCAAATTTACCCTTGGAGAAACAAGAACTTCAGAGCCGGTTGCAGTTGCTGTATTTGAAGCGATTCCCACGACTTTGCGCCTGGTAACCACAGCAGTAATTGTCGCAATCGTTCTTGGAATTGCTATTGGAATTATCACCGCACTTCGTCAGTACTCACGATTTGATTACTCAATGACGTTTGTCTCTTTCCTTCTTTTCTCTCTTCCTATCTTCTGGGTGGCAGTACTGCTCAAGCAGTTTATGGCGATTGAATTCAATAACTGGCTAGCTGAACCCTCGATTGCCCCGCAAGCGATGGCGGTGATCGCTGCCGTTATTGCCTTAATTGTTGCTTCGGCTCTTGGTGGCGACCGAAAACGTTATTGGAAAACTTTTGGTTTTACAGCAATTGGAACCGTAGTCACTTTGACTGCTCTTCTTCAGCTCAACTGGTTCTTACAGCCAGCTTTGGGTCCTGCAGGTTTCTTTGTGGCCAGCCTAGGTGCAGCATTCTTGGTGACACAGCTCTCTGTGGGGCTTGGACATAAGCCATCTCTTCGCGCAGCTATTTCGATGTCAGTGCTTGGTTTGGTCTTTTACTATCCAGTGAACTGGCTATTTGAGAGAGAGCATCAACCGCTAATTATCCTCGGATTACTGTTACTTACAATTGCAAGTGCGGTTGTGGCCTCAATTTACTTCGCAAAAATTGATAGAGGGCCAGTTACTCGAACTGCGGTCTTAACCGGAATTCTGTCAGGCTTGCTCATGATATTAGATAAGCTGATGCGCACTTGGGAGCCGTACTTTAACACCGATGCAGTTAATGGGCGCCCAGTGCCAACAATCGGTCAAAGTAAAGCCCTGTTAGATTCAACAGATTATTGGATTACGCTCCTTGATACATTGATGCACTTGATCTTGCCAACAATTGCGCTAACTGCAATCTCTTTCGCTGGATACATCAGATTCTCTCGCGGAACCATGCTGGAAGTCCTCAACCAGGATTACATAAGAACCGCTCGGGCAAAAGGCCTCAATGAGCGCACAGTGATTATGCGCCATGCATTTAGAAATACTATGATTCCAATGACCACAATCATCGTCGTAGATTTTGCTGGAATTTTAGGTGGTGCGATTATTACGGAAAGAGTCTTTGGCTGGACTGGGATGGGAACTCTCTTCAATACCGCAATCAACTCCTTTGACCTGAATTTGCTTATGGGAGTCTTCTTTCTAACAGGAGCTCTGGCCCTGGTTGCAAACCTTGTGGCCGACCTTCTCTATTCAGTGATGGATCCAAGAATCAGAGTAGGAGCAGGCAAATGATTTTTGGTAAGAAGAAATCAGTTGATGAAGGATTCTCCGAAGTTTCTATTATTAATAAGGAGACCGAAGGCTTAAGTCAAGGTCAGATTGTCCGTAAGCGTTTTCTTCAACACAAAGCTGCCATGGTTGCGGTCTTCACTCTGTCATCCTTGATTATCTTTGTATTTTCGGCCCTCAAATTAAAGATTGGTCCCTGGACCTATCCAGGGTGGTGGCCATATGGCATTGAAGACCTGCCAGATTTAACAACTGGATGTAAAGATGGTCTTGTTGGATGCCCTACCGCAAGCCTGCGTCCAAAATGGCTCGGAGGATCTGGAATCGGTCTCGGTGAACATCCGTTTGGACAAGATGATATTGGTCGAGATTACTTCGCACTTGTCATGCGCGGTGCACAACGCTCGCTCATGGTGACGGTCATTATCGGCGTGATCGGCGGTGCTATCGGTACCGTTGTCGGAGCTGTTGCAGGCTTCTATCGCGGAACCGTCGATGCGGTCTTGATGCGTATCACTGACTTTATTATCACTGTTCCATCGATCATTATTGGTTCAGTGATTGGTTTCCATTTTGGAAACCTCGGTGTTGCTTTCCTTGCCTTCTATCTCGGCCTCTTCGCCTGGACGGGTTTGTCTCGCCTTGTGCGCGGTGAGTTCTTGACCCTACGAGAGCGAGAGTTTGTTGATGCTGCTCGAGTAGCAGGTGCTACCAATAGACGCATTATCTTCAAACACATCTTGCCGAACGCGGTGGGAATCATCATCGTCTCAGTAACACTTCTGATGTCTGGCGCGATTCTGCTTGAAACAGCGTTGAGCTATCTTGGCTTTGGTGTTGTGGCACCTGATGTTTCTCTCGGTTCGCTCATTAGCCAGTACCAGGAATCCTTTACGACTCGTCCTTGGCTCTTCTGGTATCCCGGAATCTTTATCGTGACGATCGCTTTATGTATTAACTTTATTGGTGATGGATTGCGCGACGCGTTTGATCCACGTCAGCGTCGTCGTATTACTCGTAAAGATCGTCAGAATGCGCGTATTGCTAAGAAGGCTGGCGCTCAGCTATGAAAAATGATCAGCGCAGCGACCGTCAGAATATTGGCGAGAAGAGTGAAGATAAGAGCGTCTTCGCGAAGGTGAAGATAACTCAGACCATCACTTCTACCTCGATCTCTAAAGGCAGCAAGTCGAGTACGACAGAGGTACGTCGCCACACCAGAATCAGTTCTCGGGGATTCACCGGGGCGAATGAAACCATCGAGTTGCAACCCCTTGATCTCACTGGAGTGAATAGTGCGGGAGTGGTATCTGCCGGGGGCTTGGGCGGCCCACATGCTTACCTTGAGGCCATTGCGAAGCTGCAGAAAAGCGGTGTACTTAGCTTCAACGACATCGACATCCTGCCAACCAATGATGATTGTGGTCAGTGGATTACTGATGCGGATGCCCTCATCAAAGATTTCTATGCTGGGACGATGCAAAACAATGTAAATACCAAGTGCGAACAAAGTGCACCACGCCAGGGCGGTCAAGGAATCTCTCAGACCATTGCTGTAGATGCTTTCGCTGGCCATGCCGCCGAGCAGCAAGTAGGCAAGGACGGCGGCAACGACCGATCCGCGGGGCCTAAAGAATTCACGGTTATTCACAGTTCTATCTTGTCACGTAAGGCGGAGGTTTCACATGTCTAATCCAGTCCTGAAGGTAAAAAATTACAGCGTTGATTTCTGGGTAGATGGTGTCTGGTATCCGGCGGCAATTGATATGAATTTCGAGCTCGAAGCTGGCAAAGTGCTCGCCATTGTGGGCGAATCTGGTTCAGGAAAATCGACGACAGCACTTGGCTTAATGAATTTGCTTGCAAGTAATGCACGTATGTCTGGCAGCATTCTTGTTAAGGGGCAAGAGATGCTTGATGCATCACCTCAGGTGCTGCATAAATATCGTGGAAAAGAAGTTGCATATATTTTCCAGGAGCCAATGACGGCCCTTAACCCTGTCTACACAATTGGTTTTCAGATTATTGAAACCTTGCGCAATCACTTTGATATGGGTCCTAAAGAAGCTCGTGCTCGTGCACTTGAACTTATTACGATGGTTGAGATCCCAGATCCTGCGACATCTATTGATAAATACCCTCACCAGTTATCTGGTGGTCAGCGCCAGCGCGCGATGATCGCACAGGCTCTTGCGTGTGATCCAGGGCTCCTTGTTGCCGATGAACCGACCACGGCGCTAGATGTAACGGTGCAGGCAGAAGTGTTGGATCTGATGCGTAACCTTAAAGATAAGCTCAATTCAGCGATTCTTTTGATCACCCACGATATGGGTGTTGTCGCTGATATGGCCGATGAGATTCTTGTAATGAAAGATGGCCACACCGTTGAACTAGGAAGTGCGGATCAGATCTTTAATCGCCCGGCACATCCATATACCCAAGAGCTACTTCAGGCTGTTCCAAAACTAGGAACATCAGTTCGGCGCACACTTCCTTATGACGAGAATGCCAAACCTCAGCCAGTTCTCAAATTAGAAAATGTCACGATCGCATACCCAAAGCGCGGTCGTATCCCTGAGTTTGTGGCTGCAAAGAATGTCAGCCTTGAGATTTATCCAGGTGAAATCCTTGGCCTTGTTGGTGAATCAGGTTCAGGTAAGACCACAATCGGTCGCGCTGCAATCGGACTCTTGCCAATCAAGGAAGGAAAGCTAGAGATTGTTGGAAAAGATATTAGCCGCGCTAAATCTAAAGAACTTTCTGCAATCCGTCGCCATACCGGCATCGTCTTTCAAGATCCTGCGTCATCGCTCAACCCACGTCTTCCTATTGGTGAATCAATTGGCGAGCCGCTCTATCTTGCAGGCGAGGCTAAAGGTGAAGCTCTTGCTCACCGCGTTGAAGATTTGCTTGATCAGGTTGAACTTCCACGCAGCTACCGAAACCGTTATCCGCACGAGCTCTCAGGTGGTCAGCGCCAGCGTGTAGGAATTGCGCGCGCACTTGCTCTTACACCAGATCTGCTGATTGCAGATGAACCAACGTCGGCGCTTGATGTATCTGTGCAGGCACGCTTTTTAGATCTACTGCAAGAGCTACAGGGCAAGCTTAACTTTGCCTGTCTCTTTATCTCTCACGATTTAGCTGTCGTTGACATCTTGGCTCACCGGATTGCAGTTATGCAAAATGGTGAACTAGTCGAAGTCGGTGATCGTGATCAAATCTTGCAACATCCAAAGAGTGATTACACCCGCAGATTAATCTCAGCGATTCCTGTTCCAGATCCTGCCGAACAGCGTATTCGCCGCGAAGCTCGCCTTGCGGCCAAGTAATTCAGTACGTACTTAATCGCGCGCTTGACCGGATAGGTGTTTGTAGCGTCCCATAAATTCGGACTTGAGCTCTGGATAGTCACCGGCGATTAGCGCTGCACGCATCTGGTCCACCAAGCGAACAATAAATCGTTCATTGTGGATCGTTGCCAGAGTTGCCGCATTGATCTCTTTGCCTCTAAATAAGTGATGAACATAAGCCTTGGTGTAATGGGTGCAGGTGTAGCAATCACACTCAGGATCAATTGGTTCAAAAGCTCGGCGATTGATCGCGTTAGATAAGTTAAAGCGCCCCTGCATTGTGTAGACCGCCGATGTGCGGGCGATCCGAGATGCCAGAACACAGTCGAAGGTATCGATGCCGTTATCGACTCCGACAAAGAGGTCTTCCGGGGCACCGATACCGAGCAAGTGACGAGGTTTTTCTGCCGGCAATATCTCATTCATCCAGGTCAAGATTGTTCCGAGCGTTTTCTTATCGAGTGCGCCTCCTAATCCAAAACCATCAAAGGCGATTGGGTTTTCGGCATCTGTTGATCGCAGGGCCGCCATATCTGTTGCTGCCTTCTTACGCAGATCTTCGTATTGTGCGCCTTGAATTACCCCGTAGAGGGCCTGATACGGCTTCTCAGAGCGTCCTATGGTCAATTTCTGGTGCTCATCAAGACAACGTATTCCCCACGCCCGCGTGCGTTCTAGCGCC
This sequence comes from Candidatus Planktophila sp., assembly GCA_044350045.1. Classification (GTDB taxonomy): domain Bacteria; phylum Actinomycetota; class Actinomycetes; order Nanopelagicales; family Nanopelagicaceae; genus Planktophila. Next base: position 3,270 of record JBILIJ010000026.1, on the reverse strand, counting down.
TTCTCTTGGTATTTACGGGTGTTATGCAAGGTCGTGCATTCATCGAAGGCAAAGATGATGTCGGCGCCGATCTGGTGCTGAACGCGCATCGAGACCTCGGGGGTAAATCGGTGCATGCTGCCATCGATATGGGATTTAAATGTGACACCGTCATCATCGACATGGGCCAGCCGCTCTTTATTTCCGGCCACGACCTCATCAGATCTAAAGGTCTGGGCATCCATCGCCAGAACTTTCTTAAAGCCGACGCCAAGAGAGAGAACTTGAAAGCCACCGCTATCGGTAAAGGTTGGCCCGGGCCAATTCATAAACCGTGAAAGGCCACCGGCGTCATCGACTATGTCAGATCCGGGTTGCAGATAGAGGTGATAGGCATTGGAGAGAAGTGCTTGGGCACCCAGATCTTTCATTGTTTCAGGGAGAACACTTTTTACAGTTGCCTTAGTGCCCACCGGAATAAAAGCTGGGGTTGCAATATCACCATGAGGAGTTGAGATAGTTCCTGCACGTGCCAGAGTTTTATCTAGGGCATGTGAAATATTAAAACTAAATCCGTTACCAGATGGCAACGCGTTCGTCCTCATTTAGCCAGAGCGCATCACTTTTGGTGATGCCAAAGGTTGTGTAGAAGGCAGGGATATTTCGAACGATCTGATTGCAACGAAATTCTGCAGGTGAATGCGGATCCGTTGCAATGCGTCGTCGCATCTCTTCCGGGCGCACCTTGCCGCGCCAGGCTTGTGCCCATGCAAGGAAGAGGCGTTGATAACCATTGAGGTCATCAATCACTGGTGATTCTTTTCCATCCAAGGCAATCTCATAAGCCTTGAGGGCAATTGATAGCCCACCAAGGTCACCGATATTTTCGCCCACAGTCAGGGCGCCATTGACGGTGATGTCCGGGGTTTCCTCTGGAACAAGGGCGTTGTACTGAGCGATTAAAACGTTGGCCCGCTTTTCGAATTCGACGCGATCGATATCAACCCACCAATCAACCATGTTGCCATCGCCATCGAATTTGGATCCTTGATCATCAAAGCCATGGCCAATCTCATGGCCAATTACAGCGCCAATGGCTCCGTAATTTGCGGCATCATCAATATCAAGGCCAAAGAAAGGTGGCTGCAAAATTGCTGCAGGAAAGACGATCTCATTTCCGAGTGGGTTGTAATAGGCGTTGACTGTCTGTGGCGTCATATGCCACTCGTCACGGTCGACCGGCTTACCAATTTTTGCCAACGCAAAGTCACGTTCGAATTTAGTCACGCGAGCGAGGTTTCCAAAGAGGTCATCTGGAGTGATTGCAAGAGCTGAGTAATCGCGCCACTTATCTGGATAGCCAATCTTGGGGCGGAATTTTTCAAGTTTGATAATCGCTTTGGTTTTGGTCTCTTGGCTCATCCACTCGAGGCCATTGATGCTGTGCCGGTATGCCTCGATCAGGTTCGCGACTAGGCCCTCCATCCGTGCTTTTGCAGCAGGTGGGAAATGGCGTTCGACGTAAATCTTGCCGATGGCTTCACCGAGACTTCCTTCTACCAGCGCGACTCCACGCTTCCAACGTTCACGCAATTGTGGAGTGCCAGAGAGAGTGGTGCCATAAAAAGCGAAGTTCTCATTAACGATCTCGGTGCTTAAATACGAAGCGCTACCGGTGATGACATGCCAGGAGAGCCATGACTTCCACGCCGATGTCATTGCTGGATCGCTATCGAAGGCGGCAATAAGTGGTGAGATTCCTTCGAAAAATGAAGGCTGGCCAATGACTACGTGCTCAAAGGCAACAGCAGGGATTTCACCGGCGCTAATCCAGAGCGACCAATTAAGTGCAGGGGAGAGCGCCATTAACTCTTTGCCCGTCATCTTGTTATAGGTCAGGCTGGCGTCGCGGTTTCGGACCTGATCCCAATGCAGGGCGGCGACTTTGGTTTCAAGTTCAAAGACTTCGCGTGCCTTGGTTGCGCCATCTGCAATTCCAAGCAGGGTAAACATCTTTTCGACGTGGGCTACAAATGCAACGCGAATGTTTTCGTACTGTTCTTCCTTGTAGTAACTCTCATCAGGAAGTGAAAGCCCGCCCTGGTGGATATACAAAATATTGGCAGATGAATCCATCATGTCGGGATAGATCGCGGTCTCGGTAATGCCACTCGCACCACGGGCTTCCAGCCATGACATAGTCGAGATGAAATCATCCAATGATGTAATGGCAGCTACCTTGGCTAGGTCGGCGGCAATGGGGGACGCCCCTAATTTTTCGATCTGTGCCTCGTTCATAAAGGAGGCATACAAGTCGGTAATTTTCTGCGCCTCTGGACTTCCCGATCCGCTCTCGATAATCGCGCGTACCTGAGCTTCGGCCTCATTGCGTAAAACCATAAATGCGCCATCCGTTGCGCGGTCTTCTGGGATGACGCTCTCTTTGAGCCACTTACCGTTGAAGTGACGGAAGAGGTCATCTTCTAATCTGACCGTAGGGTCTATAGATGAGGTATCGATTCCGCTCTTGAGCTCTGACATGATCGCTAGTACTCCTTGCTATTTTAAAGTAGTTGAAAATTCAACTGTAGGCATATAGTTGGCCTATGGCACGAGAAAACGCTACCCCACCACGTTGGTTAAACCCAACAGAGATGGCTGCTTGGCGCAGATACATCGTTGCAAGTCGACGCCTGCTTGAAGCCCTCGATAGCGATCTGGCTGACCACGAACTTTCCATGCCTGACTATGAGATCTTGGCCCAGCTCAGCGATGCTCCTGAGCGCCGAATGCGTATGAGTGAATTGGCAGATGTTGCGATGCTCTCGCGCTCGCGCCTTTCACATCGAATGAAGGTGATGGAGAAAGCCGGGTGGGTTCGCCGGGAAGCATGCCCTGTCGATAAGCGAGGATTTTTTGCAGTGATGACAGCTAAGGGATGGAAGGCGATCGAAGCTGCAGCCCCTGATCATGTTGACAGTGTGCGACGCCGTTTTGTAGATCTGTTAAGTAAGGATGATCAGCTTATTCTTGCTGAGATTTTTTCACGCGTCGGTGTAGAGCTTCGAAAAAACCCATTGGAGTAAATAAAAAACCCCCGACCGTGAGGTCGGGGGTTTTTTATAAGTAATAAATTACTTTGCTGCTGCCTTCTTACGACGGCGCTTCTTTGGAGCAGCTGCTTTAGCTGCTGCCTTCTTGCGACGCTTTGGAGCTGCCTTCTTAGCTGCTGCCTTCTTACGACGCTTTGGAGCTGCCTTCTTAGCTGCTGCCTTCTTGCGACGCTTTGGA
>JBILIJ010000005.1:0-54969 GCA_044350045.1 Candidatus Planktophila sp. | reverse complement strand
CAACTGTCCAAGAACTGCTCCCTGGAATGTATCTGATGGAGCGGTACGGAAGTAGTAGCCATCATCAGCATAATTTGTGAAGTCTGGTGATGTGTTTGCAGGAGAGAAGTGAACAATTCCAGCACTTGAAATCTTATCGATTACTGTAAAGGAAACTCCTGAAGAAGCAGCACCGACGATTGCGCTCACACCAGCTGAGATGTGAGAGTCAGCTGTCTGCTGTGCGATATCAGAGCTTGTATCTCCGGAATCGCCACGAATGTGCTCAATATCTGCACCTAGTACTCCACCTGCAGCATTGATTTCAGCAACAGCTAAATCAACGCCTGCGAACTCAGGTGGTCCAAGGAAAGCAAGGCTTCCTGTTTCTGGTAGAAGTGAACCGATCTTGAGTGCACTTGAACCGCTATCGCTTGAGCAGCCAGCAAGAACTAAGCTTGCAATTGCCGCAGCGACCACGATGGTCGCTCTATTAAATTTCTGCATTTTCTTCCTTTCGGTAAGTACCATCTTGAACACCCCTATCCGCAGATTCGGGATACGGCATGTAGATAGATCGGGAAAGCATAACTGCATCCCCGGGAAAGGTAAACGGTTCCGAGCGTATAGGCCCTCTTTTTATCCCGTCCTTCGAGCGACAAGATCGATTTCTCTAGAAAGGCAGCTTCTTTGCCTGGTCCGGATCGGCTACAGCCAGCGCCACATCCTTCATGGTCAGACGCCGATCCATGGCCGCCTTTTGAATCCACGAGAAGGCCTCGGGCTCGGTGAGATTGAGAGCAGCCATCAATATCCCCTTGGCTCGATCGATAATCTTTCGCGTTTCAAGTCTTTCATGGAGATCTGCAACTTCTTCTGCAAGTGATCTCATCTGTAGGTGACGACTAATTGCGATCTCAATGGCAGGAATCAAATCATTAATCGTAAAAGGTTTAAGTACATATGCCATTACTCCAGCATCACGTGCGCGATCAACCAGATCTCGTTGACTAAAGGCGGTGAGCATCAGGACTGGGCAGAAAGAGATAATTTCTTCTGCTGCGCTAATTCCATCAAGAATTGGCATCTTCACATCTAGGATCGCAAGATCTGGTTGATGTTCCTTAACAAGTTCTATCGCCTGCGCACCATCGGCTGCTTGAGCAAGAACTTCGTAACCAGCTTCAATCAGCATTTCAACTAGATCCATGCGGATCAGCGCTTCATCTTCAGCAACGACTATTCGCACACGAGGATTCTGTGTGGATTGATTGTCAGTGTTGCTCATGTGCCCCGAGTCGGATTCGAACCGACACTATGCAGTGTTTGAGACTGCCCTCTCTACCGTTGGAGTACCGAGGCGTATGAGGGTAATCCTAACCCGTTTTCGAGTGTGCGCCGAATCCTTGATCTATCGGTAAGCAGGAGCGACGCCAGCAACGGCATCTCCCATGCGGTGCACACGCATAGCATTGGTCGAACCCGGAATTCCTGGAGGTGAACCGGCAACAATGATGACGTTATCTCCGATAGTCGTTCTTTTGCTTTCAAGAAGAAGTCCATCAACCTGCTTGACCATCTCATCTGTATGAGAGACAACCGGTGTAATCATCGGCTCAACGCCCCATGTCAGTGAAAGTCGATTGTAGGTTCCATTATCTGGAGTAAGAGCAAGAATAGGAATAGGTGAGCGAAGACGAGACATGCGTCGAGCCGAATCGCCACTTTGAGTAAATGCAACAAGGAATTTTGCGCCAACAATTGTTCCCACTTCAACGGCAGCTTTAGTAATTGCTCCGCCCTTGGTACGTGGTTCATGTTGCAACGGGCGAATTCTCTCTAGCCCACCCTCTTCAGTCCGCTGGATAATCCGAGCCATCGTTTCGACAGCTTCGATTGCGAAAGCTCCAACACTTGTCTCCCCTGAGAGCATCAAGGCATCTGCGCCATCAAGGACCGCATTAGCGCAATCCGTGGCCTCTGCTCGAGTCGGGGTGGAGTTTGCAATCATGGAGTCAAGCATTTGCGTAGCAACGATGACAGGTTTTGCGGCATCACGAGCGAGTTCGATACAACGCTTCTGCACCAATGGGACATCTTCAATAGGAAGTTCGACTCCGAGGTCGCCTCGGGCAACCATAATTCCATCGAAGGCATCAACGATGCTCTCCAAATTTTCGACTGCTTGCGGTTTTTCAATTTTAGCTATTACGGGAACTCTGATTCCCTCTTCATCCATGATTCGATGAACATCCTTAATATCTTCGGCGCTACGAACGAAAGAGAGCGCGATGAAGTCTGCGCCGGCATTGAGCCCCCAGCGAAGGTCATCGATATCTTTCTCAGAAAGTGCTGGAACAGAGACTGCAACACCTGGCAGATTGATACCTTTATTGTTACTGACCGCACCTGGTTCAATTACTTCGGTGATGACATCGTTGCCACGCACCTGTGTAACTTGAACAGTTACTTTTCCATCGTCGATAAGAATTCGATCACCTGGCTTGCAATCACCAGGTAAACCCTTGTAGGTAGTGCCGACTCGATCCTTTGTGCCGTCAATGTCATCAGTTGTGATTGTGAAAACATCTCCACGCTCAAGATTGTGAGGGCCATTGTGGAATCGACCCAGGCGAATCTTGGGGCCTTGTAAGTCGATAAGAATTGCGACCGGCACACCAGCGTGATGAGCTGCTGCACGAACCTGATCTAGATGTTTCTGGTGCTGTTTATGCTCTCCATGTGAGAGATTAAGTCGAGCCATATTCATACCCGCTGCAATCAGCTCCGCTATCTTCTCGGGTGAATCTACAGCTGGCCCTAATGTGCAAACTATCTTCGCGCGACGCATACTGAGATCCTATCTATCATTGATGAATGCCAACGAGTCCGCAGCACTCTTCCTACTTTTGGATCTAGACCATAAGTGGTCGCGCAGTTGGCTCGATAGGAGATGGCAACTGCGTCTCTCCTTCAAGATAAATATCCACCGATGCTGCAGCGCTACGACCTTCGGCAATTGCCCAGACGATAAGTGACTGTCCGCGACCTACATCACCGGCAACGAATACACCTTCTGTGGTTGCCTGATAAGTGTCATCACGCTTGACGTTGGTGCGCTCGTCTAGGTCAACCTCTAGTTGCTCGAAAAGTGGCGTGCTTTGGGTTCCTGTAAAACCCATAGCCAGAAAAGCAAAGTCGCAAGGAAGTTCTTTTTCAGAACCTGGAACAGGCTGAAACTTTCCATTAACGAGTTCGGTCTCAACAATTTTTAGCGCTTTAAGATTTCCTTTACCGTCACCGATAAATTCTTCTGTACTAACGGCAAATACTCTTTGATCAAGTTCTTCATGTGCACTCGAGACGCGATAAATCATTGGGTACATAGGCCACGGCTGTGCATCCGGACGCTCATCAGATGGTCGCGGCATAATTTCTAATTGCGTCACACTCGCCGCTCCTTGACGAACTGAAGTTCCAAGGCAATCAGCTCCGGTGTCTCCCCCACCCAAGATCACGACATGTTTTCCGGCAACATTGATTTCAGGATTTGTTACTTCTCCAAGGGCTTGCTTATTCCCCCACGGCAAGAACTCCATCGCTTGATAGATTCCTTTATTTTCACGTCCCTTAATCGGTAGGTCGCGCCATTGGGTAGCACCGAGTGCAAGAACAACAGCGTCGTATTTCTGACGCAGTTCAGAACCGGTAATATCAACACCCACATTAATTCCAGTTCGGAAACGAGTTCCTTCCTTTTCCATCTGCGCAAGGCGTCGGTCGATAATGTTTTTCTCCATCTTAAATTCGGGAATGCCGTAGCGAAGAAGGCCACCGATCTTGTCCGCCCGTTCGTAAACAACGACCGTATGTCCTGCACGAGTGAGCTGTTGCGCTGCGGCAAGTCCTGCTGGCCCCGACCCAATTACAGCAACCGTCTTTCCTGTAATGCGATCTGGTGGCAACGGTTTTACATCGCCTGAACCGAAGGCTTCTTCAATGGTGCGAAGTTCAACTTGCTTAATCGTTACAGCATCAGCGTTGATTGCTACAACGCATGCAGTCTCGCAAGGAGCAGGACATAGTCGGCCAGTAAATTCTGGGAAGTTATTAGTTGCATGCAATCGGGCTATCGCTTCAGTCTTATCTCCACGCCACATCAAGTCATTCCACTCAGGAATAAGATTGCCAAGTGGGCATCCTGAGTGACAGAACGGAATACCACAATCCATACAGCGGCCAGCCTGCTTTTGCAGGTGCTCAAGGCTCTGTGGCTCATATACCTCTTGCCAATCTTTGATACGAACATCAACAGGGCGTCGCTTCGGAAGCTCACGCGGAGTTGTCATAAAACCCTTTGGATCAGCCATTTGCAGCAACCTCCATCACATATTGGTCAATCGGTAAACCTTCACGCGTAGCCTTCTCCATCGCAGCAAGGACGCGTGCATAATCACGTGGCATCACTAGTGAGATTCGCCCAACTGAGTTATCCCAATCAAGTAGAAGATTGCCAGCAACCTGAGACTCTGTCTCGTTAAAGAATCGGGAGATAATCTCTTTCAAGATTTCTCGTTGGTCGGCCGGGACTGCAAGAACATCAACCATATCTTTATTAACCAAATCGGCGTTGAGATCAAGAACAAACGCTCGTCCACCAGACATGCCTGCAGCAAAATTTCGTCCAGTGGCGCCAAGGACAACAACGGTGCCACCAGTCATATATTCACAGCCATGATCGCCAATTCCCTCTACAACTGCCGTAGCTCCAGAGTTTCGAACACAGAACCGCTCACCGACTATTCCACTGATAAAGATTTCACCGGACGTGGCTCCGTAGGCGATAACATTTCCCGCAATCACATTTTCATGTGAGTTGAAAGTTGCAGCCTCATCTGGTCGGAGGATGATGCGTCCGCCCGAAATTCCCTTACCTACATAATCATTTGAGTCTCCAAAAAGTCTTAATGTGAGACCTGATGGAATAAATGCGCCAAGTGATTGTCCGGCAGAACCTCGAAGCGTGACCTGTACCGTGTCGTTTGGAAGGCCTTTTCCACCGTAGCGACGAGTGATTTCAGCACCAAGCATTGTTCCAACAGTGCGATTCACATTTCGCACTGTTGAAGAAATGGATACAGCTGCCCCAGATGTAAGTGCTGGTTGAGCCTGGCTGATTAATTGATTATCCAGCGCATTTTCTAGGCCATGATCTTGTGTTGTTACTTGGTAGAGCGCGCTCTCTACATCAGGTCTAGCAAGAAGGGGAGAGAGATCTAGCCCGCTTGCCTTCCAGTGATCAACCGCGTTCTTGGTATCAAGAAATTCAACATGACCAATTGCTTCTTGCAGCGTCTTGAAACCCAGAGATGCGAGAATTTCACGAACTTCCTCCGCGATGTACTCAAAGAAGGTTTCGACGAATTCAGGCTTTCCGGTGAAGCGCTTACGTAATTCTGGGTTTTGTGTGGCAACTCCAACTGGACACGTATCTAAATGACAGACACGCATCATTACGCACCCTGAAACCACAAGTGGTGCAGTTGCAAAACCATATTCTTCAGCACCCAGCAGCGCGGCGATCACAATATCGCGACCTGTCTTCATCTGGCCATCTGCTTGTACGACAATTCGATCTCGTAACCCATTAAGTAGCAGAGTCTGTTGTGTTTCAGCTAAACCAAGCTCCCATGGAGCACCAGCATGCTTGAGTGATGTGAGCGGTGAAGCTCCAGTTCCACCGTCATGTCCTGAAATAAGGACTACATCTGCGTGCGCCTTTGATACTCCTGCTGCAACCGTTCCCACGCCAACCTCGGCCACAAGTTTTACGTGGATACGGGCATTTTTATTCGCGTTCTTAAGATCATGAATAAGTTGAGCCAGATCTTCGATCGAGTAAATATCGTGATGAGGTGGTGGTGAAATTAATCCCACACCAGGGGTTGAGTAGCGAACCTTTGCGATCCATGGATATACCTTGTTTCCAGGGAGTTGTCCGCCTTCTCCAGGTTTAGCACCTTGAGCGATCTTGATTTGTATGTCATCGGCATTAACAAGATATTCACTTGTTACACCGAAGCGGCCAGAGGCAACCTGTTTAATCGCACTTCGCTTCGAATCTCCATTAGCTTCAGGGATAAGACGAGACGAATCTTCTCCACCTTCACCTGTATTTGATTTGCCACCCAATCGATTCATCGCAATTGCTAGCGTCTCGTGCGCCTCTTGCGAGATGGAGCCATATGACATCGCGCCAGTTGAAAAGCGTTTAACAATATCCGCAACGGATTCAACTTCTTCTATTGAAATAGGTGTTCGTGATGATGTATTAAAAGCAAAGAGTCCACGTAGTGTCATGAGCGCCTTGCTCTGCTCATCTACCGCACTTGTGTAACGCTTGAAAACGTCGTAGCGCTTAGAGCGAGTGGCATGCTGCAAGGTAAATACAGTCTCTGGGTTAAATAGGTGTGGTTCGCCATCTCTGCGCCATTGGTATTCACCGCCGATGGGAAGTCTCTTAGTGCCGGGCACTTCACCGCCCGGAGGATAAGCAATGTGGTGACGCTTAATGGTTTCTTCGGCAATCACATCAAGATCTACACCCCCTAACCGAGAGGTTGTACCAACAAAAAATTCATCTACAACATCTTGGGCGATACCAATTGCTTCAAAGACTTGTGCTCCTGTATATGAAGCGATGGTTGAGATACCCATCTTTGACATGACCTTGAGGACACCTTTTCCGAGCGCCTTGATGATGTTATTTACTGCTTTCTCGGGAGTAATTCCTGTAATCACTCCTTGAATTACAAGATCCTCCGCGCTCTCCATCGCAAGATATGGGTTTACCGCAGCAGCGCCATAACCAACCAGAAGAGCGACATGGTGTACCTCGCGAACATCGCCTGCCTCAACAACAAGGCCTACCTTGGTTCGAGTTTTCTCGCGAATAAGATGATGATGCACTGCCGCTGTCAGCAATAGTGATGGAATTGGTGTGTCTTCAGCATCGCCATTTCGATCAGAAAGAACAATAATTCGTGCTCCATCAGCGATGGCTTTACTTACCTCAGCCTTAATTTCCTCAAGTCTCATACGCAGAGTGTTTCCATCGCCTGAAACAGGGAAAAGACCTCGGACGACATATGACTGAAGATCTGGATAATCTTCATCAGCATTTACATTGATGATTTTGGCAAGCTCATCGTTATCAATTACAGGAAATGGAAGGCTAATTTGCCGACATGATTCTGGGCCAGGATCAAGAAGATTGTGCTCTGGGCCAATTGAACCTGCCAGGCTTGTGACGAGCTCTTCGCGAATTGCATCGAGAGGTGGATTAGTTACTTGTGCAAAGAGTTGAGTGAAGTAGTCAAAGAGAACTCGCGGTTTATTTGATAGCGCCGCGATCGGGGTATCGGTTCCCATGGAACCTAGCGCCTCTCCCCCGCCCTTTGCCATCGGCGTGATGATCATGCGGAGCTCTTCTTCGGTATATCCAAATGCCCTCTGACGTCGAAGCACAGATGAGTGCGGATAGATGATGTGCTCACGTGCTGGCAGATCAGTAAGTTTTACCAAACCATCTTCGACCCATTTTCCGTATGGTGCTGCATCGGCCAATGAATCCTTGATCTCATCGTCTTCAATGATCCGACCAGCATTGATATCAACTAAGAACATCTTTCCTGGTTGTAGCCGACCTTTACGAACAATGGAGTCCGCTGGAAAATCAAGAACTCCGGATTCAGAGGCAAGCACTACAAGTCCATCACGCGTTACCCAGAATCGAGAAGGGCGCAGACCATTGCGATCAAGTACGGCGCCTACCTGATTGCCATCTGTAAATGTCACACATGCCGGTCCATCCCATGGCTCCATTAATGATGAGTGGAACGCATAGAAATCACGACGCTTCTTCGACATCGTTGCGTGATTTTCCCACGCTTCCGGGATCATCATCAATACCGCATGAGGCAATGAACGGCCACCGAGATATAAAAGTTCTAGCACTTCATCAAAGGATGCTGAATCACTTCCAGACATCTCAACAATTGGGTAGAGGCGAGATAGATCTCCAGGAATCAGATCGCTAGCGAGCAGCGATTCGCGAGCACGCATCCAGTTTCGATTTCCCTTAACGGTATTGATTTCTCCATTGTGCGCGATGAAACGATATGGGTGCGCTAACGGCCATGATGGAAATGTATTGGTAGAAAATCGTGAGTGAACAAGTGCTAAAGGTGAAACAACACGCTCGTCGCTGAGATCTGGGAAGAATTCTTCTAGCTGGCCAGTTGTGAGCATTCCTTTATAGACAATTGTCTGAGATGAGAACGATGGAAAGTAGATTTCCCCTTGGTGCTCGGCTTGCTTTCGAAGAGCAAAGGCAATTCGATCAAGAGCGATTCCATTTTCTCCAGTGGCTGATTTAACAAAAAGCTGCTTAAAGATTGGCATGACTGATTTCGCCGTTGCACCCACAGAAACTGGATTAACGGGCAAATCACGCCAGCCAATGACAATGAGATTTTCTTTCTTTGCCAGAGTCTGAATTAGTGGAGTTGGATCAAATCCTTCTTGAATAAATGCAATTCCGGTTGCATAACTTCCTTCTGGAGGAAGTTCAAATGATGTAACTGCGCGATAAAAGGCATCTGGGATACGAATAAGGATTCCTGCACCATCACCGCTATCGGGTTCGGCGCCGGCTGCACCACGATGTTCGAGGTTGCGAAGTGCGGTGAGGGCTTGCGCGACAATTTCATGGGTTGCAATTTTGTTAAGTGTGGCAACCATGGCAACACCGCAGGCATCATGTTCGTTTGCAGGGTTATATAACCCTTGCGCTGCTGGAAATGTGGATGGAAGAGCCATGAGATCTATCCCCTGTTGTCGTGTTCCGTTACATCAACGGGACAACGCTGACCCGACGAAAAGGATATCAACTCGAGGGCAAGGATGGTAGATCAAGCGCTCCGAGTACCTAGCCGAGGCTGATGTAAAAGAGTCGCCCTATCCCGGCAGTTACCGCCATGCCGAGGGAGCCTCCGATGAGCACTCTGACAGTGGGGCCAAGAACTGATTTTCCAGCGATCTTTGCGCTGGTAATACCAGTAAAGAGAAGACCAATGAGGGCAAATCCAACAATGCTCAGAGCAATCGCACCTGGTGTTGGCGCAAAAACGCCAACGAATGGGACGAGCCCTCCTAATGTAAAACTGGCAGCAGATGCCACAGCGGCTTGCATGGGGCGAGCCTTGCTATGAGGCGTCTGTCCTAACTCATCGCGAAGATGCGCTTCTAGCGGATCGCGATCGTGCATCTGCTGAGCAACTTGCTTAGCCAACTCTGGTGTGAGGCCTCGCTCAATGTAGATCTCTGTTAATTCAAGCAGCTCCCCTTCGGGATCTATCGCTAAATGTTCAATCTCTAAATGTCGATCAGAATCTTCCACATCATTTTGTGAACGAACTGAGACATATTCTCCTACGGCCATCGACATTGCACCTGCAACAATTCCTGCAACTCCCGCAGTAACAATAAAACCACTTTCATCTGGAGTGGCTGCAGTGACACCGATCATCAAGCTTGCTGTTGAAACAATTCCATCATTTGCGCCGAGGACGGCTGCACGCAACCAACCAGCACGATGAGTGCGGTGGTGACGATTTCTCTGATAGACATCCTCTAATCCCATGCGAGCAAGGGTACCCGAGGGATTAAATCTTTGAACTCTTTTTCTTTAATTTGACGAAGATTGCAAGTGCGGCGAGTCCTATTACTACGCTCACCCACTCGTTCTGGCGCAGCCCGAAGAATTCATTGGCAGAGTCGATCCGAACACCTTCGATGAAGAAACGTCCCCCGCAATACAAGGCGATATAGAGAGCGAAAGTCTGTCCTCGCTGAAGTCGTGATGTGAAAGTCATTAAAAGAATAGCAATCAGAAGACACCAGATTGCTTCATACGCAAAGGTCGGATGAAAAGTTTCAAATTCCGTGTAGCCGCGAGGCCGGGATGCAAGAGGTACTTCAAGAGCCCACCACCCTTGCACAGGTGCCCCAAAGAGTTCGATGTTAAACCAATTACCAATTCGACCAATAGCTTGAGCCAACAGAATTCCGGGAGCAAGCGCATCTAGCAATTGCGGGAAGGATGGGAAATCAATCTCAGGGTGAGAGACTTTTGCGCGTTTGTAGCCAAAATATGCCCCCACCGCACCGAGTGAAATAGCGCCCCAAATTCCAAGACCGCCTTTCCAAATTGCGAAGGCATCAAGAAAGTTACTGCCTCTTCCAAAGTAATCCGAAGGTGCAGAAATCACGTGATAAATGCGTCCACCAATAATTCCTGATGGCACGGCAAAAAAAGCAACATCTGCAACAACTGACTTTAACTCTGGATTGATCGCACGAAGGCGTTTATCGCCCAACCACACTGCAACTGCAATTCCAGCGATGATGCAGAGGGCATAAAAGTGCAGAGTAATTGGACCTAATTCGAGGTAGGACGAACTAGGTGAAGGGATTGAACGAGCAAAGTTTCGAGATATCACTCTCGAGCTACTTTACAGCCGCTTCAACCGCGGTTCTAAACTCATTGACATCAAAGGTGGGATTCTGTCGATTCCAGACTTCTCCATTAATCAACGTTGTTGGAGTACCAGTTACCTTATAGCGATCCATTGACTCCATCGCTGCAGCGACATTAACTAGCTTAGATTTATTCTTCACGCAGTCAGAGAAGGATTGAGAAGAGATTCCGACTTTCTCTCCAATGGCGATCAAGGTATCGTCACTGAGGAATCCGGAATTTTCAACACTCGATTGAACGTCATAGAGCGCTTTATGGAGATCTAGGAACTTACCTTCGTCAACGGCGCAATATGCGGCATTAGCCGCACCGATAGATTCATCATCTTTCTGACCATTACCGAGGAATGACAATGGGTGAAAAACAACTTCTGCCTTCTTCTCAGTAATCAGTGATGTGAGATATCCACCGATTGGGTCCTCAAAAAGTTTACAAATAGGGCATTGGAAATCTTCAAATACATTAATACGCAATGGCAGCCCCGCGTTAAAGACAATGCCATCTCCCTGAGCTGGATCCACAGTGGCTGGAACGTCTCCAATAGGAGAAAATGACTCGAGAGCTACGAGCGAAGCGTTACTTTCTTTCTTCTCGCTTGTGAGAAAAAAGAAGGTTCCCACTGCAAGAACGAGTGCAACCATGCCGATGACAAGCCAGCGTGTGAATGGGTCGCCGCCTTGGGTTTTTACAGAGTTATTCTTTACTTTGCTCATCATTGTTCCTCGCTTGTTAGATGTACTGTGGAATGCTCTTCGAGAGAAAATTCTCCATAAGGGTACTTGAAAATCCTGGGAGAGATCGATAACACCTTCATCGACCCTCACGTACTCCTATTGCCAACTGCTCAGCTAGCTCTTGTACCGCCCTGAGGCCAGATTCTTCATCGGTTGCTTCCAATAGGACATTGATAAAGGCTGAGCCGACAATCACGCCATCTGCGTACGCTGCGACTGATCGGGCGTGCTCTCTCGTTGAAACTCCAAGTCCAACACTTACCGGGGTCTTTGTCGTTGTTCGAATTCGGGCGACGAGATCGGCAGCCGATGAGGAAACGCTTGAACGCGTGCCAGTCACACCCATCAGGCTTGCTGCATAGATAAATCCACCACAAGATTCGGTGACAAATGGCAATCGCTTATCCGAAGTACTTGGTGCAACAACATAAATTCGATTGATTTTATGACGATCGGTGGCGGCAATCCAAGCACTTGATTCTTCAACAGTGAGATCTGGAGTGATTACACCTGATCCCCCATTGGCAGCAATTGACTCTGCAAAATTCTCAACGCCGTAACGTT
The DNA here is from genome assembly GCA_044350045.1 of Candidatus Planktophila sp. GTDB lineage: Bacteria > Actinomycetota > Actinomycetes > Nanopelagicales > Nanopelagicaceae > Planktophila. The sequence continues at coordinate 43,092 of JBILIJ010000005.1, read as the reverse complement.
CAATTGGATTCCAGTACGTCATAACAACTGCAGGGACTCCAAGATCTGTTGCACATTTGAGTGATTCAAATACCTCTTTCGCGCCCGTTCCTTGGCTCAAGGACTGCACCGCCGCAGCTTGAATCGTTGGACCATCCATAACCGGATCACTATATGGAAATCCAATTTCTATGGCGTCGACTCCACCGGCGGCGAAGGCGGCGATTACTTTCTTGCAGCCCTCGTGACTTGGAAATCCTGCGGGAATATATGCAATAAGCGCGGCTCTATTTTCACTCTTTGCTCGAGCAAGAACTTGATCTAGCCCCGTATCCAATAACACTTTAGAGCTTTATTCCGAAGTATTCAGCTGCAGTTGAAACATCCTTATCACCACGTCCGGAAAGATTAATCAGGAGAGTTGCAGATGGACCCATCTCCAGTCCAACTTGCATCGCACCGGCTAGAGCGTGAGCGGTTTCAATCGCAGGAATGATTCCTTCAGTTTTGCAAAGAAGAGCAAATGCATGCATCGCCTCTGCATCGGTAATCGCGCGATACTGCGCTCGACCAATATCGTGAAGAAATGCGTGCTCAGGACCAACGCCTGGATAATCAAGCCCGGCTGAAATTGAATGAGATTCAACAGTCTGTCCGTTTTCATCTTGCAGAACGTATGAGCGAGTTCCGTGCAGAACTCCCGGTGATCCGCCTGAAATTGTTGCTGCGTGGCGTCCGGTAGAGACTCCGTCTCCTCCTGCTTCAAGGCCAATCAGTGCAACGTTGACGTCATCGATAAAGGGATGAAAAATTCCAATAGCATTTGATCCGCCGCCTACACATGCTAGGACTGCATCGGGAAGTTTACCCGTGAGTTCAAGAACTTGTGCGCGAGCTTCAACTCCAATAATGCGATGAAAATCCCGCACCATCGTTGGAAATGGATGAGGGCCGGCAACGGTTCCGAGAAGATAATGTGTTGACTCAACATTAGTTACCCAATCCCGCATCGCTTCATTGATTGCATCTTTCAAAGTACGAGAGCCACTGGTAACAGGGACAACTTCTGCACCTAGGAGTTTCATTCGTGCGACGTTAAGTGCTTGGCGCTTTGTATCTTCTTCGCCCATATAAACCACACACTCAAGACCCATGAGCGCTGCAGCAGTTGCAGATGCAACACCATGTTGGCCGGCGCCAGTTTCTGCAATGATGCGCTTTTTGCCCATACGCTTAGTTAAAAGTGCTTGACCCAATACATTATTGATCTTATGTGAGCCGGTGTGATTGAGATCCTCGCGCTTGAGAAGAATGCGCGCACCACCTGCATGCTCAGCAAATCGTGGTGCCTCGGTGATAATGCTTGGTCTTCCTGTGTATGTGCGATGTAGGTGATCAAGTTCGGCAATAAATGCAGGATCTGTCGCAGCCGCAATATGTGCTTGCTCTAACTCTTCCAGCGCTCCAATGAGGGCCTCGGGAACAAAACGCCCCCCGTATGGACCGAAGTGGCCGATGATTTTCTCTGCCTGAGTTGTCATGGGGTTGAGGGTACTAGAGACCGCGCAGGGTGCGCAGTGCAGAAAGTGGGTCTCCAGCGCGAACCAGTGCTTCACCTACCAGAATTGCATCTGCGCCATGGGATTGCGCACTCTCTACCTCGCCTCGCGTGGATATTCCGGACTCTGCCACCCTAATGATTGTCTCTGGAATCTCTGGGAGTAGCTGGGCAAAAGCTCCTTGATCCACTTCGAGTGTTTTGAGATTTCTAGAATTAATTCCGATGATGCGTGGCTCGATCTCCATGGCTCGCTCGAGCTCATCATGAGTATGAACCTCTATCAGACTCGCCATACCCAACTCTGTAGCCATTTCATAATAATCCTTGAGTTGATGAGTGGATAACGCAGCAACAATAAGAAGAACTACATCTGCGCCGTAGGCACGCGCCTCATAAAACTGATACTCATCGACCATAAAATCTTTTCGTAAGATTGGGATCCTCACTGCAGAACGCACTGCAGTTAAATCTTCAAGTGATCCACCAAATCTACGCTTCTCGGTGAGCACGCTAATGATGCTTGCTCCAGCCTCTTCGTAAGAACCTGCAAGTGAAGCAGGGTCTGCAATATCTGCCAGTACCCCTTTGCTTGGTGAGGATCGCTTCACTTCTGCAATCACAGATATGAGATCACCACGAAGGCTTGCGTGAGGATCAATTGGCGCGGGTGCGTTCTCAAGTTTTTCTTGCAGATCATGAAGCGGCATTCTTCGTGCTGCTAAATCTTGCCTGACACCCTCGATTATCGAGTCAAGAACGCTCATTGTTAGCCTCATCTGTTGGATCAATTCCATGATCTTGTGCGCTCCACACCGATCGAGTTCTGGGCTTGCGCTCGTATCTCGACGATAGAGAAAACTGCTTGCTGATGAGAACAACAAGGAAAGATACAACGATGGCGCTGATTGCAACCGGCAGAAGATCAATCATTTCTTACTCACCATTGCTTGCGCAGCGCCAATTGCGCCTAAAACTGCAGCTGCCTTGTTTATACACTCTTGATTCTCAGATTCAGGAACTGAATCGGCAACAACACCTGCCCCGGCCTGAACATATGCACGACCTTGATAGATGAGTGCAGTGCGAATTGCGATGCAGGTATCTACATTTCCTGTGAAATCCAGATATCCGATAGCGCCACCATAAAGACCACGGCGATGTGGCTCAAGCTCTTCGATAATCTCCATTGCACGAGGCTTTGGCGCACCTGAGAGAGTTCCAGCCGGGAAAGTTGCATAGAGTGCATCGACAGCCGATTTTTCTGTCGCCAATTTTCCTGTCACTGTTGAGACAATGTGCATCACATGGGAATATCTTTCAACGCTCATAAAATCGACTACTTCAACTGACCCTGGTGTACAGATGCGACCTAAGTCATTGCGTCCAAGATCAACTAGCATGAGGTGTTCTGCGCGCTCTTTGGGGTCGGCCAAAAGTTCCTCGCCTAGCCGTGCGTCTTCTTCAGGTGATTGAGAGCGCTTTCGAGTTCCTGCAATCGGATGCACCATCACTTCTCCATCGGTAACCTTCACCAACGCTTCAGGAGATGAACCAACGACATCTACTCCGGATTCAAATCTAAAGAGATACATGTACGGAGAAGGGTTGCGCAGGCGCAGCATGCGATAGACATCAATTGCCTCAGCGCTGCACTCCATGGAAAAACGCTGCGAGAGAACAATCTGAAAAGCTTCGCCTGAAAGAATCTCTTCCTTTGCGCGCTTAACCTTGGAAATGTAATCGCCTTCACTCATATTTCTCTCAAAAATTGGTTCAGACGACTGTGGAATTTCAGCGATATCCCCCGCGATCGCAGCCTTTAACTGACTCTGCATCCGATCAAGCCTTGCTGTTGCATCGATAAATGCCTCGTCAATTCGCTCATTGCTGCCATCCCAATTAATGGCATTGGCGATCAAAGTAATGCTTCCCTCTGCGTGATCCATGACGGCTAAATCACTTGTCAACATAAATGCAATTTCAGGTAGGGGAATATCTTTCACGGAAATGTTAGGTAGCTTTTCTAAACGTCGGACGCTGTCATAGCCCATGTATCCGACAAGTCCACCCGTAAGTGGTGGTAGCCCTTTAATTTTCGGTGAACGAAGATGGGATGCCGAAAGTCGAAGTGCTTCCAGCGGATCAATTCCACGGGGTGCACCAGCAGGAGCAACCCCAATCCATTGGGCCAAGCCATCAATTTCGGTCAATGTTGCCTGGGAGTGCGCACCGATAAATGAGTAGCGCGACCACACTCCCCCGTGCTCGGCGGACTCCAAAAGAAATGAGCTGGAAGATGCTCCAGTAAGTTTTCTATAGACCCCTAGTGGAGTCTCTCCATCTGCCAATAACTTTCTATAGACAGGAATGACATTAAAATCTCGAGCGTACTCGCGGAATTCTTCTAAATTCATTCTGCAGTCTCACCGTCTTGAGATTTCTCCGAAGGAAAGATTTCTCGATGAAAGCATGTGAACTCGCCTGTATGACAGGCAGATCCATCTTGAATCACCTGCAGGAGAATTGCATCTCCGTCGCAATCAAGAGCGATCGAAACAATTTTTTGTAGGTGACCAGAGGTCTCACCTTTTCTCCACAATTGGTTTCGGGAGCGACTGAAGTAAGTGGCAAATCCTGATTCGATTGTCAGGGCCAGAGATTCGGTATTCACATATGCCAGCATCAAGACTTCACCCGAAAGGCTGTCTTGGGCGATCGCCGGAACCAGCGCTGTAGGATCTTTAAGAAGTTCCACAATTGCTGGCGATAATGTGATGCTCACAGGCTAATTGTGCCTCAAACTGAGGAGCTCATGCGCACGGGATATCCATGCTCAGAGAGATACCTCTTTACATCTGTAATGCGGTGTATTCCGAAGTGAAAAACGCTTGCCGCGAGCAGTGCGTCAGCACCAGCCTCAATAGCTGCGGCGAAATCTTCCAGGGATCCAGCCCCACCGCTAGCGATCAATGGCAAGGAAGAGATCTGTCGAATTCGAGTGATCATCCCAATGTCATATCCTGAACGTGTTCCATCTGCATCCATCGAGTTGAGAAGCACTTCGCCGATTCCGCGTTTTGTTGCTTCTTCGATCCACGACAATGCATCAAGCCCGGCACTTGTTCGCCCGCCATGAGTTGTCACTTCAAAACCCGACGGTGTGCGAGCTCTCCGTGCGTCGACTGACAGAACCAAGACTTGATTACCGAATCGATCTGAGATCTCTGAAATAAGTTCTGGCCGTGCAATTGCTGCTGTGTTTACCGAAACTTTGTCCGCACCAGCTCGAAGTAATCTGTCTACATCATCGACGGTTCTCACGCCACCGCCCACGGTTAAGGGAATGAATACTTGTTCTGCGGTTCGTGCGACAACGTCGTATGTGGTTTCGCGATTAGCAACGCTAGCTGAGATATCTAAGAAGGTAAGCTCATCAATTCCTTCAGAGCCGTACAGTGCGGCCATCTCAACCGGATCTCCAGCATCGATGAGATCGGTAAAGTTAACACCCTTTACTACTCGACCATTATCTACATCCAGACAGGCAATGATTCGTGTTGCAAGAGTCATGATCGTGTCACTTCAAGTGCTTGCTCGAGTGTGAAAGCTCCTGCATAGAGTGCCTTACCAACGATAGCGCCTTCAACTCCGATTTCTCGTAATGCAGATAGCGCTGAGATATCAGCAAGGCTTGAAATACCGCCACTTGCAACGACGGGCTTTTTTGTTACAGCGCATACCTCTTGCAACAAAGTGAGGTTTGGCCCCTGCAAAGTTCCGTCCTTGGTGACATCGGTGACGATGTATCGCGCGCAACCATCTGCTTCAAGACGGGCGATTGTTTCAAAGAGGTCACCGCCTTCTTGCGTCCATCCTCGCGCTGCCAAAATATGTCCACGAACATCTAGGCCTACTGCAATTCGATCTCCATATTGTGCAATCACGTGCGAAGTCCACTCGGGATTTTCCAACGCCGCAGTGCCGAGGTTCACGCGACGACAACCCGTTGCAAGGGCACGTTCAAGAGTGGCGTTATCTCTAATTCCTCCTGAAAGTTCCACATCAATATCCAGTCTGCCAACTACCTCTGCAAGAAGTTCAGTATTTTCACCGCGCCCGAAAGCTGCATCAAGGTCAACTAAATGAATCCACTCTGCCCCAGATTTTTGAAAATCTAAGGCAACGTCAAGTGGGGAGCCATAAATACTCTCTTGCGAAAGTTCACCTTGTACTAGTCGTACCGCACGACCATCTTTGACATCAACTGCTGGCAAAAGTTCAAGAAAACTCATAGCGTCTTGCTCCAATTCTTAATCAGCGCCAGGCCCGCTCGTCCTGACTTTTCCGGGTGAAACTGAGTTGCACTGAGTGCTCCATCTTCTACTGCGGCTACAAATCTTTGGCCATGGGTTGCATATGTCAGTAGACCTGCACTGGAATCTCGCGCTGCATATGAGTGAACAAAATAAAAAGATTCACCTTCAACGCCTTGAAATAATCTCGAGCCACTTGCTGGCTCTACTGAATTCCATCCCATATGAGGAAGAATCGGTGCTTCTAATTTCCGGACAGAGGATCTCCACACACCAACACCTTGATGTTGGCCGTTCTCATTGCTGTCAGAGAAGAGAATTTGCATACCTATACAGATTCCTAGGGTCGGTCTCTGATCGGCGTATCGCGCTGAAATTATTTCGGGCGCACCGACTTGTCTTAATCCATCCATACATGCTGCGAAGGCTCCTACCCCTGGAACGACCAGACCGGTAGCTTCTCGTGCAACTTTGGGATCGGATGTAAGAACAACTGTAAGACCAGATGTTTCAAAGGCTCTTACCGCCGATCTCACATTTCCAGAACCGTAATCAAGAATTGCAATTGTTGAAATTAGAGTGAACCTTTTGTCGAAGGAATACCAGAGACTCGATCATCAATTGCAACCGCATCACGAAGTGCCCGAGCAACAGCCTTGAATTGTGCTTCAAAAACATGGTGTGCGTTACGTCCTTCGAGTACGCGAATGTGCAACGCTATGCGAGCTTCTGCGACGATTGATTCCCAAATATGCTTACCAAGAGTGGTGTCGAATGTCCCGATCAACTCAACAATTTCAGGCTGGCGATGTACGAGGTAGGGGCGACCTGAAAGATCTACCGCTGCCTGTACCAATACTTCGTCGAGAGGGACCATGGCATCACCGAAGCGACGAATGCCACTTTTATCTCCTAGGGCTTCACGAAGTGCCTGTCCAAAAGCTAGGGACGTATCTTCAACTGTGTGGTGCGAATCAACATCAACATCGCCATCAGTCTTTACTGTCAGGTCAAATCCTGAGTGTTTACCCAATTGCGAAAGCATGTGATCAAAGAAAGGCACGCTCGTATCCACATTGATCTGGCCACTACCGTCAAGATTAATCTCTACAAGAACGTGTGACTCTTTAGTTTTTCGTTCTACTCGTGCTGTTCTCATGCTCTCTCCTTCACTAGGCATTCCTGTAGCGCGCTAAGAAACTTCTTATTCTCTTCGGCGGTGCCGATTGTTGTGCGTAGATAACCCGATAATCCCACATCTCGAATCAATATTCCGCGATCCAGCATTAATTTCCAAAGCTCATGTGAACTCAGCGAAAAGCCAGTAAAGAGCAGGAAGTTCGCCTGGCTCGGAAGAACTGTTAAACCCATCTCCGTGAGTGCTACACACACGCGATCTCGTTGAGATTTGAGTTCTCTCACACCTGAGAGCAGTTCATCCTTAAACTCAAGTGCGACGAGGGCGGCACTTTGGGTCAGGGTGCTCAGGTGATATGGCAAGCGCACTAACAACATGGCATCAATCACAGATGGGTGTGCAACCAGATATCCCACTCTGGCCCCCGCAAAGGAAAAAGCTTTGCTCATAGTTCGAATCACAACCACATGGGGGTATTGTGCAATTAGCGTGACGGCAGATTTTTCATCTGAAAACTCGGCATAGGCTTCATCAACAACAAGCAAACCATCAACCTTTTGCGCAATTCTCTCGATATCACTTAGCTTGATCGCTTCACCAGTGGGATTATTTGGAGTAGTCAGAAAAGTGAGTCCTTGCGAATTCTTTTGAATTTGGTTAAGCGCGCTATCAATATCAAGTGAAAAATCACTCTCACGCTTACCGTCAATCCAATCTGTTGACGTCACCTTTGCGATGAGCGGGTGCATCGAATATGAGGGCAGAAATCCGATAGCACCTCGACCGCCACATGCCAGGAATAAAGATTGAATAATTTCATTGCTACCGTTTGCAACCCAGATCTGCGAAGCAGTGAAGTCTGTCGCTGACTGTTCGTTGATATAAGTAGCAAGGGCAGAGCGTAAGTTCAGAGCATCACGATCGGGATATCGATTAAGAGTAGGAGCCACCGCCGAAATTCTTTTAGCAATGGCATCACTCAGTGCAGGAGATAACGAGAATGGGTTCTCGTTAGTGTTCAGCGCTGCTTCTGCTTCGACTTGAGGTGCGCCATATGGTGATAACGGCGCAAGGCTTGGACGAAGAGGTAACCATGTTGGCCACGTCGCATCTGTCATGGCTGATCCAATCTGACACTCATCGCCTGACCATGCGCAGGAAGATCTTCTGCCTCAGCCAACGTGATCACAGTTTGGGCAATATCGCGAAAAGCTTTCTCGTCATACTCGATGAAATGCAACCCGCGTAAGAATGTTGCTACGGAAAGACCGCTGCTGTGACATGCGCATCCCCCAGTAGGCAGAACGTGATTTGAACCCGCAGAGTAATCACCGAGTGAGACTGGAGTGAACGACCCAATAAAAACTGCGCCAGCATTTCTAACTTTCGCGCTATCTACTCGTGCATTTCGGGTGTGAATCTCAAGGTGTTCTGCAGCATATGCATTGACTACATCTAAGCCTTGATTGATGTCATCTACAAGAGCGATTGCACTTTGAATACCAGAAAGAGCCGTACTAATTCGATCTGCGTGCTTGGTAAGTGGAACTTGCCGCTTGAGTTCAATCTCAACATCACGAGCTAGCTCTTGTGAATCGGTAATCAACACCGCGGCCGCGATTACATCGTGCTCGGCCTGACTGATGAGATCTGCAGCAACATGCACTGGATCAGCGCTGTCATCGGCCAAGATGGCAATCTCAGTTGGGCCTGCTTCTGAGTCAATACCGATTATTCCTCGCAACGCTCTCTTAGCTGCAGCAACATAGATATTGCCAGGACCTGTGACAACATCACATTTTTCGCAGACGCCTTCCATACCGTAGGCAAAGAGTGCAATTGCTTGCGCTCCTCCTATTGCATAGACCTCAGTAATTCCAAGAAGTGCACACGTTGCAAGAATTGTTGGATGAGGTAAACCGCCAAACTCTTTTTGGGGTGGTGATGCCACAGCGATGCTTGGAACTTGGGCAATTTGTGCTGGAATCACATTCATCATCACACTTGACGGGTAGACAGCTCGCCCTCCCGGAACGTAGAGGCCAACTCGATCGACAGGTATCCATCTCTCTGTAACGCTGCCGCCATCAACAACGGTAGTTCTCAGTTCATCACGTCGTTGATCATTATGAACCGTGCGAATACGTTCGATGGATAGCTCTAGAGCTGCGCGAATTGCAGGGTCGAGTTTTGCCAAGGAATTATCAAGATCCTTCTGTGAGACCCGCAGTGACTGCGGGCGTACTCCGTCGAATTCCAGGGAAAGGTCGAGAAGATCGGAAATTGTTCCACTCTTCACGCGAGCTAAAATTGGTTCAACGCTAGCCATCGCCTGATTGATATCGAGTGTGGCGCGAGGCAGACGCTCTTGATATCCCGCCTTTGTCAGCCGGAGATTCCTGAGATCTACAGTGCGAATCATGGCCTTAGTCTACTTTGAGCCGCCCCCGCGATGAGGCATGAATTACTGTTCTTAGCTACGCACTAAACAATCAGGGCCAAGAACGGTCTTGAGGTCCGCGCTTAAACTCGGAGAAGATGTGACAAGGGCGTCAATTTTCATCATGGTGTTGGAACCTGAATCATTGATTTGTAGATGGACTTCTCGTTTACCTGGGTGAGAGCGCAGAATTTCCTTGATTCGCTCCACAATCGGAGGCGTACACGATGAGATTGGGAGCGAGATCAGCAATGGGCCGACTGGACCGCTAGTGATGTCAAGGGCCGACATTTCAAATGCGCTAAATCGCACTTGATCTTCTCGCCGATCCACTCGACCTCTAATGGTGACAACGCGATCTTCAATAAGGGTGAGAGCGTATTGATTGTATGTGTTAGCAAAGAAGAGAACTTCTAGCGCGCCTTCGAGATCTTCAACTGTGACAATCGCCCACGATGAACCTTGACGTGAAACCTTGCGCGAAATCCCTGTGATCAATCCACCGATAGTTACAAAACCTTCTTGAACTCCCCCATCATCAAGAAGAGCACTAATTGACATATCCGTGTTGGAGCGAAGTATGTGCTCCACTCCGAGAAGTGGGTGATCAGAGACGTAGAGCCCGAGCATCTCTCTTTCAAAGGCGAGGAGTGTTGCTTTATCCCATTCACCTTCGGGAATTTCGATCTCAAGCCCACTCATCTGAGAGCCACCTACATCACCGAAGAGATCAAATTGTCCAATTGCTTCTGCTCGTTTGCTCTCGATGACGGCATCAATTGCTGTGAGATGAACGGCGACGAGTCCTTTGCGATGATGACGAAGGTCATCAAAGGCGCCCGCTTTAATCAAAGATTCAATAGTTTTTTTATTACACACTTGGGCATCTACCTTGGCTAAGAAATCGCCAAATGAGGTGAATGCCCCTTTTGCTTCACGAGCAGTCTTTATCGAAGCGACGACTCCTTCGCCGACATTTCTAATAGCTGCCAGACCAAATCTGATGTCCCTGCCTCGAGGTGTGTATTCAGAATTAGATTCATTGACATCTGGAGGAAGAACACTGATTCCCATACGTCGACACTCTGAAAGATAGAGTGCTGACTTGTCTTTATCATCACGCACACTTGTTAGTAGCGCCGCCATGTACTCAGTTGGATAATTCGCCTTTAGATATGCCGTCCAGAAAGAGACAACCCCATATCCGGCAGAGTGTGCCCGGTTGAAGGCGTAATCGGAGAACGGAATAAGAACTTCCCAGAGTCTCTTAATTGCTGCATCGCCAAAGCCATTTGATTTCATACCCGCTTCAAATGGGATGTACTCCTTGTCAAGGATCTCTTTGTTCTTCTTTCCCATCGCTTTTCGAAGAAGATCTGCGCGACCAAGAGAAAAGCCTGCAACTTTCTGTGCAATCGCCATTACTTGTTCCTGATAGACGATCAATCCATATGTATCGCCGAGAATTTCAGCAAGGGGTTCACGAAGCTCTGGATGTATTGCCTCAACTGGCTTACGGCCATTCTTTCGATCTGCGTAGTTATTGTGTGCGTTCTCTCCCATAGGGCCAGGACGGTAGAGCGCGATAACCGCTGAAATGTCGGCAAATGAGTCAGGAGACATACTGCGTAGCAGAGCACGCATGGGGCCACCGTCGAGTTGGAAAACTCCAAGAGTATCTCCACGACTTAACAGCTCAAAGGTTTTTTGATCGGCCAGAGGAAGATCTTCCAGTACAACATCGATATTCAGATTAAGTTTTATGTTATCGAGTGCATCATCTAAGACTGAAAGATTTCGCAGCCCCAAAAAATCCATCTTCAAAAGGCCAGTAGCCTCGCATGCACCCATATCAAATTGAGTGATGATTGCGCCATCGGCTTCGCGTCGATGAATTGGAATTACATCCAATAGAGGCTCTCGAGAGAGAATCACGCCAGCGGCATGCACTCCCCATTGGCGCTTGAGGCCTTCTAGACCTTTCGCTAGATCAACTACGCGTTTGGAGTCAACATCAGTTTCGTAGAGTGTGCGGAATTCACCAGCCTCTCCATGTCGCGGATCTTGTCTGTCGAAGACCCCGCCGAGAGTGATGTCTTTACCCATAACTGAAGGAGGCAGCGCCTTTGTAAGTTTTTCACCTATTGCATACGGATAGCCGAGTACGCGAGTGGCATCTTTCAAGGCTTGCTTTGATTTAATTGTTCCGTACGTAATGATCTGCGCCACTCGATCATCACCGTATTTTTCAGTAGCGTAACGAATCATCTCTGAACGACGACGCTCGTCAAAGTCCAGATCAATATCAGGCATCGAGATACGTTCAGGGTTGAGAAAGCGTTCAAAGAGAAGTCCGTGTTCAAGTGGATCAAGGCCAGTAATTCCAAGTGCATATGCCACAAGTGAGCCAGCTGCTGATCCTCGACCAGGTCCCACTCGAATTCCTACTTCACGTGCATGGGAACAAAGATCTGCAACAACAAGGAAGTAGCCAGGAAATCCCATTTTGATCATGACATCGAGTTCGTAATCTAGGCGTTGCAGATGATCTGGTCTCACACGATCTCCCAGACGATTCATTAATCCTTTGTGAGAGAGTGCACGAAGCCAGCTATCTTCACTTTCTCCCTGTGGCACTTCAAAGCGAGGAAGCAAGTTCTCCCCCTCTCGCAAGGTCACATTGCAACGTTCTGCGATCAACAAGGTGTTGTCACAAGACTCAGGAATATCCTTGAAGAGCTCGCGCATCTGCGCAGCAGTCTTGACATAAAATTCGTGGTTATCAAACTTAAATCTCTTTGGATCTGCAAGAGTTGAACCTGACTGAACGCAAAGTAAGGCTTCATGGGCTGCGCCGTCTTCTGCAAAGGTGTAATGCAGATCATTGGTTGCAAGAAGCGGAAGATTGAGTTCTTTGGCTAGTTTAAGGAGATCTGCTCTGACGCGAGTTTCGATTTCGATTCCATGATCCATCAACTCAAGGAAGAAATTAGGTGCGCCGAAAATATCTCTGTAATCACTTGCCGCCCGTAACGCTTCCCGATAATTTCCCATTCGAAGTCGGGTTTGAATTTCTCCTCCGGGACAGCCAGTTGTTGCGATCAAACCATCTGCATAACGAGAAAGGAGCTCTCGATCCATTCGGGGTTTGTAGTAATACCCTTCAAGAGATGCTAAAGATGAGAGTCTAAATAGATTTGCCAGGCCTTGATTATTCTCGGCCAGGATTGTCATGTGGGTGTAAGCACCACCGCCCGAAACATCATCGTCTCCCCCGCTAGCCCACTGCACCCGCTTTTTTTCATGACGCGACTCTGGGGCTACATAGGCTTCGATACCGATGATTGGCTTGACCCCAACGTTTGTGGCCTGCTTGTAGAAATCAAATGCACCAAAAACATTTCCATGATCTGTCATTGCAATTGCTGGCATCTCTTGGCGAGCAACTTCTGCGACTAAATCCCCAACACGAGCAGCGCCATCGAGCATGGAATACTCTGTATGGACGTGCAGATGAACAAATGAATCTGAAGGCGTTGCGGTCATAGGCTGGTTAAATTAGCACTTACGGAATCACAGCGTCGGATAGCAACGCCAGGCAAGCCTGAAGGTCAGCTGGATACTCAACCTTGAATTCGATCTGCTCGCCGGTGATCGGGTGCTCAAAGGCCAACTCTTTAGCGTGCAGCCAAGGACGCGACATCTGAAGCGATTTCGCTAGAACTGGATCCGCGCCATATGTGGTGTCCCCTACAAGTGGGTGATTGAGTGCGCTCATGTGCACTCGGATCTGATGGGTTCTGCCAGTTTCGAGCTCGACCTGAACCATGGTCACGCCACGGTAATACTCAATAAGTTCGTAGTGCGTAATGCTCTCTTTGCCATCTGCCACAACAGCAAATCGGTGATCAACTTTAGGGTGTCTATCAATTGGCGCATCAATTGTCCCGGTCGGAGGATCGATATGTCCTTGAATCATTGCGTGGTAGATCTTCTTAACAGTGCGCGTTCTGAAAGCTTCCTTTAATACTGTAAATGCTCTATCTGTTTTTGCAACGACCATCAGGCCGCTTGTTCCAACATCGAGTCGATGAACAATTCCTGCGCGCTCAGCGGAACCGGATGTAGATATTGTGTATCCAGCAGCGGCAAGTGCTCCAACTACTGTTGGCCCGTGCCAACCCGGGCTTGGGTGTGCAGCACACCCCACTGGCTTATTGATCACAACAATGTGGTCATCATTGTAAATAACATCTAGTCCTTCTAAAGGCGTCAATGGAATGGCCTGACGCTCAATTGTTTCAGGAAGTAGCACTTCAATTACCTGGGCAGCGCTTACTCTTTCAGATTTTCCTAGCGCTACTCCCCCGGATGTAATGTCACCATCGTCTATCAGGCGAACAATTGCCGAGCGAGATAATCCCAATACTCGAACTAGTGCGCTATCTATTCGCTCTCCAGCAACGCCCTCTGGCACGCTGAGTATTCGCAACTCTCTTGCCACCTGCGCCACCTACTTTTTCTGATCGCCCGTGGGGGCAAAAGGAGGGATCTCCTTAGTGATTAACAGTACTGATAGAACTGATGCACACACTATTGCGATATCTGCAATATTAAAGACCGGCCAGCGCGGTAACTCGATCCAATCGATGACATGGCCATTAAATATCGATGGATCCCGAAAGATTCGATCGGTGAGATTTCCCAGAATTCCTCCGAGGGCCAAGCCCAGGACTAGCGACCACCACCGATTGCTAATTTTTATTGCAAAGTATGCAATCCCCGCAACGGCAACACCTGAAAGGATCGTAAAGATAAATGTCGCACTTGTCCCAAAGCTAAAGGCTGCCCCTGGATTAAAAACCAAGCGAAGTTGCAAAAATGTTCCAAGAATCGGTGTTGGCTTAACCTGGCTTATTGAATCGAGCGCCCATACTTTTGTGGAAAAATCTAAGGCCCAAATCAACGCTGCGATGAAATAGAGGCGCTGCCAATGAAAAGTAAATCTTGCCAAGGGCACTGTTAGCGCCGCTCTTCTTTCTGCTTACAGATCATACATAAGGTGGCTCGCGGAAATACATGGAGTCGTTCTTTACCAATAGGGTTTGAGCAATCTTCACAATTTCCGTAGCTCTTGTTATCAATTCGAACAAGAGCGCGCTCTGTCTGTAAGACCATATCGCGTGCGTTAATTACAAGAGACATTTCGTGTTCGCGTTCAAATGTTTTTGTTCCTGAATCGGCTTGGTCATCGCCAGCTCCTTCGCCAGAATCTGCAATCAAATCTTCCATCTCAGCTTCAATGAGTTCTAACTCATGCTTAAGTCTTGTGAGTTCCTTTGCTAATTCAACACGGACACCCTTGAGCTCAGTTGCAGTCCAAGGTGCCTCACCGGCCGCAGCTGTTACTGGGGTGGGAGCAGATTTGATCGGCTTGAGTGGTGCAATTTTCTTTCCGCTCTTGACGGGGCGAGCAGGTGGTGGCATGACAAGCCGTCGTTCTTCAACTACAGGTGCTGCAACAGGTGCGATCACCGTTGCTACCGAAACTGTCTGTGACTTCTCATCAACTGTCAGGGTCGGCTTTCCACTTTTTGAAGGAAATGGTCGACCCGGTGCGCTCTTTTTTACTGGCGCTTTCTTGACAGCCTTTTTTACTGGCGCTTTCTTCGCAACCTTTTTAACGGCAGCCTTCTTCGCAGACTTCTTAACAGTCGCTTTCTTGACGGCAGCCTTCTTTGCAGGGGCCTTCTTCTTCGTTTTCGAAGAGGAGGCGGACGCTTTCTTGACTACCTTTTTTGCTGACACGCCGGGCACCCTATGCGCTTTTCCGACTTCTACCAAATATGCCACTCGATTTCGCAGGGAAATAGTTGAGAATGCGCTGGCCGCAGGGGCTTCTCGTAGCCGGTGCTGAACTCGCCTGCATTAGACTCTGCTCTCTCATGAGTACACAATTCCGCCCACTTCCGACGCAGATAGATCTGCCGGCGATGGAGCGCTCCATCCTAGATTTTTGGAAGAGCAAGGAGATCTTCGAGCGCTCACTTTCAGCGCGCGTAGGGCAAGAGCCGTGGACATTTTATGAAGGCCCACCCACTGCCAATGGAATGCCTGGAACCCACCATATTGAGGCACGAGTTTTTAAAGATGTCTTCCCTCGCTTTCACACGATGAAAGGAAAGTTTGTTTCTCGAAAAGCAGGATGGGATTGCCATGGTCTGCCTGTTGAAATTGCCGTTGAGAAAGAGCTTGGTTTCTCCGGTAAAGGAGATATAGAAAAATTTGGGATTGCAGCCTTCAATGACAAATGTCGCGACTCGGTAACCCGACACGTGGGTGCCTTCACCACCATGACAGAGCGCATGGGATTCTGGGTTGATTTTAATCAGGCGTACTGGACGATGTCACCTGAGTATGTCGAAAGCGTGTGGTGGTCTCTCAAGGAGATCTGGAAGAAAGGTCTGCTTGTACAAGACCATCGCGTAGCTCCATATTGTCCGCGATGTGGAACCGGCTTAAGTGATCACGAGCTAGCACAAGGCTATGAAACCGTTACCGATCCATCAGTTTTTGTTCGTTTCCCAATTACATCCGGCGACCTTGTCGATCTCGATGCATCGCTGCTTGTCTGGACGACAACTCCGTGGACCCTAGTTTCAAATACAGCGATAGCGGTGCACCCTGATGTTGACTACGTCGCAGTACGTGCAACCCATGAAGATGCAAGTGAAGTTTTAGTTGTAGCCGAGGCTCTCATCGCTAGCGTCTCGGGAGATGTAGAAATTCTCAAGCGATTTAAGGGCTCAACACTCGAACGAGTCCACTACAAACGCCCGCTAGATTTTGTCGAAATTCCAGATTCACACTTTGTAGTACTGGCTACTTATGTGACAACTGAAGATGGAACAGGACTGGTTCACCAATCCCCTGCCTTTGGCGCTGACGATTTACAAGTATGTCGGGCATACGGTCTTCCGGTAATCAATCCCATCGCACCTGACGGTACATTTTTGTCAGATGTTCCCTTTGTGGGCGGCATGTTCTTCAAGGATGCTGATAAGCCTTTGGTGAAAGAGCTCAAATCACGAGGAGTTCTCTATAAGCATCTTCAATATGAGCATCAGTATCCACATTGTTGGCGATGCCATACAGCTCTGATCTATTACGCACAGCCTTCATGGTACATACGAACAACTGCCATAAAGGATGCGTTGATTCGTGAAAATGAGAAGACAAATTGGCATCCTGAGACAATTAAGACCGGTAGATACGGTGATTGGCTTGAGAACAATATTGACTGGGCTCTTTCTCGCAATCGCTTTTGGGGTACACCGCTACCTATCTGGCGGTGCGAGAATAAACATGAGGAATGTGTCGCCTCACTCAAAGAACTCGGCGAGCTCGCCGGTCAGAATCTTCTCGAGCTAGATCCTCATCGTCCATTTGTTGATGACATTACTTTTGCATGCACTCAGTGTTCGTCGGTAATGACCCGTGTTCCCGAAGTGATCGATTGCTGGTTTGATTCTGGCGCAATGCCATTTGCCCAATGGGGTTATCCTCATAAAGAGGGATCTCAAGAGAAGTTTGAATCTGCATATCCAGCAGACTTTATCTGTGAGGCTATAGACCAGACACGAGGTTGGTTCTACACCCTCATGACAATTGGAACGCTTGTCTTTGACGAGTCCTCATATAAGAGTGTTCTCTGCCTCGGTCACATTCTTGATAAAGATGGTCGCAAGATGAGCAAGCATCTTGGAAATGTTCTAGAACCAATTGCATTAATGGATCAGCATGGAGCCGATGCGGTGCGTTGGTACATGCTCGCCGCTGGATCACCTTGGTCGGCTCGCCGCGTAGGGCACGATGCCATCAGCGACGTTGTACGCAAAACTTTATTGACCTACTGGAACACGCTCTCGTTCCACGCTCTCTATGCCAACGCCTCGCAGTTCGATCTTGCGAAAGCGCCTGCAGTGTCCGAGCGTTCACTGATGGATCACTGGATTCTCTCTGAACTAAATATCTTGATCGAAGAAGTCGATAAGGCATATACCGACTTTGATTCACAGACCGCAGGGCGCGTACTTGCGACATTTATTGATGATCTCTCCAACTGGTATGTCAGGCGATCACGTCGACGTTTCTGGGATGGCGACGTGGCCGCCATGGCTACATTGCACGAATGCATAGTCACTCTTACTCAACTACTCGCTCCCATGGTTCCATTTATTTCAGAGCATGCATGGCAAGAGCTGATATTTCCTGCTGATCCTTCATTGGTGTCTTCAGTGCATTTAAGTGATTTTCCAATCGCAGAATCTGATCTCATCAATCGAAAGTTAAGCGCCCAGGTTGCGATGACTCGGAGAGTTGTTGAGCAAGGACGCGCTGCGCGTGCAGAGTCTGGAGTAAAAATTCGTCAGCCGCTAGGTCGTGCTCTCATCTCGGCCCCAGGTTGGCGCGAGCTACCACTAGAGATGAAAGATCAGATTGCCGATGAACTTAACGTGCTTGAACTGGCAGATATCGCAGATGCAGATGGAGATCTTGTAGATGTTTCGGTTAAAGCGAACTTCAAATCTTTAGGTGCAAAGTATGGCTCGGATGTGCAGGCTATTGCCAAGCTCATTGCCGCATCCGATGCGACATCCCTGGTGCGGACACTTCGCAAAGATAAGACCACTGTTTTGGCAACATATGAGATTGAGTTGAGCGATCTGGTCGTCACCGAGGTCCCAAAGAGCGGCTGGATGGTTGCAAGTCATGACGGTGAGTCAGTGGCCCTTGATTTAACTCTCACACCTGAGCTCATCACTTCTGGCTTGGTACGTGAAGTGATCAGGTTTATACAAGAAAAGCGCAAGTCAGATGGTTTTGAGATATCAGATCGCATCAACGTTAAGTACAACGCTAATGAACAGACTCACGTTGCAATTACATCCGAGATTTCATTCATCTGTTCTGAAGTATTAGCAACATCATTTACCCACGATGCAGCGCTAGAACAGGGTGATAATGACCTTGGAATCTCTGCTCTCTTAAGCAAGAATTAGAGGAGAAAGCCGACGACCATCTGAGCGAACTGAATCGCTAGCAAAATCACAATGAAGGAGAGATTCAGTGAGACACCACCGAGTTGCAAAGGTGGGACATAGCGGCCGACGAATTTCATCGCTGGATCTGTGATTGCATAAACAGTTTCAAATATTGCAATCAAAAAGCTATTTGGTCGCCAATTACGCGCAAACATTCTTACATAATCAATAATTAAGCGAGCAAAAAGAACCAATTTAAAGAATGTGAGCAAGTTAAGTAGAAGTGATTGCAGCATCTTGATCTACTACTGCGAACTAGCTTTGGTTAAAGAAGCTTGCTTGAGCATATGCTGCTTTATCTTCAGTGCGTACACTGACATTTGCAGGTGAGATCAGAAATACTCGGCTTGCAATTCTTTCGATTCCACCTTGGAGTCCAAAAGCTAAGCCGCTGGCAAAATCAACGAGACGTTTTCTCTCGGACTCATCCATGTCATCAAGGTTAATGATGACAGGATTGCCCTGGCGATAATGTTCTGCCATTTGTCGCGCCTCTGAATAAGAGCGTGGGTGCAATGTAATGATGTTGTAGGACGGTTCAAGATCAAGGCTCGCTTGTGGTTCAACAGTGCGACGTCCACCCAATACGGTTACTCCGACTGACTGAGTTGGTTGTGTGGCAGCAACAGGCACGACTCGCACATCTGCTTTTTTAGGTTTTTGCTCTTGAGTAGCACCTTCTGGGCCATCTACTAGGCCGAGGTATTCCATGACTTTATTGAGTGCTGACATGGCTTTATTTTACGGCGCGGTGCTGCGCGAGCCGAGTATTTGGCTCCCTATACGGATGTGTGTCGCACCATAGGCGATTGCGACTTCAAAATCACCACTCATTCCTGCCGATAGGTATCGAGCCTCTGGAAAATCACTTCTTACGACCTCGGCAATTGCGGCGATCTCTGCAAAGGACTTCTCTGGATCTGATTCCACAGG
Organism: Candidatus Planktophila sp.; assembly: GCA_044350045.1. Lineage (GTDB taxonomy): Bacteria > Actinomycetota > Actinomycetes > Nanopelagicales > Nanopelagicaceae > Planktophila. The sequence continues at coordinate 23,624 of JBILIJ010000005.1, read as the reverse complement.
AGGGACTGTCATGACGCCCATCAGCGTCAGGTGAGATGAATTGGTAACAGCATTGCAGGCCTGCATGAGATCACTGGCCATCAGCCCTGAACGAGTTGGATTGCCATCGAGTGAGACTTGAATAAAAACCTGCAGCGATTTATCTCCGCGGGCTTCAAGGGCTCGATCAAATTTCTGTATGTGAGAGAGGTCATCCAATGAATGCACCGTATCTGCCCAAGTGGTGATGGAGGCGATCTTCTTACTTTGAATCTCCCCTTGATAGTGCCATTGTGCTTCAAGGGGAGAAGCCTTGGTTACAGAAAATTTTTCTACTCCTTCGGCATCACGATTTTCACCAAAATTTTTGATACCGAGATGTTGAAGAATCAGCACATCGCTGACTGGATATGTTTTTGTTACAGCAATGAGCGTGACGTCATCTCGAGTTCGACCCGCCGACAGGCAAGCCTGAGCGATGCGCTTTTCTACCTGAGTGAGAGCGTGGGAAATCTCGTCGATCCGTTTATTCTCTGTCATAGCCAAATTAATGCTGCCTGCCGCCCTGTCGCTCCATCTCGACGATAAGAGTATAGAAACTTATCTTCTACGGTGCATTGAGAGCGATCAATAACACTTACTCCGTCTGCTTCTAAGTCATGTGTGAGCGCTGCCGCAAGGTCTAGCGCGAATCCACCGGAGGGGGTCTGGGATTGTGCTTGCGGAAACACTGCAGTCACTTCTTCAAAGATATCCTGCGAGACTTCATAACATTTGCCACAAATCGAAGGACCGATAATTGCTGTAATAGGTGATGGATCAATTTTACGCATCGCTAATAGAGCATTTCGCGAAACACCATTGAGTAACCCTTTTCTGCCGACATGCACAGCCGCAATGCTTGTCTCATTCGCAAGAAGTAGTGGAATGCAATCTGCAACCATAACCGCAAGGGCTAGCTGTGGATTTCTAGTAACAAGAGCATCAGCGGTGGGCGAGGATTGCGAGTAATCATCAATGTGTTCAACGGCGTTTCCATGTACCTGATTCATAAACTGAATGGGCCTACCGATTTCCTCACTCAGCGCCAAACGATTGAGCTCTACTGAATCTGGTTGATCGCCCACGTGAAGGCCTAGGTTGCGGGAGAGAAAAGCACCGGTAGATTTCCCACCGGTGCTATCTGTAAATCTGAAATTCACTCTTTTTACTTCATAAAGTCAGGCACGTCGATCTCATCTTCGGCAACGAGATCTTCAAAAGTTACCCGCTTACCTGACTTCTTCTCATCGAGATCCATCGCTACCAGCAATGGATCATTTTCGGGAAGTGGATCTGCTACTCCGCCAAGAATTGATGCATTAAGTACAGGCACTGAAACCTTCTTAGGCTCTCCCCCATCAAATCCGGCCGCAATCACAGTGATTCGTACCTCATCACCCAGCGCATCATCAATGGTCGTACCGAAAATAATTCGAGCATCGGGGTGAGCTGCTGCTTGAACAAGTTCGCATGCCTCGTTGATCTCAAAGAGACCTAGGTCTGAGCCTCCGGCAACAGAGAGAAGTACTCCCATCGCACCGTCAATGGATGTTTCAAGTAATGGGCTCGAGATTGCTAACTCAGCAGCTCGCGTCGCACGGTTTTCTCCGCGCGCAGATCCAATTCCCATGAGAGCTGAACCAGCATCTGTCATGACAGTTTTAACATCTGCAAAATCTAGATTGATCAGACCAGGTTGGGTGATAATTTCAGTAATTCCCTGAACACCTGAGAGCAGTACTTGATCTGCGCTCTTAAATGCATCAACTGCTGTGATGTTTCGATCTGAGATTGCAAGCAAGCGATCATTTGGAATCACAATAAGAGTGTCAACTTCATCACGTAATAGCGCGATTCCTTCTTCGGCTTGCTTGGTACGAATTTTTCCTTCGAAAGAGAATGGTCGTGTAACGACTCCGATAGTAAGAGCTCCGAGATCGCGTGCAATTTTTGCAACAATCGGTGCACCCCCTGTTCCGGTGCCGCCGCCTTCTCCTGCGGTAACAAAAACCATGTCGGCGCCACGCAAAATTTCTTCAATCTCTTCTGTGTGATCAATTGCCGCTTGTCTTCCTTTTTCAGGTGCTGCACCTGCGCCAAGACCTTTAGTTGATGTACGACCAATATCAAGTTTCACATCGGCATCACTCATGAGCAGATGCTGTGCATCAGTATTAATTGCAATGAACTCAACACCTTTGAGTCCGACATCAATCATTCGATTGATTGCATTTACTCCACCGCCGCCGATGCCGACAACTTTGATAACAGCCAAGTAATTCTGTGGTGCAGCCACGAGGGTCCCCCTTATGAACTATAAATCTCGCCTTGAGAGTTACGATTCATTCACTTTGATAGCCGCAAAACTAGGCTGATACAGGGGGTGAATCAAATACCGACTCGAACCAATTCCTCATCTTCACCTTGAGAGTTTTTTGGCGACGATCGGTGCATGGGGCGCTAGCAGATCGATCATCGTAACTTTTTTATTTTCAGGAAGTGCCAAGAGGCGATCTATCACTGAGATTTTTAGATTCATCTCTGAGTTATCTCCCCATCGAATTTCTATATCGCGACCCTTGAGCTTGGCATTGACTACAAAAGAAGTAGGCGATGTTGCCACCATCGAGGTAATTGAACGCCTAAAGTCCAGTGGGAATGCGGTAAAGAGAGTGTTAGCTTCAAGGGCGCCCTCTGCTGTTCCTGATGAGATTATTGCTAATTCAGGATTGGAAAATCCTGGCAGCACAAAGAGCTCGCCTTGGTTATCAATCGTCTGCCCCTCAATCTCATCGGTATTGAAATAGGCGATCGGCTCTCGCACTTTCACCGAAATGCGGATTCTCCCATCTATCCAGTTGCGAGATATATCTGCTTCGCGAATCCACGTGATTTCCTGGAGATTCTCCTTGCTTGATTGGATATTGACTCGAGCCAACTGTCCTCCAATCTTCACCTGGCTCATTTTTAGAATGTCACCCTCTGAAATTGCGTTCGGGGATCCAATCACTTGGATGGTCTTGACGGTAAAAATCTGTGACCACCCGAGCAGATAAGCAAAGGCAACGGTGACCACAATTGCCATAAGAACTACTGGCCTAAAGGAACTTCTCTTCACTGCTCTGCGTTAATTTCAAATCGTTGCTCGAGACCGGCGACAATAACTGATGCTAAAGAGTTCACATCTCCGGCACCCAAAGTAAGAATCACATCCCCTGGTTTTGCCATGGAGATCATCGCCTCTGCAGCTTCAAGAAAATTAGGAAGAAATACTCCGCGCTGCATCTTCTCTGAAATCAAAGAAGAGCTGACTCCTGGAATCGCAGTTTCACTGGCTGGATAGATCTCGAGCAGGATGACGTGGTCCGCCAAATCTAATGTGCGAGCAAATGAATCAAGAAAAGCCTGCGTGCGTGTATATCGATGCGGCTGAAAAATCACAAGAACGCGTCCGTCACCTGCATATCGGCGTGCTGCAGTCAGAGTGACATCAATCTCTGTTGGATGATGACCATAGTCATCGACCACTCTAATTCCAGCAATGCTTGCCTTCAGCTCAAAACGTCGACCTGCACCTCGAAATGAATGTAGCCCCTCAAGAAGTTCGGCAATTGGCTGATCTAAAGATAAACCCATTGCAATAACGGCCGCTGCGTTGAGTACGTTGTGATGTCCTGGAACTTCCAGATTGAGCTTTCCAATGTTGCGGCCGTGCCACAAAAGTCGAGATTGGGAGCCCATTGGAAGCAAGTTGATCTGGTCAATAACTAAATCTGATTGTGGAACAGTGCCATAAGAAATTTTCTTCGCTGGTGCGCCTTTTTGTGCAATGTCATAAGCGCCTTGATCATCACGGCAGTAAATCAAGAATCCGTTGGGGTCAATGGACTGTACGAATTCGGTAAAAACATCCATTACTGATTGTGGGGTGGCAAAATAGTCAACATGGTCATGCTCAACATTGGTCACAATCGCACTAAACGGACGGTATTCCAAGAAAGAGCCATCTGACTCATCAGCCTCGGCGACAAAGATGTTTCCAGTACCGCGATGAGCATTCGAGCCAGATGCCGTCAGCGTTCCGCCAATAGCAAATGAAGGATCAACACCACAGCTTTGAAGTGCAACCGTAAGCATCGAAGACGTCGTCGTTTTTCCATGTGTTCCAGCAACTGCAACGCTCTGGGTTCCAGTCATCAGAATTGCTAGCGCCTGTGCCCGTGTTAGTAGCGAGATACCAAGCTCTCTGGCACGCAGAATTTCTGGATTGTTGGCAGGGATAGCGCTTGAGTAAACAATAAATTTCTTGCCTTCTACATGCGACTTGTCATGACCTACATATACATCAGCCCCCAGTGCTCTCAGGGCGAGTACAACCGAAGAATCTTTGCTGTCACTTCCTGATACATGGACACCGTGCGATAGTGCGATACGAGCCAAGCCGCTCATGCCTGCCCCAGCGATTCCAACAAAGTGTACGTGCTGACCGATCCACTGACTTAACTCTGGTCGTTGCATCTTCTCAAGCCTTTGCATCTCTGAGGGAGTGTTCCATCAGCGCCACTATTTTTGCTGCCGCGTCGAGATCACTCACATCTACTTGAGTAGAATTATTCAGACTCCGCCTCATGATTGCGCTAATGTTATCTAGCAACCAATTCGAATTAAAGGATTTCTGATCAACTAGTACCGCATTTCCCTGAGAAACTAACTCAAGAGCATTTACGCTCTGTTCTCCATTTCCAATTGCAAGTGGTACAAATATTGCGAATTTCCCAAGCGCACGAACTTCAGAGCATGTGATCGCACCGCTTCGAGCAATAATAAGATCGGCGGCTAAGTAGGCACGAGCCATCTCGTTAATGTATGGGACCGCCTTGTAATCCTGCTCAGACGCGAGGAGAGTGTTTGATCCGCCTACTGAGTGAAGAATTGAAATAGATTGTGAATTAATCTCTTTCCGGGCTTGTTCTATGGCTACATTGATGACCTGAGAACCCTGTGAACCTCCCACTACGAGAAGTAATGGATGCTTAGGATCAAACCCGAGTTGCTTTTTTTCCTGAGCTTGGAGTTCGGCCCACTCTCCTTTAGCAATACCCGCATTCTTAGAAAGTAATGCAGCAATATCTTCCCTCAATGGAATTCCTGTGATGAGGGCTTCTGAGAACTTACCTTTTGCGACAGGGATTCCTGTGGCAAGTGAATTTGTGAATAGTGCGCCCAGGCGATTTGCCCAACCGGGCTTTGCATTTGCTTCGTGAATCACGGTTGGAATTCTCCGAGTCGCCGCCGCAATGTAGGCAGGAGCGCAGACATATCCCCCAAAGCCAATCACTAATTGCGCATCCTTCAGGATCCTTCGACACTCAAGGATTGATCGAATTAGCTGGGAAGGAGTCTTAAGCGCGCTGAAAGAGAGCGAGCGAGGAACTCTTACTCGCGTAATGAGTTGGAGATCAAAGCCTGCTGCTGGAACAAGAGAGGTTTCTAATCCACTTGAAGTTCCGAGAAAGATAATGTGATCATGTGGGTTGGCTTTGCGCCAATGTAGAGCAACTGCCAAAGCTGGCTGAATATGGCCGGCAGTTCCTCCGCCTGCAAAGACAACGGTGCGTGATTTCATTTACACGCTCCTTCTCTTTGCTATCGCTCTTCTAATCTCAGCTAAAGCCGCTGGATTTCGTAAAGCACTTGATGCAACGAAGCCGATGCCCATATATGTTGCTATGAGCGCTGATCCGCCGTAGGAGACAAGGGGCAAAGTTACGCCGACTACTGGAAGTAAACTCAGTGCTGAACCTATGTTGAGCACTGACTGAATTGCAATCCACGATCCAATACCAGCACACGCAAATCGGGTAAATGAATCTTCTGAAGAAATAGAGATACGTAGGATTGAATAGATCAACGTTCCGAGTAGTGCAAGAATGAAAAGGGTTCCTATGAGACCTAGCTCTTCTCCAATTACTGCAAAGATAAAATCTGTGTGAGCTTCGGGAAGATTTCCCCACTTCTGACGACTGCCTCCAAGGCCAACACCAAAAATTCCACCACTGGCTAGCCCGAGCAAGCTATGTGCTGGCTGCCAGCCTTCGTTTTTGTACTGTGCTGGATCGAATGGATCAAGAAAAACGCTCCATCGAGCGGCTCGATAAGGAGCCGTAATAATGAAGAAAGCCAAAGCAATCGCGCCAGCTGCAACTAGGGTGCCAATAAGTCTGAGATGAATTCCTGAAACAAATAAGAGCCCACCTAATATCGCCATCGTCACTGATGCGGTACCTAAATCTCTTCCCCACATAATCAGAGCGCTCACCACTATAAATCCGGGAGCGATGAGAGCTAGAACATTGAATCGGATAAATCCGGCATTAAGTCGTGTCGCCAGCATATGAGAGGCCCAGAGGATTACTAAGAACTTTGCTAACTCACTCGGTTGCACATCAACTACTCCGAGTGAAATCCAGTTCGTATTTCCATTTACTGTTTTTCCGATACCTGGAATTCTTAGCACTAGAAGAATGACCACTGACAAGACAAGACCAAATCGTGCAAGGTTCTTCCAACTTTTGAGTGACATTCTCGCCATGAAAATGGCCATGGGTATCGAAATAAGAAGGAAAATAAGTTGGCGGAAAAATACTGCCGTCGCCGAACCCTTTAAGTCCAGTGAGTAGATTGAGGAGGCAGAAAAAACCATAATCACACCGATCATGGAGAGAAGTGCGACGCTTATGATCAGAGCGTAAAACGGTGCAGCTGGGTTTTTAATTTTTCGAGTAGGTGCCAACCGAGTCATCTCAACGCCTTTCGGATGGCCTCTGCAAAGCGATCACCACGATCGGCATATGAAATAAATTGATCCATAGAAGCGCAGGCTGGGGCTAGTAACACCGTATCTCCTGCTGTGGCAAACGATTGAGCTTGGCTGACAACTTCTTCCATGAAGGAATTGGATTCGCCTCCGCGCACATAATCTGCGGGTGGCTCTATTTCAAGGACTTGGATATGAGGTGCGTGCTCAGCAAATGCGGTGGTGAAAAGCTTCCTGTCGGCACCGAAGGTAATCACTTTCTTTATTCTTGGGTGCACTTTTGCAATCAAGCTTGCAACATCGGCACCTTTTGCCAGACCTCCCGCCAACCAGATGACTGAAAGCGCTGAGAGGATTGAGGCTTCGGCCGCATGTGGATTAGTTGCTTTTGAATCATCAATCCAGGTAATCCCATCTTTTTCAGCAATTACTTCTATCCGATGTCGGCCCGGTGAAAATTGGGCGAGAGCCTCGCGGATTTTTTCATGCGGAACCCCGAGCGTTCTTGCTAATCCCGCTGCTGCCAGTGCATTTGAAACATTATGAGGAACTGTCGGCTTGATCTCAATTAGTTCTGCGATCATTGATGCTTCTTGAGGGTCTGGCACGAATGCACGATCGACAAGTAGCTCTTCAACCAGACCGATCTCCCCTGGCTTCGGAGTGTTAAGCGAATAGAAAACCTTTCTTCCGTTCCAATGCGAAGTACGGCTAACAACCTCTTTATCATCACCATTAAGGATGGCAGTCAGTGATTGATCAAGAATCGAAATCTTGGCTTTGGCGTATAGATCAAAACTTCCATGCCAATCAGTGTGATCATCGGCAATATTTAGAATCGCACACGAAAGAAATTCAGCACGCTTAAGCCAGTGAAGCTGAAAACTAGATAATTCGACTACGAGTGCATCAAAATTCTCATTACTATCAACGCACTCAATAACAGTTTTTCCAACGTTGCCGCATGCAATTGCATGCATTCCCCCTGCACGAAGGGCGGCAGCAGTCATTTCAACTGTTGTTGTCTTACCGTTTGTACCAGTAAGTGCGATCCATTTCTGTCCAGGTGATCGCTCTTGACGAATCTGCCAGGCTAGATCAATCTCATTGAGTAACTCAACGTTATTTTTCTTCGCCTCAATGATGAGGGGGTGGGATTCTTTCCAGCCAGGAGAAATCAATAGAAAATCACAATCAAGGACTGATACTGATGAAGCAGCCATCACTTCAAATCCGTCCGCCTGAGTTTTAGAATCATCAATGAGGGTAACAATGGCATCTCGCGACTTCAGCGAATGTGCACAAGCAAGACCGGTAACGCCTGCACCGAGAATGTAAATTCTCTTCTGAGAGTAGAGAGAAGTGACGCTCACGTACGGCCCACCAGCAGGGACATTAGCCTGCAATCCAATCAGCATAAAACAGCCCTAGACCCGCTGAAACGCAGAGCCCAGCAATAATCCAAAAGCGAATAACAATCGTAACTTCTCCCCAACCCAAGAGTTCAAAGTGATGCTGGAGCGGAGCCATACGAAAAACTCTCTTTCCTCCAGATATTTTGAAGTAGAGAGTTTGAATGATTACTGACATTGTAATAATGACAAATAGGCCACCCAAAGGAATAAGCAGAAGTTCGATGCGCAAGGTTGTTGCAATACCAGCTAACGCCCCACCAAGTGCCAGTGATCCTGTATCCCCCATAAAAATTTTGGCAGGTGATGCATTCCACCATAAGAAACCGGTACATGCTCCTGCAAAAGATGCAGCCAAGACGGCAATATCCAGCGGATCTCTGACTTCATAGCAATTAATGCCAGGAGAAACAGCACAACTCTCTCCAAACTCCCACACACCAATAAGGATGAAGGAGATAAATGTGAGTACGGATGCACCTGAAGCAAGTCCGTCTAGACCGTCTGTGAGATTTACACCATTGCTAGTTGCTGTCACCATGAGTGCAACCCAAACAACAACAAAGAATGCTCCGAGAGTAATTGAGGTATCGCGCACAGTTGAGAGTTGGGAAGAGATGGGAGTCAGGCCATCTTTATCGGCGAATAAAGTTCCAAGATAAGCAAAGATTGAAGCGATAACGACTTGTCCTAAGAGTTTCTGACGAGAAGTCAGACCCAAAGATTGCTGACGTGACACTTTGAGCCAGTCATCGATAAATCCGACAAATCCAAGAGCCACGACGAGTCCGATAACAAGAACTGCAGAGACAGTCACTGCATTTCCACTAATCAAGTGTGCCAAGAGGTATGCGGCAATTGCAGCAAAAATAATGATGATTCCACCCATCGTGGGCGTGCCTCGCTTAGTGTGATGCGAGGTAGGACCGTCATCTCTGATGATCTGTCCGTATCCACGTCGCGCAAGTGAGCGAATGAGAACTGGAGTGCCGAAGAGTGAGAGAAGCAGAGCAAATCCCCCAGCCATAAGAATGGTTCTCACTTCACTTACCTCCTAACGCTTCGTCTTCGTTGTGTCGGGCGGTAACTACCTGCTCGATCTTTTGCGCGAGAATTTCAAACGCCTCTGATCGTGATGCCTTCACAAGAATCACATCGCCTGGTTCAATCTGCTCAGCTAGTGCAATTGCTTGCTCTCGTGTGCAGGAGTGAATCGTCGTGCCAGCGCTATCTGAAATCCCCGATATGTATTCCGGAGCATCGATAGCAACTAGGTGGTCGATCCCAAGCTCATAGGCAAGGGTGCCAATGTGTTGATGGGCTATCTCTGAGGACTCGCCGAGTTCGGCCATCTTTCCTACGAAGGCCCAGGATTGACCTCCGCGCTCTTGGGCAAAAAGGAGCAGCGTTTTAAGGGCAGCTTCCATCGCATCAGGGCTAGCGTTATAGGAATCGTTGATCATCACTACTTCGCAGAACTCTGAAATTTGCATACGCCATTTGCTCTCAATGGTTGCAGTAGATAACGCCCCGGCGATTGAGTCGAGTGAGAATTTAAGCGCTGTGCCAACGGCGGCACAGGCAAGGGCATTTGCAACTTGATGCTCACCAATAATCCGCAGGCCGACTGCTGCCCTGCCCTCTGGGGTGACCAGATCAAAGTGTGGACGTCCTTCGCGTATCTCGATCTCTGCCGCACGCACTGAATCTGAATGGGCGGTTCCAAATGTAATTACTTGACCTTTGTGTAGCGCACTCATCGCTTTCGTATAAGGGTCGTACTGTCCAAGTATCGCAATTCCGTTTTCCTTGAGCGAGCTCACCAGCTCTGACTTGGTCTGAGCAATTAACTCCATTGATCCGAATTCGCCAAGGTGAGCCATACCTACACGCAGAACCACAGCTACATCTGGTTGAGCAATTGATGCCAAATGTGCAATGTCACCCATATGTCGGGCACCCATTTCAATGATTGCAAATTTAGTTTCAGACGTGCAGGCAAGAATTGTGAGAGGAACCCCTAGCTCATTATTGTAATTTCCTTGAGGAGCAACTGTTACTCCGTGCTGTGACAACATGTGACGCAACAGATCTTTCGTGGTTGTTTTACCCTGTGAACCAGTGATTCCAATGACGGTAAGAGTTTTAAGTTCGCTTCTAACAAAGCGTGCCAGCGCGGTGAGCGCTCTAGAAACGTCATCTACAAGAATGTGTCTCTGCTTGACCGGCTTGGTTGTAAGTGCAAGAACTGATCCACGAGCAAAGGCATCTTCGATGAAATCGTGGCCATCTGCCTTCTCTCCAACAAATGCTAGAAAGATGCAGCCCTGTGTTGCTGCCAAAGAATTGATGACAGGAGCGGAAGTGATCTCAACATCACTTCCGACAAGAGATCCACCAACAATCTCAGCTAATTGGGAGGCACGCAGATTAATCATTGTGACGCCTCGATTGCCTTTGCTAGAACAATTCGATCATCAAAATCAATCTTCTCTCCTGCAATTTCCTGGCCAACCTCGTGACCCTTACCGAGAATCAATAACGTGTCACCCGAGCTGCAGAGTGAAACCGCATATGAAATTGCCTCTGCTCGATCAGTGATCACAGCAGATGGTTGATTAATCACTAGAGCTGATGTCATTTGGCTGAGGATGTGACTCGGATCCTCACTTCTAGGATTATCGCTGGTAAAAATTGCGATGCTAGAACCTTCACTGAGTGCTCTTCCCATTAGTGGTCGTTTGCTCGCATCTCTATCTCCGCCACACCCAAGTAGGGCGATCACCTTTCCTTCGGTGAATGCGCGGGCAGTAGCAAGAACGGTGCGAACAGCATCGGGTGTGTGTGCATAATCAACAAATGCAGTAAAGCCTTGACCTCTATCGACGAGCTCCATTCGACCTGGTGCACCGTAGAGCTTTGGGATAAGCGCGGCGCAATCTAATGGGTCAATTCCGCATTCATTTGCGATTGCCACCGCTAGAAGAAGATTATCTAGATTGAAATCTCCGCGTAGCGGGGTTGATGTCTCAATCAGAATTCCTCCAACGCCTCGAATGGATAAATCCGTTCCGGTTCGTGTGGGAACTATCGATGTGTAATGCCAAGTTGCTTGAACATTGCTACGTGAGACAGATGTGGCTGGGATCGCGCAGGAGTTAAAGAGGCGCAAGCCGTACGGATCATCAATATTGATAAATGCCTGGTCTGCGAATTCAAGAGTGAAAAGCTTCGCTTTTGCCAAGAAGTAGCTCTCCACGTCTCCATGGAAATCTAAATGATCTTGCGTGAGGTTGGTAAAACCAGCGATTGCGAAATGGGAACCTTCCATTCGATTCAATGACAGTGCGTGGCTTGATACTTCCATTACCAAGTGGCGCACGTGCTGCTCGCTCATGGCTGCTGCGATTGATTGCAAAGTATCGGCTTCAGGTGTTGTCCTTACGCTTTCATATCTCTGGCGTCCGATACGAGTTTCAACAGTTCCAATCAAGCCACTCTCTCGTCCTACTGACTGTAAGAGTTGGTGGAGAAGTGTGGACACTGTAGTTTTTCCATTTGTCCCAGTTATTGCGATGCTCACCATTTCTTGCACAGGCTTTCGGTAAAGATGGGCGCTAACTAAAGCGCCTGCAACGCGAACGTTCTCAGCAACGATCACTGGTAAACCTTGAGCAATATGCGCACCCTGGGAATCCGTGAGGATTGCTCGAGCTCCTTTGAGAATAGCCCTCTGCGCAAACTCTGCGCCATGTGAGGATTTTCCGGGATACGCAAGAAAAAGATCTCCTGGCAGAACTTGCCTGTCATCAGAAGTTACTCCCGTGACCATGAGATCACCCTCGATTGTCGACTCAGCGCTCAGTAGATGACAGATTTTTTCAACGGAGATTGAGTATTCAAGAAGTGGGCGCATGCGTTAATCCTTGGCACTCACTTGGGAGATCTCAATTTTTGTCGACTTCTTCTCAGCTAAACGCTGCTTATTCAATTCACGTAGATCAAGTGCGATCGGCTTAACAAGAGTTCCCGATGGAGAGATATGTTTACTTTGCAATACAAAGGTCATCACTTTTTTAAATACTGGTCCTCCAAGTGAGCCGCCATAATAGACACCCCTTGGATTTTGGATCGTCACATTGATTACATACGCTGGGGAATCAGCGGGAGCGAAGCCGATAAATGAGGCCGTGTAACCTCTGTAGCAACCACAAAGATCGTCATAGCGAATCGCTGTTCCTGTTTTACCAGCGACTCGATACCCAGGTATTGCAGCACTTGGCGCCGTACCGTGATCTGAAACCACGCTCTCCATCATAAGTCGCATTTTAGAAGCTGTGGCCGGGCTCACCACTGTTATTCCCTTTTCAGATTTAAAAGGAGTGAAATTGCCTGAGGAGTCGCTGGTACCTGCGATCACTGTAGGAGAAACTCGGATTCCATTATTGGCAATTGTTGCAAATATGCTCGTAGCTTGCATGGCATTGAGTGAGTATCCCTGACCAAAGGCAACAGTAGGCGCTGTCGTACCAGACCAATCTTTTACTTCTAGCAATTTTCCAACATTCTCACCGGGTAGGCCGGCCCCAGTTTTTGTACCAATTCCAAATTTCTTCAAATAAGAGTACAGAGCATCGTTACTAATGGTCTCTGCAATTTTTATTGTGCCCGTGTTACTTGATACCGCAAGAATTCCCGCAGTTGTAAGCTTTTGGAGAGGATGCGGATCGTGATCTTTAAATTGTTCTCCCCCTCGTTTAATCTTGTATGGAACATCAAAGACAGATTCTGGGGTAATTGCACCCTCATCGAGTGCTGCTGCCAGAGTCATGATCTTTCCAGTAGATCCTGGCTCATAGGCATCTTGTACTGAGGGATTTCGCATTAAATTCTGGGTTACATTCTTTGTATTGTTTGGATCAAATGTTGGAGCAGTGGCATGAGCCAAAATTGCCCCTGTTTTAGGATCCATAACAATCACAGTTCCGCTAGCAGCTCTGGCTTTACGTACTGCATCGGCAATAGCTTTCTGCGCTACCCATTGAATATCCCGATCAATTGTCAGTCGAACTGTTGTACCAGCTTGGGCGGGAACAATTTCTGATTGCGATCCTGGAATCTCAGCGCCTCGGCCTTTCGCAAATGAGTACAAGCCGGGCTTGCCGGTAATCATTGAATTCATACTGAGTTCAACCCCTGAAGCACCCAAGCCATCTTTGCGTACAAATCCCACGAGGGATGAGACCAGATTTCCGGATGGATACTCTCTTACATAATCGCGCTCAGAGAAGAATCCTGAGATCCGTTTTTCAAAATCTTTTGTGCTCAAAGTTGAGTTGTACCGATCGATTGCTGTAGTCAACTGATTCCACGTACTTGGTTGCGCACCTTCAAGGACCATTGAATATCGACGATCACCGGTGATTGATAGTTCAACCTCTTCGATGGTTAGCCCCAGAATTGGGGCTACAAAGGCAGCCACTCTTGCAGGATCCTTGATCATCTGTTGGTCAACCACAATATTGATTGCCGAAACGCTTCGTGCAAATGCGACACCATTAATGTCAGTAATTTCACCTCGAGGTGCTGGAATCATTCTCGTTGATTCCATCTCATTTGCAGCTTTTAATTTGTACTCAGCAGATTGAATTCCTTGAATATGAATTAAGCGCGCACCAAAAACTAGGAATATCGCAAGCAAAATTATAAATAAGCTGCGAATTCGCTTAGTTGAAAGTTCGAAGTTACCCACGCGTGACCCCTTCACCATTAGTAAGAGGTAGCATCTTTGGGGAAACATCTAAGAAGGTTGGATTATCCGAGGGACTCATTCCGAGTAACGCTGCTTGATTAGCAAGGGCTTGTGGAGATGAATAGAGCTCCATTTTTCTAGAAATGGCTTCGCGTTGATCCGCAATCATCTTTGCCTCTGACTTGAGTTCAGAGAGTACAAAAGCATCTTGAGCTAACAAGGTATTAACCGCAAGTAGTGCAAGGAATCCGATGGCAGCAATCACGCTGAGAAATGTTGCAAAGAGTCGCCGTGTTTCTTGTACAGCTTGTGGAGTCTCTGGCACTATTTTTAGTAATGCGCGCGATGATTGGGTGATTACTCGATCGCGAGCATGGTGAGCGATGGCTAGAATCGACATCAGGCGGCCACCCTCTCAATTGCACGAAGGCGCACAGATGATGACCGAGGATTTTCTAATTGTTCTGCGTCGCTAGCTTTTTCACTCGACTTGAGTACCAATGCAAATTTCGCAGCAAATTCAGGTAGATCTATCGGTAGGTTACGAGGACTCTTTGATGTCGAAGCTTCGACAAATATTTCCTTCACAATCTTGTCTTCAAGGGATTGAAAAGACATCACCACTACGCGACCGCCCACATCAACAAGATTGAGAGCCTGAGGTATGGCGCGAGTAATCGCTCCAAGTTCGTCGTTGACTGCAATCCGAAGTGCCTGGAAAGTGCGCTTTGCAGGATTTCCGCCAGTACGACGTGTTGCCGCAGGGATACTCTCCTTGACTAGCGTTGCAAGTTCTAGTGTTGAATTCAAAGGTGCTTGTGCGCGAGCTTTGACGATATTTTCGACAATACGGGTAGCAAACTTTTCCTCGCCGAATGTGCGCAAAATCTTTACTAGTGCGCCCGGTTCGTAGTGATTGATAATTTCAAATGCCGTGATTCCACTTGTTGAATCCATGCGCATATCGAGAGGGGCATCGTGCGAATATGAGAACCCACGGTCTTTTTCATCCAGCTGCATCGAAGAAACTCCGAGATCAAAGAGGACTCCAGAAACATGCGAGTAGCCGTGAGAAACAACTACTTCAGTGATTTCATCAAATACTGCGTGTGAAATTTTTACTCTTTCACCGAAGCCTGAAAGGCGTTCCATGGCCTGCGCTAATGCACGTGGGTCGCGATCTATCCCGATGACGGTTAATTGCGGGAAGCGAGTAAGCAGCGCCTCGCTGTGTCCGCCTAAACCTAGAGTCGCATCAACTACTACAGGATGCTGAGTTGATTCAATAGAGGGGGATAAAAGTTCGATGCAACGATCTCGCATTACTGAAATGTGCTTCATGCTCTCCCCCATTTCTACCTAACCTTGATCAGATGTGTACTAGCTTCATTCGCTCTCTCAACTCTGGTCACCGCCGGCCGACGGATCTCACGAAAGCAGGCGCCGGGGAAGGGGCGTCTGCTGTCGGCCATAAAACCTAGGCATGGGGTCGACGGTGGCCACAATCGAGAGAACGCTATGTAGTTGTTTTATTCAGTTGTATTGCTATGTAGTTTTTTTAGAAAAGTCCTGGAAACACTTCCTCTGATACATCAGCAAAACCTTCTTCACGATCTGCCAGATATTTACTCCACGCCTGTGCATCCCAAATTTCAACGCGTGTATTTGCGCCAATAACAACGCACTCTCTTTCAAGTCCTGCATATGTGCGCAGTCCTTGTGGAATTGTCACGCGACCTTGGCGATCAGGAATTTCATCGTGTGCTCCTGCAAACATCACGCGTTGATAATCACGAGCTGCTTTTGCAGTAACTGGTGCTTGGCGCAATGTCTGTGTCAGGGTTTCAAATTCGGCAGAAGGAAAAACGTAGAGGCAGCGTTCTTGACCCTTTGTCATCACCAAACCAGAAGAGAGTTCTTCTCTAAATCTGGCGGGAAGAATGAGGCGACCTTTTTCATCAAGGCGGGGTTCATGGGTTCCAAGAAACATCTGGTCTGACCCCTTCCCCAAGGTTGTGAGATCGGTACGCGTAGATTCCGACTCAATCCCCCACTTTACTCCATTTTCCTCCTTTTTCAACCACCCTTCCCCACCTTCTTCCCTTTTCGCCCCCACTTCCCCCCTCTCTGGTAGTTACATACGGGCCGTTACCTGCGGGCAGGCAGAAAAAAACCCGCCTTGTGGGCGGGTTTGGTGATGCGGATAAGAGTTCTACTCTTCGAAGTTTCGCTGATCCCAACGCTCTTGAAGTCGATCTCCCAAGCCCTTATTTGGGCGTGGAGCCCTTGGTTTTCCACCAGATGGCGCTGACATGAGCGCCCCAGGGGTAGTAAAGGCGCGGAAAAGGATGACCGAGCCTGTGAGGGCCAGGAGGAATCCACCCAGACCGATCATCATCTGAGCGCTGATATCTGAGAAAAAGGTCAGACCAGCAAAGAGGGTGGCGATACCGGCGATTACCAAGGCGATTGCCCCGAGCACGCGATTACGCGAGACCTGTGATGATCCAGTGAGAGCACTTACTAGGCGTGGGTCATCAACGGCGAGGGCTTCTTCCATCTGCGCCAGAAGACGTTTTTCATGCTCAGAAAGTGGCATATGCATACTGTAGATCAACTTTTTCGCCCTGACTACTCGGAAGCCGGGCTCACAAGGGTTGGACTGATCACTCTTGGTCGATTAAGCGCCCCGGGCGCACGCTATCTCCCCCAAAGCGGGCTTTAGCGGCATCAATTCCACCTTGAAGTTCACGCCAGCTCGATTCTCGCCCTCCGAGTTCGAGTTGTTCATGAGTGTGGCTATGTAAATTTTCGAGCGAAATTCCAACAAGTCGAATCCGTGAGCGGCCCAACTTCAAGCCATCATATAAAGCTTTAGCAACTTCATAAATTTCATGGGTAGTGTCTATTGGTAATGCCAACGTCTTTGAGCGATTAACAGTTGTGAAATCAGCAAAACGTACTTTCAGCGAAATTGTTTTGGAAAATAGTGATCGCTCACGCATCCGCGATGATGCTCTCTCGCACATTCGCAATATCTCTTTTGCAATTACTTCAGGATCATCAATATCGTGATCAAATGTCTCTGCCGCGCTAATGCTTTTATCCGGCTCTTCCGGAATCACATCACGATCATCTCGACCCCACGCGAGCTCATAGAGTGATTCACCTGCTGCCTGCCCAAGTGCGCGAATAAGCGTCTGTGGCGGTGTCTGTGCAATATCACCAACTGTGTGAAGTCCTAACTGTTCGAGCACTTCATTTGTCTTTGGTCCGACTCCCCATAGCGCAGAGACCGGCAAAGGGTGCAGAAAGGTAAGTATCCGCTCAGTTGGAATTTCTAACATTCCATTTGGCTTACACCGTTGAGATGCTAGTTTTGCTATGAACTTAGAAGAGGCTATTCCTACCGAGCATGTAATCCCCTCTTGTTCTTCAACTTTTGCCCGAATAGCAGTTGCAATTGCTCTGCCGTTACCAAGCAATCGCTTTGCCTTTGTCACATCGAGAAAAGCTTCATCGAGTGAGATCGGCTCAACGAGAGGGGTAAATGAATGAAAGATTTCCATGATGTGTTCTGAGACTTCGCTATAGCGCTTGTGATCTGGCGGAATAAAAATTGCGTGTGGGGCAAGTCGCTGTGCACGTCCCACCGGCATCGCAGCTTTAATTCCAAATTTACGCGCTTCATAATTTGCAGATGTCACCACACCTCGAATGCCTGCACCGATAACTACAGCTTTACCTTTAAGTTCGGGGTGATCGCGCTCTGTGACGGATGCAAAGAAGGCATCCATATCAACGTGCAAAATTGTCGCCTCGTGCTCCGCGCTCATATGGCCACCTTACTGCTCTGCCATTTCCCATAGGCTTCAGATAAATCCCATGCCCCCGTGGCGCGTATTGAGATACCGCGGTCGCCTGTACGGCGAGTAACTCCACGGACAAGAATGAGCGATGTTGAGTAAAGAAGGCCTGCGCTACTGCTCTGTACATCGCTAAAGAAAGTGGAGTCGCTACAACCATAGCCATCATCGAGGGTCAGAAAGATTACGCGTCGCCCCGAACGAATAGGTGGTGTTTGTAATGCAACTTTGACGCCAGCGACTAAAACTTCGGCGCCTGAGCGCTGTGCAAGAAGGTCACATGAGCGCACTGCTCCAATAGCGTTGAGAAAAGGTGAGTAAAACTCGAGCATGTGATGGGTGATATCCATGCCTAGCCGCTGAACTTCATGGCGTACACGTTCATTGGCGGTGATATTGGGTAGCCCGCTTGAGATAAGAGTGGGTGGAGTAAACCCAAATGTCATCTGTGCCCCGCTTGTACCTTTCTTAATACTCTTTACAGAATGTGACTTCTCAATATCGCTAAGGTGGAGAAGAAGATCGCGATGATTAATATCTCCTGTGTTAAGTGAATGCAACTCATCAAATCCTCCAGTCAGAATCAAGGACTCGGTGATCGGAGTTGACGCACCACTGCGTGCCACAAAATCAGCCATATCTACATAGGGCCTTGCCTGCATGATGGATGCGATTTCATGATTATTAATTCCTGTAATAGAAGAGAGTGCGATACGAATCGATTTCTTACCTTCATTACACTCAACGCGATATGAGGCATCTGACTTGTTCACATCAAGAGGGGCTAAAGCAATTCCCATCTGTCTTGCTTCATCAAGGATAAGTCGCCGCGGATACATCCCTGGATCGTGAGTAAGAACTCCTGCAATAAATTCAGCTGGGTAGTGCGCCTTAAGCCACGCTGATTGATAGGTAGGAAGAGCAAAAGCGGCAGCATGAGCTTTACAGAAACCAAAAGAGGCAAAGGCGCGCAATATTTCCCACACCTTGGTGATGACATCAAGTGGGTATCCCTTCTGCGTTGCTGCGGGAAAGAACCAGTCGCAGACTTTCTGTTGCTCCTGCTTACTCCCTAATGCACGACGCTTTTCATCAGCGCTAGCCAGTGAGATTCCTGTCATGGTGGCAATGATCGAGATCACTTGCTCATGAAAGACAACGACCCCTTCGGTTTCATCAAGGATGGGGGCTAAATCAGGGTGGATCACATCAGCTGTAGTAAAACCATGACGTGAATGAAGAAATGGAGAGATCATGTCGCTCTTTACTGGCCCGGGACGAAAGAGAGAGATATCGATAATAAGGTCGTTAAAGGTTCGTGGATTGAGTTTGCCTACTAATTCGCGCTGACCCGGGCTTTCAATCTGAAAAATTCCTAACGTCCGAGTGGATTGAATAAGTTGATACGTTTTTTCATCATCGAGTGATATTGCATCGATATCAATTTTCTTCTCTTCTACCTTTTCAATCTCAGAAACTGCATACGCTAGGGTGGATTGCATCCGAACACCCAAGATATCGAGTTTAAGAAGACCAATATCTTCTACATCATCCTTATCAAATTCGACCATGGGATATCCACCAGCATTGATGTGTAATGGGATGCGATCTAAGAGACCCCCATCAGAGAGAACAACTGCACATGGGTGCATAGCCAGGTGGCGTGGAAGGCCATCGAGCTCTTGCGCAAGAGATACCGTCATAGCCATAAGAGGAGCTGATGTATTTAAGGTTTTTAATTCAGGAAGAGATTGCAGTACGGCTTGGATATTACGTGCTCTCACATGTGGCATAGCTTTTGCAAGAAGATCAATCTCTGCCGCCGGCAGACCAAGGGCTGCTCCTGTATCTCGAATCGCATGGCGGGCTCGATAAGTATCAAACATTGCCACCGTTGCAGCACGTGAGATAGCACCCGGCAGATGCAACGATGGTGATCCATAACGGTTAAAGACCATCTCGTATATCTCAAGTCGACGATCTGATTCCACATCAATATCAATATCAGGCAAGGCCGCCCGTAGCGGTGAACAGAAGCGCTCCATCAAAAGTCCATGGCGCATTGGATCAACGCCTGAGATGCCAAGCAAGTGACAGATCAAAGAGCCAGCACCACTTCCCCGCGCTGCAACACGAATTCCCTTATCGCGAGCCATCTGTGCAATATCTGCGACAGTAAGAAAGTAAGACTCGTACCCTAAGGATGCAACTGTTGCGAGCTCATCATCTAAACGTATCCGCGCAGCTTTCACATCCTTATTTGCGCTATATCGGCGATGGATTCCTGCCTCGACTCGTGAACGCAAAAGAGTGCGCATCGAACTCTGTGATGTTGCACCGACAATATGCGGCTCTGGAAGATGAATTCCTCCAAGACCTATATCGCGCTGTGGTGATAGAAGTGCGCGCTCTGCCCACTCTCGCGTGGTCTTAAGAAGTGCGCGTGGTGTTGCCTCACCTGCTGCCCTTGCTATCTCTGTAGCTACTTGTGTCATCTCTTCGCTATTTTTTAAATAGGCTTGATTGTTGCGCCGTTCAATATGTCTATAGTCCAGCGGTACAAGTTGGCGAGCGCAATCTAAGAGATCTGCAATCGGACCATCGCTAGGATCGCGCATTCGCACTGCATTGGTAATCACTGCATCAATATCGTGATCACGAGCAAAAATCAGTGACCTCGCAGCATGTGCGGTAGAGCCAGGACCGGTACCTGCAATCAGATGTGAGACGCATTCAATAGCGTGATCGGCAAAGAACTCGCGAGTGAGGTTAAAGAGATCGAGGGCTTTATCCTCTCTATGGGCTGCTAGTTCATAGCTCAGTGGTGATTGTGGTCCATGGAGAAGATGTAACTGAGTGCTATGAACGCTGAACTTATTTAAGAAGTCAGTAGTAATTCGTACCTCGCCATCACCCTTATTCATATGAAGGCCTGTAAGAAAACGTACAAGGTGAGGCCAGCCACCATCACCATGGGCTAAGACGGTCACTCGAGGTAGCGGTTGGCTCTTCACCTTGGCGGTGATCTCTATCGGAAGATTGATTCCAATGATCGGTGCAATCCCATGAGCAACACATGCCTTGGCAAAACGAATGGCACCTGAAAGGCTTGCTCTATCAGTGAGAGCAAGAGCTGGTGCTCCATGCTGGCGAGCGCGTTCGACAAGATCATCTGGTTGGGTTGTTCCGTATTTCATTGAAAAGGCGCTAGCAACGCGCAGGTGTATAAAACTCATAGCTTTACTAGATGGATCGAATAAGCCATTGCCCTGTGGCTTCATCGCGTTCGATCTCAAATGTTGCAAGAGCGCCGATTGGTGCCGCCTCTACAGTCCATAGTGCGCGGGCTTTATCATCAGGTCGATACCTGCCATCGCTGACTCGATTCCACCATCCACCTGCCTCGCACCACCGTGAGAGAACAGCGTGGATACGAAAGCGTTTACCCTTAAAGGTGAACTCAATCGGTGTAGCCATCGCATCCATGCCATCTGCAAGAACATCGTGAGATGGGGCTTTGTGAGATGGGGCTATCTCTGGGACTGACATCGGTACCGCCTTCTTTCTTGCCGTGTGGACAATTCGAACAGATGTTCGAAAAGTAACCGAGAGGACTGACAAGAGCAAGTGGTGGCGACACCCACGCTCGTCTAGGCCAAATATAGTTGAAATTTCAACTATATCCCCTATGCTCAGCCGGTAAGAGAAACTATTCATTGCACCTAAGGAGAAATAATGACCATCGTTTTATTCATCGGCCAGCTGTTATTTGCAGCCCTCTTCATCACTTCAGGTATGTCTCACTTTGCAAAACTCGAGGCGATGACTGGATATGCACAGTACAAGAAGCTCCCAGCGGCCAAGTTTGGAGTGATGGCGAGTGGACTCTTCTTCCTCGTTGGTGGAATCTTGATCGTCATCGGCACATATGTTGATCTCGGTGCACTTCTGATCGCAATCACCCTGGTGCTTGCAGCAGTGATCTTCCATAACTTCTGGAAAGAGACCGATGCAAATACAAAGATGCAGGAGCAGATTGCCTTCAACAAGGACATCTCACTTGCAGGAGCTGCACTCATGCTCCTAGCACTCGTTGCATCAGGTGTAGTTGAAGGAAGCGATCTTCTCCTTAACATCGGAAGCGTTTCATTTTTTAACTAAAGTAAATTGAACGTTCACGAGATTGCCCCTGGGAAACCGGGGGCTTTCTCTATTTTTTAACCTGTTATTCACATTGATCTGAGAGTATTACCATGTGGAAATCTTTGCAGCCCTAATAGCCGGAGTATTTGTGGGCAGCGTCCTTGGCTTTATTGGAGCTGGCGGAGCGATGCTTGCAGTTCCAATTTTGATTTACGGATTTGGCTTAGAGCCTTCGGTTGCATCAACTTCAGCACTAGCAGTGGTTGGCGCAGCAGCGCTATCTGGGGCTAGTGCAAAGATTCGAAGTAAGGAAATTTACTATCGGGATGCAGTGGCTATCTGGGCTATCGGACTAGCTACAAATATTGGATTTTCAACAATTGTCCACAAGCTCTCCGAAGACTTTATCGCAATCGGATTCTCTGTCGTGCTCATATTTGCCGGACTTAGCATGCTGAGCTCCCCATTAACAACAATCCATAAGCGAATGAGTTGGCCAGTGCTTATCGGAATCTCACTCTTAATTGGCTCGATCACAGGACTCTTCGGTATTGGTGGGGGCTTTCTCGTTATCCCGGTTCTTGTTCTTGGATTTGGGACATCACAATCCATCGCCGCTGGAACCGCATTACTAGTTATTGCAATGAATTCAGCTACAGCTTTACTTGCTCACCATGCACTCTGGGGTGAGGTGTCATGGGAAATCCCTCTCATAATGGGAGCTAGCGCTGTCGTCATTGCTCAAATTGCATCACGGATCAAGCTGCCGATTAAAGATAGCCTATTACGAAAGCTCTTTGCCTACTTCTTATTTGCTGTTGCCGCATTTGGTCTAATTGAGCGAATCTTTATTACTTAGTCGCCTTTTTTCAGTTTTTATTTGTTCGTGATAAGTATCCGTAAAGAAATAGCATGGCGATGGGAAAGAAGAGTGCGACAGTTATACGACGGCTTGTATGAAGTACTATCTACACGTGGAACACATACTCGAACGCGCATCTGTTATCCGGGCTGCCGATGCGATGAAAGCTCTTGGTGTTCAGGGCTCAATTGTGGCTTTGAGCGAGAGTGCCCGAACGGCACAAGAGGCAGCAGATGCTCTGGGTGTCGAAGTGGGGCAGATTGCATCTTCGCTGATCTTCACTTTACCGACTGGTGGGGCGCTTCTAATCATTACGAGTGGTCGACATCGCGTTGATACCAATCTCGTTGCCCAGAAATTGCAGATAGATTCACTCGGACGCGTCAACGCAGATTTCGTGAAAGAGAAATCTGGATACTCAATCGGTGGCGTGAGCCCATTGGGGTGGATTTCAAAGCCAGAAATCATCCTTATTGATGAAGCGCTAAACGATTACGACGTTGTTTGGGCTGCTGCTGGACATCCTCATGCGGTGTATCCAACAACGTATGTCGAATTGATTCAATGCACTGGTGCGCAACCAATGATTGTAGGAGAATAGTTAAATGAGGAACAAAACTTTTATAACCGCAGTTTTTGCTTCTTTTGCTTGGAACCTATATTTAGTTGGCGGTGTCATGTTGGGTGCTTCTTACGCACTTGATCGCGCAGCTGGTGGTCAATTTGAGGTCTTTCCCACTTACCTCAGAAT
>JBILIJ010000025.1:0-15914 GCA_044350045.1 Candidatus Planktophila sp. | reverse complement strand
ACTTGAACACGCTGAAATTCCGAATGCAAAAGCAACGGTCAACGCAATTACTAATCCGTTACGAATTTTCATACTATGCCTTTCCTAGGGGGTAATACCCCGCAAAGGCTAATAACCGCCTCGGCCCCTGTCTAGTTGCGACCCGATCGCAGTACATAGTGAGATGCAGACCCGTGTGTTCTGCGAAGTACACTTACGCCTCAACGCTCGAGCACGATTTCGCCCATAGGGAGAGCAAAGCATTTATGCCAATCAGAGCCCATCTTCATACTGAAGATATTGCCAGACCTGCATTGGTCCTAGTCCACGGCTTAGGTTCTGCTGGCACAATCTGGAAAAGTCTTATTCCTCAACTTGTTAAACACTTCAGCGTTTACGCAGTAGATCTCCCAGGTCATGGTGATGCAGAGTTACACCCTGAAGAAAAGTACGACCCGAAATCGTTGGCACAGGCAATCGTTGATGAACTAACCCAAACTCATGGGCTCACAGAAATGCACGTTGCAGGAAATTCTCTCGGGGGCTGGATCGCACTTGAGATGGGTTCGGTTGCGCCAGAAAAAGTAAAGAGTATTACTGCACTCGCGCCGGCCGGGCTTTGGCATAAGGCACCCACACAAAAATACCCACCAAGTATTGATGCTCGAGTTCTTGCCAAAATCTCGCGCCATTTTATGACTGTGGCTTATCGAATCGCACCTCTTAAAGCCATTGGTTATAAAAAGATCACACACTTGTGGCGCGAGCTTAGTTTTGAATCGTGTCGTGACTCTGTCTTAGCAATGGCGCACTCACGTGGGTATATGCCGTTATGGCATGGTGCGCGCGGATTAAAGTTTGAATCGGAAGTTCCCGGCCATATCAATACTTCAATTGTCTTCGGGGATTATGACCTCATGCTTCCGGATAAGGTCGCCCAAGAGAAGGCGATTGCGCCACCTCATTCAAACTGGATTGTCGTTGATAACTGCGCACATGTAATTATGTGGAACTATCCGGATTTAACAGTGGAGTTCATTAGGAGGACCGCGAAGGTTGTTCAATTGAACAACGAGTAGCGCTACCGGGTGATAAACCCCGAAAATCATTTACATTTCTCGCGATTAAGGCTATTTTTGTTTCAACGAGGGGAGGGTGAATCGAATGACCTACGTGAAATCAGCTAATCGAGCTATGGAGATTTTGCTATTGGTCAACATCCACCCACAAGGATTATCTCTTTCAGAGATCTGCCAAAGACTCGATATGCCAAAAAGTAGTACGCACGAGTTGTTACATGCCATGGAGCAGCAAAAATTTCTCCAACTCGATGGAAAAAGATATAAAATTGGAATTCGTATATTTGAACTTGGGCAAACAGCCTCACGAAATCTCGATATCTTGCGCGCGGTAAGACCGCATCTAAAATGGTTAAGTTCTCAGTCATCGATGACGACTCAATTTGGAATTTTGGAAGATACTGAAGTTATTTACCTATCAAAGATTACTAGTCACGAAGGCATCGCCGTAGAATCTCAAGTCGGGGCAAGGATGCCGGCTCATGCAACAGCCCTGGGTAAGGCAATGCTTAGTTTGCTTCCTGAGGAAGTGCTAGAAACAAATTATGAAAATATAGTTTTTGAGAAATTTACATCAAACACCATTGAATCTGCCGCTGATCTTCGAGATAGGCTAAAAGTAATTAGAGAAAAGAAGTTTGCAGAGGATCATGAAGAGTTCACAAAAGGTGTTTTTTGTTTATCTGTCCCTGTTCCAGGACTGAGAGCCGATACGATCGGTGCAATTAGCATTTCAATGCCCAAAGATACGTGGAAGCAAGTGGAGCGAGATAAGCTGATTGAAAAATTGCACTTGGCGGGCACTCGGATTCGTGAAGGTATGAGAGATGGCAACAAACAGAGGGCGATGTCGAGTAAGTAGCTTTGCTCTTCCTTGTCACCGTGTCATAGATTACTGCTTTCATATTTATGAACTTCTACAATTTGATGTCTTGAAAGTTAGAATAACTTAGGGATACTTGGTGTGTGCGGGGCTATCGGCCTAGTCGCCGATTGAAAGGGTTCGGGAGGAACTGAGATGAGATCTTTGCGACCACTTGAAGGTCAGGTAGCAATAGTTGCAGGTGGAGGCAGTGGAATTGGTGCTGCTACGACCACACTCCTGGCATCCCTTGGCGCTGAAGTTGTCGTCTTTGATTTCAACGCAGAAGCTACCCTAAAAATCATTAACCAAGCCCAAGGCGAAGGCAACAAGTGCTCGTTTAAGCAAGTTGATATTCGTGATGAAGATGCCGTAGTGAGAAATACTGATGAGGTTTTCCAGCAGCTCGGTAGGATCGATATTTGTGTCAACGCTGTCGGCATCACTGGACCAACCGGTGTACCCGTACATGAAATGGGTATTAAGGCTTTCCGTGACACATTTGATATCAATTTCTTTGGAGCGATTGCTCTACAAGCCGCAGTTTCAAAATACATGATTCAAGCCAAATATGGACGTATCGTGCAGCTCTCCTCAATCGCAGGAAAAGAAGGCAACCCAAATATGGGCCCTTACTCTTCTTCTAAGGCAGCTCTCATTGGGTTGGTTAAGGCGAGCGGTAAGGAATTAGCTACAAGTGGAGTTACGGTTAACGCGATTGCTCCGGCTGTTGTAAGAACTCCAATTAATGACAACACGGATCCAAAAGTTGTTGCATACATGCTTTCGAAAATACCTATGGGCAGAATGGGCGAGACTCAAGAGGTCGCAGATTTGATCTCATTTATCGTCTCACCTGAGTGTTCATACATCACAGGATTTGTATTCGATCTTTCTGGTGGCAGAGCGACTTATTAAATCTCTTCGATCCAATAGATTGAGATCTCAATGAAATACGATTTGGCGGCCTATGTTTGGCCCTCCTATACAGGAGATGAACCACGTACTCGTATGTTTTGGCCTGAAGGCAATGGTGAATGGCAGACAGTTAAGGCAGCCACTCCAAAGTTTGAGGGGCATCAATGGCCACGCAAACCACTATGGGGTTATCTCAATGAAGCCGACTCCAAGGTGATGGAGATGCAAATAGAGCAGGCTGTAAAACATGGAGTGAATGTTTTCATTTATGACTGGTATTGGTATGACGGTCGCCCTTTTCTAGAAAATTGCCTCAATGATGGTTTCTTGAAAGCAGAAAACCAAAATAAAATGAAGTTTTACCTCATGTGGGCCAATCATGACGTGGGACATGGGTGGGACAAAAGAATTTCGGGTATTGAAGATAATCTCATCTGGGAAGGTCATGTACCACTTGATGAATTCAAGATTATTGCAAACAGGATGATTGAAAAGTATTTTCTACGTTCTAACTACTACACAATCGATGGTGAGCCAGTTCTCATGATCTATGACCTTGCGGTCTTTCTTAAAGGTTTTGCAACACTGGAGGATGCAATCTCTGGAGTTCAGTGGTTCCAGGATGAGTCGAAGAAAAATGGCATAAAGGGCATCCACTTTCAGATGTGTCGATGGGATTCTCCTTTATTCACAGTCAGATTTGAAGACCGTGATATAGAACTATCTATGGATAAGGTTTGTAGATTGCTCGGATTCAAGAGTTATACGGATTATCAATTCGTTCACTACCAAGATATGAATCGAGATTACCGGGATATCCTCACGGATGTAGTTAAGGATTGGGATACCTACAAGAACGAATCAACCCTGCCTTATTTTCCTCATGTGTCAGTAGGCTGGGATGCCACTCCCCGATATCAGTCATACATGCCAGAGGATCCAGTAAAGGGCTCCGTCGTAAAAAACAATACTCCAGAAAATGTTGAGGCTGCATTCAGGGCCGCAAAAAAGTATGTTGATGACCACCCAAATCAGCCGCCCCTGATTACCATCAACAGTTGGAACGAGTGGACAGAGACTAGTTATTTACAACCTGACGACCTCTATGGATACGGTTACCTAGAAAAAATTAAAGATGTCTTTCTAAAGGATTAGAGCGCTCCGGTCGCTCCCTGGTATGCGCCGATTGCAGAATTAACAATTGTTGCAACTAAAAAGATGATATTCAAAACTAACCCTGCAGTTGCTAAACCTTTCTTTTCTGGTTCCTTACTTTTGCCTTTTATGCTCAAAATCAACCCAACAATTGTGACGGGAAAACCTACTAGGGGAATGACCTATCCAACTATGCCAACCAGTCCTAAGACAAATCCAGTAGTTACCACTTTTCTCTCCTTCGCTATCGTGAGAATTCAGGTCTAAAGGGATTAGTGCAATTTGAGTAGTCACTTTGCTGAGTGGCGGGTGAAGGATTTGAACCTTCGAAGGCAGAGCCGGGGGATTTACAGTCCCCTCCCATTGGCCGCTCGGGCAACCCGCCATGTGTAAACATGAGGAAAATTTCTTTTCCTAGCCGTGTAGTGCTGGCGTATCGTAACAAAGAGCTGGGGTAGAGACCAATTCCCAATCTGGGCCCGCACCCGTAGAATCACGTAATGAGCGCAAATATCGACTGGGATTCAATCCATAATCTTGCTAAAGATGCGATGAAGAAAGCCTACGCCCCGTATTCAAAATTTCCGGTTGGAGTAGCGGCCCTAGTTAATGATGGTCGATTAATTAGCGGTGCAAATGTTGAGAACGCCAGCTATGGACTTGGACTCTGCGCAGAATGTTCACTAGTTAGTGCACTGACAATGTCAGGTGGCGGACGTCTGGTGGCAATTGTCTGCGTTGATGCTCATGGAAATTTCTTGGCACCTTGTGGCCGTTGCCGTCAGTTGATCTTTGAACATGGTGGAAATGAAGCTCTTCTGATGACACCAGATGGCCCACAGAAGATGAGTGCGATGCTGCCATGGGCATTTGGTCCAGAAGATCTCAAGTAAATGACTCTGCTGCTTAGTACCGACGTCATTGCCCGCGCGCCAAAAGTCTTGTTGCACGATCACTTAGATGGTGGCTTGCGTCCACAAACAATGATCGATCACGCGCTGGCAAGCGGTTACACCAAGCTTCCTAGCTATAACCCGGCCGAGCTAGCAACATGGTTTGTAAATGCGTGTAGTTCTGGAACGCTTGAGCTCTACTTAGAAACATTTGAACACACGATCTCTGTGATGCAGACCCGAGAAGAGATCATTCGAGTTGCCCGTGAATGTGTCCTTGATCTTGCAGCTGATGGAGTTGTCTATGCCGAGGTGCGCGGTGCACCTGAGCTCTTCACGCGCAAAGGACTAACACTTGATCAGGTAATCGAAGCAACTATTGAAGGTCACAATCAAGGAATGGCCGAGGCAAAGGCTGCTGGAAAAGAAATTCGCGTAGAAGCCCTGTTATGCGCGCTTCGCCAGAATAACTTCAGCGATGAGGTCGCAACCAAGGTCGTTAAGTACAAGGGGCGCGGTGTTGTTGGCTTTGATATTGCAGGCCCTGAAGACGGTTTTCCGCCAACAGATCACATTAAGGCTTTTGATTATCTGCGCAGTAACGGCGCTCACTTTACGATCCATGCCGGTGAAGCTTTCGGTGTTGAATCTATCGAGCTCGCTGTGCGTGACTGCCATGCAGAGCGAATTGGTCACGGCATTCGCTTAATCGATGACATTGATTTCTCCTCCGGAACACCAGTCCTTGGCTCACTTGCACAAGAAATCCTAGATCGCCAGATCTGCCTTGAGATGGCCCCTACTTCTAATCTTCAGACGGGTGGCGCGGCATCGTATGAAACTCACCAAATCGGTGTGATGAAGAAGCTCGGGTTTAACGTCACGATAAATACGGATAACCGTCTGATGAGTGCAACCTCAATGATTCGCGAGGTTACGGAGATTGCGCGTGGGTATAGCTGGACGATCGATGACCTGCGCGATCTCGCACGTAATGGAATCATGAGTGCCTTTATCTCAGATGAAGATAAGAACGATATTTATAGCCGTCAGATTAAGCCTGTCTTCACCGAGTTAGGTGCCAAGTGATTGATTTCAAGAATGCAGAGTTTATAGAAAATCCATATCCGGCTCTGAAAGAGTTACGATCATTCGGCAAACCAATCTGGCACGAGGAACTTCAGATGTTTTTGGCTGCAAAACATAGTGATGCCAACGATGTGCTGCGAAATAAATCTCTTGGTCGTATCTTCGTTCCTAAGACTCCAGAGAGTGAATGGTTTGAATTTAACTACTTGCACGCAGATTCAATTCTCGACAGTGAGCCTCCCAAGCACACTCGCTTGCGTTCACTTGTTGCCAAGGCTTTTAACCGCCATCGTATCGAGGCGTTGCGCCCCGATATTCTGCGTCTGACTAATCAACTACTTGATTCGATCGAAGAAAAAGGTGGCGAGTTCGACGTCATTGCAGATTACGCAGAGCCCCTGCCGGTCAAAGTTATCGCTGCCTTACTCGGTTTTCCTGATAGCGATGAGCACTTGTTGCGCCCATGGTCTCAGTCGATTGTGAAGATGTATGAGGTGAATCCATCACAAGCTCATAAGGATGAGGCGAAGAAGGCCGCCAAAGAGTTTGCAGATTACGTCCATGGGCTCATGGTCGAGCGGCTGAAAAACCCAACGACAGATTTGATTTCAGAACTTGCCCAGGTCAGCGAATCTGGTGAAAAACTATCGACTCACGAACTTATTGCAACCTGCATTCTCTTACTCAACGCCGGCCACGAGGCGAGTGTGAACGGTTTTGGAAATGGAATAGTTGCAGCCTTTAACCATCCCGATCAATGGAAGTTACTGCAGAGTCAGCCAGATGTGATTGCAGATACTGCTATCGAAGAGTTCTTGAGATTTGATGCTCCCCTGCACTTCTTTGATCGCACTGCCACGGCAGATACGCAGATAGGTGGCGTCGAAATAAAGCAGGGCCAGAAGATTGTCTCTCTATTGGGTTCTGCCAACCGAGATGAAGATGTCTTTGTAGATAGTGATCGCATGGATCTGACACGAGATCCTAATCCTCATATTGGCTTTGGTGCTGGAATACATTTCTGTCTCGGAGCACCTCTTGCGCGACTTGAAATGTCGATCTCACTCCCGGAACTCTTTAAGCGTTTTCCAACACTTGAATTAACAACAAAACCAGTTCGTCGCCCGACGTTCTCTCTCCGAGGCTATGAGTCGGTCATAGCGAAAGCGAAGTGAAAAATATGAAGAAGAACTTAATTCTCGATGTTGATACAGGAATCGATGATGCATTCGCACTTTTATTTGCAGCCCGCCATCCTGAGATCAATCTTCTCGGGGTCACCTGCGTAGATGGAAACACCAATCTCAAGCAGGTCCTCATCAATACTCTCAAAGTTCTTGATGCTGCAGGTGCTGGAAATATTCCAGTTGCAAAAGGTGCAACTCGTCCCCTCATCGAAGAGCCTCGCTATGCCGAATACATCCACGGCAGCGATGGTCTTGGTGATTTAGGAACACCAGTATCAAAGCGCGCACTAGATCCACGCCCAGCGGTAGAACTTATTCGTGATCTGATCGAAGGATCTGATGGTCCTGTGACTTTAGTTCCGCTTGGACCGCTTACAAATATCGCGCTCTTCTTACGTTCATATCCAGAGACAGCAGCCAAACTTGAGCGCATTGTTTTGATGGGTGGATCAGCTTCATCAGGTAACGCAACACCTGCTGCAGAATTTAACGTCTGGCATGATCCAGAAGCGGCGGCAATTGTCTTTAGTAGCGGTGTTGAAATCACGATGTACGGCCTTGATGTATTTATGGAACCTCGAGTGAGCGCTGCGCAAGCTGCAGCTCTTATCGCTGAAGGAACAGAGTGCACCACATTTGCAGGACGTCTGATCGAGCACTTTATTAAGCAGGTTGGCCATGATGTGACTCTTGGAGATTACGGCGCAGTTGCAACTGCAATTCGCCCAGAGCTTTCAACCTATGAACACTTTAAAATTGTCGTAGACACTAGTTTCGGCCCAAGTCGCGGACAGACGCTCTGTGATCGGCGCGAATGGAAAGATGAAGAGCCAGAGTCCACTCATGCAAAGGCGCCACTGGTGCAAGTTGCTATGAAGGTCGATGTTCCATCGATGATCTCGCTCTGGCTGGAGACAATTTCTATAAAGAGCTAAACGCCGATTGGGTGCCAGACTGTCTTGTTCTCCATAAATGAGAGCACGCGCTGCGGACTCTTTCCATCTTTAAATCGGAAGATTCGCTTGAGGTTATCAGCCCCTGCAATACGAAGATCTTTCTCTTGCGCAGTCGACAGCCCACTGGCATCAATGCCGTCGATATCCATATGAGAACCAGCCCATGGAGCAAGTTCGGCACTCGATCCGGTAAGAATATTGACGACTCCCCCAGGAACATCACTTGTTCCCAGCGCCTCACTTAACGTAATTGCAGCAAGTGGGTACTTCTCGCTAGCTATAACGATTGCGGTATTTCCACCTGCAAGCACTGGTGCAAGTGATTGCACGAGACCAAGCAGTGATGGCTTTGCTGGTGCAAATACTGTGACGACGCCAAGGGCTTCAGGAATAGTGAAGTTATAGAAAGATCCAGAAACAGCATTTGTTGAGCCGTAAATTGAACCAATCTTGTCGCACCATCCTGAATACCAAACCCAGAGATCGACTGCCTCTTCGACCTGCTTCTTTGCAGCCGATGGAGTGAGGCCTTCGAGTGCAACGATTTCATCTACAAATTGCGCTGTGCGACCTTCCATCATCTCTGCAATTCGATACAAGATCTGCCCGCGATTAAATGCCGTTGCACCCGACCATCCACCATGAGCGCTACGCGCAGCGACAACAGCATCGCGGAGATCTTTGCGTGAAGCTAGGGACGGGTTAGCGATGAAGTTGCCTTTAGAATCTTTTACTTCATATGTACGACCTGATTCACTACGTGGGGATGCTCCCCCAATAAAGAGTTTGTAGGTCTTCTTCACATCAATGCGAGAATTCGACATTACTTTGCTCCCTTCAAATATGCAGCAAGTCCGTGACGACCACCCTCGCGGCCCCAGCCAGATTCTTTATAGCCACCAAATGGGCTTGCCGGATCAAATTTATTAAATGTGTTGGCCCAGATCACACCAGCCTTCAGGTGCTTAGCAGTCCAGAGAATACGAGATCCCTTATCTGTCCAAACGCCAGCTGATAACCCAAATGGAGTGTTATTTGCTTTTTCAATCGCCTCTTGTGGAGTTCTAAATGAGATCACAGAAAGTACCGGGCCAAAGATTTCTTCACGTGCGATTCGGTGTGCTTGTGTCACGCCAGTGAAAAATGTTGGTGGATACCAGAATCCCTTTGCCGGAATCGTGCATGCGGCAGAGAATCGCTCAGCTCCTTCAGTGTCACCTGAAAGTGCGAGTTCGGTAATCTTTTCAAGTTGCTCGCGTGAGTTGATTGCACCGATATCAGTGTTCTTATCTAGTGGATCACCTAGACGGATTTGAGACATGCGACGCTTAAGTTTTTCCAGTAGTTCATCTTGGATGTTTTCTTGAACAAGAAGACGTGATCCAGCACAGCAGACGTGGCCTTGGTTGAAGAAGATGCCATTAACAATGCCTTCAACGGTCTCATCAAGTGGTGCATCTTCAAAGACGATATTGGCACCTTTGCCGCCTAGTTCAAGGGTTAATCCTTTGCCCGTGCCAGCAACAGAGCGCGCAATAAGTTTGCCTACATCTGTAGATCCCGTGAATGCGATCTTGTTGATTCCTGGGTGGTTAACAATTGCCGCCCCTGTTGCACCATCGCCAGTAACGATATTGACAACACCGGCTGGAAGTTCTGCCTGCTGACAGACCTGAGCAAATAAAAGCGCAGTCAATGGCGTTGTCTCTGCTGGCTTTAAGACAACTGTATTTCCCGTTGCAAGTGCTGGCGCAACTTTCCAGGCGAGCATCAATAGTGGGAAGTTCCAAGGAATGATCTGCCCAACAACTCCATATGGTTTTGGATTTTCACCAACACCCGCGTGTTCTAATTTATCTGCCCAACCTGCGTGATAGAAAAAGTGTGCAGCCGAAAGTGGGATATCGATATCGCGGGTTTCGCGAATAGGCTTTCCGTTATCTATAGTCTCAAGAACAGCAAATTCACGTGCGCGCTCTTGCATGATGCGCGCAATTCGGTAGA
This sequence comes from Candidatus Planktophila sp., assembly GCA_044350045.1. Taxonomy (GTDB): domain Bacteria; phylum Actinomycetota; class Actinomycetes; order Nanopelagicales; family Nanopelagicaceae; genus Planktophila. The sequence continues at coordinate 5,792 of JBILIJ010000025.1, read as the reverse complement.
GATATTTTCCTCGCTCTGAAGGCGCCATCTTTGACCAGACCTTAAGCCCATCTTGAGCTGCCTTGACCGCCTTATCGATATCGCTCTTTTCTGCATATGCGATTTTGGCTAATACTTCTTCGGTCGCTGGATTTATAGTTGTAAATGTCTTGCCCGCCTTGGGTGCAACAAACTTGCCGCCAATAAAGAGTTTGTAGACAGGATCAATTGTGACGATCGCCTTTGATTCAGGCGCACTGGAGTATTCGAATGTCATTGTCGTTTCCTTAATCCAACGTCACGTAATTTGATCCGCCGTAATGGCCGGAGGTGAGTTTCTGTCTTTGCATGAGTAAATCATTAAGCAGAGCGCTGGCACCGATTCGAAATAGCCCTGGGTTGAGCCACTCATCTCCAGCCGTCTCTTTCACAAGTACCAATTGTTTAATTGCATCCTTAGTCGTTCTAATTCCTCCGGCAGCCTTTACACCGATTCGCACACCTGTCATTTCATAAAAATCGCGGACAGCCTCAAGCATGATAAGAACGACTGGGGCAGTTGCAGCTGGTGCAACTTTTCCGGTACTTGTCTTAATGAAGTCAGCTCCTGCTGCCATCGCCAAGAAGCTGGCCTTTCGAACATTGTCATAGGTCACGAGTTCGCCAGTCTCAAGAATGACCTTCAAATGAGCTTGATCCCCGCATAGGGATTTAATGTAAACGATTTCACTATAAACCTTCTCGAGGTCGCCTGAAAGGAATGCGCCTCGATCAATGACCATATCGATCTCTGTTGCGCCATCTGCGATCGCATCCTTTGTGTCGCGCTCTTTGACTTCAAGGGAGGCTCGACCTGATGGGAAGGCAGTCGATACTGCAGCAACCGGAATCTCAGCGCCACCACTGTCATCTAAATGTTTACGTGCCACAGAAACCATATCGTTGTAAACACAAATAGCACCGACGTGAGGAACGCTTGGGTCGGTTGGATCTGGACGAATTGCTTTATTGCAGATCGCTTTTACTTTTCCATCCGTATCTGCACCTTCAAGAGTTGTTAAATCGATCATGCTGATAGCCATATCGATCGCCCATTTTTTACTTGCGGTTTTAATACTTCGAGTTGCAAGCATTGCTGCTCGTGCATCTGCACCAACTTGGTCAACCGGCGACAGAGTCTTTAAGAAACCTTTAATCGATGCAAGCGAGCCATCGGTGAGAGCGTCAGCGGTTGTAACCATGGCTCTATCTTAACCGTGAGTGGCTCTTACTGAAAAGGCCATTTATGATTAAAGTAGCCCCATGAAGCAAACTCCGATAGTTCTTGACTGCGATCCAGGCCACGATGATGCACTAGCTATGATTTTAGCCGCCCATAACCCAGCAATTAATCTCTTAGCAATTACCACGGTCTCTGGCAATGGAATCATCGCCAAAGTCACGCAGAACGCTCTTTCAATCTGCGCACTTGCAAAGATTAACGTTCCAGTTGCTCAGGGTGCTGGAAATGCAATCCTCGGACAAATCGAAGCGGCTACTGATATTCATGGTGAGACAGCACTCGATGGCGCGCCCCTTCCTGCGCCAACTTTTGAACTTGAAAAGATCTCCGGCGTTGATCTCATTGCAAAAGTTGTTCGCGAACATCCTGAAAAAGTGACGCTGGTAGCAACAGGTCCTCTGACAAACATTGCTCTCTTTCTTAAGCTCTATCCAGAACTTCGAAGCAATGTCGCTGAAATTATCTTCATCGGTGGTAGCGCTGCACGTGGCAACCGCACACCATATGCCGAATTCAATATCTGGATGGATCCGGAGGCTGCAGATGTAGTCTTGAAATCAGGCCTTCCGCTGACAATGTGTGGCCTTGATGTCACACATCAAGCTCTTGTGACTAAGCCGATCTTTGCCAAACTGGACGCGATGGGTACTGATCTTTCAAAGACAGTAATTGGTCTTCTTAAATTCTTTGCCTCAACCTATAACGATGTTTTTGAGATGCCAGATCCGCCGCTTCATGATCCGGTAGTGATCGCTTTCTTGATTGATAGATCAGTAGTCAAGACTCGCCGTTGCAATGTGGAAATAGAGCTCAACGGAAAATTCACTCGTGGCGCAACTGTGGTTGATATCTACGATCGCAATGGTTTCACACCAAATGTCGATGTTGCACTAGAGCTCGATTTCGATAAGTTCTGGTCGATGATGCTCGATGCTATTGAGAAAGCCGGCAAGGCTTAATCTACAGCGCGGCCATGTGCTTTATCGAAGGCGATGATTTCGCGAAGTGCATCGATCGAAGTATTCAGCAGAATATCTAGCGGTGGCATTGGTTCTTTCGCATGAACCATCATGACTCCACCAGCGCGGACTCGAAGCATCGAAGCAATAACAAAGAGTGCTGATGCCTCCATCTCAGAACAGATAGCACCGCCTATCTCCCACGCTTTCCAACGGCTAAGCAGTTCTGAGGCAACGCCCATGCGCTCTGGTTCGTGTTGTCCGTAGAACGAATCCTTTGATTGCGTGATTCCAATACGGTAGCGGGCCTTGTTCTTCTCTGCAGCGCGCTTAATTGCCATGACTAGGTCGATATCTGCAACGGCAGGGAATTCAATAGGCATGTAATGCTTTGATGTTCCTTCATCTCTGATTGCTGCAGAGATGATTGCAAGCTCGCCAGATACGCTATCTGGCTGAATGTGGCCAGATGTACCGACTCGAATAAATGTATCGGCCCCAACGCGAACGAGTTCTTCAAGTGCGATTGCAGCAGATGGGCAACCGATTCCGGTTGAAGTAACAGAGACTTTAACTCCATCAAGATATCCGGTGTAGGTGTTGTACTCACGATTAGTTGCAACATGTACTGGGTTATCAAAGAGAGCAGCTATCGGTTCGCAGCGGCCAGGGTCGCCCGGCAAGAGGACATACTTTCCGACATCACCTTTCTTTAACTGAATATGATATTGCTTTTCATCGTTAAGCATTCTGATCTCCCTTAATTAATTCGCGCAACGCTAACACTGCTGTCTCAATCAATGGTTCGAGTGAACCAAGCTCGCCTTCACCGTGCATCACCATGATCCCACCTGCGCGTACCCGCAACATAGAGGCGACGACAAAGAGAGTGGAAGCCTCCATCTCAGAACAAATTGCCCCACCGATCTCCCAGGCTTTCCAACGGTCGAGCAAACGTTGAGTAACACCCGAGTGCTCAGGTTCTACTTCTCCGTAAAATGAATCCTTTGACTGAGAAATTCCGACGCGATGAGCCAAACCTTTATCGGTTGCAGCTTTACGAAGCGCCTGGACAACCTCGTAATGTGCAACCGCTGGGAAATCTGCCGGCATGTAATGAAGTGATGTGCCTTCATCGCGAATGGCCGCGCTTACTATCGCTAACTCACCAGATTTGGTCCCTGGCTGAATTGAACCCGAAGTACCCACGCGGATAAATGTCTTAGCACCAACGCGTACGAGTTCTTCCATGGCGATCGCCGAAGATGGACATCCAATACCTGTTGATGTGACTGAAACTTTTACTCCATCCAAAAAGCCGGTGTATGTGACATATTCACGGTTAGTTGCGATGTGCTTAGCGTTATCAAAGTGACGTGCAATCACTTCAGCGCGACCAGGATCTCCAGGCAGAAGTACATACTCGCCTACATCACCTTCTTTGAGGTGAATGTGATGTTGTAGCTGGCTCATAGTGAATTAACTCTCTCAATAAAGAAGTCCATAAATCCTTCAACGTCGACTTCCATCGCAACCTTTGCATTCGCTGCCTTGCCGGAAGCGCCGAAGTGATCGGCTGATAATTTCGCCGTTGTAAATTCTCCATGAAGTTCGATATCAACGAAATAATCTCGGAATGAAACTAATTCTGGCTTCACCAATATCGCAGCTGCAAGTGGATCGTTAATGGCACAGCCCTGGATGCCTTGGTACTCGGCGTGAAACTCCATATAAAAAGCTGTAGAACGATCAATAAAGTTCTCTATATCTGCACGCGCACCTTTCAGGCGTGCCAGATGATCTTTCGTGAAAATACATTGGTATGTCACATCTAACGGCACAAGAGTGAGATCAATCCCTGATCGTAAAAGAATGTCAAAGCTTTCAGGATCACAGAACACGTTGTATTCAGATGAAGGTGTGGCATTGCCGGGGTAATGAATAGCACCGGCCATAGATACAACGTTCTTGATTTTCTTGCGCAGACTTGGCTCTTTGAGAAGGGCTAGAGCTAGATTGGTTACTGGCCCGATACATAGAATTGTGATTTCACCGGGGTTAGCGTTAACGATCTTGATAATAAGATTGGCTGCGTTCTCTTGCACAGTGGTAACTACAGGTGGCGGCAAGATCGCATGACCTAAACCAGTATCACCATGAGTCTCTTCAGCCACACTCAGCGCTCTTACAAGCGGCTGATCGGCCCCAATAGCTACAGGAATATCCTGCATCCCAAGAAGTTCCACCAACTTCAGCGCATTAGTTGTGCACTTCTCAACGCTGGTATTACCGTGAGTTACGGTGATCGCCTGTAGTTCAATCTCTGGCATCGCCTTGAGCAAGATGAAGGCGAGAGCATCATCTATTCCAGGGTCAGTATCAAGAATTACTTTCATCCCTTGCCACCTCCTCCTTGTGAAAGCCCCAGCCAAAGCATGAAATAACAGTAGCAAGAGCTGTAGCCCCCGTCATAAAATAAAAGCCCTTCCAGCCATCAAACTCTTCGACAATCACGCCACTGAGTGTGCTGCCGATTGTGATTCCGATCGATATCGCAGCGCCTAGGAAAGCAAATGATTCATTAAGACGACTCAGTGGAACGAGCTCTTTCAGAAACGCGTTAGCTGAGATGAGCGCGGGGCCAATTGCAATTCCTGAAACGATTATCCAGAAAGCGATTGTGTCGAGATCTTGGAAGAAGAGAATTCCTGATGTGCAGACCGTCATTACAGCCAGAGAAACGGTGTATCTGACTGTGCTTGAAATCTTCCAGTGGATAAAGCCGTAGATCAATCCAGATACCGCGCTACCGAGTGGATAGAGTCCTACCCAGAGTCCCCCATCTGATGCGCGTCCGCCCTGATCTGCAACTGCAATTATCACCACAAAGTTTGAGCCGAAGAGAAGCCCCATAGCAACAAGTGATAGTAATAACGATTTTACATAAGGGATAGATAAAATCCCCCGGGAATGGTCATCGACTACTTGAGCAAATCCACCATGATCTGTACTAGTGATTGCTAATCCAATACCACCAATGAGAACAAAGACAATGCCAGCAAGTAACGGTGAGCGTGATCCGTAGAGCGAGAAGAGAAAACCAGCTAGTGCCGGGCCAACAACAAAGGCTGTCTCATCAATGACTGATTCAAGTGATAAAGCAGAGCTGAGTTGTTTCTCATCTTTTATTGATCGACTCCAGCGAGTACGGGTATAGCTACCGAAACTAGGAAAAGTCGCACCGCAGATTGCTGCCAGTACAAAGAGACCAATCGTCGAGTGATCAATAAAGTAGAGCAAACCAATCGTTGCTAGGACATTGACCAGCGTTACAGGAATAAGTATCGAACGAGTACCGAATCGATCGGCCAACTTGCCGATCCGTGGGCTAACAATTGCGCCAGCTAAGGTGTAGAAAGCCGATGTAAGACCAGCGAGAGCAAATGAATCACGGACATCAGAGACGAGAAATACAATCGCCACTGTGTTCATCGCCATTGGAACTCGGCCAAGAATGCCAAATCCGAAGGTTGATGGAGCGTGAGGTTTGCGCATTATTGATGCGTAAGACC
>JBILIJ010000049.1:0-4328 GCA_044350045.1 Candidatus Planktophila sp. | reverse complement strand
GTCATGAAACTAACTAAGAAAATAATCGCAATCCCCGTAGTCGTCCTTGTCGCAGCAGCAGCCTTTGCCTTGCCGGCATCTGCTGCAACTCCAGAGCGCTATGTCACCGTAAATGCCGAAGGCATCGTTCAGGTAACTCCTGATGCAGTTCGCCTCAATGCAACTGTTACCAACATTGCCCCAACCAGCGCAGCGGCTTTGTCCCAGACATCTGCTGCAGCGGCCAAGGTGCGAGCAGCACTTAAGGCAAAGATGATTGCAACAAAGGATGTAAAGACAACAAGTATCACTGTCTATCCTGAGTACAACTACACCCAAGATAAGGGTTCAGTGCAGATCGGATATCGCGCAAGCCAGAGCTTTGAGGTAATTATCCGTAATGCAGCAAGTGCGGGCACAATCATTGATGATGTTGTGGCTGCAGCTGGAGACACAATCCAGATCCAAGGCGCAACACCATTTGTTCTTGATTCAGCGAAAGCAACAGCATCTGCTCGTGCGGCTGCTGTTGCAAATGCACGCGCTAAGGCAAAGTCATATGCCGAACTACTTGATGTAAAACTTGGCAAGGTGACATACCTCGTTGAGAATTCAAGCCCAGTTTCATATCAGCCACTTATGGGTGTTGCGAAAGCTGCAGATACCGGGGCAACTGAAATCGATCTTGGAAACCAGGATGTGACGGTTTCAATCACGATTCGCTGGAGCTTGGTTTAATTCATGTCTGAAGCTCGCAAGCTTGATGTGGCGCTCGATGGACTCGTTCATGACGGGTCTTTGAGCGCCGATCAAGCCGAGCTGGTTCGTTCGCGATTTGAGAGTACAGATTCTCCATCAGATTCACGCACAAGTGTCTTGGCTGAAATTGCTGGATATGTCGGCGGTACATTTCTTGTTATTGCCATAGCAATTATTACTGCAAATCAATGGAGTGCCTTTTCCGACTGGCAACGCGCAATTCTCTTTGGGGTACTTGCAGTAATCCTCTTCGTCTTGGGGCTTTTTGTAGGCTCTGCTACACCTGTTAAATCTCGTTTATCCGGTGTGCTTTATGGACTTTCGGCCGGAAGTACCACGGCAACAATTGCAATTATTCATCAAAACAATAATGATGCGCCGACTCTGGCTTTCTTGGGCGGAACCGCAATTGCTCTGATTGGGTTTTACTTAGTGCAATCATCTGTCGGTCACGCAACGCTCTTTGGTTTTCTCTTTATTTCAGGAATTATGGCGATCTCAGATCTTGCCCCAATCGGAAGTAAAACCACACTCTTTGTCGGGATTTATTTCGTACTTCTGGGATCCGGTTGGTTAGCGCTCACCTACTTTAAATATGTAGATGAATTCTTAGGCTATCTCTTCGGTGGTGCCACACTTTTTATCTCTACCCAGATCTTCTTCATCGATTCCGAGCGAGTGATCTCATATATTTTGATGATCTACGTTGCAACCCTTACAACCTGGCTCTATCTTCGTGTGAATCGTTGGCCCATTCTTCTCACAGCGGTACTCACAACAACTGTCGGTGTGGGTGAATTTGTTGCATCAACGTTGGGTGGCTCACTTGGTTCAGCCCTTGGCCTCTTTGCAGCAGGTGCCGCCCTTGTTACAAGTTCACTTTTAGCCTTGCGAAATAAGCGAGAAAAAGCGATAGAAATAGCGGAGTAAAACTCGTTTTGGTCTTCAGTGTGAGTCACGGGTACGATAGGCCAGCCTTTAACGTCCCCATCGTCTAGGGGCCTAGGACATCGCCCTTTCACGGCGGTAACACGGGTTCGAATCCCGTTGGGGGCACGAAGAAGTAAGAGTTTGGCCCAGTAGCGCAGTTGGTTAGCGCGCCGCCCTGTCACGGCGGAGGTCGCGGGTTCAAGTCCCGTCTGGGTCGCGAGTAGAGAGTGTCCACACACTCTCTACTTTTACACATGTAGAGATGCAGAGTGTGAAAAACAATGTAATAAAAGACAATTAAATATTGGCTCGGTAGCTCAGTTGGTACGAGCGCGCGACTGAAAATCGTGAGGTCGACAGTTCGATCCTGTCCCGAGCCACTCTCGTTTAATATCTAGATTGGTTATTTAACCAGCAGAGCCAGAACCAGATGGTCCTGCTTTGCGTTGCACCTGAGGTGCACCACCACTGCGTTGGCCGCCGCGAATCTTTGATCCTCCGCTTGTTCCACCTGATGAACCTGGACCCGCGCCTTTATTCTTCTTCGCTTCTAGCGCAGCAGCCATCTTTGCTTTCACATCATCTGCCGAATTTTCTTGGTTAGCCATGGTTTTAGTCTACCCCTCAGATGGAATTCTTAAGAAGAAAATGAGTTTTGCTATCCATGCAACGGAAGCAAATGCGATTAGCTGCCAACCTAATGTATCCGGCCAGGTGTAGAGAGCGAGTGCGAGGCCACCGTATAGGGCTGCCATTGCCCACAAGGTGATTGCTGTGACTTTACGAGAAAGACCGACGCGCATCAAACGATGTGACAAGTGATCGCGCCCACCCTGGAATGGTGAAATGCCGCGATGAAGTCGTGAAATAACGGCAACTGTTGTATCCAAGATCGGTGTCGCCATCAACAGCGCTGGGATTGCTAATGATTTCTCTTGCGGAATGATCCCTGGGCTTAAGCGAATTGTTAAAACAGAGATGATAATTCCAAGGAAGAGTGCGCCGGCATCGCCCATATAGATCTTCGCCGGATGGCGGTTCCAGATAAGAAAGCCTGCAGTAGCACCAGCGGTGACTATTGCCAGCGCGCTGACCAGCACTTGCTGGCGGTCAAAGGCGATAAAGAATAAGAAGAGTGAGATCACCGCAACGGTGCCTGCAGCACCACCGTCGTGATTGTCAAAGAAGTTGATTGAATTACAGACTCCGACGATCCAGATTACTGAAATCGCATAGTTCAAAAAGGTATTACCGAAGGCGACGCCCATGGTGTCTGTTGCGGTCAAAATAATGGCAACAATTAAGCCTGTGGCAGTCTGTGCGATCAGTCGCGGCCAAGGTTGTAGACCCTTGAGATCATCAATAAGTCCCATGACAGAGATTGCAATTGCAGGAACTAAAACAAAACTTGCAAGTCGAAAATTCTCCATCGTGAAATCTTCTGCCAAAAGCGCGGCATAGGAAGCACCAACAACTCCGATTGCAATTGCTACTCCGCCAAGATATGGGACCGGTTCCTTCTGCACTTTGCGTTCTAAATTTGGGGCATCAACTGCTCCGACAGAGATCGCAATTTTTCGCATGATCGGCGTGAGGATGCCGACCAAAACCAATGTCAGTGCGCCAAGGAGTAGGTATTTACTAAAGGAGATATCACTCATGAGAAGAACCTAAAATTATTGAGCCTTAAAATAATTTGCGCGAAGGTCATCAACTTCTGATTTGCGATAACGACGATGTCCACCGAGTGTGCGAATTGATGTGAGCTTTCCCGCTTTTGCCCAACGTGTAACAGTCTTTGGATCTACACCGAAGAGATCAGCCACTTCGCGGGGAGTAAGAAGAACTTCCGCATCTGGCAGACGACTCATGCGTTCTCCTCTAGTAAAAATTTCTAACGGTGGGGCAGTTGTGTCCGTTTTGCCCCGCAATGCACCGAAGTATCCCTGCTATTTGGGGGTCTTGGCAAGGTGTAGATATCGCTACATACTCGTCTCGAATGCCTGTACTGCGCGCCAGCGTCTGACTAAACGTTCATATCCACCGCCTGCGATCTGACCATCGCCTTGGGCCAAGCCGTCGAGGGAGAGAATCACATCTTCAATCGATGTATCTGCAACGAGACCTTCTTGACCGTCGGCAGTCAGCGCCGCTGAAAGATAGCCAGCTAATCCGCCGTAATCGAGTTCGACAAGTGATTCTGGGTGAAAGATTTCAAGCCAATCTAGAAGATTTTCAATCTCTTCTTCAACTGGGCCGACACCGAACGCACCTTCGACAGTTTCGTGCGCCTTCTTAGTGCGGGCTTTCGCCTGAGCAATTGTTGTACGTGCTCGAGAAAATGGTCCGTGCTGATCACTGCCGATCTCGCGTTCATTTGGTGTAAAAATTGAAAACCACCGCGGTGGAATTATCCACGTTTCACTTAAGGTGTGCGGAACGCGTTCGTCAATGAAATCCATTCCACTTGTGATTACTTCTTCTAGCGCAGGAGAAATAAAAAAATGCGATAACGGTGGCGGAAACTGTCCTTTGAAACTTTCAAGTGCTGCCCAACAACGTGTGGCAGTTGACCAAGGGGAGATGTAGCGAGCGCCATCGAGATCGATAATGTGTACGCCATCTGGGCGCGCATTAGGTGGTTGCGGAAAAATCATCCG
>JBILIJ010000048.1:0-4454 GCA_044350045.1 Candidatus Planktophila sp. | reverse complement strand
TAAACATGCTGGGTTACATTTCAGAGAACATGATCTCTGGCCTACTCAAGACCGCCCAGTGGAATGAAATAGAAGCTTTTGCTTCACGGGGATATCAATTAGTAGATGTCCGAAGTGCTAGTGAGTATGCAGCAGGATCTATTCCTGGTGCAGTGAATTTCCCTGTTGATCAGATACGCGATCGAGTTGGAGAGTTAACTAACAAAAATATTCTTGTTAACTGCCAGGTTGGGCAACGTGGCCATACAGCAACGCTCTTGCTCAATGAGCTTGGCTTTAATGCAGTAAATCTCGATGGTGGTTACCTCACTTGGAGTAAATCACCTGCAGCAAAGAAGGAACTCATCACTTCATAACGAAAAATAAAGGGGATAAGAATGTGCCATAGAACAACATGTCGTAAATGCAGTAAGCCAACTTGGTCAGGCTGTGGCCAACACATTGAGACAGCACTCAAAGGGGTAGCCAAGAGTGATCGCTGCCAAGGGCATGCAAATGATCCTAAAGAGCCAGGTCTTCTCAGCCGACTCTTCGGTGGAAAAAAGTAAAAAAGCTTGGAGATGCTTCTTCCCTTAGTCCGACGTATTCTTGATCAATGCAGATCAATATTGATAAGAAGACAGGGACACTGCTCGGCGTCATTCTCGTTTTGATCTTAGCCGTGGTTTTTCTCTTGGCAGGTAATTCCGGTAAATCAATGGATCATTCAGGGCACGGGGCATCAAGTAAAGATGAATCATCTGCAGAGTATTCAGCGGATGAAATAATGTTTGCCCAAATGATGATTCCTCATCATGAGCAAGCAGTCACGATATGGAAATGGGCGGAATGTTAAGTGATGAAGAGTTGGCAAAACTCGCTTCACTCAAAGATGGTGCCTTTGATCAACTCTTTCTAGCATCGATGATTGCCCACCATGAAGGCGCACTCGATATGGTTGAGATGATTAATGATTCAACGAATGCTGAAGTAAAAACTTTGGCTGAAAATATTGTAAAGCGCCAAAGTGCTGAAATTCAGGCTATGAAAGCGCTCCTAGGGTAGGACTGTTCGCCAGAACTCACTTTCTGGATTAAGATAAGCCCTAAGTTATCGGGGTCGGTGTAATTCCGAACCGGCGGTTAAAGTCCGCGACCCGTTGGCAGCCAGCCAACGGTGGACTCAGTGTAATTCTGAGACCGACGGTTAAAGTCCGGATGAGAGATAACTAGCGCGTAGCGTTCTGCCATTTTTGCATGACTATGTCTGCATCACATTGGGTACGAACGTCTACGGGTTATTGCATACCCCCGATCTCTTGCTACACAAAAAGAGTCGAAGGGGATGGTCAAGGCAATGAATGCAAGCGAACTTATGCAACGTGCTCTTGAGCTCTCCGAAAACGGATATGGAAAGACATATCCAAATCCAATTGTTGGCGCCGTAATAACAAACGCTGCTGGCCACATTATTGGCGAAGGCTTCCATCAGCGCCAGAATTCTTTAGATCATGCAGAGATTGTCGCTATCAAGAGCGCTAATCAATCTCTTAAGGGTGCCACGATTTATGTAACCCTTGAGCCTTGTAATCACTTTGGAAGCACGCCCGCCTGCACACAGGCAATTATTGATGCTGAATTTGCTGCCGTTGTAATCGCAATGCGAGACCCACATGATGTGGCAAGCGGTGGCGTTGAAAAACTGCGAGCCGCTGGTATCGATGTAGACCTGGATGTACTTAGTAGCGAAGTTAAATTTTCAAACCGTAGCTGGCTTCATAAAATATATACAGGTCGTCCACGGATGATCTGGAAAGTCGCTGCGTCAGCTGACGGAAAAATCGCTAAGGGAGATGGATCGCCTATATGGGTTTCATCTGAAGAATCACGCGCTGATGTTCAAATCTTACGAGCGCAATCTGATGCGATCCTTGTCGGTACCGGAACAGCGCTAGCTGATAACCCACATTTGATTCCACGCTTGGCATCGGTTGGCAAGAATCCAGATCGGATCATTGTTGGGATGAGAGATATTCCAGAAACATTTAATCTTCATGATTCAAGTGCACATACTCGATTTATTAAAAGTCAGGATGCGCAAGAGATAATCTCCGAGCTATCTTCACATGGGTATAACCAAGTGCTCTTAGAATGTGGGCCAACGTTGGGCGATGCCCTACTTCAAGCAGGCTTTATCGATGAGCTCATTATCTATCGCTCACCGGTAGCACTCGGATCTGAAGGAATAAATCTCTTTGAAAACGAATCCGAGCTTTTATCTAGCTATAAATTAATCAGCCACGTTTCAATCGGTCCAGATACGAAATCGCACTATCTGCTCACAAAGGTAGGTGGCTAGAGTGTTTACAGGGCTAATCACAGAGGTCGGCACCATTGCATCGATCACTTTAGGCAACGAGAGCGCCATTCTTGTCATTGATGCCCCAGAGACTGTCGCAGGAATATCACTAGGGGATTCGATATCAGTAAATGGTGTCTGCCTTACAGCGACAGCGGTTTCTGAGCGCACCTTTACTGCAGATGTGATGGTCCAGACCTTGTCAATGACATCACTGGGATCCTATAAAGAGGGCGATCGCGTAAATCTTGAATTAGCAGCAACACTTTCGCATCGCATGGGTGGGCACATGGTGCAAGGCCACGTTGATGGTGTTGCCAGCGTTACCTCTATTGTCGATGGAGAGAAGTGGCAGGAGTTCACGGTGAGCGTGCCACAGCCTTTGATGAAATATGTTGTAGCTCAAGGTTCGATCTGCATCGAAGGCGTTTCACTCACAGTTGGTCAGATCAATGATGAAAGAAATGAAGTCACAGTATGGCTAATCCCGGCCACCCTGGAAAAAACCAACCTTTCGCAGAAAAAAGTTGGCGACCATCTCAATATTGAGGTCGATGTGCTTGCTAAGTATGTTGAGAGACTGATGGAGAAGCGATGAATATTCCACAGTTCTCGATCCCAGAAGCACTGGCTCGCTATAAAAACGGTGAGTTTCTCATCGTTGTCGATGATAACGATCGCGAGAATGAAGGCGATTTAATTTTGCTCGCTTCCGAAGCAACTCCTGAGAAAGTTGCCTTTATGGTTAATCACACAACAGGAATTCTCTGTGTAGCACTGACCAAATCAAGAGCACGCGAACTTAACCTTCCGCTGATGGTTGAAAACAATGAGGATGAGCGCCGTACCGCATTTACCGTCGCCGTTGACTTTGCACCAGGTATTACAACTGGAGTAAGTGCGATCGAGCGATCAAGAACAATTCGCGCTCTCGCCGAATCTGCAACATCGCCGAAAGACCTGATTCGCCCCGGACATGTGTATCCGCTGGTAGCTCACGATGACGTTTTGCTCGGTCGCCAGGGTCACACAGAAGCAGGTGTGGCTCTCTCTCAGCTCAGCAATAGTTCTGAACAGGCACTGCTATCAGAGATAGTAAATGTTGATGGATCAATGGCGCGAGGTGAGGCGCTTAAAGCCTTTGCAGCAACGAATCAGATTCCTATCATTGCGATAGCCGATCTAGCTGCGTATTACTCGGAAAATTTCACCACCGCAAAGAAACCTGGAATCACCTTCTCGTGGGCAGATCTTCCAATCGATGACAAGATCTGGAAAATTGCGACATACCCAGGGTTACGCCAGCGTGAACACGTCATCATTGCCTTTAACCCGCAGATCAAATCCGAAGGCACTTACCTACGTATTCATTCAGAGTGCTTTACGGGTGATGTTCTTGGTTCACAGAGATGTGATTGTGGCGAACAGCTCAAGGCGGCAATGAATCTGATTGTAGAAAAGGGATCCGGATACATTATTTACTTGAGAAATCATGAAGGACGCGGCATAGGTTTATCTGAAAAGATCAAAGCCTATCAATTGCAGGATCAGGGCCTAGATACTGTCGAAGCCAATATCGCTCTTGGCCACCAGGTCGATGCACGCGAGTGGAGCGATGCGGTTGAAATCCTCGCAGAGCTAGAGATTAATAGCGTTGTCCTGATGACAAATAATCCTGAGAAAATGCAGGCGCTTATCGAGGCAGGGATTGAATCTACAGTTATTTCGCTACCTATTGCTGCTAATCAATATAACCAAAAGTATTTAGATACCAAAGCAAGTAAACTCGGGCACGTAAGGACTGGAGAATAAAATGTCGGGAAACGCACCAGAGATTGACCTTCCTGAATTGCCGCTGGCTCGCGTAGCTATTATCTCTTCGAGTTGGCACCTAGACATTTGTAATGACCTCGTAGCAGGGGCAGAACGTGCATTGCACGCTGCAAAGATAAGCAATACAGAGGTTATCTATGTTCCTGGATCATTTGAAATTCCACTCGCGTCGCAGATCGCTTTTGAAAATGGTTTTGATGCTGTAGTTGCAGTAGGGCTAGTTCTCAAAGGAGAAACCCCACATTTTGATTTTGTCTGCCAAGGCGTGACACAGGGTGTTATGG
>JBILIJ010000047.1:0-4516 GCA_044350045.1 Candidatus Planktophila sp. | reverse complement strand
ACGCTTTGGAGCTGCCTTCTTAGCTGCTGCCTTCTTACGACGCTTTGGAGCTGCCTTCTTAGCTGCTGCCTTCTTGCGACGCTTTGGAGCTGCCTTCTTAGCTGCTGCCTTCTTGCGACGCTTCTTTGGAGCTGCTGGTGCAGCTGCCTTCTTACGGCGCTTCTTTGGAGCTGCTGGTGCAGCTGCCTTCTTACGGCGCTTCTTTGGAGCAGTTTTCTTTGCTGCGGCCACGTTAATCTCCTATCGGAATGGTTCGGATCCGTCACCCAAACCTGTTGCGTAGATAAGTGTGACGGAAATGCGCAACTTTCGCTAGTACATATCGAGAAAAAAGCGAGTGCGTGTCGCAGATTTATTTTTCGCATTTCTTATGCATCTTTGGAAAAAAATGGAAAAAATTTTGTGAAAATAACTTACGAATTGGTGTTTTCGGGAGAATTTTCCCGTTCAGCGCGTCTTTTTCGCTCTGCAACGGCATATTCGTTGGTTTCGGCATCATATTTCCGTAATTTGGGCAAGAAAATTGCCAGAATTCCGACGAAAATCACGCAAGCAATACCGCCCGAAGTTACCGAAATAGTCAACGTGGTAGCACCTGCCATTGATGCCGCCCTGAGTTGTCCGACCAACGGCCCCACTGTGTAGGAAAGTAATTCGATTCCCGCCAAACGTCCTCGCAGATGATCCGGGATTGTCTGATTCCAGATTGCATGGCGAAATAAAACACTGACCATGTCAGAAGCCCCGGCGGCGGCAAGAAAGAAGAGGACCACAAAGAGATAGTCGGTAGCCCCGGCCAATGCAATCGATGCACCCCACCCGGCAGCTGCCCACATAAATGCTCGACCATGAAAACGATACGTTTTTGTCCATCCACTTGTCAGAGTGACGACGAGTGCGCCAATTGTTCCGGCCGAATAAAAGAGTCCGAGCGCCCAAGGTGCCTTTACTTGATCAACCCAGAACGGAAATAGCGCAATCGGCATTGCCAGAAACATTGCTGCTAGATCGACGATGTATGTTCCCTTTAAATCTTGGCGACTTCGGGCATAAGCCACACCCTCCCAAAGTGCTGCCAGAGATGGCTTTTCGGCCTCATGAGAAGGCGGCACTTTCTTTACACGAATCAGAATTGCAAGTGAGATTATGTAACTCACGAGATCAACTGCGAAAGCTGTTGAGACTCCGTAGGTTGCGATTAAAATTCCGCCGATGGTGGGTCCAACGATGATTCCAAATTGTCGGCGAAGGCTCATGAGTGCGCCGGCGCTGAGAATATCTTTATGGCCAACAACTCTGGGCAGGATCGCATCAGCACTTGGTCCGTGCAGACCATTGACGGCGGCAAAGGCTGCGCCAACAAAATAGATCAGGTAAAGGTTGGGGTCGGAAGAGAGGGCGTTGAGGAGCAAAATCAGAGAGAGGATGGCTGCGGCGGCCTCTGTCAGCCAGATCATCTTCTTGCGATCGACGACATCGGCCAAGACCCCGCCGTAGAGACCGAAAATAATCAGCGGGACAAGTTCGACCAATCCACTGATGCCAACTGCCAGATAAGAGTTGGTGATCTCTTTAACCTGGAATGGGATGGCCACATAGGTGATCATCGAACCGAGGTTTGAGATCAGCCCCGATGTCCATAAGTATCTAAAGTCGCGATACTTTCGAAATGGCGTGAGATCGATCGCCATATTCCTCATCTGATGATCTTATGCGCCAGCTATCGCGAGATGTCTAGTGAAAACTCTGATCTTCGGTGGGAAAAGATCCGCTTCGAACATCATCGGCAAATTCGCGAGCAGCCCCGAGAATTTCACCACGCAGATTTCGATAGGCCTTCGCTAATTTTGGTGCGTTCTTTGTCAGCCCCACCAGGTCGGTCCAGACAAGAACTTGGGCATCACAATTGACCCCGGCCCCTATCCCCACTGTAGGAATTGATAAGGCCGCTGTAATTTTCGCTGCCAACTCAGCTGGGACAAGTTCGAGCACGATGGCAAAAGCTCCTGCTTTTTCCAAGGCCAAGGCTGCTTCCAGAATTGCATCGCCATCATCGCGCCCCTGAACTCGGTAGCCGCCGAGCTGATGAAGTGATTGGGGAGTTAATCCCAGATGGCCCATCACCGGAATTCCAGAAGAGGTTAATTTTGCAACCGTTGCTAGGTGCGCTCCTTCTAACTTAACTGCCATCGCTCCGGCTTCTTTAAAAAATCGCAAGGAAGTTTCCAGGGCTTGCTCGGGCGAGATTTCATAGCTGCCGAAGGGAAGATCGGCCACGACCATCGCGCGCGAAGATCCGCGGACTACTGCGCGAACTAAGGGGAGTAGCTCATCAACGGTGACCGGAATCGTGTTCTCTTCGCCAAGGAAATTATTGCCGGCTGAATCGCCCACCAGTAGAACCGGGATTTCGGCCTCATCAAAAATTGCCGCTGTCATCTGTTCATAGGATGTGAGCATCGCCCATTTTTCGCCGGCAACTTTGGCGGCCTTGAGATCAACGATGGTGACTCTGCGATGGCGTGATCCGCCATAAAGGGATGTAGACATAAATGTTTCTCCTTACCTCAAAGCTTGCGGCGCAAGTCCCTGGGTTTAGATAAAAGGGTAGTGCAAGTAGGCTTATCTTATGAAGTCAGCAGGTACCGGCCCCGGCGATCATCGCCTGCGCATTGCCCTGGCTCAGATCAATCCCACAGTTGGCGATCTCACCGGAAATAGCGCTGAGGTGCTTCGCGCTGTCGCAGCAGCCAGCGAATCTGGCGCTCATCTGATCGTCTTTCCGGAAATGTTTCTTACCGGATACCCGATTGAAGATTTAGCCCTGCGCGCATCTTTTCGTCACGCCAGCAAAGAAGCAATCAATGATCTGGCACGCGCCATCGCCGAGCAGGGCCAAGGTGATCTCGTTGCAATAGTTGGGAATCTCGATCAGGCAGCAAATGGTGGGCCGCAAAATGTCGCCGCCGTTATTCATGGCGGTCAGGTAAAGGCTCGTTACATCAAAACCCACCTGCCCAACTTTGGCGTCTTTGACGAGTATCGCAATTTTGTTCCAGGAGATCAGACCCTTGTCGTTCGAATTCATGGTGTCGATGTTGGCATCTTGATCTGCCAAGACATCTGGCATCAAGAGGGTGTGCTCACGAAATTAGCAGCGCGCTCGCCTGGGCTCGTTGTGGTTCCAAATGGTTCACCATATGAACGCAATAAAGATGACATTCGCTTAGCCCTCGTAGAAAAAGAAGCACGCCGTATGGGCGCTCCATTTATTTACGTCAATATGATCGGCGGCCAAGATGATTTGGTCTTTGATGGCGACTCGATGGTGGTTGATGCGCAGGGCAATCTCATCGCGCGCAGCCCACAATGTGAAGACGGCTTGATGGTTATTGATCTGGATCTCGTTGGTAATTCAAGTAATCCAGATGTCATCATTAGTGAAGATGTGATTGCGCAGACGCCGCCTCTAGTTACGGTAATTGCCGAACGTTCAACAGTGGAAGAAGAGATCTGGAAAGCACTCGTACTGGGTCTGGGAGATTATGTTGAGAAGAACGGATTTAGAAGTGTTGTACTTGGTCTTTCAGGTGGCATCGATTCAGCCCTTGTCGCAGCCATTGCAGTAGATGCGTTGGGCGCAAAGCGCGTCAACGGGGTTGCCCTACCAAGTAAATTCTCATCTGATCATTCGATTGCAGATGCCCAAGAATTAGCTGATAACACAGGGCTGCACTTTCGCATTATTCCGATAGCACCCATGGTCGATGCCTTCACTGACAACGTAGTTCTCAAAGGGTTAGCCGAAGAGAACGTCCAAGCGCGAGTACGTGGCACAACGTTGATGGGAATTTCTAACCAAGAGGGCCACCTTGTGTTGGCAACTGGCAACAAGTCAGAGTTGGCTGTCGGTTATTCGACTTTGTATGGGGATGCAGTCGGGGGCTTTGCACCGATTAAAGATATTTACAAGACCGATGTCTGGGCACTTGCTCGTTGGCGAAATGCTCAAGCGATAGCTCGTGGTGAGGTCGCTCCAATTCCAGTGCGCTCAATTGAGAAAGAGCCGAGCGCGGAACTTCGCCCGGATCAGAAAGATTCCGATTCACTTCCTGATTACATTCTGCTCGATCAAGTTCTCACAGAATATGTTGATCACGATCGCGGATATGAAGAACTTATTGCAGCCGGATTTGATCAAGGACTCCTTGCCCGCGTTATCGCACTCGTTGATAGCGCTGAATATAAAAGACGCCAATATCCACCTGGCACCAAGGTTTCATCACGTGCCTTCGGAAAAGATCGTCGCCTGCCTATGACTACACGCTGGCGCGAGGGCAACTAGCCCGGCTTTTGTAACACTGCCGTAATTTTCCCTTGGCATCATGGGCCTATGGCCGAGCAGATCAGCAAACAAGAAGAGTTCGTTCTTCGTACAATTGAAGAGCGCAATATTCGCTTTATTCGATTGTGGTTTAGCGATGTATTAGGAACCCTCAAATCTGTTGCGATTGCC
>JBILIJ010000046.1:0-4737 GCA_044350045.1 Candidatus Planktophila sp. | reverse complement strand
TGTGCAGAGCAACATCATCGCCGATGCGATACTGATTGCCTTTCCGACTTACTTGCTCTTTTTTGGTGGCTATAAGACACTTGAGGTCTGGAAACAGAGTAGAGAGTAGTCAGATGAAAATTGCAGTGCATAGAATACTTTTTGGAGTGGCCTCATTCTTTATTTTAGTTTCGATCATGCAGTATCTTCTTTGGCTCAATCGGTATGAAGTTCCTTTTTATGGTCAAGCGCAATTCATCATGCTCGATTTTTTCCATGTTACTCTTTTGGTACTTCCAATCTTTCTCTACAGGTTTCGCATAATTGGTGTTTTATCTGTCACCGTTTTCTTCCTATCTCAGTTTATCTTTCATCTATACCGTTTTTTCAAATATTTCTCATCAGCGCCGCTCAGTGAAACTTGGGAATTCACAGTTTTGCCGATGTTTATGATTCCAAACTTTGATTTAAATCTTATTAAATTTAGTCCATTACTCACTACATCGAGTTACACGAGATTCATCGGGGCCATAATCGCAATTGTGGCGACCATACTTAGCTTAAAGGCCAGCAAAGTTGCAGAACCAATGCAGGGTCACGGTACCCCCGAGATGCGCCAACCTCAGCTCTTTGTTCCAAGTACCAACCCCAAGAAGATGACAGGCGCGGTCACAACCACCGAGTCGATAGAGCAAGTTGAGCGCTTAGGTGCGCTCTTGAGTAAGGGTCTAATTACTCAAGATGAATTTGAGATAAAGAAGAAGGAAATCTTGGGACTGTAGAGTCCTTATAATTTACTCCAGGCACATCGGCTGCTAAACGATAGATCAGATGCTGAGATTTCAATAATCCCACCATTTTTAGGTGTTGATCCGTTTGCAATGATGTCATCGATATCTCCGCGGAAGCCACTCAAGCGAGAGTAGTAGCAATCAGAAGCGGTTGTGCGATATGTACCCGGTGTTATTTCACCACCAACGATCCACTGTCCGGATTCGAATTTAGTTGACGTTGTTGTAGCTGAGCGAATCGCATCTACAGTGATGAGGGTCCAATCACAGCGTGATGAGATCGCCTTATCACCTGCAACGATTTCAAGAATTCCACCGTTATCACCTGATGAACCGTTTACGATGATGTCATCTATGCCGCCCTGGAATCCGCTTAATAGAGAGTAGTAGCAACCCTTTGCCGTGGTTCGGTAGATTCCAGGCTTAACTTCTGCCCCAACAAACCACATACCTGAGGCGATTGTGCTCTTGGTGGCAGAAGGGGTGGCTAGAACGCTGGGATCAATGCGGTACCAAGTACAACGTGATGAGAATCCCTTATCTGTTGCCAGGATTTCAATCGCTCCACCATTTGCACCAGTTGAACCATTGGCAATAATGTCACTGATGCTTGAGCTAAAGCCACTAAGGCGACTGTAGTAACAGTTGCTTGTATTGGTGCGATAGAAGCCAGGCTTGATCTCTGTTCCAACAATAAATTGTCCAGATTTAATATCAACTGGACCACTTGCAGGTGCGCCCGATTTCTTAGGTGCTGTGTACTTCTGCCACACTAGCTTTTTACCTTTTTTCAGACATGCAAAAGTTGTAGAACCTGATTTCTGTGTTTGTCCCGAAACTTTGCAGGCCTTACCTTCAAGACTGGCTGCATGAACAGGGGTGAATGTCGTAGCCACAACGAGTGCGATGGTCAGGGGCGCTAGGATCCAAGCTTTGGAACGATTCATACTATTTTCCTATTCTAAATTGACTGGACATAAAAGCGGGGATGAATTGACGGGTTTATCTATTAATCATAAGTTTACGGCATGACTGAAAATAATGTAGAGCCAACACCTTCGAAAGCCCCTTGGTACAAGCAGAAAAAAATTGTTATTCCGCTAATTTCCCTCGTTGTGCTGATCTCTATAGCTAATTCCGGTTCCGAATCTGAAGACACACCAGCAGCAGAGAGTGCAACTTCCGCCCCTGCTGACGAAAGCCAAAGCGCTGATTCACCCCAACCCGAGCCAGTAGCCGAAGAAGAGGGTGAGTACGGAGTTTATCCAAGTGACCAAAAAGAGTTTATCGATGTGATCGTCGCTGCCCGAACTGCCATCGATAACGCTGAGACAGATTTACAAGAGTCTGTCGCCTTGCGAAAAAGAGATGAGGATCTTTGCAAAATTCTCTCATCGAATTCAGCGAAGAATTGGGTCGGTGTAATCACGAACATTGGAGCAAATGGCGAAGGTAAAGCGTATGTAGAGATAGAGCTTGCAGATGACGTCAGGGTAAAGACATGGAATAACGCCTTTTCTGATCTGAACGACAATACTCTTATTCCAACAAGTGCTTCATTCTTCGATCGACTAGTTGCTCTCACAGAGGATACGAAGGTGGTGTGGAGCGCTAAGTTCCTTTCAGATAACGATTCCTGCCTCAAGAAGGCAAACTTTACGGATGTCTTTTATGGAATCGACCCGCAGTTTGTAGTCCGCTTCAGCGATATCAAAGCGGGTTAAGACTTTATTTCTAGATATTATTTCGCCAGGACGAGATAATTATTCTGTTGTAATCTATCAACATGCGCAGACTGGTCTTTCTCATCGCCTTGATACTTCCTCTTTCAATTTTGCCCGCACAAGCTCACCAGCCTGTCATTTTACAAGCCGGTGATAGCACAGCTGCACGTGGGCCACTGTTAGAAGATGGCACAGTTTCCTTTGCTATCAGAGCATCATTTACAAAAGCTGGAGAGAGAAAAGGCTTTCGTGCCAACTTGATAGCTGGCGGCAAACTTGAGGTTCAGTATCTGATTGTCGATAAGGGACCAGAGAATAAGTTGAAAAATAACCAGCTACCCACACTTCTGATTACTTCCCCAACCGGCAAACGAATCACACTCTCAATCAGCGAACGCACCAAATTCTATGAACCGTATGGAAAGACAAACTATCTCTACCTGTCGCGACTTTCTGAAATCGCAGAGCCAGGCACCTATTCATTTTTGATTACCGCTCGAACAAAGTCTTCGATTACTGTTGCAGTGGGTGATCGCGAAATTCCAGGAAACGTTATTCGCGGAGTCCCAACACCGCCACCGACTCCGACTGTGACGCCGACAGTTACCGCTACACCAACGCCGACAGTTACCAAGAGTTCGTACACAATGGCTGATGTCCGTGCCAATGCAACACCGACTAAATGTTGGAGCGCTATTGACGGTAACGTTTACGACCTCACACGGTGGATTTCGTCGCATCCTGGTGGGTCTTCACCGATTCGATTCCTCTGCGGTATCGATGGGACGAATGCATTTAAAGCACAGCATGCAAATCAAAGTAACCCAATGGCGCGCCTGACTTCATACCTACTCGGACCTCTCTCACCGTAAAGGTTGGGGGTAGAAATTGCGTCTTAAATCCCCTTGAAAAGCAGACCTCAAGGTTTACCCTTAGATATGGCTAAAGAGCGAGAAGCAAAAACCACACAGCGCATTGAGACATCAATCGTTCCCCTTAAGTACATCGACATGGTTGAGGATGTCTTTCATGCAGTTCTAGCCCTAGCGCTCTTAATCATCGGTATTGGTGCATTCTTTTACACCATCGAGCGACTTATTACGACGGCACCCTTTTTTCCAAATGGAATGATTCAGGGCGTCAATGACATTTTGTTTATCGTCATCATTCTTGAGATCCTGCGAACAGTGATTTCACGGTTTACAGATGGTGTTTATCAGCTGGATAAATTCCTCATTATTGGTGTGATTGCAGCCGTACGACACATTCTTACTGTGGGTGCATCAGTGACCCTTGAATCTGGCAAGTCAGATACAGCCTTTGAGCGAGCAATTGTTGAGATGGGCCTTAATGCTCTGATCGTTGTGGCCTTAGTCTTTGCCATTTTTATGTCAAAGAGTGCACACCGTAATCGGGGCTAACAGCCTTACTCGAAATCCCCACCGCGCCCGGTAATTCGGGGCTTCTTTTTTCGGGGTCGATCAAATCGAGTGGCAACAATGAGCATCACGAATGCATATGCCACGATGATAATGATTTCGATTGGCATTACTTAGCCCAGTACGGTCCAAGTGACGAGTGCGAACATCGCAATATCAAAAGCGATAATCGCAATCGCAGATAGCGAGAGAAGTCCACGAGATTCAGCGATCTTTTTTGTGAGCGCAGAGGGCTTTTCAACTTTGCGAAGATCCAGAAGAAGTGCTTCGCCTTCACGGATAGCTGCATATTGACTAATTGTTGCTAAAAATCCTGTAACAGCTGCTACACCGAGTGCTAGAAACCTTACGGAGTCAGAGGCAGACTCAAATTTTTCGAATGCTGCAACCACAACGATTGCTATCAGAACTAGTGCTGGGGCAACTTGTGACGTGATGATCTGTGATCTCATCTCATTCCACTGCTTAATTAGTGCTTTTTCATCCATGTAAAAATCCTTTGCTCGCAGATCAATCCCCAATGGATTAGGGAAATGGTAAACCCTGGCCCCAGCAACTTCTAGGTGAAAAAGCGCGTTTTCTACGTAATTGAGATAAAAAGCAGTTTATTGCTATCAGGTGGTGTAGAAATCACTTCACTACTTTGCCAGCGCGAAGTGGTTGTGGCCACTCCACACCGACATTGAGAGTGTGTGCAGCAGCCAGGGCCCAACGAGGATTACGTAACATTGCCCTAGCAAGAAATACTGCATCTGCTTCACCCGTTGACACGATATGTTCGGCCTGCTCTGCTTCAGTAATCAT
>JBILIJ010000004.1:0-62192 GCA_044350045.1 Candidatus Planktophila sp. | reverse complement strand
GCGATAAGGAGATCAAGAGCTTCGGCTTCTCGCACTTCGCCCACGATGATTCTTGAAGGGCGCATACGTAGCGCTTCCTTGATCAATCTGCGCATAGGGATTTCGCCATCACCTTGAAGATTAGGAGTGCGAACCTGCATCGCAACGACATCGGGAAGTTGAGGTTTTAGCTCAAATACCTCTTCGATAGTAATCACTCGTTCCTGTACTGGTGATTGCGAGACTAGAGCGTTAAGGAGTGTAGTTTTCCCTGATTGCGTACCTCCTGAAACAAGAATGTTCATTCCTGATTTCACACAGCGGGATAGAAGTGAAGAGATTTCTTTAGTCATCATTCCTCGACTGGCTAAATCACCGAGTCCAAGAGAACGATGAAGGTGCTTTCGAATATTTATACACCAGTGCTCAGCAGTTATCTCGGGGATAACAACGTGAAGACGACTTCCATCTGGGAGTTGTGCATCAACAAATGGTGACGAGAGGTCTATTCGACGACCGCTCCACATGAGAATTCGATCGACAAGTTGCTTAACATCAGAAAAAGTTAAAACCAGGTTTGTTAATTCACTTTTCCCGCCTCGTGCGACAAATACACGCTCTGGTGAATTGATCCAAATCTCTTCAACTGTCGGATCTTTCATTAAGTCAGAGATGGGCCCATACGTAACGTCAATATCCATTTTTTCGATTTTGATCTCAATGGAAACATACTCGCTTGCACGAGTTGGAATTGCGATGGCCTGAAGAGTTTCCATGTGGTGGAAGGTAGATTCCCGGCCGACATAGGATCGTGGAAATCCCTAGTCTGTGGGTAACTTGGAAAAACTAAGGCGACTCAGCTCTTGATCTAGCCTCTGATTTAGCCTGCTTTTCGCATAATTGATCAAGGCGATAAAAAAGATCTAGAGAGCTTTCACCTCGTTCATATTGCGCCACCGTGGCCTGAACTGCAGGGCCAAAACTCTCCCGCACGCGCTTGGAGAGTTCTTGCCCAGCCATCACATCACCCGCGAGTGCGATAGTAAATTGATTGATCCCTAGCCGTCCACAGAGATCCTCCTGCCTCATGGAAAGTGTTATTGAATGTGCAAGTGCAATTACATCCTCATCTGTAGCGGCATCTGAAAGCGTGAAAGCGATGAGGGAAAAGGGCGAATCTCTTCGAAGGCTTCCGGCAATAATCCGATCCACATGAGCATAAAAAAGTGGAGGTGCTGTGCAATGCGTCAAATCATCTCGAACTCCATTGTGTGAATATTGCGCACTCATACTCATTTAATTTCCGCCAATGACTAGGCGCTAACCGCTAACCTTGAGTACATGAGCACACCTTCTCGAAGCTACGACAGGCGATCAATCGCAGCAACCCTGCTCTTCATTGAAGGCGGCATAGTGCTGGCGCTAGGTGCTTGGTTAGTCGTTCTTGGATTTACTCACGAGAACCGAGAAATTCTTCCTCTACTCGGCGTCGTTCTCTTCTGCATTTTGGGAGGACTTGGACTGATCCAATGTGGACGCGGATATAAGGCGGGAAAGAATTACGGTAAGGCCCCGGCAGTTCTTGCAAATCTTATTGCACTTGGTGTTGTGAAGTATCAGATAGAAGCATCGGCATATTATCTAGCGGTACCAATAGGGCTGATCGCTGTTGCTACCTTGTTTATGGTGCTCACAATTGCATCTCGCGAGAACAAGAAACCTTAATTTTTACTTATCTCTAAGGCCGTTTTCGGTCTCATATTTCTCGTAATCCCAGAGCGAAATATCATCAAGATTAATTGGTTCAAATCCCTTTGCCTCAAGTGCGCCTGCAATATGTGCCCGATGCTCTGTGGCGTGATGAATTGCTTGCGACAAAACTGTTGAGCGAAGACGCTGGAACTTTCCGTGATCGTTTTCAAGATCAAGCCAGGCTTCATCTAGATCAGCGGCAGCGATGAGCATGCCGTCAACAAGTGCAGCTTGTTCTGCGAGGCGAGATAGATCGGCCAAGGTTTCTATGTCGGCGATACACGGATCGCCTTCCTTTGTCAGCGCTGGCTTTCCGGTAATTGATAAGACTAAGTGATCTGCCGAATCAACAATGTGATGAGCAATCTCAGCGACAAACCACTCCGGATTTGTGGCATACGCCTTAAGGCTCTCAATGGGGAGGGTCTGCAAGTGGGCGATTGTGGCTTGGTTTGCCCATGCCATGTGGCGAAGGAGTCGCGCAACGGTAATTGTCATCCGCAGATCTTAATGCGCTGATCTGAAAAGTGAAACAGCAGTGGGGTGTTACCAAGGAACAATCTGGCGGTCTTCCCACAGTACGCCAGTTGTCTTTTCAATGTCATTGTCGCTATTTGTATTGAATGTGCGATCAACTAACCACAGCGCAGTTTCGGCACCTTCTTCAGCGCTACGAAGGGCATCGGGTCCACCCATATCTGTTCGTGAATGATTGGGGCAGATTGCATCGACAAGTACTCCGCGAGCGCCAAGTCCGGTCTCGTGTGCAAGATTTCGTACGAGTGCGTTAACGCCAGCTTTGCTAATTCGATATGGAGCAAGTCCGCCAGCATTACCCGGACCTGACATGCGACCAAGACATGCGGAGAAAATAACTACTCGTCCATGACGTGCATCGGCTATTGCAGGAACCAATTCGTTGACAATCATAAAAACCGAATCAAGATTGATTGCAAGGACGCGACGCCATTCGTGATCTGTAGTGCGCATTGTCTTTGACATCTTTTCACTCATCACACCATGAGCAATAACCAGTGCTGAAGGGGTTGCCAGCTTTGATTTAAGTTCTCCCAATTGTTGGCGCACACGTTCTATCTGACCAGGTTTACTCACATCAAAATCAATTGCATGTGTAGTCACAATGACTCCAGGGAAATCTTGCAGGATTTTTTCACGTGCTCCCGATAAACCGTTCTCATTCTGTGCAACTAATGCGAGGTGATAACCCCTGGCGGCTAATCCGCGCGCAACTTCGTAACCTAGTCCCCGGCTTCCACCGGTCACGATTGCTAGGGGTGGAGTGGTCGCGGCACTCATCTGGGAGGAGCCGGCGGAATCGGAAATACTCATGTGAGAACTCTCCCAACCATGTTGGGATTGCGCATCTTTGTTTTCTGGCGCAGTCGCCCTAGTCAGCACGCGAGTAAGGCGGGCCAATCTGGGCCGGTCACCACCCTCTCGAATCTGGACCGATCACTGGGGTAGCCCGGGGCCACCACTTACATCAGCGCCAGCAGAGTCCCCGATTCGCCGCCGGCTCATGCCATGTAAGTGTGCGCTATCTCGCGCTTTCAACGATTTCTGAGGCTGGCCCGAGCCGATAGTCTTAGGTCTAGGACGATTCGTTATTACTTATCTATGAGGAGCGCGCCAGTGTCGGCTACGCAACCAGGGCAAGACTTCGGAGCAAATGATTGGCTCGTTGAAGAGATGTATGAGCGCTATCAGAGCGATCCATCTTCAGTAACAGCAGAGTGGATTGAAGTTTTTAAATCGCGCGCAGCCGGTGGAGCATCTTCACCATCAGTAACGTCACCAGCGGCAACTGCGCCAGCATCGTCAGCGCCCAAGGCAGGCACACCACCTGTTCCAAAGTCTGTGCAGAAAGCGGCAGCTGTTGCTCAGCCGGTTGCAGGTACTCCTGCACAACCTGTTGTCGCTCCTGTTGCGCAGCAAGTTGTGGCAGCGCCAGTTGCGGCACCGATTAGTCAGCCAGTTGCTCAACCAGTTGCAGCAACTACGACTCAGCCAACTCCAGCACAAGTTGCAGCAACTACGACTCAGCCAACTCCCGCGCAAGTTGTGCATGCACCGGCTCCGATTCTTACAACACCATCTGATGCAACTGTTGAACCATTACGAGGAGTTGCAAGTCGCGTAGTGGCCAGCATGGAAGGTTCACTCACAGTTCCTACTGCGACATCTGTTCGCGCGATTCCTGCGAAGTTGATGATTGATAATCGCACAGTCATTAACAACCACTTAAAGCGTGGTCGTGGAGGAAAAGTCTCTTTCACTCACATCATCGCCTACGCAATGATCAAGGCGCTTCGCCAAATGCCGGAGATGAATACCTTCTTTACAGAATTAGATGGCAAGCCAGCAATTGGTCGCCCAAGTCATATCAACCTTGGAATCGCAATTGATCTAGCAAAGCCAGATGGATCACGTCAGCTGTTGGTGCCATCAATCAAAGGCTGTGAGGCCCTCGACTTCGGACAATTCTGGGCTTCGTATGAATCCACTGTTGCAAAAGCTCGCGGTGGCACTCTCACAGTCGAAGATTTTGCCGGAACAACAGTTTCGCTAACCAACCCAGGAACGATCGGAACAGTGCACTCAGTTCCGCGTCTTGTTCAAGGCCAAGGCCTCATTATCGGCGTTGGCGCGATGGATTATCCGGCTGAGTTTGCTGGTGCCAGCGAAGAGACAATTGCGCGTAATGCGATCAGTAAAGTTATTACTTTAACAAGCACATATGACCATCGAATTATCCAAGGTGCTACCTCTGGTGACTTCCTGCGTCGACTACATGAGCTCTTGCTTGGCTCTGAAAATTTCTACGAAGAAATCTTTACCGCCCTTCGCATTCCATATCAGCCAATTCGCTGGGCCTCAGATTTTGATTTCTCTCGTGATGAAGAGATTAATAAGACTGCACGCGTTCAACAATTGATTCACGCCTATCGCACCTACGGCCACCTGATGGCAGATGTGGATCCGCTTGAATACGTGCAACGCTCACATCCAGATCTTGATGTGATGACCCACGGTCTGACCCTGTGGGATCTTGATCGTGAATTTGCCACCGGCGGATTTGGTGGAAAGAAGTTTATGAAACTCCGCACGATTCTTGGAATCTTGCGTGATTCTTACTGTCGTTCAATTGGTATTGAATACATGTATATCGCAGATCCAGCAGAGCGTAAGTGGATTCAAGAGCATGTAGAAATTGGATTTACAAAGCCAGAACGTGATGAGCAGTTGCGAATTCTTCGTAAACTCAATAGCGCTGAAGCTTTTGAATCATTCTTGCAGACAAAATTCGTTGGCCAGAAGCGGTTCTCTCTCGAAGGCGGCGAGTCAGTTATTCCATTGACCGATGTAATCATCTCTGCTGCAGCCGATCGCGGACTCGATGAAGTGTGTATTGGAATGCCACACCGTGGTCGCCTAAATATGCTGGCCAACATTGCTGGAAAGTCTTACGGACAAATCTTTCAAGAGTTCCAAGGTCACTATGCAGAAAATGAAGTACATGGTTCTGGTGATGTGAAGTATCACCTTGGAACCGAAGGTGTATTTACTGCCGAATCTGGTGCCACCACCAAGATTTATCTGGCTGCTAACCCTTCACACCTTGAGGCAGTAAACCCAGTCCTTGAAGGAATTGTTCGCGCCAAGCAAGATCGCATCAATGTGAAAGATGCCTATTCAGTCTTGCCAATCCTTCTGCATGGAGATGCATCTTTTGCCGGACAAGGCGTGAATGCCGAAGTACTTCAGCTTTCACAATTGCCCGGATATCGCACAGGTGGAACTATCCATATTGTTATTAATAACCAGGTTGGATTTACAACATCACCACACGCTTCTCGCTCGTCAACGTATTCAACCGATATGGCCAAAATTATCGCTGCACCGGTATTCCATGTGAATGGTGATGATCCTGAAGCATGTGTTCGTGTTGCCCATATTGCATTCGAATACCGTCAGGCGTTTAACAAAGATGTCGTCATCGACATGGTCTGTTACCGTCGTCGTGGACATAACGAAGGCGATGAGCCAAGCTTCACACAGCCAATGATGTACAAACTTATTGATGCCAAGCGTTCAACACGTACTCTGTATACAGAAGCTCTCGTTGGACGTGGTGATATCACTCCTCAAGAAGCCGATGAAATCGCAGCTGACTATCAGAACCAACTTGAAGCAGTCTTTGCTTCAGTAAACAACCACGAGCCAGAGCATGATGAAAACTTTAAGGTTCCTGTGCCACCAGCCGCGGAAGAAGTTCCAACTGCGATCTCTGAATCACTTGCTCGAGAAATTGCAGCAACTCAGATTGCAGCCCCTGAAGGATTCCACGTTCATCCAAAACTTCTTCCACAATTGCAAAAGCGTGTAGAGATGCTCAACGACGGCACTATCGATTGGTCGATGGGAGAGTTACTCGCATTTGGATCGATTCTGAAAGCCGGTCATCCAATTCGCGTCGCCGGTCAGGATTCACGCCGTGGAACTTTTAGTAACCGTCACGCAGTTGTCATTGATAAAGAGAATGGAAGTGAGTGGACCCCGCTTCGCTCACTGATCACAGATGAGAACCAATTCTTCGTAGTCGATTCACTTCTTTCAGAGTATGCAGCCATGGGATTTGAGTATGGATACTCAGTTGTACGGCCAGAAGCGCTAGTAATGTGGGAAGGCCAATTTGGTGACTTCAGCAATGGCGCACAAACCATCGTCGATGAATTCATTTCGTCGGCTCTTCAAAAATGGGGAGAGCGCTCATCTTTAGTTCTCTTACTTCCGCATGGATATGAAGGACAAGGCCCGGATCACTCATCTGGGCGAATCGAGCGTTATCTACAATTGTGCGCCGAGCAGAATATGACCGTTGCTCAACCCTCAAGCCCAGCATCGTATTTCCACTTGTTGCGCTGGCATATTGCTAACCCAACTCGTCGCCCAATGATTATCTTCACACCGAAGTCGATGCTTCGCTTGAAGGCTGCTGCTTCATCACTCAGTGATTTCACATCAGGAACATTCCATCCTGTAATCGCTGATGAGAAAGTTCAGAACGCAACGCGTCTTATCTTCTGTTCTGGAAAGATTTATCACGATCTTGTTGCAGAACGTGATCGACTTGGTGAGCATACAACGGCGATTGCTCGTGTGGAACTTTTATATCCATTGCCAATTGATCAGATGCAAGAAGTTGCTAACGCGCATCCTCAAGCGAATTTGCTATGGGTTCAAGATGAACCGGCAAACCAAGGTCCTTGGTCACACATTGCCTTACGCACATCTGAAGCACATGGTGGACATGGATTTGGTTCTCGAATCTTGCGTCGAGTATCGCGTCGCGCTACTGCATCTCCTGCAACTGGAAATCATCATCTGCACGAAGAAGAAGCAAAAGCGCTGATGTATGAGGCGTTTACTCGTTAATTCTCGCGCTTAGCTTTCCTCGTACGAAATAGATACTTCGCCTTCACGGTGTGCGGTGGCAACCAACCCCACTTCGTTGAATCAGTTCCCTTAGGGTTATCACCTTGTACCCAGATGCCTTCGGCTGCAATCTGAGTAATTCTCTTGATATAAAAGACCCCGGGCTGTTCATCTCGTTCCAGAATCACGATGTTGCCTACGGCCAACGCCGATGCCTTAGCCCCTTTGCGGGAGTACCAGCGAACATAGAGTTGATCCCCTGGAATAAAAGTGGGGGCCATCGATGGACCGTCGACTTCTACGGTGCTAAAAAGTCTCACACAATGTAGTCTGCCATACATGAAAAATTTCTTTAAGCCCCGTATGACCGTCTACGCACATTGCGATCTACCTTGCGGAGTCTATGACCCTGCTCAGGCACGCATTGAAGCACTTTCAGTAAAGGCGTGCATGGAAAAATATGCCGCTAACCCTGATGCTGATTTCCGCTCGCGATCTGTCGCAATCAAAGAAGAGAGATCACATGCAGTCAAAGAGCACCTCTGGGTTCTCTGGACTGATTATTTCAAGGCTCCTCACTTCGAACAGTACCCACAGTTGCACTCGCTCTTTAATGAGGCAACAAAGCTAGCTGGTGCTGCAGGAACAAAGGGAACCCAAGATGTGGCAGTTGCAGATTCATTGATTACAAAAATTGATGAGATTGCAGAAATTTTCTGGGCCACTAAGAAGTAATTGCTGCAAGAGAGCCAAGGTTCTACTGCAGAAGAGCCAAGGTTCTACTGCAGAAGAGCCAAGGTTCTACTGCAAAAGAGATTGGGCGGCGGTGCGAGCGAGGTAAGACACTCGTTCCACCGCCTTTCTCTTGATTAAACCTTGTGCAATATGTCGTTCTCCTTCATAAAGATCGCAGAGAAATGTTAACTCTCGCCCCTCTACATCTATACACCTAGCTGTACATCTGACTTCGGCTCCGATTCCAACTAGATCAATAAGTGTGATTTCAAACTTCTCAACAACTGTTGTCTCACCCGAATCTAGGTATTCAGTGATCGCTGCTACGCAAGCGCTCTCCATTGAATGCATGATGTGCGAACTTGCTAAAATTGGTAGATCAGAAACTCCCATAGCCACTGATGTGTCCCCAGGTCTGACAACCATGGTTGAAAGTCCTACTGCACCAATAATCTCCTCAGCCGGCTTCATTAGGACCTATCCCCCGGCAATCCATCGTCAAGATTAATCTGTTGAATGTGAGTCTCTTCGATCTGAATTTCTCGGTGTTCCACATTGCCAAATTCATCTATTTCAATAGAAATCTCAGTCCGTGAATATGTGGTGACAACTTCTGTGCTTTGTTGAGCACCAAATAATTGGCCATTTATTAATTGGTCATGAATGCTCTCATAGAGACTTGGTGGCGCTTTTTCATCACATGATCTGCGCAAAGCGCTCATCAAAATTGAATGGGTGAATTGTTCATGCTCTAGTTGTCGCGCGCATTGAGGACAGATATCGATGTGACCGCGCACCTCATCTGGACGCTCGACCTGATCGATAGCATCTTGAATAATAAAGACGATAGAGGCCAAAACCTCAGGGCAACTCATCTGCTCTGCTCCGAAAGTGCTCACGAGTTCACCCCCTTGTCAGGAGTTGATTTCTTACTCTGATCAACTGTGTATCCAAGCTCGCGCGCGTAATCTGCTAATTTCTCGCGAAGTAATTTGCGTCCTCGATGCAGACGCGACATCACCGTGCCAGCTGGGATATCAATAATTTCTGCGATCTCTTTATAAGAAAACCCTTCGACATCAGCGAGATAAACTGCCATGCGAAACTCATCAGGAAGTTCTTGTAACGCATTCTTAATATCGCTGTCAGGTAAATTTTCAAGCGCCTCTACTTCAGCGGATTTTCCAAGATCACTGGTGTGGCTCTGCGCACGATCAATCTGCCAATCTTCTAATTCGTTATTGGCAATCAGTGGTTGGCGCTGTTTCTTTCGATATGAATTAATAAATGTGGTTGTCAGAACTCGATAGAGCCAAGCTCGCAGATTTGTTCCATCTTCAAATTGGTGGAATGAGGTGAATGCTTTGATATATGTGTCCTGCACAAGATCGCGTGCATCTTCTGGATTTTTTGTATATCGAAGCGCCGCCGCATAGAGCTGATCCATGAAAACTAGAGCGTCTCGCTCAAACCGAAGCGTTCGGTCAGCGGCGCTTTCTAGAACTAAATCCTTTGATGTCATTGCTTCTAGGCTATCTCAGCAAGTGAAAAAAATCGCATCGAGACCACGTTGCTAAAAAAGTGTTGTCGGCTCCCCTAGCGAGATCGGGGTAATCAGATCAGCCCCATTGTTGGCCACGAGATTAACGCGACTAGATACCGGATGTATGAGGACTCCGTGATCTGGTTGATCGAAGTTCATGAGATCGCGTAAGTAGGTGAGATCGCGTTGCTCTTGGTCTAGCCAATTTTTCCAACTTTCTTGCGGAAGAATCACTGGCATTCGACTATGGATGGTTGCTAGCTCACCAACAGCCTCTCGGGTAATTATCGATGCGCTATCAATTTGTTGACCTGTCGGTGAAATCCATCTGCTCCAAATTCCTGCTACAGAAAATGCCGTATTCCAAATTTTCGGATCGGGGCTCATATAGAACGGTTGCTTAGGCGGATACTCACCAAGTGCGGTTGCCCATTCGTAATATCCATTGACGGGAATGATGCATCGAGTTCTGCGAAAGGCATCGCGAAAAGTTGGCTTCTCATGAATAGATTCACTACGGGCATTGATTGCATGTGATTGAGAGGTTCGTGCTGATGTGTGATCAGTTGACCACGGCGCGATCATTCCCCATGAAGCAGTGCTCAGAGTCATCTCTCCACGAATTATGTAAATCTCATTTGTTGGTGCGATATTCCAATTAAGCGGCAGAGAGTTATCGACCTCTTGAGAGGCTAGATCAAAGCTGGAGAAAATCTCATCTGCGCCTTGAGTTCTTGCATATCGACCGCACACGCCGATAAGTCTACGACGGGTAGACTAGGTCAATGGAATCAACGACATCTACACCGTGGCCTGCGATTTTTCGCGGACGCAAACCTGTAGATCTCACCATTAGCATTCCTGGATCAAAGTCAGTGACGAACCGCGCGCTCATACTTGCAGCGCAAGCACAATCTCCATCAACGCTACGCAAGCCATTGCTCTCGCGCGATACACAGTTAATGGTCGATGGCCTCAAGGCGCTAGGAACCTCAATAGTTGATGATGGTCTTGGTAATTGGATCATCACACCGGCGCCTCTCAAAGGGCCAGCAGTAATTGATGTGGGAAATGCCGGAACGGTAATGCGCTTTCTTCCTCCATTGGCAGCCTTAGCAAGTGGAGAAATTTCTTTTGACGGAGATCCGCGCTCGTATGAAAGACCACTAGGCCCTGTTATTAGCGCTCTCGAAGAGCTTGGAATCGACATCAACCACGGTGGTCGATACAGCCTTCCGCTAAAAATAAGTGGAGCTGGAAAAATTCCTGGTGGTTCGATCACAATCGATGCAAGCAAATCAAGTCAATTCTTATCTGCGCTTTTACTTATCGGCCCAAGCATGGTCAACGGAATTTCGGTAACGCATGCAGGGCCAGCTCTTCCATCTATGCCTCATATAGATATGACCGTTGCGATGTTACGAGATTTTGGGGCAGTAGTTACTGTCGATGAAAGCCGTCAGTGTTGGAGCGTTGCACCAGGACCACTTACTGGTCTTGATCTCACAATTGAGCCCGATCTATCAAATGCTGCACCTTTTCTCTCACTTGCCATGGTCTGCGGAGGCAGCGTGACAATCTCTGATTGGCCACGTAAAACTACGCAACCAGGTGACCAATTACGTGAAATTTTTACTCGCATGGGATCTACCTGTGAATTTGTTGAAGGTGGATTAAAACTTGTGGGCGGTGCATCTATTCACGGAATCGATATTGATCTTCATGATGTTGGTGAACTTACGCCATCGATTGCAGCGTTAGCCGCCCTAGCGGATTCACCATCTCATCTTCGTGGAATCGGCCATTTGCGATTGCATGAAACAGATCGGTTATCTGCTCTGACAACAGAGCTGAATTTACTCGGCGGAAAAGTAAGCGAAGATGAAACTAGTCTGCAGATTGATCCAACAGCTGGGGCACTTCATGGTGGGGTTTTTCATACCTACGAAGATCATCGCTTAGCAACAGCAGGGGCGGTTATTGGGTTGGTTGTTCAGGATATATCTGTTGAAAATATCCAAACAACGAGAAAGACACTTCCTGATTTTCCAGGGCTCTGGATGAGCCTTCTTTCATGACTCCATATTCATACGATGAATCCGATGCCCGCATCCGGCCAGCCAGAAGTACGCGCCCGCGTAGCAAGGATCGACCTGCTCATAGCGATGCAATATTTGCACTTGTAACAACGGTAGATCGTGGGCGAACCACCTGCATCACCGACGATGCAGTCATTGTTACGGCGATGAAAGCTCGTGAATTAGGACCCAAGTCAGTTGTTGTCGGAGATCGCGTCAAACTTGTTGGAGATGTGAGCGGTAGCGATGGTTCCCTTGCTCGAATAGTCTCAGTTGAACCACGACGCAATTCATTGAGTCGAACGGTAGATGATTCAGCGCAAGTAGAGAGAACAATTGTTTCTAATATTGATCAACTAGTTATTGTTGCAGCAGTTACTAATCCAGAACCGCGTCGAGGGTTGATCGATCGCTTCTTGGTCTGTGCTTTCCATGAAAGCATCACACCCGTGCTGCTGATGACAAAAACTGATCTAGCGCCGTTGCCTGATTTTGTTGATGAGTATAGAAAACTTGGCGTGAGGATTTTAACTTCTTCATCGAAGGCGGAATCTCATGAGAGCGATCTTGCAACAATTAGAGAAATTCTTATCGGAAAGACTTCGGTCTTAGTTGGACACTCAGGTGTTGGAAAATCAACGTTGATCAATGCTCTTGTTCCGCATGCCGGGCGAATTACCGGAATTGTTAATACGGTGACAGGTCGTGGGCGACACACTTCATCAAGTGCGATCGCTCTGCCGCTTTCATCTGAACTCAAAAGCCATGATGGCTGGATTATTGATACACCGGGAATCCGTGCATTTGGGTTGGCTCACCTCGACTCTAATCGCATCATCGCCGCTTTTCCGGAAATCGCTGAGGTCACCGAGGGATGCCTGCCCCACTGCACTCACTATGAACCAAGTTGTCGCCTCAATGATTGGATCGCACCCGATGGCGTGATCGACCAAGAGCGCCTCATACGCGTAACGAGTCTGAGGTCACTACTAGAACTCAAAGATAAAAACCCTACGCTGAGCGAGTAATCAGAGCGCGAAGATAGAATCGGGCTATGAGTGGGACAGCAAATAGTCTGAGTGGAAATTCATCCAACTTTGCAGCCGAACTTGCCTTTGCGCTCTCGCTGGCAGATCAAGCAGATGCAATTTCACTCTCGCGTTTTCGCGCACTTGATCTTCAGATCACAACAAAACCCGATAACACTCCAGTTACCGATGCTGATCGCGCCGTTGAACAAGCGATTAGAAATGCAATTAGCGCTACTTATCCCGCTGACACAGTAGTTGGTGAAGAGTTTGGTGGAACAAAACTCACTCAGGATGATCCCAATCGTTATTGGGTCATAGATCCAATCGATGGAACAAAGAATTTTCTCCGCGGTGTTCCGACGTGGGCAACTCTGATTGCACTCGTCGTTGGTGGACAGGTCGTGACAAGTGTTGTGTCATCTCCAGCTCTTTATCGCCGTTGGTATGCCACTCGTGGTGGGGGATCATTTGTTTCAGAGAATGGCGCGGCACCGCGAACGCTACGTGTGTCTGCGGTGAAATCTCTTGCAGATGCTTCGATCGCATATTCAGATTTCAAAGGTTGGGGCGAACGGCTACCTGCTTTTGAGGAACTCTTAGACGGTGCTTGGCGAACACGCGGCTTGGGAGATTTTTGGTCCCACATGCTCGTTGCTGAAGGATCGGTAGATGTTGCAATCGAACCATCGCTAGCGCTGTGGGATATGGCAGCCCTTGATCTGATTGTTACTGAAGCAGGCGGTCGTTTCACTTCACTAGATGGCGTAGACGGACCATTTGGTCCCAACGCAATTTCCTCTAACTCAATTCTTCATTCCCACGTGCTTTCTGCACTCAATGCAGGCAAAGGTAAAAATGGCTGAAGATATCTCGATCGACCTCGTGCGCCATCGTGAACCTGAAATCACAATTGATTTGGATAAGACCACACTTATTGCAACAACTTATTCAGTGACGGGTATGACCTGTTCTTCATGTGTGGCATCAGTTGAAAGAGCGCTCAATGGACTCTCTGGTGTTCGCGCCTCTGTTAACTTTGCGAGTGAAACCGTTCATGTGCTTGCACCTGAAGAGATGCCTACCCAAGTGATTATTTCAAAGATTAAATCTGCCGGGTACGGAGCTACCTTGTTAGCTGATAGCCAAGGTCCCGCACTTGCCAATAGAAAGTCAACGCGCGCGCTGATGTGGGCGATTCTCTTAGGCGTTCCAGCAATTGCTATTTCAATGGTGATGGATTGGCATATGTGGATTGATATGCAGGTACACGATCTTCTTGATCTGGTATCACTTCCACATCCGCTGTATTCACCTACGGCTTGGGTTGCTATCGCACTTACCACTCCACTTATTTTATTTGTCGCCTGGCCTGTTCATCGTGCTGCAATTCGAAATATTGCCCATCCAACAATGGATACCTTGATTTCCTTAGGCTCTATCGCAGCCTTTACCTGGTCTATCTATGCAAATTCAACTGGCGACGGCGAGGTGTATACCGAAGTCGCAGCAGGTGTATTGCTCTTTGTTATCTTGGGTAGATTCTTAGAATCCCGCGCTAAACACCGCGCCAGCAGCGCTCTCACTTCATTGCTCTCATTACATGCTAAAGAAGTAACCGTGCTGAGAAACGGTTTAGAAGTTCTCATTCCTATTGAGCACTTGGTCTTGGGAGATGAATTTGTTGTAAAACCAGGTGCGCGCATCGCCACAGATGGTGTTGTGATCTCAGGTAATTCATCAGTTGATAATTCAATGCTCACAGGCGAATCAGTTCCGATAGATGTGTCACCAGGTGCGCGCGTAATCGGTGCATCAATGAATAACAACGGCCGCATAATTGTTAAGGCGACTCGTATTGGTAGCGATACCGAGCTTGCTCGAATCACTGCGATGGTTGTTGAAGCACAGAGCGCCAAAGCTCCTATTCAACGCTTGGCAGATCGTATTTCTGCGGTATTCGTTCCAATAGTTACTCTGATTTCAATCGGTACATTTTTTCTCTGGTACTACTTCCTTGATGCAGCAATCAACGGTGGCGATGGACGTTCGCTCTCAACCTCGATTTCGGTAGCAATCACAGTCCTTGTCATCGCTTGCCCATGCGCTCTAGGCCTAGCAACACCTGTTGCACTCGTCGTTGCATCCGGACGCGGTGCCTCCCGCGGAATTGTTCTGCGCAAGCCTCATGTTCTTGAGCTTGCACGCACAGTTGATGTTGCCATCTTTGATAAGACTGGAACTCTTACAACGGGTGTAATGAAAGTGGGCGATGTTCTCATTCCAACATCTGCACAAAAGGTGCTTGGAAGGGAGATGGCTGAAAGTATTAATGAGCAGATGATTCTTTCAACAGCCCTGACGCTAGAAAATGCCAATGACCACCCGATTGCAAAGGCAATTGCATCTCACTCTATTTCGCGCGGTGCAAAGATTTTGCCTCTCGCTGACTTCATACAAACACCTGGTTCGGGAGTCGGAGGACGCGTAGATTGCGGCCAATTCTCGCCCGTCGTTCTTATAGGTACACCCGATGCAATTGCTCATAGCTGTGTTCCATTTGATCCTCAGATTGCGCAAGGAATAGAACAGGCACGAAGCCGTGGTGAAAGTGTTTCAGTTCTTGCATGGGATGGTGTCGCACTGGCCCTGTTTACAACATCAGATGAAGTAAAAGCAGATGCGCAAGCCACAATCACCGCGCTTAATGCACGAGGAATCACTCCGTGGTTAGTCACTGGAGATAATCAAGAGAGCGCGCGCCACATTGCCTCACTCGTTGGTATCGCTGCAAGTAACGTCATTGCTAATACTTTGCCCGATCGCAAGTTGCGCGTTGTCGAGGACTTTAAGAAAGACTCAAAGACAGTCCTGATGGTCGGAGATGGCATAAATGATGCTGCTGCTTTGGCCTCAGCAGATTTAAGTATCGCAATGGGAACAGGTACTGATTCAGCAATCGGTAGCGCCGATATAACCCTGATGGGTAAGGATTTAATGGGAGTTGTCAGCTCATTAGCCCTTGCTACAAAAACCCTGAAAATTATCAAGATCAATCTCGGTTGGGCCTTTGCCTACAACGTCATTGGTATTCCAATTGCAATCGCCGGCGCGCTAACGCCAATGTATGCAGCAGCAGCAATGGCTGCGAGTTCACTCCTTGTAGTGACCAACTCACTGCGTATTCGTTAACTTTTAATTCAGTCCTTTATGCTTACTCCTATGAGCGAGCAGATTGACCAATTCTTCCGCCCTGACGGCACATTGATAAACATTCCTGCTAAGGCTTCCAAGAAGATCGCTGTCTTAAAGTTCATAGCAAGCAAGCTATCCCCTGACACCAAGTATCCCGAAAAAGAACTCAATGCCATCATCGCCAACTTCCACGAAGACACCGCAGCGATTCGCCGGTACATGATTGAGTACGGAATCTTGGAGAGGGACGGGGGAAGTGTTTATTGGGTATCCGTTAACGCATAATGAATACGGAAAAGACGATGTTATATAGTGAATATTCAACAGAAGTTACAAATTCAAGGCGA
Source organism: Candidatus Planktophila sp. (assembly GCA_044350045.1). Classification (GTDB taxonomy): domain Bacteria; phylum Actinomycetota; class Actinomycetes; order Nanopelagicales; family Nanopelagicaceae; genus Planktophila. The sequence goes on along the minus strand of JBILIJ010000004.1, from coordinate 46,078 downwards.
TTAATTGCATCAGGGATAGAACGTCCTATATTGCTTTGAAACCACTTCTGCCAAAATTGGAGCGGCGGTATCCCATTCGATCCCATAAACCTTCTTGAATGCCTGTTTGAAAGTTAAACCTTTTGCTGTTTCCAGGTACAGATTCATTGGTGAATCAATTCCTCCGATTGCAGCAAGCGCTTCAATAGTGGACCAACCCAAGGTGTAAAGGTAATAGCGCTGAATGGTTGAGGCCTCTGGATACTTCATAAATGATTCGAGAAAACGCAAGACATTTTCTGGGCGATAGTCCTGAATATCTGCTCCAGGACGATTTCTCTGAAGGGCTTCAGTCCTTAGCGCCGTGTATTGTTCAAAGGAAGTCGCCGCGCCTAATTTACCTGCAACCGATGCATGGCCCTCCGCAAACCAATCTGGTGTGAGATTGTAGTAGTTTCCTCTATTTGGCTTTAGCTGAAAGAAAGAAAGTGAATGAGTGAACTCATGAATCTGAATTTCACCATTCATCTCAGCTCCGTGAATAGCTCCACCAGGGTCAGATGCGCCAAAGTGACTTATAGCTTTCCAATCTAAAGTTACAGAGGCGCTTGCATCCCAACAGCGCAATGCATTAGGACATGAATATCCAAATTGAAAATCAGCTATATTTTTTCCTGCTCTAATTGCAACTTGATTCTTTGCCCACTCTTTATCGGCAAATGTGTAATAAATGGCAAAGACCTCATCTGGCTGTTTGAAATTCTGAAATATCTTTGATGCAATCTGATATGCAGAAGCTGAATCCTTATTGACGGGAACTGTATTCGGCCCAATTATTGTGTTGACTTTGATAGAACTTTTGTAATTCGTCGCCAGCAACTTTTGATACTTGCCAAAAACATTCAATGCAATTTCATCGACGTTTTCGGAGATATTTGAGAATGTGAGCGCTTTCGGTGTTTGCGTTGAAGTCGGAGTCGGAGTCGGAGTTGGCGTTGCCTTAACGACTAACTGGCCCTTACTCCAAACGAATTTTTTGCCGCTCTTTACACACTTGTATTTCATGCCAGCGGTCTGGACTACTTTTCCTACTGGTTTGCATGCCCCGCCCGGTTTTACCGCTGCTGTTGCAGGTGAAATGTTGAACGAAAGAGCCAAGCACCCAATCAGTACGCTTGGTATCAATCGCTTCATACGGGTCAGGTTATCAACAGGGCAATGACTCATGAAATGGGCATAAAGAAAGCGCCTCTCGGCGCCATCTTTTTTAACTGAAACTACCTGTGATTCTTAGTAGCGGGGGCAGGATTTGAACCTACGACCTCTGGGTTATGAGCCCAGCGAGCTACCGAGCTGCTCCACCCCGCGTCGGTAGGACAATCCTAATCGCCGCGGGGTCATCTACCAAATTGAGAAGAACGAACTATTTCTTCTCCGCATTTGATGCTGCATCAAGGGCTGATTTCAATCTCTTCTGCGCACGATCGTATGCAGCGAAATCTCCCTTAGCCAATGCAGCTAATCCATCTTTATATGCAGCGATAGCGCTAGCAATGGCACTTGATACATCAGATGAAGATCCACCTGAAACTACATCACCGCCACCTGATTGAGTTCCTGAGTTTCCACCGAAGACTTGATCAAGGGCACCCTTAAGAGTGTCATCAAAACCAATTTGATCTCCGAATGAGACTAGAACTTTCTGCAAGAGTGGGTATGCCGCAGCATTAGAAGTTGCACGCACATAAACCGGTTGAACGTAGAGAAGTCCATTACCTACTGGAAGTGTAAGCAAGCTTCCTAGAACCACATCTGATCCACCTTGGCGCAAGAGCGATAGTGAGTTAGCAACTTCAGGTTTTGCTTCAAAATTTGAAGCTACCTGTGATGGTCCGGCAACGTTTGTACTACGTGGCAATTGCAGAACGGTGATCTTTCCATAATTTGGACCAGCATCAGAGTTTGCAACCGCAAATGCTGACAAGTTTTCGCGACCACCGCGAGGTACAAATGGTGTGGTTAGAGAAAATGCTGGGGTCTTTGATCCTGGCATTTGCAGTGTCATGTAGTACGGAGGCTGCGCATTTGCGTTGCCACCGAATGTTGATGGATCACGAGGTACGCGCCAGAAGTCTTGTCCGCCGTAGAAAGCTCCAGCAGTCTTGACATGATACGAGCTCAATACATCGCGTTGAACTCTAAACATATCTGCTGGATAGCGCACGTGGTTAAGAAGCTCGGCAGACATCTCACTCTTTGGCGTGACGCTACCTGGGAAGACCTTCATCCATGTAGCAAGTACTGGATCTTTCTCATCCCACTGATACAAAGTGACTGTTCCGTCATAGGCATCAACTGTTGCCTTAACTGAGTTTCGAATGTAGTTCACATTTCGATTTGCTTGAGCTGTCACAGAGTTTGAATTTGCAGTCAACGCATCCGAGGTCGCTGTAGATAGACCTGTTGTTTGTGAATATGGGAAACTCGAACTTGTTGTGTAGGCATCAATAATCCATTGAATGCGTCCATCAACAATTGCTGGATATGGATCTCCATCAAGGGTTAACCAAGGGGCAACCTTTGCAACGCGATCGCGAGGATTACGTTCGAAGATGATCTTTGAATCCTTATTGATCAAGTCTGAGAGCAAGATGCGCTGTTCTTGATACTTAATTGCAAAGAGCAATTTATTAAAGAGGCTACCTACGGGAACGCCACCTTTACCTGTGTATGTGTAGTTCTTTTGGCCGTTTGCAGATGCATCATCTGGGTAATCGAACTCAACAGGTGAATCAGTCTTTATGCCACCGATAATTGAGTAATCAGGGGTGTTCTCGCCGAAGTAGATGCGTGGCTCAAATTCGCCCAGTCCCTTTGTCGAAGGTAGATCGCCTACTGCAAATGTTGGCTTTCCATCGGCATCGCGAGAGTTACCAAAGGCTGCAACAAATCCAAAACCGTGTGTGTAGACAAGGTGATCGTTAATCCAGTTACGGCTTGGGTTACCTTCAATGCTGAGTTCGCGGACTGCAACGATTGTGTCGCGAGAAACGCCATTGACTTTATACCTATCAACATCAAGTGAGTCAGGGAATGCGTAGTAAGGCTTAAGTTGCTGAAGCTGGCGGAATGTTGCAGAGAGAACAATCGGATCCATCAGACGGATGTTGGCGATTGTCGCTGCATCATCGGCAAGCTGGCCCGCGTTAGTAGTCGTCGACGCATCATAATTCTGAACATCAATATCGTTGATGCCATAAGCCACACGAGTTGCATCAATATTACGCTGAATATAAGGCGCTTCCTTTGATGACTCAGATGGCTTAACGGTAAATTGTTGAATCGCTGCAGGGTAAACGCCTGCAATCAATACTGATGAGATAACAAGAAGAGCGGTTCCGGCTGTTGGAAGAAGCCATGAACGTCTAAAAATGTTTGCAAAGAAAAGTAGCGCGCAGACAACGGCGATTGAGGCAAGAATTGCCTTGGCTGGCAACAGCGCGTTCACATCCGTGTATGTCATACCCGTGATCAGTGCATTCTCTTTCAGAGCCAATGCGTAACGGTCATACCAATAAGCAACGGCCTTCAGCAGCACAAGTAGTCCAAGAAGAACTGAAATCTGAACGCGGGCTGCAGTGGTCGTACGTTCTGACTGTGCTTGTGGGCGAATGCCGCCGTAGAGATAATGGACGCCGACTGCGGCAAGAGTTCCAATAACTGTAAGTGAGATTCCCCAACCGATTAGCGCTTGATACATTGGTAATTTAAATGCAAAGAAAGAAATATCAAGGCCAAATTGTGGGTCAGTTGTTCCAAATGGAGTTGAATTTCTAAACTGTAGCCAGGTTGACCAAAATACTGATCCGGATGATCCCCCGAAGTAGATAAGAACTGCGGCGATACCTAGAAATACCCATTTGCGAATCGGTGCGAGCTGCGCGCGATAACGCTCGAGGTTATCGGCTTCAATTGATAGCGGTACATAGAGTGGGCGTTTGCGGTATGCAATGTAAATATTTGCAGTGATAAAAAGTGATGTGACAACGCCAACGACCACAAAGAGAATAATCTTTGTGACCAGAATTGTGCTCCATACTTCAGTGAAGCCAACAGATTTAAACCAGAGCCAGTCGATATAAAATCCACTCGAGGAGGCGATGATCGCTCCGAGGGCAACGATGAGACCAATTGTGATATTCAGGGGTTTGCGCAGTTGATTCATGCGCCTAAACTATCGCAACCCTTCGGTCTCTTCGAACTGAGCGCGGCAATAGCCTCATCAAGGGTGCCAACTGCAGCCACTGTGATGCCATCAGGTATAGAAGAAAGTTCTGAACAGTTCTCTCTAGGGGCTAGAAATAGGTCGACACCGGCCCGCTTTGCCGCAACAAGTTTCTCTTCAATTCCACCAATTCCACCAATGGTTCCATCTTCTGCGATTGTTCCAGTCCCGGCAACGGAGCGACCATCGAGCAGGTTCTCCTTGGTCAGTAACTCGATGACTGCCAATGTAAAGATCATTCCTCCGCTAGGTCCACCAGTATTTTTAACGCTAATCAAAATATCTTCTGGCTTTAATTTTTCATACCCGGCGTTAGGGTAATTTCGAATGAGATAGCCCAGCGCCACTGTTCGAGCAAAGTCTTGCGAGCCCTTCATCTCCGCCTTCGCCTGTTTATCTTCCTCTTCGTAAGTGAGTCCGGGTGGATAGATCACACTGCTTGGAAGGAGCACCTGATCTGTTCGTACCCACCGATACATACCTTCGATTCCCGAAAGGTATGAACCCGGTGATGTGACGCGGATAGTCAGAAGATAGAACTGGCCATCAGTTGGATATCCCTTTGCATCGCCCTTGGAATTAACCTTTACGATTTCAGGAAAAATTCCTTGCGGTGTTCCTGGTGTGATTGCCACATACTGCAATGGTGAGAGAAAGGCTGCGATAAAAAAGATATAAATCAGTGCAGTCGAAGGTCGAGGCAATCGCGGAAATATCAAGGAGCGAATTATTTTCCTTCTCCTTGTTGCAGATGATCTTTTCTCTCTTTGCCATTCTCAGCATCTTTGACGTTGTCAGCATCTTTGCCTTCATCGACGCTAACGACCTGGGCTTGATTGAAGGCGCCTTGAAATCGCTGAAACTGATCGACTGAACGCGAAGTCTGAGTCTCGTAACGATCTTTAAATTGTGTCACCCAGAGCACATATCCCAACGCGCCAATCAGCGCACCGGCAGGGATGACCCACCAGATCAGGGCTAGAAATGCATTGGACATAAGCACTAGCCTAGCCGCAAAATCACCCTGTGCACCTCGACGTAAAGAGGTGATAAAAAGTATAGAAAGCGGGGAAGAAATTCTGCTCCCGATGTGTTCTACTTTAAGAGTTCACAGAAGAAAGGTTGGGTAGAAACAATGTCTCCTTTTGGTTTTACTCCGCCCGGTGACGGTTCAGATGATGGAAGCTATGACGGCTCTGCCGAAAATAATGGCCCTGAAGATTTTAATGAAATGCTGCGTGCTATCCAGAAGCAGATGCGTGAACAATTTGAAAAATTAGGAATTCCTGTTGACGGCATGGATAACATGCAAGAGATGACGCCAGAAAATCTCTCCGCCCTATTCTCAGGTTTGGCTGGAGTTGGTGGATTTGCTGGATTTGGTCCAACAGGTGGCAACCCCGCCGACCCGCTTCCAATAAATACGGTGCGCGAAACAGCGAAGAAATTCATTACGACAGCAGGTGTGACTCCATTAAGTACTCGTGATCAAAGCGTCGTTGCAAGTGCATATGAAATCTCCGAAGTCTGGCTCAATGAAGCAACTTCATTTCCTTCAGTTCTTTCGCCAACGTTAGCCTCGGCTGTAAATCGCGCGGATTGGATCGACCTGACGATCTCTGGTTGGCATCGCGATATCGCACCCCTTGCACAAGGCCTCCTCGAAGCGATGGCCGATCTCTTAGCTCAAGCTTCACAGGAACAAGGTGCTGAGAGCCCGATTCCCCTTGAAGCAATTGGTGGCTTACTCCGCGGATTTATCGCTTCGATGGTTGCAACACAGTTGGGTCAATCCATAGGTGGTCTTGCCTCAACTCTCACAGGTGCCCACGATGCCGCCCTACCCATTCTTGATCCTCCGCGCCCGGTATTGATTCCTGAAAACATTGCGGCATGGTCTGTAGATTTAGAAATTCCTCAATCAGAGATCTATATTTTTCACGCACTTCGCGAAAGCGCGGTCGCTCGCCTCTTTGCCTATAACCCTTGGCTCGTCTCATATATACAGAGCACGATTGTTGAATACGGTCGCGGGATTCGCATTGATCTTGATGCAATTCAACGCCAGGCCGAAGAAGCGATGAGTGGCTTTGATCCATCACAACCTATTGAAGGACAAGTAAATCTCTCCATTGAATTAAATAATGGAATCTTCTCTCCCGAAGAATCACCACAGCAGAAAGCAGCGTTAGAAAAATTAGAGACTGTTCTCGCTCTTATTGATGGCTGGACAGATGATGTCGTCATAACAGCTGCCGGAGATCGCATGCCAAATATCGAAGCGTTGCGCGAAACACAACGACGTCGACGCGCGGCTTCTACTCCAGCACAGCAACTCTTTGCAACGCTATTGGGCCTTGAAGTTTCACCACGACTGACTCGTGAGGCGAGCGCATTCTGGAAAGCTATCCGGGAAGAGAGTCAGATTGAAAGTCGCGATGCACTCTGGGCGGGAATTCTTCCCAGCGCCGATGATTTAAAAAATCCATCTGCCTTTATCACTTCCACTGCTGTGCCAGATGATCTCTCTGGTTTGATTTAAAACGTCTGGTCTCATATAAAAAAGCGAAGTCCCCGGCCGCACATTCCAATATCTGCCTTCCCCTTGCAGATATAGAACGGTTATCCGAGGACTTCGTATGCAAAAACTACGACGATCGAAGCAACAAATCAAATGCCCCACGCATTGACATATAAGAGTTTTTTTACTATGTGCAGAGATGTGATTACCTCATTAACCTCAACACGTACTTGAGGTTTCTTACTTCATCCACCTGTTCGACTCTGATGGGCAGTACTTTTGGAATATGGAAAGTAGCGCTGACCACAATCTGGCTGACCACAATCTGGCTGGCCAGAAGCAGAGTGGTCATTTCGATGGCAACGATGTAACCCTGCCTGGAATTGGCGAGGGCGAGATCATTGTGATCCGGTCGAAAAGACGTAAGCGCAATCTCTCTGCCTATCGCCAAGGCGGACGCATTGTGATCTCGATTCCAGCGAGCATGAGCAAGGCTGATGAGCGTGCCATGGTCCCTGAGATGATCGCCAAGATCCGCAACCAGGAAGCTGCTAGGACTCCGAATGAGAGCGCTCTGGCCGAACGGATCGATAGCCTGCTGCGCGAGCTGGCCCCTGAGATCGAGCAACGCCCGCTGAGTGTGAGCTGGAGGGCGATGCGAGAGCGTTGGGGCTCATGTACGAGCGTGGATCGCACCATTCGCATCTCTGATCGCCTGCAATTGGCCCCCGAATACGCTCTGGATTACGTCCTCTTCCATGAGGCGATTCATCTGGCCCATAGCGATCATGGCGAGGAATTCACCACCATTTTGGCCCGATTCCCCGATGGCGAGCTCGCCAGCGCCTATCTCGATGGCTATGAGGCGGCAGAACGCGCCTTAGCCGCCCCGGTTGAGCTGAAGAAACTGGGTTAAAACTCCCCCGATTGAGCCCACTTTGAGCGTGAGCCGGAGTATCGTCAAGCCTGAACGAGTGCGCTCCTAGCGCATACGTCGATAGGAGGCTAGAAAATGGCAGAGACAAATGAGGCTTACAAGGGTGATGCCTACTGTGTGAAGTGCAAAGCGAAGCGTGACTTCGAAGGCATGGTTCACATTTCGGATTCAGGTCGCCGCATGGCAAAGGGTAAGTGCCCTGTATGCGGAACAACGGTCAACCGTATTCTCGGTAAGGCCCAGTAATTCAAAAAACTCGGTAATCCCGCACCATAACTATTAGCCATAGTCAGGCTTCGTTCAGCTGGAATTGGTGAGTAAAAGATTTACAGGTTCACCCCGTATAGGCCAACGCTTATACGGGGTGAATTCTTTTCTCGACGCAGAGTAATCAGAAGCTGGCGCAGGGCTCATCAATGTGGAGTATTTACTCGTCCACCCCACGTGCGGTGCAACCCTGCCGCGCATGACAACTCACACGCCACGCGCATTACTCACATCAGAGAGAACACTCACATCAGAGACATCAGACACACCCCACGAGATTGCAACCACGAGCCACCCCGGCCTAAAAGTTCGCCTAAAAGTTCGTCTTAAGGAAGGTATCAATATCTACCGGACCCCCATCGGCCTACGGTGTGGCACTGCACGGAGTTCATTTGCAATAGCCGAGAACGGTTCAGTGCGTGCTCTGGAAATGCTCAGTAGCCAGATTGAAGATGGAATTGATATCGCCGGCGAATGCGGAATCACAGATGGGGAATTAAGTGAACTTCTCTGGAATCTGCAAGAGCATGAATTTCTGGAAACATCACCGTCGATCTTAGCCATCACTACTCGCTATCAATCTGTTGCCAAACATAAACGTCGTGACATATTGCCAGATGCGGCATTCTCACAATTACAACGACGCGTAGCACCAGAGTTGGCACATACTCGCTTGCTCCCTGGTGTGAACGATTCAGGTGTGTCAGTGATTAACGCGCGCCAGAATGTGAGAGTTGAAATCTATGGCAGCGATCGAATTGCAACTCTGCTTTATGGAATTTTGCTATCAAGTGGGGTTACATATACCCACTTTGCATTAGGCACACGATCAGATTCCACATCCATTATCGACACTGATCTCAGCGCAGGATTTATTAGAGCAACAGATGTGGGCCATGGATTTAAAAAGCGAATGGAAATACTTGGAAAAGAACTCTCACTCTTTCCGATCGAAAGCCATGAAAATGCGCAAGAGATCGACGAAGCAGAGTCAGAGAGATTCATTAAAATTCATACAGGCCAATTAGATCCACAACTCTTGGCACAGTGGATGGCATCAGGTCATGAACATCTTGTGATTTCACCACTTGATGGTGGCCACTTAGTCTTTGGCCCCATTGTTAAACCGGGTAAAACACCCTGCACCCGATGTCGAGATATAACTATGGCTCAAGCACTTGGTGACGTAAGTGCAATTGCAGAAAAAATTACACTTGGTGCGCAAGCAGAAATTCAGCAGCCACCGGTATTTGCTGCCCACTACCTGGCGGGTGTGATCGCCTCATTTATTCTCGCCCACATTGACCAAGGGATCAGTGAACTAACCGGCGGCTACATGGCCGTTGATACCTTAAATCTGAGTCAGAGTTCGTTGATCGCACTTGGCCGTAATCCAGAATGCGGGTGCCACTGGCTGTGATCTTGCCCATCTCGCACCTTTTTTACCACTTTCATTTGGCGCAAAGTTGAGATCAAAGAGAAGATACGGCTGTGGCTAAGAAACCTGCAGATGTAAAGATTCCGAGCACTACAAGTGCTCGTTCTGCTCGCATGGTTTCAATTCCTGTTGGTATTGCAGGTCGTAGCGTTCTGGGAATTGGAAAGCAACTTGTTGGTCAATCATCTTCCGTAGTTTTTGCAGATATTCAAGAGAAAACTGCAGAGCAACTCTTTAAAGTTCTTGGAGAACTTAAAGGCGGTGCGATGAAATTCGGCCAGGCGCTCAGCGTATTTGAGGCCGCTCTCCCTGAAGAATTTGCCAAGCCATATCGTGAAACCTTGACCAAGTTGCAAGAGTCAGCGCCGCCACTTCCAGCCAAAGTTGTGCATAAAGTTTTAGCAAAAGAGCTGGGTGAAAATTGGCGAGATCTCTTTATCTCATTTGAAGATCAAGCAACTGCATCAGCTTCAATCGGTCAAGTCCATCGCGCAGTATGGAGTGATGGAACACAGGTCGCGGTAAAGATTCAATATCCCGGAGCAGCCGACGCGCTAGTCAGTGATCTCAATCAGATCCAACGTTTTTCAAAGATCTTCGGCCTTGTTCTTCCGGGCGTTGATATGAAACCGCTTATGGAAGAACTTCGTGCGCGCATCATTGAAGAAGTTGATTACTTATATGAAGCCGAAGCCCAGCGCGCATGCTATGCCGCATACGAGAATGATCCCGATATCGCGATCCCGCTCGTTCTCCATGCAACAACAAAAGTTCTCGTCAGCCAATGGATTGATGGAAAGCCGCTGGCCCAAATCATCAAGAACGGTACGAAGGCAGAACGTGATGCTGCGGGAATACGTATCGCTCGCTTCCACTTCACCTGCCCAGATCGTGCAGGTTTACTGCATGCAGATCCGCATCCCGGAAATTTCAGATTGCTCGAAGATGGCCGCATTGGCGTTTTAGATTTCGGTGCATGCAATCGACTACCCAATGGTTTCCCGGAACCCTTTAAAAACCTGCTCAAGCACGCACTCGATGACAATGCCCAGGAGCTCTACGACGGCTTCAAAAAGGATGGCTTTATCCTCCCTGAAGTTAATGTGGATCCAGAATTAGTACTCGAATTTCTCGTTCCTCTCGTTGAGCCGCTACGAACTCCTACCTTTAAATACTCGCGTGAGTGGTTACGCGATCAGAGTGCGCGCGTGGGAGATCCGCGAAACCCCACAGCAAAAATTGGTTTCCAACTCAATCTCCCCGCTGAATACGTATTGATTCATCGAGTCACCATGGGAACAACTGGAATTTTCTGTCAGCTTGAAGCAGAAGGTCCATTCCGCGATGAAGCGTTGGTCTGGTTCCCCGAGATCGCACCTGTTGCTTAAGCGCACTAGTAGCTACTGAAACCTTCTCGTTAGAATCGCGCTATGCAGGCCAAGAGTAAAAATGGATTTCCTCCCAAAGTATGTCAACGCTGTGAGCGCCCATTTGAGTGGCGCAAAAAGTGGGCACGCGATTGGGAGAATGTGAAGTACTGCTCTGAAAAGTGTAAGGCTGGAAAGTAATGCCTGAACTGCCCGAAGTAGAAACGGTACGCCGCGGGCTAGATGCACTCATTAAGGGATATCGAATTACACAAGCGCAGGATCTGCATCCTCGCCTACTTAAAGGTGACTCAGTTGCACCTATCTCTACTCTTAATGGCGCACGAATCACAGGCACTGGTCGCCGCGGGAAATTTCTCTGGATCACACTCGATCGACCAGTTGTCTTAGTTGCACACCTTGGAATGAGCGGGCAATTTCTCATTCAGCAGAGAGATCGTCCATCTCCGAAACATATTCGCGCGCATTTTTCTCTGAAGAAGTCGCTGCGAAAACTAGAGCTAGTTTTTAACGATCAACGCACCTTTGGCTGGCTCTCTATAGAGCAACTCACCGATGGCGTTCCGAGCTCTGCTCACCATATTGCACTCGATCCATTTGATCCTGATTTTGATTATCAAGGAACCATTAAGAAATTCGCACAACGCAATGTGCGGATTAAGACTGCCTTACTTAATCAAGAGATTATGTCTGGCGTTGGAAATATCTATGCCGATGAAGCTCTGTGGCGCGCAAAAGTGCACCCAGAATGGCTGACATCAGAGATGAGTAAGAAGAAGATTGCATCGGTTATCGATTCTGCAACCGAGGTCATGCGCGAAGCAATCGCCAAAGGCGGTACATCATTTGATGATCTCTACATCAATGTGAATGGCGAGAGCGGATTCTTCGAACAATCCCTTTCTGTGTACGGAAGAGAGGACCAACCGTGCCCACGTTGTGGCGCGCCAGTCAGGCGAATTGTCCTTGCTGCTCGCTCATCACATTTTTGTCCACGATGTCAGCGCAAGTCTTAGGCAGCAACTACCTTCGCTGGACGGCCTGCACGACGACGACGTTCAATAATGACGCCATCTTCGATCAGCTGTCCGCCCCACACTCCGCATGGTTCTTGTCGTGACAGTGCGCCATCTAAACAAGCATTACGCATCGGACACCCACCGCAGAGCGCTTTAGCCGCAGCAGTTGCTGCGTCATCATCGGCGAAGAAGAGTTCGGGGTCAGCTGTGTGACAAGGCAAGGTAAAAGCCTTGGCATCGTCGTATGTGAATGTCACATCGCCTAAGCCAATCTTTTCGCCGGTTTGCGCCCAGCCTGGTACCTGCAGTTCACTGTAGAGAACGCTCATCGCTCTCACCCTCTTTCTCTCTCGATCTTTCGTCGGTTGCTTTCCCTGGTTAGTAGTTCTTAGTAGTTGGTTCTTGCTTCTTAGTAGTTGGTACTTGTCTGGGTAAAGAAAAAGGACCTCTAAATCCTTTTCGGATTTGAGGCCCTTGGTTTGGGTTATTTCGATTTACTCGAATATCCCTCCGGTTGCCTCATCCGCTGTGGCATAAAAAGCAGCATAAAACGCTGGCTTTGATGCACGTCGCCAAGATGTTCGCTTTGCAGCGGCAGCTGTGGCTAGATGTGAATGGGCATGAGAGATCGCGGCAGCTACTGCTACCTGTGTTGATACTCCCTGTACGGACATAGGGAAAAGGGTAGAGCACCCGGTATCGAACTCGCAAGTAGATTAATTTCTCGCATAGGAGAGGGTGAGATGGGGGCCTAGGTCCAACGCCGCTCGCGGCTCGCGGAAAAAAGCGATAACCCATGGTGGCTGCAAAAGCCCCTCATAAATCAGGATCTGATTACGTGGATCGTTGCCGGCGAATCAATAAGGTAGAGAAGTCCAGATACGTACTGATTCCTAGTTAGTAGATAGAGCTACAGACAGCGCGGGCTTCAAGAACTAAAGAAGGATGCCAACCACAAATGGAACAACGATGAGTAAAATAATTATAAGCCCACCAATGCTGGCCACAAGAGGTCCTGTTCCTATACCTTGCTTATCAGGAACGAATGTCGCATTTTCTGAATTGGCTATAGCATCAACCAATCTAGAAATTAAAGATTTGTTTGGCCCAGAATAGACGCTCCCATTCTTGGCATTTACTGTCATTAAAGTTTCACTGTCTTGTTCTAGAAATGAAATTTCTACCGTCACTTTATTTAGTCCATACTTTCCCCAACCTATAATTTTCCCAGGGCCAGATGACTTGATTCCTCCAATTTTCAAAAGTGACTTGGCCACGACTTCTTGGGCTTGACTTGGGCTGGTGTGGATAATGAACTGTGAGCCTGTAGCACCCGGAGTAATTTTCATTGCGGAAACCTTTCTTTCAAAAGATTAGAATAATCGAACGTCTCAAATACCTATGTTAAATCACTGCCCTAACAGAATCAATAGGCCGAGTCGAATGATTACTTGAATAGTGTCCTATGGCTAGCCATAATCTTGTCGAAGGACAGTTGGTAGAGCACGGTGACTTACTGAGCGAGTGCAAACAAGCTCAGGAAGGGCTGTTTGGTATGACTGAGCGTGAGCGAGGAATACCTAACGCACTCTTAATGCCCAAGTGTGGTTTTGAAACACCATGACTAGGAGCCAGTGAGTAACCCAGATTCGCGTAAGAAGCGAGATGGTTGGCCGCGGTAGGAAATATGAAGATCTACCTTCGCTCGGGTCATACCCACATAGAACAAGCGTCGCTCTTCTGAAATAACGGCATCGGTTGTACCCGTTGAGCCAGTTTCTAACGGCAAGATTCCTTCAGATGCTCCGATGAGAAATACGCGCTCCCATTCAAGACCCTTCGCAGCATGAAGAGTGGCAAGAGTGACAACGGGCATTGTCGGAGGATTGTTTTGGGTGACACGATCTTCTACTTCGCGCAGAAAACCACGCAAAGTCTTTGGTGAAAATCCCTCGTCGTCATCGAGCTCTCGACCTAGGTGAAGAAGCGCTGCAATTCCATCAATGCTTTCACCTGTTAAATATGGCTGAGCAATCGTTCGCAATTCATCAAGCCAGGTGGTGCCTTCTGTTGGAATCACAGATGCTTGTCGGACTTGTTTCAGGAAATCTCTCACATCTTGTCGCTCGAAGAATCTCTCAGTGCTGCGTACTTGATATGGCAGCCCCTTACTATTCATCGCACGTTCCATACCTTTAAGTTGGCTATTTGTTCGCGCCAAGATCGCTATCTCTTGTGGGGCGGTGCCTTCACTTAAGAGGGCAGTGATCTGGGAAATAATGCCGGCAATCTCTGCAGTTTCATCTTTAAACCCGTCAACGCTAGGACGATGTCCATGATCATTGCTAGCTGTGAGTTCTTGCCCCATCGAAGAGGTACGCAATAACGCATTTGCTGCAAAAGTAATCTCGGGAGTTGACCGGTAACCAGTACTCAGGCGAATGATCTGCGCTTCTGGAAAACGTTGTGTGAAGGTGTTAAGAAAGACCGGAGTCGCGCCAGCAAATGAGTAAATCGTTTGTGCCGGATCTCCTACAACGCAGATATCTTTTCGACTTCCAAGCCAGGCATTGATTAGTCGCTGTTGAATTGGAGAAATATCCTGATACTCATCAACGGTGAAATATCGGTACTGATCCTGCACGCGTTCGCGCACTGCTCGCTCTTCTTCCAGCATCGCTGAAGTGAGAAGAAGGACATCCTCGAAATCAATGGCTACTTCCTGCTTCTTCAAGCTTTCGTAAGCGACATAGACCTGCGCAATATGTTCGGGTTTGATTCGGGGCTTGATCGATCGCGCAGATACTTGTTCCAGGTAATCAATGGGTGCGACTTGAGAAACTTTCGCCCACTCGATCTCTGTTGCAATATCTCTCATGGTTTCGCGCGAAGTGCTGCGCAGCTCCCCCGATAAATTGGCACGATTAATTGCTTCAGTGAGAAAAGAAGTCTTGCTACTCATGAGGTCTGGTGTGCGCCCGCCAAAGACAGTGGGCCAGAAAAAGATCAACTGTTTGAGTGCTGCTGAGTGCACTGTGCGTGCTGCAACCGTGGGAAATCCAAGTGATCGCAATCGTGTGCGCATCTCACCGGCAGCACGTGCGGTAAAGGTAAGTGCTAATACCTTTGATGGATCCATTGTTCCGATCGCTGCGGCGTATGCGATGCGATGTGTAATTGCCCGAGTTTTACCGGTACCAGCACCTGCAATAACGCAGACGGGTCCGCGAGTCGCCAGAGCTACTTCTCTCTGATCAGCATCTAGCGCAGCAAGAATTTCTTCAGCACGAAGATCTGGAGTTATCTCCACGCCTCGCTCCCAACAGCAGCCTCACCCAGCCAGCGTTCAATCATCTTGCGTGCAACCGAAATCGTTGGTGGCAGTAAAAGTGTTCCTGCCTTTGCCTCAGCCTTAAATTGATCTCGGGTAAACCACTTCACCTCTGAAATTTCTACGCCATCAGGTCGTGCAGTTTCAGGAAAATCTGTGACTACATCAAAGGCCATCATGATCGAGGCTGGAAATGGCCAGGGTTGTGAGCCAAGGTATGTGATGGCGCGAACTCTCACACCAGATTCCTCATAAACTTCACGAGCAACACATTGTTCAAAAGTTTCACCAGGTTCAAGAAATCCGGCAAAGGTAGAAAAACGTCCCTCAGGCCATACCGGTTGATGTCCTAAAAGTATTCGATCATCGTTATCACGGATAAGAACGATTGCTGCACAATCTGTACGTGGATGATGTTGGCTTTTGTCGATATCGCAGACACGTACAGCGCCACCTAAGTCGACTCGAGTCTGTGCGCCACATCGCGCGCAACATGGATGCGATTGGTGCCAATTGGATAAGGCAACTGCGTGCATAGCTAGTTCGGCATCAATACTTGTTAAGTCAATACCGACTTCACGCAGTCTTGTTAAACCAACTTTCATCTCTTCATCAGTCTTTGCAGCGCTCCACTCTGTATCCCATGCAAAATATGGATCTTGTGTGATGGCATCTAGCCCCAGAAAATAACGTGAGCCTTCTTTGAATTCACCACTCGCAATTAAAGTTGCGACCTGATCTGCGCTGAGGTACCCATCGCTGGGCAGGCGTCCCTGGACAATCTGCAGAATTTTCGCCTGTGTCCAGAGCTGCGCAAGAGTTGTTGGGTTCTCACGCAGATGGCCGGCGCGATCGATCCGTGACGGGTGTTGGTTGATCGCGCTCATAAGGGGCAACGGTACTAGCCTGCTCGCTATGCGCATTACCTCGTGGAATATCCTGCATGGAATGGCTATCCCGCCTACCCCCAATCTGGATCTCACCGCGTTAACCCAGGCCGGGGCGAAAATCGCTGCAGATCTATCCCCTGACCTGATCGCCATACAAGAATGTGATTATCAACTTACGCGCAGTGGCAATGTGAATCAGATTGCAGAAGTAGCAAAGAGTATTGGCGCTACACGCTTCGCATTTGCCCCGTGCATTATCGGTACCCCTGGTGAAAAGTGGAGAAAACTTCGCGCAGATGATCAAGAGATCATCACTAATGCCGAGAATTCAGTTGATGTAGAAGGTGGATACGGAATAGGGATAGCTTCAAAGATTGAAGTTATTAAATGGCATCGCTTAGACCTTGGTAACGCACCTATAGGAATGCCACTTTTAGTACCAGGAGATGAAGCAAAGCCAGGAAAACTTCGCCCGATCTATATTCGAGATGAACCTCGTGTGGCACTGGCAGCAACTCTTGCAAATGGAATTACCGTAATTAACACTCACCTATCGTTTGTGCCTGGATATAACATTAAACAGCTGCGAGCAATCAAAAGATGGGCTATTAAATTAGAGAGTGAAATGAATTCAACTGCAATTATTGTCGGTGACCTTAATTTGCCCAAGAATCTGCCCGTCGTTGCATCACAGTGGAGATCGCTGGCAACTCAAGCAACATATCCAAGCTGGGGTGCAAAGATTCAATTTGATTACATATTAAGCAAGGCAACACATAATTCAAAGCACCTGCCAACGGTTGTAACTGGCGTGAGTGATCACTTACCGCTATCGGTTGACTTAGAGCTTAGTTAGGCTGTTGAGCTAGAGCTAAATTTGTCGGCTGAATCAAAAATTAACTAGGAATTAAACTGATCTAGCAGCGTGATTAACTCTTGCTGACCCATTAGGTCTGCAGGGCGATCAGTGACTGACGTTGGAACATAATGGAATGCTGCACTCACATCATCAACCGAAATATCTTGCAGCGTTGCCCACGCTAAGCGATAGACAGCGAGCTGAATTGCAGCTGATTTTCCTAGCTTTTTAGAGCCCGTCTTCCAATCAACTACCTCGTATCGATCGCCATCTTTATAGACCGCATCAATTCGGCCTCGAATAAGGACACCGGCAATAACGGTTTCAAAGGGAACTTCAACTGCATGTGGGATGCGCTGGGCCCATGGACTTGCAAGCCAGGCAGATTTGAGATCTTCCAGCTTTTGATCTGCTTCAAGTGGTTCGAGTTGATCGAAATCTTCATCATCAAAGAGGGTTGCAACGTTAAAGTGTTTTTCGATCCACAAGTGAAATGCTGTTCCGCGACGGGAGAATTCATCACTTGCGCGTGGCATGGGGCGACGAATGGCCAGTGCTAGAGCTTCCGGATCTTCATAGAGTGCGATCAAGGTAGATGTGGCCATCCGTGGAGGCAGCACAACAGCTGAGACTGCGCTCTTATACATGTCGAATTCGTTGATGATTGCTTGAGCATCACGAGCCCACGATGCGATCTCATCATCGCCGTTGCTGGCTGCGATAAGTGCATCAGGTGAGATTGGCGCAGTTGAATCAACGAGTGAAATCTGTGCGTTAAATGCCTCACGCCGATCTGCAATGGGATCTACTGGCCATTGCGCACTTGCTGGATTCTCGCGCACTGGATTACGTGCTTGCTCATCAGGGGCGCTATCGAGTGAAATAATGCGACCGGCTTGAGTTGCAACGCTATGCGCCTGTTCGAAAATTGATGAAGGTTGAACAAATTTCTGACCATCACGCCACCACGACGTTGTGCAGATCAGGTGGCTCTTGGCACGCGTCATCGCTACATACCCAAGTCGAATCTCTTCTTGTTCTTTAAATGTGTTGCATTGATCCTTAAATGCACGGATTGCTTTTCCGGCATCGGCGTTTGAGGTGATACCACCCCAAGTAAAGATTGGAAGTTGCCCACCATCTCCTCGTAGTGCAAAAGGAATGTGGCGCTCGTTGGTCAGCCAATTATCAGGATCGCCTTTATGATCGCTCGGGAAAGTGCCCTCAGCTAAGCCTGGCACTGCAACTACATCCCATTCGGCGCCTTTTGCGCTATGTATCGTAAGTATCTGCACCGCTTCACGACTTGCCTCAGCAGCACCGGCCTTAAGTCCGCCTTCTTCGCGGCTTGCGATATCTAGCCATTGCAAGAATGCATTGAGGGAGGCGCCATTGCGTGCAAATTTGGATGCCTCATCCATAAAGCGATCGATGTGACGGCGACCTGAACGCGTTCCATCGCGTAAGAGAACTTCAACTTCGAGGTTGAGATATCGCTCAATCTCTGCGATTAAATCTGTAATCGCACCTCCGGCACGTGATCGCAAGCGACGTAGATCTGCTGCAAACTCTGTCAGGCGTTGATATCCCACTGTGCTAAATGTTGAGCGATCTGCCTTTGCAATGTCATCGAGGGCATCGATTAATGAACCTAAGAATTGATCATCGGCTTCGGCAGAATCTGGGTTTCCGGCAACAATTTTCTTTACCAGCGATCTGCTATCACTCGATGCTGCTTTTGCGAGTGATCGTGAGTGCAAACCAAGGGCTGCGATATCGGCTGCCCCGAGCGCTAAGTGTGGCCCAGTGAGCATGCGCATAAGAGAAGCACCGGCATCTGGATTACCAATAATTGAGAGCATCGCAACAATATCTGCGATTTCTGGAACGTGGACTAGTCCACCTAAACCGACAACTTCGCATTCGATATCAGCGCTACGAAGCGCACTTTGCAGCGCCGGAATCTGCGCGCGTTTACGTACCAAGATTGCAAAGGTCTTTGGAGCTTTACTTGTCTCGATTAGGCGCTGTGGGTCTTTCCACAACGGTGCGATGTATTCGGCGATTGCAGTGCTTTCCGCCTCCATCGTTTCATAAAGGCCGACTGCAAGATCTCCCTTACCGGCACCGTTTCGTGCAGTAAGTGGTGAAACATTGAGATTGCCAAGTGATCGTACCTGGCTAGAGATCACATTAGCCAGATCAAGGATTGCAACGTCATTTCTAAAGGTGGTCAAAAGTTCATATATCTCGCGCCCCGTAGAGCCCTTGGCCTTTGGGAAGTACTCACCGAAGGAGCCGATTGTTCCAGCTGATGCACCGCGCCAGGTATAGATCGATTGGCACGGATCACCAACTGCTGTAACAGGGTGGCCATTACCGAAGAGAGCTGAAAGTAAACGTACCTGTGATTGCGAGGTATCTTGATATTCATCAAGGAGAACTACGGCGTACTTTCCGCGTTCAATCGCTGCGACATCTGGAAATTTCATAGCAATATCGGCGGCAAGTGACATTTGATCATCAAATGAAAGAGTTCCTTCACCGCGTCGTGTCTCGATAAAACGTTCAACTAGGGGCAAGAGTGCAATACGTTGACGTGCGGTGCGCGCAACGGTGCGAACTTCTTCATTAGATGCCCCAGTAAATAGCACGAGTTCGCTTAACGTTTTCTCATCTGCTGCGCGAATGGAATCGGGTGTGACTTGATGTTCCAAGATCAAAGATGCCAGCCCCATCACATCGTCGATGGCGGTGTTGAGCGCGCCTTCGTAAACGAAATCTGGATCGCTCCAATCGCGCACCAAGGTATTTGCTGCCATCCATAATGCGGCTTCCCCCATCGGTTGTGAATCCGCGTCGATTCCAAATCGGATCGCATGTTCACTTAAGAGTCGACCGGCATAAGCGTGATAGGTGGTTACTGATGTATCCAGGGTTGCAAAGGGAACATCGATTCCAGCTTTTGTCATTGCCAGTTGAAGTTGACGAAGGCGTTTGCGAATACGAGCAGAGAGTTCTCCGGCAGCTTTGCGCGTAAAGGTAAGACCTAAGATCTCATCAGGCTTAACAAATCCATTAGCAACAAGATAAATCACACGCGATGCCATCGTCTCTGTCTTTCCAGAGCCAGCACCTGCGATTACAACTGCCGGCTCGAATGGATTTGTTATGATCGAGATGATCGCCGCTTGCTCTGCCGTTGGATCATGAAAGCTGGGATCAACGCTACGAATAAGGGCTGCAACCTGCGCCGGTGTGTACTTTTCGATCATTGGATCACCGACTGACCTGAAGGCTGAACCGGGCAGGATGAGCGAACAACACAGCGCGGACACATCTCATTGACCGTGGCGGTAAAGTTTGCAGCTGACATACCTTGGCCGATGACGGTGAGTTGTTGGCGAACTTCATCAGCATCAATCACAGGTCGGACACGAGTAGCAACTTCTTTAGTCTCATGCGCAAGAAAAACAAGATGCGAACCAGAAGTTTGATCACCGCTGATCTTCTCGCCGAATCCACCCATAATGATTCCGAGTTGATAACAGGCTAGCTGCAAATTAGTGAGAGCTTCTTTATGGCCAATTGGTTTCTTGCCAGTTTTAAAATCAACCACAAAGTACTTGCCGTCACCATCTACTTCGATGCGGTCGGCATTTCCTTTGACAACGATATTTCCAAAGTTGACTGTGAAATCTAGTTCGACTCCGACAACGCGCCGATCTGTGTTGCTTTCGATCTCGCTGTGATACTGCGCGAATCGCTCAAGCATGCGCTTGGCACGCTTAAGAGATGCCGCACTCAACCAACCGGTGGTCTGATCCAAGAGTGACCACGAGCTCTCAAGTTTTTCGACAAGCTGATCGTGTGTGATCTCTGGGCTTTCAACTTTGAGCCGGGCGAATTCGTGGATGGCAGATCCCAGAAGTTGGGCAACACCATCTCCATTTGTTCCACCACTTTTTTCAAAGAACCATTTCACACCACACTCGGTAAATGGTTCGGCCCCACTTGGGCTGACATAGATTGGATCACCTTCGGCGACTACGGGACGATCTGTCGACAACGGTTTAGATCCAACCCACGATTCTGGATTGGCAAGTGAGATACCGCGATCGTTTAGGGTGGCAAGAAGTGCGGCAGCATCGGCAGAATTTTCGGTAGAAAGATTACGTCGCAGGGTTGCAACCAGCGCCGGAGCAGTCAACGGCCTAGCTGGCTCAATAATCTTTGCTTGGCTTGAATCAGCTGAAAAACCATGTATTTCTTCATATATTTCGTGGAAAAACAGCGATGGTTCATCATCTTCCCGAGATGTTGCTGTGACAAGTAAATCTGTGGTCGCACGTGATGTTGCAACATGGAAGAGACGTCGTTCATCATCTAAAAGCGAGGAAGCGGTAATCGCCTGTAGCTCTCGCTCAGCAAGTTCATCTCCATGCCGTTCGCGTTCAACGAGGCGTTCGGCACCTAACAAAGTTGAACGGGTCTTTAGGTTTGGCCATGTTCCTTCTTGAACACCGGCAACGATGACGAAGGGCCACTGGCGACCCTTAGCGCTATGAACGGTAAGAATTTCAAGGGCATCAGATCTCACTCCTTTTGCGGTAATCACATCTGCTGCAATGAACTCATCTGTGATTTCGTTAAGGAATAGTGATGGATGCGCACCCGGAAAGCGTTCGATAAATCGCGCCGCACTTTCAAAGAGAACGATCATCGCATCGAGATCACGGTCTGCCGCCGCACCGCGTGCTCCTGAACGCAACGCTGTATCTTGCCACGCCTTACTTACCTTTGCGCCATCACTTGTTTCGGCGTTATCCCAAATTGCCCACAGAAGATCATGCACGGTTGCACTGGGGCGAGATAGCGCCTTTCGGGCATGTGAATAAAGTGCGTGCACGCGATGAAGTTCTAGGCCATCTTCAATTGGGATATCGCCGGTAGTAATTGCATCGATAAGCATCTGCGAACCGCTGCGAAGATCTTCATCATCTCGCGCGGCCAATAGCGATCTACGAATACGGCGAAGTGAAATTGGGTCACTACCGCCGAATTCGCTGGTGAGTAACTCTTCAGCTAAAGCTAATGTAAGTTTTTTAGGATCGGTGGCAATGTGCGCTAGAAGTAAGAATGGAGCAATCGCTGCATTGTTGCCGAGAGCTTCAATCTCGCCCACCGTTGGAATTGATGCCTGCATACATGCGCGACGAATTGTTGAGGCGGTTGCTCCCCCAGATCTGACGATAACTGCCATATCGGCATAGGCAATTCCGCCTAATAAATGGGCCTTTTTGCAGTGGTAGGCGATGTAATTCGCTTCTTCGGTGGCAGTTGCTGCCATGACCGCTTCTCGTTGCGCAGGTGATCGATAGCAGTTACTCAATGACATTGTTGCACCGTGATCACCAATTAATAATTGTGCTGCGCGATCGGCATCATCGGGATCAGCTCCACGGAATCGCCCTACTGCGCTCTTGCTATCAAGTGCGATCACAAGATCGGTACCCGCCAAAAGTTCTAGCAATGAGCGCTGGGCTGGATCAGACTCTTGAAATTCATCGACGATGATTGTTTTAAATCGTTGGCGCAGGGATGTAAGTAGTTCTGGATTGTTACGAAGGTGGGCGATCGCAGCATTAATCAGCTCAGATGGATCAATGCGCATCTTGGCATCACCGGCCCCCGATGATGCTAGATCCATCGCTCCTTCATATCGTTTCCAAAAAGCGGCAGCTGATGGCCAGAACTTTTCACCTAGTTGTGCCCCGCGCGCTCCAAGTTGATCTGGTGAAATCCCGCGTTCATTTGCGCGCATCATCAGATCGCGAAGTTCGCGGATAAATCCCCGAGTTAAAAGTGGGTTACCTAATTTTGCATCACCATCGCGAAGTTCTTCCGGCCAATCACGATAGCCATCTTCGACATCACCACCCAAAAGCTCTGCGATAAATTTC
Source organism: Candidatus Planktophila sp. (assembly GCA_044350045.1). GTDB lineage: Bacteria > Actinomycetota > Actinomycetes > Nanopelagicales > Nanopelagicaceae > Planktophila. The sequence continues at coordinate 23,201 of JBILIJ010000004.1, read as the reverse complement.
TCTTGCTCGGCACCCGATAACAAAATTGGTTCGCGGTAATCGTCACCACTTACCATCTTGACGATCGAAAATGCTAGTGAGTGAAATGTGCGAGCGAGTGGTTCATACCCTGTTGCGCTGCTGCGGATTGCAATCGCATCGCGCATCTCAGAAGCACGTTCGCGACCATATGTAATACAGAGAATTGCATCTGAAGCTATGCCATCGTTGATGCGAGAGAGCGCTGCTTCGATGAGCACTGTTGTTTTGCCACTACCTGCAGCTCCTTGAATCAGAAGTGGTGATCCACGGTGGGCAATTGCAGCCTTTTGCTGATCGTCAAAGCCGAGCTCTGTAAGCCCCGGCACCTGCTTGATCAGCTTCATAGGTGCCATTTAACCCTAGCCATAAGACAAAGGCGGGGCACCCGACAAGAGTTGAAACAGTGGCCTAGTTATCGGCTGCTTGGTTCGCCTTCTTCTGACGTGAGGTAGAGCGTGCTCGCTCATTCTGGTCTAGGACAACCTTGCGGATACGAACAACTGCAGGAGTTACCTCTACGCATTCATCTTCACGACAGAATTCGAGAGCACCTTCCATGTTCAGCTTCTTAGGCGGAATCAAACGCTCTGATTCATCGGTACCTGATGCGCGCATATTTGTAAGTTTCTTTTCGCGAACACAGTTAACGTCCATATCATCGCTGCGAGAGTTCTCTCCGATGACCATGCCTTCGTAGACCTCATCACCTGGCTCAACAAAGATTGTTCCGCGATCTTGTGTTCCGTATAACGCATATGAAGTAACTGCTCCCATACGATCTGAAACAAGTGAACCAGTTGCACGGGTGCGAATATCGCCATACCAAGGCTCATAACCATCAAATACGTGGTGGAGCAAACCGGTACCGCGAGTTTCTGTGAGGAACTCGGTACGAAATCCAATAAGTCCACGAGATGGCACCTTGTAATCAAGACGGATCCAGCCGGTTCCGTGATTGACCATCTGTTCCATACGTCCCTTACGAAGTGCCATCAACTGAGTAAGAACACCTAAATATTCCTCTGGTGCATCAATTGTTAAGCGCTCCATCGGTTCGTGAATCTTGCCGTCAATCTTCTTGATAACAACTTGTGGCTTACCAACGGTAAGTTCAAAACCTTCGCGCTTCATGATTTCAACAAGAACTGCGAGCTGAAGTTCTCCACGACCTTGAACTTCCCATGTATCTGGACGTTCAGTATTAAGAACACGCAGTGAAACGTTACCTACGAGCTCGGCATCGAGGCGGCCCTTAACTTGGCGTGCAGTAAGGAGTTTTCCGCTCTTTCCAGCTAGTGGAGATGTATTAATACCGATAGTCATCGAAATCGATGGCTCATCAACAATAATCAATGGCAGAGCATGCGGATTATCATTATCTGCCAGCGTTTCACCGAGAGTAATTGTCTCGATACCTGCAACAGCGATGATGTCTCCAGGATGTGCCTCGAGTGCTGGAACGCGCTCGAGCGCTTCGGTAATTAAAAGCTCTGAAATCTTTACACGTTCTTGCGTGCCATCTGTTTTGAGCCATGTGACTGTCTGACCCTTTTTGATTACACCTTCGCGTACGCGACAGAGTGCAAGACGCCCAAGAAATGGTGACGAGTCAAGGTTTGTCACATGTGCCTGAAGAGGTGCACCTTCATGATAAACCGGAGCTGGAATTGCAGAAAAGATTGTGTCGAAGAGAACATCAAGGTTGATCTCTTCTGGCATTCCACCATCTGCGGGACGAGTCAATGATGCGCGACCTGCCTTAGCGGACGCGTAGACAACTGGAAATTCAATTTGCTCTTCATTAGCACCAAGGTCAAGGAAGAGTTCATATGCTTCATCGACAACTTCGGCGATACGTGAATCGGGACGGTCGACCTTATTGATCAACAAAATTACTGGCAGATTCTTCTCAAGCGCTTTACGCAATACGAAACGAGTCTGTGGCAGTGGGCCTTCTGATGCATCAACAAGCAAGATAACGCCATCGACCATTTCTAATCCGCGCTCTACCTCGCCGCCGAAATCTGCGTGGCCTGGTGTATCAATAATGTTGACGATGGTGCTACCGCGCTTTACAGCGGTGTTCTTAGCAAGAATCGTAATTCCCTTTTCGCGCTCAAGATCCATCGAATCCATCATGCGATCCTGGCCTTCGCCTTGAACTTTGTGGGCCGCGAAAGCACCGGACTGCCACAACATCGCATCAACGAGAGTGGTCTTTCCATGGTCTACGTGAGCGATGATCGCAACGTTACGAAGGTCTTCGCGACGCTTCTCTGGCAGGCCTTTAAGGTGCTCTTGTTTTTTCGACATTGAGGACAAACTCCATAAATAAGGGCACTTGCGTGCGAAGTGCAGGAAGTCAGTCTATCAGTGCTGGTTGCTCGTAATTGCCTTCGCAGAATTACACGTTAAAGCGGAATTCGACTACGTCGCCATCGTGCATGACGTAATCCTTGCCTTCCATACGCACTTTGCCAGCTGATTTCGCATCAGCCATTGAGCCAGCCGCCATCAAATCATCAAATGAAACGATTTCGGCTTTGATAAATCCTTTTTCAAAATCAGTGTGAATTACACCTGCCGCCTTTGGCGCAGTATCACCTTTGTGAATTGTCCATGCCCGCGCTTCTTTAGGACCGGCAGTCAAATATGTCTGCAATCCAAGAGCATCAAAACCAACGCGAGCAAGTGTTGCAAGGCCTGGTTCTGTTAATCCGATTGACTCAAGTAGTTCCATCGCATCGTCATCTGAAAGTTCGGCAAGTTCTGCCTCGGTCTTTGCATCAAGAAAAATTGCTTGAGCAGGTGAGACAAGTGCCTGTAACTTCGCGCGCAAATCATTATCGCCAAGCTCTGCTGCATCAACGTTAAAGACATAGAGGAAAGGCTTTGCAGTCAGTAGATGTAGTTCGTGTAAAAGTTCGCGATCGATCGATGATTGTGACAACGGCTTACCCGATTGCAACCATTCGTTAGCGGCCTTCACCGCTTCCAAAACAGGCAGACGATCTTTAGCAGTCTTTGCCTCTTTCTCAAGGCGCGGAATTGCTTTCTCAATTGTCTGTAAATCAGCGAGCGCGAGCTCTGTATTGATGGTCTCCATGTCACTGCCTGGATCGATGCGACCATCCACGTGAACAACATCGTCATCGTTAAAGACGCGGATTACCTGACAGATCGCATCGGTCTCGCGAATATTGGCAAGAAACTTATTTCCAAGACCGGCACCTTCTGAGGCACCTTTAACGATTCCGGCGATATCAACAAAGGAGAGGGCTGCAGGAAGGAGCTTTTCAGATCCAAAGAGAGTGGCCAGCTTGGCCAAGCGCGCATCGGGTACGCCAACGACACCGACGTTAGGTTCGATGGTGGCAAAGGGATAGTTCGCCGCCAAGACATTGTTCTTGGTCAGAGCGTTAAAGAGGGTGGACTTACCCACATTGGGCAGGCCGACGATTCCAATTGACAGACTCATAGGAGGTAGAGCCTACGCGTGATTGTCAGTGGCTCCTGCCACGATAGGGCAATGACGACCATGACGATGACCACCATGACGACGACGTCCAGCACAAATAGCGCACTCGTAACCATTCTTACCCTCGTGATCGGCCTAGTTCTCGGCCTCGCCATTGGATTTTTCCTATGGCGCAAGAGCGCGGGTAGCGGGGCTACATCATCGACAGAAGTCACTGAACAACTCAACGCCGCTCGCGCAGAACGTGATCTCTACAAATCCGAACGCGATAACGCAATGGCAGGTTCAAAGTTAGCGGGCGAACTTGAGGCGATGAAAGGCGCGATGGAGAAGTTACAGAAAGAAGCCGGTGATGCCGATCGTCGTCGGATCGAAGCCGAATCTGATATTCGCGCGCAAGTTCGTGCCATGTCTACACATAATGAATCACTGGTGGCACAGACCAAAGCAATTGCCGGTGCACTATCAAACTCTGCTACTCGCGGAAAATTTGGTGAGGCCCAACTTGAGTTGATGCTCGAAGATGCTGGCTTGCGTAAAGATATTGAATTCACCGCCCAGCGTTCGACAACCGATGCTGACTCTTCCGGTATTCCAGATATCACCGTGAAGATGCCTGGTGGCACCAAACTCTTTATCGACTCCAAGTTTCCCTTTGATCGATTTATCCAAGCCCATGAAGAAGAGGATGCCGATGCGCGCGAGGCGCTCTTTACCGAACACCGGAAAGATCTTTCAAAGCATGTAGAAATCCTGGCAAAGCGTGGTTATCACGATTCCCAAGATTCACCAGATTTTGTCATTCTCTTTGTTCCTTTTGAATCTCTGCTCACAGAGGCACTTCGCGTTGATCCACTCTTCCTTGAAAAAGCCTTCAAACTCAACGTCACTATCGCAACACCTACGTCGATGATGGCCCTTCTGCGCACAATTGGCAACGTCTATTCACGTAACGCTGTCGCGCGTAACGCTGAAGATATCTCTAAATCTGCCGCTGCATTTATGAAAGATCTGACTCTGCTTCACTCTCGCATTATCAAAGTAGGTAGCGCTATCAACTCTCTCAGCAAGGCCTATGCCGAGCTGATCCCCACCGCTGAATCCACCGTTAAACGTGCAGCTGCAAAGATTTTGAGTTATGGAGTTTCTGGAGATAAAGATAAACTGGCACTTGCCTACCCTGATGCGCCAGCTCAGGTGCGCGAGTTAAAAAATGGCGAAGTCGCCGCAGAGGATGACTTTATCGATGCAGAAGAGGTGAAGGAGGACGAATGACAAGTTCACTTCCAGCAATTACTGGCCCCGGCCTTAGAAAGCAGGGCGTTGTTGTTCTGCAGATTTTCTTTATCTCACTCTTTGCCTTTGCAGAGTTAACTCTACGTAGCGGCACTGGAATCCTTACCGGAATTGTTATCGCCGTTGTTACCTTCGGCGGAATTCGCTTTGGTCGTCCCGGCACACGGTATGTATCTGTTGTGACCCCACCGCTGGTTCTTGCCGCTCTGCTCACAATTTATTTTCTTGCAACCGATGGTTTTTCTATCTCGCGCCTTGGTATCGATATTCTGGCATCGTTAGCCGCGGTAGGACCCTGGTTACTTGTAGCAGCGCTGTATGGATGGTTTATGTTTTTGAATGAAAAAGCAAAGCAGCGTAAGCCAAAGAGTCGCGCTTAAGCCTTACCCATCGCCTTCAAATCTTTACGAAGCTCAGGTGGAAGTGAAAAGAGTAATGATTCTGTTGTCGCACTCACCTCTTCTACATCTGCGAAATCATGCATGCTCAGCCAATCAAGCACCGTGCGTACCAAAATCTCTGGCACGGATGCTCCGCTTGTTACCCCGACAGTTTGCACGCCAATAAGCCACTCATCTTTTGCCTCTGAGGCATAATCAATGAGAAATGCTTTCTTGGCACCGTATTCCAGCGCAACTTCAACTAATCGGACCGAGTTTGACGAGTTGGTTGAACCAACCACGAGAACAAGGTCTGCTTGTGGCGCAATTGCTTTAATCGCTTCTTGGCGGTTCTGAGTTGCATAACAAATATCATCTGATGGCGGATCTTGAATCTCAGGAAAGCGCTGCCGCAAAATTGCAACTGCTTCTAGTGTTTCATCAACACTTAACGTTGTTTGTGATAACCAGACCAACTTTTTTCCAGGAGTTGGTTGTACGTTGCGAGCGCCTTCGAGTCCGTCAACGATCTTGACCTTGCCGACAGCTTCTCCAGCCGTTCCTTCAACTTCTTCGTGCCCCTCGTGGCCAATAAGTAAAATTTCAGTCTCTTCATTTGCAAAGCGGCGAACCTCGTGATGCACCTTAGTAACTAGCGGACAAGTGGCATCAATTGTTTTTAAGCTTCGCGCTGCGGCTTCTGCGTGCACAGCTGGAGAGACTCCGTGGGCTGAAAAAACTACAGTCCTGCCTTCAGGAACTTCATCTGTTTCGTTGACAAATATGACGCCCTTTTGTTCCAAGGTCTGAACAACGTGCTTATTGTGAACAATCTCTTTGCGGACATAGACAGGTGCGCCATAAGCCTCGAGCGCTTTCTCGACGGTAATGACTGCGCGATCAACGCCGGCGCAATATCCACGTGGGGCCGCTAGAAGTACGCGTTTGCCTGAATTCATGTGGGTGAGTCTATTAGGCTGGGCTCATGTTCGAAACTTCAAGTGAGAAACCCGCGCCAGTACGCGTTGTCACTGAAGCACTTAAGGAGTATCTCGATCGATTGGGCCCTATCTGGATTGAGGGCGAGATCTCAGAGCTCAATGAACGCAGCGGTGGAATGGCCTTTATGCGCCTGCGCGATACCAGCGCCGATATGAGCCTTTCGGTGATGTGTTACAAAACTGTCTTAGCCTCGGTGCAGCCACTTCCTGCAAATGCGCGCGTTGTGATTCATGCAAAAGCATCGTGGTACACCAAGAGTGGAACGCTGACGATGTCTGCCAAGGAAATCAGACAGGTTGGAGTTGGTGAGTTATTAGCACGGCTGGAAGAACTTAAAGGAGTGCTTGCCAAAGAAGGACTCTTTGATGCAGATCGTAAAGTTGCCTTGCCCCGTCTTCCAAAAAAAGTGGGTCTGATCTGTGGGCGTAATACAGATGCCATGAAGGATGTTGTAGAAAATGCTCGACGTCGCTGGCCGGCCGTTGAATTTGAAATTCGTGAAGTTGCAGTGCAGGGAAGCGCCGCAGTTGTTGAAGTCTCGCAAGCACTGACAGAACTTGAAGCAATGGCTGATGTTGATGTCATTATCATTACTCGCGGCGGTGGATCATTTGAAGATCTCTTGCCATTTAGCGATGAGAGCCTGGTTCGTCTGGCCGGTTCATGTATCACTCCAATAGTCAGTGCAATTGGCCATGAAAAAGATTCACCGCTGCTTGATCTCGTTGCAGATTACAGAGCCTCGACACCAACTGATGCGGCCAAAAGAGTGGTCCCAGATATCGCCCAAGAGATTGCCGATATCGATCTGATTCGCCAACGCCTATTTCGTAAAGTTTCACATCTACTAGATTTTGAAATCTCAACAATCTCGCACTTAATCGCGCGCCCGGTAATGAGAGATCCCATGGTGATTGTGACATCGCGCGCAGACCAGATTTCAACTGCTCGTGATCGTGCAGCGCGCACAATGGCCGCTTTGATCGATAGCGAAAAACGCGAACTCAAACAGGTGCGTGCCCACCTTCGATCCCTATCGCCACAATCCACGTTAGATCGTGGATACGCAGTAGCCACGTTAAGTGATGGCCGAATTGCGCGTAAGGCTAAAGACGTCGATGTAGGTGCCCCGCTTCACATCCGTCTTGCAAAGGGCTCATTAGAAGCAACGGTAGAAAGAAGAGTAGATTAGGAACATGGCTGCAGAGAAGAAGATCTCATATGAACAAGCCCGTGATGAACTTGCCGAGATTGTGGAATCCCTCGAATCAGGAAGTGCCACACTTGAAGAATCCCTTGCGCTCTGGGAACGTGGAGAAGCGTTAGCAAAGATCTGCCAAGAGTGGCTAGATGGAGCAAAGGCAAAAATTGCAGCAAGTCGCACATCTGCCGAAGATGGCTCCGAATAGGAGATCGCGATGGCACCTCAATTTACGTATTCAGATCTTCTGCCACTGGGTGAAGATTCAACGCAGTATCGCCTCTTAACAAAAGAAGGCGTCTCTGTTAAAAAACATGGCGACCTGGAATTTCTCCACATTGAGCCTTCGGCTCTTTCACATTTAAGCGAAGTCGCTATTCATGATATTTCTCATTACTTACGCGCAGCCCATCTACAGCAGCTCACAAATATCGTCAATGATCCGCAAAGTTCGCCCAATGATCGCTTTGTTGCAATTGATCTTCTTAAGAATGCAAATATCGCAGCAGGGGGTGTCTTGCCGATGTGCCAAGACACTGGCACCGCGCTGATCACAGGAAAGAAGGGTCAATACGTATTGACCTCAACTAAGGATGAGATTGCCCTTTCGCAGGGAATTTATGATGCCTACACAAAACTGAATTTGCGATATTCGCAGATGGCTCCTGTGACCACATGGGACGAGAAGAACACCGGCAATAACTTGCCAGCGCAGGTCGAGATTTACTCAGATAGCGACCATAGCGATGAGTACAACTTCCTCTTTATTGCAAAAGGTGGCGGAAGTGCCAACAAGTCATTCTTGTATCAAGAAACGAAGGCTGTGCTTAACCCCGCATCCTTTATGACATGGCTTGATGGAAAACTCCGTTCTATCGGAACAGCTGCATGTCCGCCGTACCACCTTGCAATTGTCATTGGTGGAACTAGCGCTGAGCACACAGTAAAGACTGCAAAGCTTGCATCAACAAAGTATTTAGATTCACTGCCGACATCTGGGGATGCGGCGACCGGACATGGCTTTAGAGATATCGAACTCGAAGAGAAGGTTCTCGAGCTCACTCGCACACTAGGAATTGGTGCCCAATTTGGCGGTAAGTACTTCTGCCACGATGTGCGCGTAGTTCGTCTTCCTCGCCACGGTGCATCACTTCCGATTGCAATCGCGGTTTCGTGTTCGGCAGATCGTCAGGTTAAGGCAAAGATCACTCGCGATGGCGTCTTTATTGAAGAACTCGAGCGCGATCCAGCCCGCTTCTTACCTGATACAACCGATGAACATCTTGATGATGATGTTGTGGCAATCGATCTCAACCAGTCGATGGATGCAATCCGAGCAGAGCTTTCTCAGCACCCAGTAAAAACTCGTGTGAGTTTAACTGGCACGATTGTCGTCGCGCGCGATCTTGCCCATGCAAAGATTAAAGAGGCAATCGATAAAGGCGAACCAATGCCGCAATACCTCAAGGATTACGCCGTTTATTACGCAGGCCCTGCCAAGACACCGGATGGATATGCATCAGGTTCATTCGGACCAACAACTGCCGGGCGAATGGATTCATACGTTGGCACTTTCCAAGAAAAGGGCGGCTCATTTGTCATGCTGGCAAAGGGCAATCGCTCACAAGCTGTGACAGATGCCTGCAAGAAATTTGGCGGCTTCTATCTTGGATCCATCGGAGGACCAGCTGCGCGCCTTGCCCAAGATTGCATTACAAAAGTTGAGGTTTTGGATTTTCCAGAGCTCGGTATGGAAGCGGTTTGGAAGATTGAGGTAGTTAATTTTCCAGCATTTATTGTTGTTGACGATAAGGGCAATGATTTCTTTGCTCAAACATCAAAGCCGATGACAATCGGCAGCCGGCCTAGCGAAGTTTAGGCAAGCGCTCTTTAGTAGTAATTACTGCGCTTAAATTTTTTCCAGGCTTTGCAAGGATTGTCGTATCGAATCTCGATATAGCGAAGACCCCATCGCATCTGAGTCACTGGATTTTTTCGCCAATCGCTGGAAATAATCTCCATGCGATTTGCTGGGTAGGCCTGGGGAATTCCATGAGCGCCGGTGCGCGGATTGCGCGCCTGGTAATTCCAATTGCTCTCTTTGGTCCAAAGATTATTAAGGCAGGCAAATTGATAGCTGCCCCAGTTGTACTCAGTCTGCATGATCTGGCGGGCAACATATTTTGCGCCATTGGGGGTCCGGGCAATCTCGACCTGACGAGTCACCGATGCGACCAGCGCCATCTCAGAGGCGAAGAGGGATTGCGAGAAATCAAGTTGTGCAAATAGTGGGGCGCCCTCTGAAAGGTCGACCTGTGACGATTTGAGGTTGGTAGCCTCAGGAAGAACCAGGCGGGTACTCGTCGGAAAATCTAAGCCGTAGGCGGTGGGCTGGGCACTTGCCAGAATTAAGAGGGTGGCGACAAGAGACCAGAGCCCAACGACTTTACGTCGCGGCGCAGCTAAAAGTTCTCGCATCTCGCCTCCTTCCATTCATCTGCCCGACACGTTACGTATCCGACTAGTTACATATCCAACTTGGCCCGACCCTCATCACCCCAAAAATGGGGATCTAAGGGAAGGGGAATGGCTTTAGAGTGGCAAGGCAAGGGGTGATCGGCAAATCAGAACACGCATGGCGTGGAAATTCTCAGAAAGGAAGTTCGCTGTGGATAGGTAAAAGTGCTGGTCAGACAGGGGGAAGTCCGATATGTCCTATTTGTGACTGTGATCTTTAAAGAGGGCGGATTTTCCGGCTCTAGCCGACCGGGCCTTCCAGCATCTCAGTGACCAAGGCGGCAATCGGCGAGCGCTCTGAGCGGGTTAGGGTGACATGGGCGAAGAGGGAGTGACCCTTGAGCTTTTCAACGACGGCGACAACGCCATCGTGGCGACCCACCCGCAAGTTATCTCGTTGTGCCACATCGTGGGTAAGGACAACTCGAGAGCCTTGGCCGATTCGCGACAGAACGGTTAAGAGAACACCGCGTTCAAGGGATTGGGCTTCATCAACAATGACAAAGCTGTCATGAAGTGAGCGACCGCGAATATGGGTAAGGGGTAGAACTTCAATGAGACCGCGCGCAATGATTTCATCGATGACCGCTTGGCTGACAAGAGCTCCCAACGTATCAAAGACTGCCTGGGCCCAAGGTGACATCTTCTCACCCTCGCTACCGGGTAAGTATCCAAGTTCTTGGCCGCCGACAGGATAGAGCGGGCGGAAAATTACAACTTTCTTATGAAGACGTTTCTCCATTACCGCTTCAAGTCCGGCACATAAGGCAAGAGCAGATTTTCCGGTACCTGCACGCCCGCCCAAAGAGACGATGCCGATCTCATCATCAAGGAGGAGGTCGAGTGCGATGCGCTGTTCGGCACTTCGCCCATGAAGGCCAAAAGCGTTTCGATCCCCACGAACTAAACGCAACTGTTTATCTGCTGTGACTCGAGCCAGGGCGCTGCCTTTTTCAGAGTGAAGGATCACACCGGTATGCACGGGAAGGGAATGAGCGCACTCGTGATCTGCGCGATCACCCGAATAGAGATCATCAATGACGTTATGGCCAACGCTAATTTCTTCGATCCCAGTCCAGCCGCTATTTGATACCAGCTCTGCCAAATATTCTTCGGCCTGAACTCCGACCGATGACGCCTTTACGCGAAGTGGGAGATCTTTTGTCACCAAGACAACATCTCGACCATCTGACATCAGATTCTTTGCAATCGCCAAGATTCGAGAATCGTTGGTGCCATCGCGCAAGAAGCCATGAGGCAGGGTGCTTAAATCTGTGTGATTGAGTTCAACTGAGAGCGTGCCACCTTCTGGAGTAATCGTCAGCGGCTGATCAAGGCGGCCATGTTCGATTCGCAGATCATCAAGTGCGCGCAGTGCGGCGCGGGCAAAGTATCCAAGCTCTGGGTGATCTCGTTTTGTCTCAAGCTCTCCGATTACTGCGATCGGAATAATGACTTCATGCTCTTCAAAGCGCAGCAAGGCCCCAGGATCTGCTAAAAGAACGCTGGTATCTAATACGTATGTCTTACGCGGTGGGTGTGCCAACGGTGAGAGCTCGCAATTCTTTAATTGTTCTAGAAGGGACCTGCTTCGGTTCCTCAAATCTTAGAACTGAGGGGCCATTTCTTTGAGCGACACGCCACTATTGAAAGTGACGGGAAGGTGAACTACTTACCCAGTCTTATTTACCTTGTCGGCGATGGCGTTGCGAATATGAACGAAGTGCTCGAAGGAAATCAACGCGACGAAAATCTGGCCAATACGCCTCGCAGAAATAAAACTCTGAGTGCGCGCTCTGCCATAACAAGAATCCACCAAGGCGTTGTTCACCCGATGTGCGAATCAAGAGCTCTGGATCTGGTTGGCCCGCCGTATACAGATACTGCGAAATCTCCTGCGCATCCAACGTAGCGGTGGCCTCATCAATGCTCTTTCCATCTGTTGCTGCCTTCTGCAAATAACTCTTCACCGCATCAACAATTTCGCGCCGCCCACCATAGCCAATTGCAACATTGACCTCCATCGTCCCTGGGTGGGTAGGCAAATTCGATAGCTTTTTCTGCATCCAATCGGGCAAGAGATCGAGTGCGCCAACTGCTTTAATCGTCCAGCGCCCAGTTCGCGATAACTCATCAACGCTCTCACCGATTACCGCCAAAAGAGATTCAAGTTCTTCAGGGGTGCGCTTGAAATTATCGGTTGAAAGCATCCAGAGCGTGACCACCTTTACTTGGGCTTCTTCACACCATCCAAGGAAATCAATGATCTTGTCAGCCCCGCGTCTATGCCCTTTAGGATCATCAGCGCTTGGATTACTCATTGCCCATCTGCGATTGCCGTCGAGAATTACTCCTACATGTTGCGGGGTCTTACTAAAATCTAAATCACGAACAATCCTTGATTCATAGAACGGGTAGAAAACACCCTTAATGGCTCTACGAGTTCTGCTTAGCAACACGGCGCTCCAGAACGAAGGATGCAACTGGCAATGTCCCGCCCAAGACCATCCACAGCATTCCTGTGATGCTTTTGCGCATCTTTACACTTAATTGCAGGGCAGCTAAAACGTAGAAAATATAGAGGGCACCGTGAATTTGGGTAATCCACACAATCCATGGCTGGGTCTCTTCAAGGTGAAAAAGATATTTGGCAGGCATATAGAAAAACCAGAGAAGTAATGAGAGGTAACCACAGATTATTGCCATCACTCGAAAGCGAAAAACTGCACTTTTCATGCGCTTAACGTATCCCTTTCTTGCCGCTTTCGGTAGAAAGGTAGATAAATCACAATCACGGCCATCAACCACCAGATGATGACATAAGAAATGTGTTGCCAGTAATACCCGGTCGCCTTGGACTTTACTTCGGCCAGAGTAATCCGGTCTCGATTAATCACACCTTCGGTGACCTCTTCGCCGGTTGCAACAAGAAATCCGTCGTAGAGATCAAAATCTGTCAGAGCGACAATAACGCTGCTATCAATGCGCGAAATCACCCCTGGGGAATTTCTTACCCGATCTTCAAACTGGCGAGGTTGCACAACTGCTTGAAGATCAACACCAGTTGACATAGCAATTCTTGGCTCGATTAAACGATCTTTCCAATATCCACGCAAAACAAGAATCGCACTGGATTGATCGACCTGCATCAACCCAACTTCCCAATCACTCATAAGACCTTGCTGGTCGATCTGATTAGGGGCGCGAAAAGTGAGTATGTAATTTCCTCGCACAGAAACTTTCTTTCCAACAGAGCGCGAATCAAGTGACATTGCTGGAGATGCTAAATCTGCTAACTGGTACACGATCGGATCTGGTCTAGCTTTCTTTACTGCCTGTAAATCATTGGCAGCATCGAGTTGCCATAAACCTAGTAATCCAAAGATGGTGGCTAGTGTGAGTACTACAACAGCCTTACCAAGAAGTTTAATTCTCACCGCTGTTTTCGCGATCTTTCATTTTATTAAAACGTTTGTAGAAACTGCGCAGTAATAAGGTGACGGCTATGCAGAGAATCAAGACAGTGATCGAACCGGGCGACCCCATAAACTCATCAGTTTTCATGAGAGAATTCTCCCATGGCTCCATCCAAAGAGAACAATGCAAGCGATGAGATCTTCGACTACAACGATCGCTACGGCATCACTCCAAAGAGAGCCTGGATTCTGCCTGCTGCACTCTTTGCCATTATCGGGCTGGCCTGGACTTTGTGGGCGGCGCTAGATCATTCACAGCCTGAATTACGATCAACGCTCTACTCATTTTCTGTAACCGGCGAGCGCGAAATAACGATGCGCTATGCGATAGAACGTCGCGACCCGCAAGCTGTGGTTATCTGTACTTTACTTACTTTAGATATTGATAAAAATGTTGTAGGACAAATTGATGACCAGATCGATGGTGGAGAGAAAAACGTCGTACGCACCATAGCGATTCCGGCCCGTCTAAACCCTGTGAGTGCGCGTATTGCCGCCTGCAGGATTTCCTAACTCGGCCATCACCGCTAACCTTTCTTCCTATGAGTACTCCACAAACCTGGTTGACCCAAGAGGCAGCCGATCGCCTGCGATCAGAGTTAGAGACTCTTGAAAGTTCTGGCCGTCGTGATGTGACAGCCAAGATTGAGGCAGCGCGCGCCGAAGGTGATTTGAAAGAAAATGGCGGCTATCACGCAGCTCGTGATGAGCAGGGCAAGATGGAGGCGCGCATCCGCCAGCTCAAGCAGATTTTGGAGAATGCACATATTGGAACACCGCCTGCAAGTGCCGATGGAGTTGTCGGTGCGGGAATGGTTGTCACGGCAAAAATAGCTGGCGATGAGATGAAGTTTCTCTTGGGCTCTCGCGAAATCACATCTGATGAATACGATGTGTATAGCGAGAAGTCACCGCTAGGAAGCGCTGTGATGGGTGCAAAGATCGGCGATACCGTTTCTTATACTGCGCCAAACGGCAAGGCGATCTCTGTCGAGATCATAGAAGCGCGTTCTATTTAGTTTCTAGTCTGGTTAATTAGCTGCTCGAGCATACTTTCGCGCACTCAGCGGAATAAATATCGCCATCACAAGGACCATGTAGAACAGTGATGTAATCAATGGATATTCGCTAGGAAATGACCCTGCAGTTGCGCCGAATTGATTCTCAAGGCCAAAGAGCGAGCGACATCCTGCAACCATAGTTGATACCGGATTCCACTCTGCAAAGTACTGCAGTGCACGTGGCATTCCTGTGGTTGGAGCAAACGCGTTAGATAAGAATGTAAGTGGGAATGTGACAATAAAGGAAACGTTCTGCACAACTCGAGCATCTTTTGCTGAGAGCCCTACGAGAACGCCAACCCACGAGAGCGCGTAACCAAAGAGCAGAAGGAATAAGAAGCCAAGCAGCATGTTTCCAACGCCACCTGTTGGGCGCCAACCGACGACATATCCAGTAATACCCATGACTGTGAGCACCACAATGTTAAGAAGTGAATCACCGAGTGTGCGACCGATGATGAGCGCACTTCGTGAGATCGGCAATGATCTGAATCGATCAATTAAACCCTTCTTCATATCTTCAGCTAGCCCTGATGCGGTTCCTGCCAAAGTAAATGCCACTGTCTGCACGAAGATTCCAGGCATAAGGAGCTGTACATATCCCCCAGGCTGACCTGAATCAATCGAGCCACCGAATACGAATCTAAAGAGAAGAACAAACATCACCGGCTGAATGGTTGCGAAGATAAGGACTTCAGGAACGCGCACCAAGAGCAAGATCTGGCGGCGAGTAATAATGAAAATATCTTGAAGGTTTCTCATTTCTTAACCTCTTCCTGTACTTCCTCTGCAACATGGCCCGTCAGCGACATAAAGACATCATCAAGTGATGGGCGCTTAAGAGATACATCGAGGGGATGAATTCCAGCGCCATCGAGTTCACGCAATGCTTCGATCAAGGCCGCAGAGCCCGTCGATACCGGAGCTGAGATAAGACGCATTCCCTCATCAACTGTTGCTGGGCTCTTGCTTACGCGAGTCACGATCTCCATCGTCTTTGCGATATGGCTCTGTTCAACAACTATCTGCAGACGTTCTCCACCTATCTGTTTCTTTAAGGCATCTGATGTTCCGCGAGCAATTACCTTGCCATGATCAATCACAGCGATTTCATCCGCCAACTGATCTGCCTCGTCCAAATATTGTGTTGTAAGCAAGAGCGTGACGCCACCTTTAACAAGTTCTTGGATAACTCCCCACATCTCTTGGCGACCACGTGGATCAAGTCCCGTCGTTGGCTCATCAAGAAAGAGCACCTTTGGTTTCACAATTAGAGATGCCGCTAAATCAAGGCGACGACGCATTCCACCTGAGTATGTCTTAATAGGTCTGCGTGCACTTTCAGTGAGTGAAAATTGTTCAAGTAGCTCTTCTGCACGAGCAATTGCTTGCTTTTTACCTAAGTGATAGAGCTGACCAAACATCACCAAGTTATCCCAACCAGTGAGAATCTCATCGACTGCCGCGTACTGACCTGAGAGACCAATTACTTCACGCACTTTTTCGGGATGCTTAATCACATCAATTCCACCCACAATTGCTCGCCCTGAATCAGGGTTGAGCAGTGTTGCCAGAATGCGCACAGTTGTTGTCTTTCCAGCACCATTTGGCCCTAATACGCCCAAAACAGTTCCTTCTTCAACATCAAGTGAGAGATGATCGAGCGCGCGAACCGCGCCTTTGTCATAGGTTTTTACAAGGTCTTCAGCAATGATTGATTTCACGCGGTAAACTTATTACCTCGCAGTAGAAATTCCAAATACCTAGCAATTTCATAGCATTTCAGAGTTAACGGGGTAGTCCATGTCGATGAACGCACCAGCCAAAGCGCATACACATAAAGAAATCATGGTCATCCTTGGCGGGCTTATGACTGGCTTGCTCTTAGCTGCCCTTGATCAGACAATCGTCTCAACCGCGCTTAAAAGTATTGTGGAAGAGTTCGACGGTCTTAACCATTACACCTGGGTTGTCACCGCCTATCTACTGACATCTACTGCATCAACTCCGCTCTATGGAAAGATTTCAGATATCTACGGGCGACGCCCGGTCTTTCAATTTGCGATTGTTACCTTTTTATTAGGTTCACTTTTAGCCGGTGCCGCACAAGATATGAATCAACTCATTGCAACCCGTGCGCTACAAGGACTCGGGGCAGGTGGCTTGATGGCACTTACCTTTGTGATAATCGGTGACATCGTTCCACCGCGCGAGCGTGGGCGCTATCAGGGTTACTTCGGTGCGGTCTGGGGACTTTCATCGGTTGCAGGACCGTTGCTTGGTGGATTCTTCTCAGATAACGAAACTATTCTTGGTATTACCGGGTGGCGTTGGATTTTTTATATCAATATTCCATTTGGCATTCTGGCTCTTATTCTGACAAGTGCCACACTCCACTTAGCTAAACAAAAACGTGAACATTCAATCGACTATCTCGGAGCTGCGCTCTTAGTTACATCGGTAACCTTGATCTTGCTCTCACTCAGCGTTTATGGTCCGCAAAATGGTTGGACCGATTCACGCACACTTGGTTACCTCTTTATCGGAATGATTCTTGCAGTGTTCTTTATTTGGTGGGAGTCTCGCGCGAAAGAACCGATTATTCCTCTCTCACTCTTTAGAAACCACACATTTAGTCTTACCTCGGTTTTAGGTTTTATTATCGGTGCCGGAATGTTTGGTGCAATTGTCATGTTGCCTCTCTATCTTCAGGTAGTTAAAGGAGATAGTGCAACATCGGCAGGGCTCAAACTCATCCCTTTGATGCTTGGAATAGTCACAACCTCAATCATCAGCGGCAAAATGATCTCAAAACATGGGCGCTATAAGAAGTTCCCCGTCATGGGAACAGCGCTCATGACTATTGGAATTTTGGCGATGTATCGCCTAGAAATCGACACCCCATTCTGGGAGATTGCTCTCTATGCGGTGATGGTGGGTGCTGGTCTTGGGCTTTCAATGCAGACGATCGTAATTGCTCTGCAAAACTCTGTTGAGTTTAAAGATATGGGAGTTGCGACAAGTTCAAATACATTCTTTAGATCATTAGGATCTGTATTTGGTACCGCACTCTTCGGGGCAATTCTCTCTAACCGTCTTGGACACTACTTAATCGTCGGGCGTGAAGATTTATTAGCAAGTAATCCCACGGCTGCGCAATCTTTCAACGAGAGCGATATTGAAAAAATCAAGCAAAATACCGCCGTTATTGCCCAGCTTCCACCGGATGCGCAAAATACTGCGCTCAATGCCTTCGTAGATTCATTCCATGTTGTCTTCCTGGTGGCAGCACCTGTAACTGCAATTGGTTTCATCTTGGCACTCTTCTTGCGCGAAGCACCACTTCGTACGAATGAAGACTATGCAGCTGCCCGCCAGGAATCTGCCGGAGAGGCGCTCGGTTAATTCCGAGACACAATGAAATTTCAATCACCACTGCGTGATCTGCCACGTGAAGTTAACGTCCTTGTCGTTGCCTCATTCTTTGTTGCAGTCGGCTTTGGAATTATGGTCCCGGCTATCCCACTCTTTGCGCGATCTTTTCAAGTCAATAATGCGGCGGTGGGATTGATCATCTCACTCTTTGCTTTTACGCGATTTGCATCAGGTTTATTTTCAGGAAGACTCGTTGATATATTTGGTGAGCGCACAACCTTTGCAGTCGGAGTTGCTATGGTTGCAATCTCGGTTGCCTTAAGTGGAATCGCTCAAAGTTACGGCCAACTTCTCTTCTTTCGCGCTGCCGGTGGTTTCGGCTCTTCTCTCTTCTCTGTCGCAGCCAGTTCGGTGGTCTTACGCTCAGTCAGTGATGCCCAGCGTGGTCACGCGCAATCTGTCTACTACGGATCATTTCTCTTAGGTGGTATCGCAGGTCCTGCAATAGGAGGTGCACTCGTAGCGGTTTCACTACGTGCTCCTTTCTTTGCTTATGCGATCGCTCTCTCAATCTCTGGAATTGTCGGCTTTGTTTTCTTAACGAGCGCACATTTGAAAGCACCAAAGAAGAGTGAAATAAAGGAAGTCGCTATGTCTTTAAGGGCAGCGCTCTCACTTAAGGCCTACCGATATGCACTAGTGATCGCATTTGTAGCTAGCTGGGTTCTCTTCGGTGTTCGTACCTCAATCTTGCCACTCTTTATTACCGAACAACTCAAATCAACTGCAGTTGTTGTCGGATGGGGATTTACCATCACTGCCATTGTTCAAGGAACGTTGCTATTGCGAGCAGGGCGTATCTCTGATGAACGCGGACGCAGGTTTGTCCTCATCATCGGAACAACAATTGCATTTGTGGGTGTCGTGATTATGACTCTCACGCTTAACCCTCTGATGTTCTTTATCTCTATGGCCATTATGGGTCTTGGCAACGCATTCCTTGCAAGTGCCCCCGCAACAATTGTGGGTGACCTCATTGAAGGAAAAGGCGGACAGGTAATCGCACTCTTTCAAATGGCTGGCGATGCCGGAATGATTGTGGGGCCAGTAGCTGTCGGCTTTGTTGCAGATCACTACGGCTACCGCAACGCATTCGCCTTAAGTGGTCTTGTTTTCTTCGTTGCAATTGTGCTCTCAATAATGATGCCCGAGACTCGAAAGTCCCGGGCATCACATGAAATTATTGATCCGCTAAATTAATCATCTCCACGAAGGATTGAGATTAAGCGAAGCATTTCAAGATAAAGCCATACAAGTGTGACCATCAAACCAAATGCTGCGCGCCATGATTCCACCTGTGGAACGCCAGCCTTGATTGAACGATCGATTTGATCAAGATCCATCACGATAAATAGTGATGCAAGAACAACTCCACCTGCTGCGAGGATTACCCCAAGTGTTCCAACGTTGTAAAGACCACCCGGTGTTCCCGTGAAGTTTGCAATGATGCTAACCACTGCAAGCCCGAGATAACCGATCATCGCGCCAAACATCACGCGCTGGAACTTAGGTGTGACACGGATACGTCCGCTGCGGTATGCAAAGAGCATTCCACCAAAAGCGCAGAGTGTTGCTAAGACTGCTTGGCTTGCAATACCTGGGTATGAAGCTTCAAAGACATTTGTGATGGTTCCAAGGAAAAGTCCTTGGAAGGCAGCGTATGCAACAACAAGTGCTGGACGTACCTTCTTACTAAATGTATTGACCATGCTGAGGGCAAAGCCGCCAAAGAGGCCGAGCATAAGTGCACCGCCACCAAGATTGGCATTCCATGCATATGCACCAACAACAAGAAGAACTGCAAAGAGCGCAGCAGTTTTTACAACTACATCTTCCATTGTCATGCGGCCTGTCTGCAGCGATGACGCTGAAGGAGCTGAATATGTATCCTCTAGGTTCTGTGTTGGCAAACCATTTGAATCCATACGGGCAAAACCCTTACCCGAAAATGATCGTGATAAGACTGGATTTGAACTCTTCACTTGAAGCACCTTTCGTGACGCCACTAGTTGTATCTGCTCTTACTCCTGTTTCCAGGTAGCACTATTTAAAACCATTCGAGCACTTTTTTCATTCCCAATTCTAGGGCTAGAACTTTTGCCTAGTAGGACCGATATCGCCCTATTTACCGTTAATTCGAGCGCTGTTCAGTTCAGCAGCGCCATCTTTGAGTACTGGTGAGAGATATCTCTGAGGGAAATTTTGATAGGTAATTGGTCTACGAAAGCGCAGAATCGCCTTTGCTCCAACCGAAGTAAAGATCGGGTTGGTCGAAGCCGGATAAGGGCCACCGTGGTGCATTGCCCACGTGACCGCTAATCCAGTCGGCCATTGATTCCAGACAATACGACCGCTTATACGTTCTAACTGTGAAATCAAAACTGAGAGATCCATTGGATCATTTTCAGTTGCATGGATTCCACTTGTTAGCGTTCCCGAAAATGACGCTGCAACCTTGAGTAATTCATCAGCATCGGCACAGTTAACAACCACTGCAGTTGGTCCAAAAACTTCGCGACGAGCACTCTCACCTGCCGCTAGGAAGTCTTTTCCAGAAATTGTGTAGACAGAGACATTCGTATCTCCACCTTCAGGATTTTGAGCAATGAGTGTCATTCCAGCAACGTGTGAAATTTCAGCACGATTCTTGTCGTGTAGCTTCACGATACTTGCATTCAGAAGTTTTTGTGCAGGTGCAGCCGAGACAAGCGAAGCTAGCTCTGCGTTAATTGCACTTGCGTCATCGACAATTAAGAAGCCAGGTTTGGTACAGAACTGTCCAGCACCCATCGTGATAGATGTCAGAAATCCTTCAGCAGCCTCCTTGGCTTTTTCGCTCGCCATTGAACGTGTAACAAAAACAGGATTTAAGCCACCTAATTCTCCATAGAAAGGAATCGGATTCTCACGCTTATTTGCAACATCAAAGAGCGCTCTTCCACCGTGGGTAGATCCCGTAAATGCAATTGCAGCAGTAAGTGGGTGCTCAACCAGTGCCAAACCAGAATCAAAATCTTCGACAAGAGAGATAAGTCCGGCAGGTGCACCAGCTTTAGTTGCGGCAGCAACCATAATCTCGCCCACCATCCGTGAAACACGTGGATGCCCTGGGTTTACCTTGATGACAACTGCGCAACCGGCAGCAAGGGCTGATGCTGTATCGCCGCCTGCAACGCCAAATGCGAATGGAAAATTGCTTGCACCAAATACACCGACAACACCGAGTGACGTTGTCTTCAAGCGCAGATCCGGACGTGGTGGAGTTAGGGAGGAATCTGCGTGATCAATTGTTATATCTAAGTAAGTTCGATCTTCTACCGCGCGTGCCATCAGGCGTAACTGGCCAGTGGTTCGTCCTACTTCTCCAGTTAGGCGAGCTTCAGGAAGATTTGTTTCCTCCATCGCAACTGGAACTAGATCCGCTTTAGCCAGATCCAGGGCATCTGCGATCGATTCAAGGAGAGCAACTATCTTGCTACGGTCCCAATCACGAATCTGTAACCAAGCAGCGTGCGCATCTTTCACTTGAGTATCTAGCGTCATATTAGTTACTCATCTCTTTAGGAAACCAGAACAACTGGATTGTTGAGTTGACCGAGAACTCCACCATCAATTTTTACAACATCGCCTTCATGTAGCGTGAAGTCTGCATCCGGAACAATGCCAGTGCCAGTAAAGAGCATCGCTCCTGTTGGCATTGGCAGTGTGCGAAATAGCCAATCTACGAGATCTTCAAATCCACGCTTCATCTGTGCGCTAGAAGATGAGCTGTTGAAGATTTCTACACTCTTGCGTTCAACCGAAACTGTGTAAGGAAATGCAGCTTCAGCGATTTCCCATGATGGAACAATAAAACTTCCAATCGTGCAGGCCTTATCGTATGACTTCGCCTGCGGCAGATAAAGGGTGTTCTCCCCTTCAATAGACCGCGAACTCATATCATTTCCAATGGTGTAGCCAAAGATTTCCTTATGTGAATTAACAACTAGAACTACTTCCGCTTCAGGTACATCCCAACCAGAATCACGACGAATTCCAACTGGCTCACCGTTAGGAATCACGCGCCATCCAACACTCTTATAAAAAATCTCTGGCCGTTCAGCGTCATACACACGGCTGTAGAGATCAGGAACGTCCGACTCCTCCATACGCCCCACTTTGCTACGCAAATACGTAACACCACATGCCCATACTTCGTGTTGAGCATCTATCGGTGCCACCAAATGTGCTGGCGCTTTCACTGGTGTATTTGCTGCCTCAATAATTGAGCGAGCTTCTCTTACATCCATAGACAGTAAATCTGTGAGTGAGTGCTTGATCGAGAAGTACTCCCCGTTAAGTTCAACTAGAAGCGTGTCTTTGCTTTTGTAGATTCTTCTCATATTCGAATCCTACAGAAATCGTATACGATTGCAAAACAGCAAAAATGCTGCGCTCTAAATCAGAGTGTGACCGTTGGTATCAATATACATCCGACTTTTCAAGCTCAGACCATCCTGCCCTACTGCTTAAGATGACCGTCCCAATCCAAATACCAATCGATAGAAATTGTAAAAACAAGTTCCCTTCACATTTTTCTCCGAAACGTGCACATTCATTCGGATCTACAGACATCAAACTCAAATTCCAGGTGAAAAAAACTAGAGTCAAACCGCTTAGTTGAATAAAAAGAAAGCGAACAAAGGCGCGAACTGCGTGTGTTGTTTTATTTTGCGCCTGAATTAGGTCAAGTGTGTTTTTGTTTTGGGTTGCGATAAGTTTTTCAATTTCTGAGACTTCAGCCACTTGATCACTTTGCGAGCTACTTGTTGCCGAATGAAAAGGATTTCCTGGCCGGGAGTTCTTCGCTGGATTCTTTTTGGTGGTCGTGGTGGCAACTTCTTTGAGTGACACGAGAGTGAAGAACTCTGAGTCACAGTTAGGGCAGTGACCAAAGCGAATAGCATCTTGATCATGATATTCAGTTTTACAATCCTGGCATTTTTTGAGAGTCATGATGTGAGATTAACTAGTTTTTTGGAATAAGCAAGATCTTCGAAAGATTAAAAGAAACAAGAATCTTGATAGAAAAGTGATGCAAATAGGCGCGGATTAAACTCACACAAATTTCAAAGTTGAATGACTAGTCATGGAAATCTAGCTCTTCTTGAGTGCGATCCGCCTGGTCAATTCCATCTGAGGTGTTTGTGTGCACTACTTGCTTTGCAGAGAAGCCAATCTAATCATTTACGCACGAACTGGTGCCCTCGGTGGGGGTCGAACCCACACTTGGAGGATTTTAAGTCCTCTGCCTCTGCCGTTGGGCTACGAGGGCCAAGGTGGGCGAGTCTACAG
>JBILIJ010000024.1:0-18761 GCA_044350045.1 Candidatus Planktophila sp. | reverse complement strand
GAGACCCATGGAGGGTCAAGACGTAAAGACAGCAGTAGCCGTTATCGATAACGGAAAATTTGGTAAGCGTGAGATTCGCTTTGAAACAGGGCGACTTGCAAAGCAGGCAGCAGGCGCTGCAGCTGTATACCTAGATGATGAAACAATGATCTTCTCGGCGACAACAGCATCAAAGACACCAAAAGATCAATTCGATTTCTTTCCTTTAACAGTAGATGTTGAAGAGAAGATGTATGCAGTTGGCAAAATCCCAGGTTCATTCTTCCGTCGTGAAGGGCGTCCATCAGAAGATGCGATCCTCACATGCCGTTTGATTGACCGCCCATTGCGACCATCATTTATTAAGGGACTTCGTAATGAAGTTCAGATCGTTGTAACCGTGATGGCACTTGATCCAGATCATATGTATGACGTTATTGCGATTAATGCCGCATCGATGTCAACACAGTTGGCAGGACTGCCGTTCTCTGGCCCAATCGGTGGCGTTCGCGTTGCACTCATTGATGGTCAGTGGATTGCATTTCCTAACCACTCACAGGTTGAAAACGCCGTATTCGATATGGTTGTTGCCGGTCGCATTAGTGGTGATGATGTCGCAATTATGATGGTTGAGGCTGAAGCAACAACAAAGACAATTGAACTCATCAAAAATGGTGCTCCAACTCCTAATGAAGAAGTTGTTGCACAAGGCCTTGATGCCGCTAAGCCATTTATTCGCGTACTCTGTGAAGCACAGAGCAAGTTGGCAGCCGTTTCTGCAAAGCCAACTGCTGAATTTCCAGTCTTCCTTGATTATCAGGACGATGTCTTCGCAGCCGTTGAAAAAGCAGCTAAGGATGATCTTGCAAAGGCTCTGACAATTAGTGGAAAGCAAGAGCGCGAGACAAAGATTGACGAAATTTCAGCAGCCACAAAAGATTCAGTGTCGGCAGCTTTTGAAGGACGTGAGAAGGAAGTCCCTGCGGCGTTCCGCTCATTGACCAAGAAGCTTGTTCGCCAACGTGTTCTTCGTGACAAGATTCGTATCGATGGTCGCGGACTACGTGATATTCGTGCACTCTCTGCAGAGGTTGAAGTTATTCCTCGCGTTCACGGCTCAGCGATTTTCGAGCGTGGAGAGACACAGATTCTGGGAATCACAACTCTGGCAATGCTCAAGATGGAGCAACAGCTCGACACTCTTAATCCTGAAAACCACAAGCGCTACATGCACAACTACAACTTCCCACCATATTCAACTGGTGAGACTGGTCGTGTTGGCACACCTAAACGTCGTGAAATCGGTCATGGCGCTCTAGCAGAGCGCGCGTTGATTCCAGTTCTTCCTACTCGTGAAGAGTTCCCATATGCAATCCGTCAGGTTTCTGAAGCCTTGGGTTCAAATGGTTCGACTTCAATGGGATCTGTCTGTGCATCAACACTTTCAATGCTGCAAGCAGGCGTGCCTCTTAAGGCACCGGTTGCAGGTATTGCAATGGGTCTGATTTCAGATGATGTTGATGGAAAGATTGAATACGTTGCCCTTACAGATATCTTGGGTGCAGAGGATGCATTCGGTGATATGGACTTTAAGGTTGCTGGAACAAAAGATTTCGTAACAGCCCTTCAACTCGATACCAAGCTCGATGGAATCCCAGCATCTGTTCTTGCCGGTGCTCTCCATCAAGCTAAGGAAGCCCGACTTGCCATCCTTGATGTCATGAACGAGGCAATCGATGCTCCAGATGAGATGAGCCGCTTTGCTCCTCGCATCATCTCAGTGAAGATTCCAGTCGATCAGATCGGTGCTGTGATTGGGCCTAAGGGCAAGATCATTAACCAGATTCAAGATGAGACTGGTGCAGATATTTCTATCGAAGACGATGGAACAATTTATATCGGTGCTATCGATGGACCTTCTGCTGAAGCTGCACGAGCACAGATCAATGCAATTGCAAATCCACAGATGCCAGAAGTGGGCGAGCGTTACCTTGGTACTGTCGTCAAGCTTGCAGCATTTGGTGCATTTATCTCATTGATGCCAGGTAAAGATGGACTTCTCCACGTATCGCAGATCCGCAAGATGCATGGTGGTAAGCGAATTGAAAACCTAGAAGAGGTAATGAAGGTCGGAGACAAGATTCAGGTTGAGATCGGTGAGATTGACCCTAAGGGCAAGCTCTCTCTCGTTCCTGTTCTAGAAGACGGCTCAACTCCGGCTGCTGAATAAAAAGTAGCCAATGTCAGTAAAGAGATTCGTTCACGCTAGTGGCCTTCGTATCGTTACGGAAGAAGTTCCGTCGGTACGAAGTGCCGCAGTGGGAATCTGGGTCAATGTAGGTTCTCGTGATGAAACCCCGGCAGTTGCTGGGGCTTCTCACTTTCTAGAGCATCTGCTTTTCAAAGGCACCACTCGTAGAAGCGCACTTGAAATCTCATCATCGATTGAAGCAGTCGGTGGAGAGATGAATGCTTTTACAAGCAAGGAGTACACCTGTTTTTATGCTCGAGTGATCGATACCGATCTCCCTATGGCAATAGATGTCGTCAGTGATTTGATTACTTCATCGATTGTGAGCGCACTGGATGTAGACGCTGAACGCAAAGTAGTTCTTGAAGAGATCGCTATGCGTGATGATGATCCCAGTGATTTAGTACATGATTTATACGCCGAAACTTATTATGGTGACACCCAACTTGGCCGCCCGATTTTGGGGACAGTTGATTCGATTAAAACAATGTCACGAAATGCAGTATTTAATTATTATAAGAAGCGATACCTGCCGCAAGATTTGGTGGTTGCTGTAGCGGGAAATATTAAGCACAAAAAAGTAGTAGAGATGGTCGAGCGTGCACTGAGAGCAGATGGCTTCCTTGATGTTAAGGGTGCACCTCAGATTCGTGGCAACGACGTACTTCGCAAAAGCAAACAGACTCCAGTCGGAATCATTACCCGCAAGACTGAACAGGCACATATGTTTTATGGCATGGAAGGTGTTGCCCGTCATGATGATCGCCGGTTTGCAATGGGGATTTTGGCGTCAGCACTCGGTGGCGGCATGTCATCTCGCCTCTTTCAAGAGATTCGCGAAAAGCGTGGCCTGGCTTACTCTGTCTACGCCTATGCCCAACAATTTGCCGGCTCAGGTCAGATCGGCTTCTACGCCGGTTGTAATCCAACGAAAGCTATTGAAGTGATTGAAATTATCCGCGAGGTTTTAGCAGATGTTGCAGAGCACGGGATGACACACGAAGAGATAGATCGTGCCAAGGGCGCAGTTCGTGGATCCCTTGTGCTGAGCCAAGAAGATAGCGGCTCGCGGATGTCTAGAATCGGCAAAAATGAGATCGTTTACGGTCACGTGATGGGTTTTGATGAGATCTTAAAAGAAATTTCCAGCGTCACTCACGAAGATGTCCGTAAAGTCGCTAGCGAATTTCTTACCAAAACGCCTACTCTTGCCCTAGTGGGTCCATTTAAGAGTGAGAGTACTTTCGAGAAGGTGCTCGCTAAGGGGAGTTACCGATGATAAAAGTAGGAGTGCTTGGCGCTTCCGGGCGCATGGGTGCAGAAGTTGTCAATGCGGTAGAGGTGGCTTCAGATTGCACACTGGTTGCAGCGCTAGATTTTCGTGATTCACTCGATCAACTAGTTACATCAGGGGCACAGGTTGTCGTTGATTTCACAACACCAGATTCAGTTATGGCTAATCTTGAATTCTTGATCACTCATAAAATTCACGCAGTTGTAGGTACGACAGGCTTTGATGACGCTCGTATGTCAAAGCTGAAAGAGCTTTCAGCTGCACACCCTGAAGTTGGCATCCTTATCGCCCCAAACTTTGCAATCGGCGCGGTTCTCATGATGGAGTTTGCGGCAAAGGCTGCGCAATTTTTTGAATCCGCTGAAATTATTGAGCTGCACCACCCAAATAAGATTGATGCACCATCTGGAACAGCAGCGCGCACTGCCTCACTCATGACTGCTGCTCGTAAGGCTGCCAATCTATCTGCCATGCCTGATGCAACATCTACTTCACTAGATGGCGCCCGCGGAGCACTCGTTGGCGATATACCTGTGCACTCTGTGCGACTTCGTGGCTTGATTGCTCATCAGGAAGTTCTCTTCGGTGGATCAGGAGAGACACTTTCGATTCGCCATGATTCATTAGATAGGGCAGGATTCATGCCTGGTGTTCTACTTGGAATTCGCAGCGTTATCTCACGGCCGGGAGTCACATTCGGCCTTGAGCACTTTATGTAGAAGGAGACTAGTCAATGACAGTTAACGAAATAACAATGTACTCAGCAGAATGGTGTGGAGATTGCCGTCGTTCTAAGCGCTTGCTGGCAGAGCTCGGTGTTGAGTACACACTCGTGGATGTTGAGGCAGATCCAAGTGCGGCAGCAAAGGTCGTCGAGATCAATGGCGGAGCACAATCAATTCCTGTAATCGTCTTTAGCGATGGCACACATTTGACTGAGCCATCAGATAATGACCTTAAAGCAAAACTTGCAGCGCTAAAGATTATTTAATTTCACTGCAGGTGATACAAAGCAGCCGAAGTTGCAGCAGCGCTGATAACAACAATGGCAAAGGGTGCACGGAGAATCAGAGCGATTACCGCCACCGCTAACCCTGCTAGGCGTTGATCAATAACCAGGCTTTTCTCGTTGGTAAAGGTCTGCACTGCAACCAGGGCGCTCAAGAGCGCAATTGGAATCATTGAGTTGATTTTTAAGACTCGTGGATGGCTCAACCAGCGTTCTGGAACGCTATGTCCCAGATATTTCAGAAGAAATGCGATCACACTCGTTGCAATAATTCCGATCCACATTGCATTCATAGTTATCGCCATACACGCCCACGCAATCCAAAGAGCACAGCCAAGAGAGCGGTCGAGATAATCGGAACACCGGCTGGCACGTAGGGAGTTAGTAGAAGGGCCAGAGCTAGCGCGCTGATTGCCAGCGCACGTTCACGATTTCCAGTAAGCCTTGGCCAGATAAGTCCGAGAAATGCCGCTGGTACCGCCGCATCAAGCCCAAATGCGGCTGGATCACCCATCGCTTGGGCCCCAAGAGCACCGATCAGAGTAAAGAGATTCCAAAAGATATAGACCCCAATACCCGTGTACCAAAACCCTTGAGCCATTGCACGTGAACCGTTTTTTTCTAACGATATTGCAACGCCGGTTGATTCATCAATGGTGAGCTGTGCTGCAATCACTTTCTTAAGTCGGCGAGTGCGCAGTAAAGGTGCCATCTGCAATCCGTATAAGAGGTTTCGCGTTCCCAGAAGAGATGCCGTTGCGGTGGCACTCAGTGCGCTGCCACCTGAACCCATCACTCCAACAAGTGCGAATTGAGATGCACCGGAGAAGGTAAGTAGAGAGATCAAACAGCTCTGCAGAACGGAAAATCCAGCCGCCACACTGGCTGCCCCAAAGGCGATTCCATACGCTCCGACAGGCAGTGAAACACTCAGAGATTGGGCGAGGGTGGCACGGTTCACTGCAGACACGAGGGCATTCTGCCCTAAATATCCGCACGAGGGAAGAAGTAGATAGGTATGGTGCGACCATGGCTGAAGAAGTGATCTTTCGTGATGATGTTTCTGTTGAATTGATTAAAGCGAGTGCAAGTGACGCGGATGTGATTTGGGCTGCCCGAGTTTCAACTGCTGGCGAACAATCACTTGATGAAATTGGTGAAGATCCAGCTCGTTCAGCCGGGCTTATCAACTATCTAGCTCGCGAACGCCATGGCTCACCCTTTGAACATACATCAATGACATTTTTTATCTCAGCACCAATATTTGTCTTTCGTGAATTTATGCGCCATCGGATAGCTTCATATAATGAAGAGAGCGGGCGCTACCGCGAACTCAAACCAGTTTTTTATATTCCATCCAAGGAACGCAAACTAGTACAGGTGGGAAAGACTGGCGCATATACATTTGAAGATGGAACACAAGAGCAATTTGATATATCAGTCTCTTCCATGAAAGAGGCCTATCTCATTGCCTACGAGAGCTATCAAAAGATGCTTGCTGCTGGCGTAGCTCGCGAAGTTGCTCGCGTCGTTTTGCCCGTTGCCACCTACTCTTCGATGTATGTAACGATGAATGCTCGCGCACTCATGAATTTTCTTTCTCTGCGCACCGCTCGTGAGGGTTCACACTTTCCAAGCTACCCACAACGTGAGATCGAAATGGTGGCTGAAAAAATGGAAGCAGAATTTGCCGCGTTAATGCCTCTTACATACGGGGCTTTTGAAAAGTCGGGGCGAATCGCACCGTAAGTCCGCTGTAAATATGCGCCATCGTTGAAAGGCGCAGTCGGGCACGATAGGGTGTCTAAATGTCTATTACCGCGCCATTCGGACGCCTCATCACTGCAATGGTGACCCCATTTGCCTCCGATGGGTCAATCGACTGGGATGGCGTTGCGCGACTTGCTCACCACTTGGCAGATCACGGCCATGATGCAATTGCCGTCAACGGAACTACTGGTGAAGCACCCACAACAAAATCTTCCGAAAAACTTGAAATTATCAAAGTTGTTAAGGCAGCCGTTGGTTCACGCGTGAAGGTTCTTTCAGGGGCTGGTGACAATGAGACTTCCTACACCGTAGAGCAAGCAAAACGCTCTGCCGAAGCTGGTGCTGATGGATTACTCATCGTCGCTCCGTATTACAACAAGCCACCACAAGAGGGAATCGAAGCTCACTTCAAAGCAGTCGCTGCTGCAACTGATCTTCCCATCATGATGTACGACATTCCCGGTCGCACCGGCGTCGAGATCGAAAGCGATACGATCGCCCGACTCTTCGAACTGCCTAACATTGTCGCCTTAAAAGATGCCAAAGGTAACCTTGCAGCAACATCAGAAGTCATCGCACGTACTGGCATTCCTGTCTATTCAGGTGATGACATTCTTAATCTTCCATTTCTTTCCATAGGAGCAGTTGGTTTTGTATCTGTCTGCGGTCACACCGTCGGCAACGAACTCAAGGCCATGCTCGATGCCTGGTTTGCAGGAAATACTGCTCTGGCACTTGAAATACATCAGAAGTTGATCCCAGTGTTTAAAGGAACATTTAAGACCCAAGGTGCAATTTTGACAAAGGCTGCAATGAATTTGATGGGACTACCTGGAGGGACCACGCGCCTCCCACTTGTTGATGCCACACCTGCACAGATTGCTACTCTGCGAGAAGATCTCATCGCAGGTGGCGTGCAGCTTGGCTAATGTAATTTGATATGACGAATCCTCATCCCGGACTAGGCACGCCACCCAAACTACCAAGTGGGGGAATGCGAATTGTCGCACTCGGTGGCATAGCTGAAATCGGTCGCAACATGACCGTCTATGAGACCAAGGGAAAACTATTAGTTGTGGATTGCGGCGTTCTCTTTCCTGAAGATAATCAACCAGGTATTGATTTAATTTTGCCCGATTTTTCGTATATACGTGAACGTCTGGATGATGTCATCGGAATTGTTCTCACCCATGGACATGAAGATCACATTGGTGCAGTTCCGTATCTCTTGCGTGAACGTGGCGATATTCCTGTCTATGGATCGCCCCTGACGTTGGCGCTGATTACTGCAAAACTTAAGGAGCACAGAATTACTGCAATCACGCGAGAAGTGCGTGAAGGGATGACTGAAGATATTGGCCCATTTGAATTGGAATTCGTTGCAGTTAATCACTCGATTCCAGATGCCCTTGCGATCTCAATTCGTGCAGATGCAGGTCGCGTGCTTCACACGGGTGATTTCAAGATGGATCAACTCCCGCTCGATGGGCGCCTGACAGATCTTCGGACATTTGCGAAGATGGGCGAAGATGGCGTTGATATTTTCTTGGTTGATTCAACAAATGCTGATGTCCCTGGCTTTACTCCTTCTGAGCGCGAAATTATGCCGGCGCTGCATCGCGTGATCGCATCGACAAAAAGACGCGTCATCGTGGCATCCTTTTCTTCCCACGTTCACCGTGTTCAGCAAGTAATTGATGTTGCGGCAGAGAACGGAAGAAAGATCGTATTTATTGGAAGATCAATGGTGCGCAATATGAAGATTGCACAGGAGATGGGCTATCTCACTATTCCGCCCAATATGGTTCTTGATTCAAAGGATCTTGAAACCTACGGTGATGATGTAGTTCTGATCTGTACAGGATCGCAAGGGGAGCCGATGGCAGCGCTTTCGCGCATGGCAAATGGTGATCACCAGATTCGAGTGGGCGAAGGCGACACGGTAATTCTTGCTTCTTCTCTGATCCCTGGAAATGAAAACTCGGTCTTCAGAGTAATTAATGAGCTCACTCGCTTTGGCGCAAAAGTTGTGCACAAGGCTAATGCGATGGTGCACGTTTCGGGCCATGCCGCCGCAGGTGAATTGCTCTACTGCTACAACATAGTCAAACCAAAGTATGTAATACCTGTTCATGGCGAGTGGCGACATTTAAAGGCAAATGCACAGTTGGCTATCGAATCAGGTGTCCCACGAGAGAACGCATTCATCATCGAAAATGGGATCGTTGTCGACCTCATTGATCACGTCGCCGAAGTTGTTGGCTCGGTTCCATGCGGATTTGTTTATGTAGACGGCCAAAGCATTGGTGATATTACTGAGTCTTCATTAAAGGATCGCAGGATTCTTGGTGAAGAGGGATTTATCTCTGTATTTGTTGTGGTTGAAGCACAGAGCGGGAAGATTATTTCTGGACCTGATATTCATGCACGCGGGTTTAATGAAGATGAAGCCCTCTTTGATGAAGTGAAGAAAGAGATTGAGAAGGCGCTAGCACGCTCGGTTGCCGACGGAATTGATGGAACCCATCAATTACAACAGGTTGTACGTAGGACCATAGGAAATTGGGTAGGCCAAAAACATCGACGCCGTCCGATGATTGTTCCCGTAGTTGTAGAGGTCTAACTGATAATATAAAAGGTGTGGCCAAGAAAAAGTCTCGCACTCGACAAGGATCTTCCTTCCTTGCAGTAGTTGGCCGTGGAATCAGTAAGATATGGTCCACACTTGCCGGAGCACTCGGAACAAGCGTTAGATTTCTTGCGCGTGGTGCCAAAGATTTAGATCCCGTCCATAGGCGCGATGGGGCCGGCCTAGTCATTATTGTTCTTGCCTTTGCAGCCCTCCTTGGAACGTGGTTTAAAACTGAGAGCGTCTTGAGTGATTTACTTTATGCAATTTTCTACGGAGCCTTTGGAAAGATTGGATTTTTCGCTCCGATTATTCTTGGCTATTTTGGAATTCGAATCTTTAGAAACCCCCAGGATTCAAAATCCTTGGGACGTATCGTTATTGGCTCAATCATTCTTCTTATCTCCAGCACAGGCTTTATCCATTTTATTTCAGGATTTGCTCTTCCCTCAGACGGTGCAACTGATATGCGTAGCGGGGGAGGCCTCCTAGGTTATGCAGTTGCCTTCCCACTAGAGCTATTGATGACAGATGTATTAGCTCGCCCGTTTCTTGTGCTCCTGTTTCTCTTTGGATTACTAGTTGCTACAGCAACTCCTTTCTCGACAGTTCTTGATAAAACTCGTTCCCTCTTTTCTTGGATCTGGAATAAGCGCCCCGAACGTAGCGAAGAAGAGTTCGAGATTACGGATACACCACCATTTGATACCCCAGTGGTTGCTTGGCATGAAGATCCTGCCGATGATGAGATAGATGAAAATGAATTCGATCAAGAGTTTACGGTTGAGACCCCACGTCCAACTCCGGTAGCCCCTGTTACTACGAGCCCAGGAGTTGGTAAACGAATCGAGCAGCTACTTCTCACTGGAGATTCAACCTATGAATTACCACCGCAAGACCTTCTTCGAACCGGTCCTGCATCAAAGAGTAAGAGCAAGGCAAATGAAACGGTAGTTGAAGCCTTGACTGAAGTCTTTAAGCAATTTGAAATCGATGCCGAAGTTACCGGTTTTATGCGTGGCCCCACCGTTACGCGCTATGAAGTTGAGCTTGGAAACGCGGTAAAGGTCGAGCGCATTACAGCTCTTGCAAAAAATATTTCTTATGCAGTTGCCAGCAGCGATGTTCGTATTCTCTCTCCCATTCCAGGAAAATCTGCTGTTGGAATTGAGATACCGAATGCTGATCGTGAAATAGTGGCTCTGGGTGATGTAATGCGCTCAACTGTTGCCGGCCAAGATCATCACCCCATGCTTGTGGCTCTCGGTAAAGATGTTGAAGGTAATTTTGTCTGTGCCAACCTAGCAAAAATGCCGCATTTGCTCGTCGCCGGTGCTACTGGCGCAGGAAAATCTTCGATGATTAATGCGATGATCTCTTCAATTTTGATGCGCGCAACACCAGATGAAGTGCGTTTGGTATTAATTGACCCTAAGCGGGTTGAATTAACAGCGTACGAGGGAATTCCTCACCTCATCACTCCAATTATTACCCATCCAAAGAAGGCTGCGGATGCACTGACATGGGTTGTTCGGGAAATGGATTTACGTTATGAAGATCTATCAACTTTTGGCTTCAGACATATCGATGACTTTAACAAGGCTGTACGTGCAGGCAAGGTAAAACCACCTGAGGGTAGTGACCGCGTTGTCGAACCGTACCCATATTTGTTGGTGATTATTGATGAGTTAGCAGACTTGATGATGGTTGCTGCCCGTGAAGTAGAAGAATCGGTGGTCCGAATTACGCAGTTGGCTCGTTCGGCAGGCATTCACTTAGTTCTGGCAACCCAACGCCCAAGCGTTGATGTGGTTACTGGTTTAATCAAAGCAAATGTACCTTCGCGACTTTCCTTTGCAACATCATCTCTTGCAGATAGCCGAGTCATCTTAGATAGTCCAGGAGCTGAAAAGCTTGTCGGACAAGGTGACGGACTCTTTATTCCCATGGGTGCATCGCGTGCTATTCGAATTCAAGGTGCATATATATCTGAACGAGAGATTGAAGCAATTGTCGGACATGTAAAGAAGCAGTTATCGCCACGATACCGAGAAGATGTCACGGCAGCGCCTGTCACAACTAAACAGATTGATAAAGAGATTGGCGATGATTTAGATCTGCTCTGTCAGGCGATAGAACTAGTAGTAGGTACTCAATTTGGATCAACTTCAATGTTGCAACGTAAGCTCAGAGTTGGCTTTGCAAAGGCGGGACGCTTGATGGATCTCATG
The DNA here is from genome assembly GCA_044350045.1 of Candidatus Planktophila sp. Classification (GTDB taxonomy): domain Bacteria; phylum Actinomycetota; class Actinomycetes; order Nanopelagicales; family Nanopelagicaceae; genus Planktophila. The sequence goes on along the minus strand of JBILIJ010000024.1, from coordinate 7,598 downwards.
GAGTCTCGCGGAATCGTGGGCCCATCCGAAGGTTCGAAGGCGCGCGTCGTGATGATCAAGGCAGAAGAGCTTGATTCAGTCTTAGCAAGTCTGCGCAATTATTGATCTCACCCTTAAGAGCAAAAATATCACCCGAGCATCTATGGCTTGATCTGCGCCCATCACCCTACACTTTAGAGGCAGGGCGACTTCTCACCCTCAACTTCTTGAGATTGTTGGTGCCATGACGCTAGGCGAGATGATACGCAAAGCACGCGAAGACGCGGGCTTGAGTATTGACGAACTCGCACAAATGATTGTCTTAAGATCACGGCTGCTTGTTGCCATGGAAGATAACGATTTCTCGCAATGTGGCGGTGACACCTACGCTCGCGGTCACTTAAGAAATATTGCGAAAGCAACCAATGCCTCCGCCCAAGAATTCATTGCTCTATATGACTCCGATCATTCAACAACTTCTCGCTCGATACACTCAATGCTCGTTGATAACAATGCCGCTGCCATCAAAAGCGAGAATCGACGCTTGTCGTGGAAAGCTTTAGTTTCAGTATCCATTTCAATTGTTGTCCTCATCGCAGGCGTGCAGTTCACCCTAAATTCAGTTCAAAGTGAGGATGTTGTTACACCGCTAGCTACATCATCACCAACTGCTACACCTAGCGTCGCGCCCACTGAGACCTTCACGCCTGCAACTGAAGTCACACCGTCTACTTCAGGAGTTTCACTTGTGATTAGCGCTGCTCGCGGAGATTCAAGGATCCACGTTGTCGCTTCCGGAAAAACTCTATATAAAGGCCCACTACTAAAGGGTGAAGAAAAGAGTTACACCGATCAACTTTCGATCGCAATTTATCTATCCAATGCGGGAGATATAGATTTGACTCTTAATGGTGAAGAATTAGCGCCATTGGGCGGTCGAAATGAAGCGGTCCGCCAGACTTTTAGGGCTAAGTAGAGCTACACACTGTACTATCTGACAAATGAGTCGGACAGTTGCAATAATCACGATGGGTTGCGCCCGCAATGATGTGGACTCTGAAGAGCTCGCGGGCCGCCTTGAAGCCGATGGCTGGACACTCGTCGATGATGTGGAAAATGCAGAAGTCGCAGTTGTAAATACCTGTGGATTTATTGAGTCTGCCAAGAAGGATTCAGTGGACGCGCTATTGGAGGCTAATTCTCTTAAAGGCCACGGAACCACACGAGCGGTTGTCGCTGTTGGATGCATGGCCGAGCGTTACGGAAAAGAGTTAGCAGAGGCTCTTCCTGAAGCGGATGCAATTTTGGGCTTTGATGATTATCAAGATATCTCTGCTCGCTTGCAGTCGATCATCTCGGGTCAATCTCACATATCGCATACACCGCGTGATCGTCGCTCGCTTCTGCCTATCGCCCCAGTTGAGCGCGGCAAAGTTCGTGATGAAAATTATCAATCGTCGATTGGTTCGGCAGGAGGACTCTTTCGTAAGCGCCTGGATAGCGCACCATGGGCTCCACTCAAGATCGCCTCGGGTTGCGATCGCAGATGTTCATTCTGTGCAATTCCATACTTTCGCGGTGCATTTGTTTCCCGTCGCCCAACAGAAGTGCTCAAAGAAGCCGAATGGCTGGCCCAGAATGGTGTCAGCGAACTCTTTCTCGTAAGCGAGAACACCACTTCATATGGAAAAGACCTGGGCGATCTGATGTTGATGGAGAAAATTTTGCATGAGTTCGGCGAAATTCAAGGAGTCGAACGAGTTCGCCTCTCATATCTTCAACCTGCTGAGATGCGACCTTCATTATTGCAAGCCATGATCTCTACCGAAAAAGTTGCACCGTACTTTGATCTCTCGTTTCAGCATGTCAGCCCCACATTGTTACGACGCATGCGCAGATTTGGCGACAGCGAGAAATTCCTCCATTTGATCTCCCAGATCCGTGCGCTATCTCCAGAGGCAGGAATTAGATCTAATTTTATCGTTGGCTTTCCCGGTGAAACCCAAGAAGACTTTGATGCGTTATCTGAATTTATTACCCAAGCACAGCTAGATGCTATTGGAATCTTTGGGTACTCAGATGAGGATAAGACCGAAGCACTCGACCTGGGAGATAAAGTCGATCTCGAAGTAATTTCTGAGCGAGTGGAATCACTGTCATCCCTTGCAGATGAAATGGTTTCACTTCGAGCAGCAACGAGGATCGGCCAACATGTACGGGTCTTGATCGAAGATGCGGAAAATCAAGAGGGGCGGGCAGCCCACCAGGGGCCAGAAGTTGATGGGACAACATCTTTTGTCGGTACATCCTTTAAAGTGGGCGACTATGTTGATGGAGTTGTTACCCAATCACTCGGGGTAGATCTAGTGGCCGAAGTACGATGAAAAAGTATTTTTCACCCAACGCCATCACTATGGGGCGAATCCTTCTTATCCCATTTGGTGTGTATGCAATTTTCAAAAACGGGGGAGATGATTCCACGTGGCAGGTCATTGCATGGACTATCTACTTTCTTCTTGGTTTATCTGATCTGCTCGATGGTTATCTAGCGCGGGCAACTAACCAAGTAAGTGAACTTGGAAAGTTCCTTGATCCAGTGGCCGATAAAGCTTTAATCGGGTCAGCGATGATCTCTCTTTCAATCCTTGGGCGCTTTCCATGGTGGATTACCGCCGTGATTCTGGCACGCGAAATCGGAATCACTCTCTTTCGTTTAGCGGTAATCAAGCGTGGTGTTATTCCTGCTAGCCGCGGAGGCAAGATCAAAACCACTTTCCAAAGTTTTGGTGTGGGCTTTTTTATGTTACCTATGCCCTCAGAGCTGTACTGGTTCAGAGATGGATTTATGGCAATCGCGATTATTCTGACTGTCGTGACTGGATTTAACTATGTACGATTGGCGTTAAAGAAGTAACTTTCATATCTGTTTGACGATTAGGGAGGATAAGAGTTGTCACTTACTCCTGAAATTTCGGCGATGGTCAATGAGATAATTTCTACGCTAGCCGAGCGTCATGAAACTCTTGTCACGGCAGAATCGATTACCGCCGGTGGCTTGAGTTCGGCACTGACATCTGTTGAGGGCTCATCACAGATTTTCCTTGGTGGGATAGTGGCCTATCAAAATAAAGTGAAATCAGAAATTCTTGGCGTAGATGCTGCACTCATTGACACACACACTGTCTACAGCCAAGTGATTGCAATCGAAATGGCGCGAGCGGTGCGCACACAATTTGGTTCCACCTGGTCAATTGCAACAACAGGAGTTGCAGGCCCTGGCCCATCCGATGGGATTGCATCTGGAACTGTCTGGGTGGCTATCGATGGGCCAGTGACCCATAATCTTGAACTTTCGCTTTCTGGCGGGCGTGAAAGCGTACGAAACGCCACAGTTGCCACTGCAATCGGCTCATTTACGCGTATCCTTAGAACACGTACAACCGAAGGGGGATGACGATGGCTCTACTACGCGAAGCAGTCGGTAGCTCACTTCGAGCTGCGCGCACAGAACAGTTGCGCACCCTACGTGATGTCGCACGCGAAGCCCGCGTCTCACTCGGATATCTTTCAGAGGTCGAACGCGGACAGAAGGAAGCTTCATCAGAGCTCCTTAACTCAATTTGCGAGGCGCTAGGCCTTCAACTCTCAGCGCTCATGAGTGATGTCACTTCACAGATCGCATCGAGCGAGATCGCAAAGCTCACCGTTGTCGACGCAGCCTAAATACGCCGCTCAAGGCGCTACTCATCGACGCACCGAAGAGGCAATTCTCTCAGCGACTAAAGATCTAATTGCGACAGCCGGTATTTCAAAAATTTCCATGATTGATATTTCGGTGCAATCACAGGTTGCCCGCGCAACTTTATATAACCATTTCAGAGATAAGTCATCGGTTATTGAAGCGCTTGTGCAAGCCGAGCTCGGCAGATTAATTCAGCAGATGCAGAACGTAGGCACACCCGCAGATGCTCTGGAATTCCTTTCGCGTTCTGTCTCTAGTGACCCAGCACTAGCGGGACTTCGCAGCTATGACCCTGGCCTGCTAGCGCAGTTACTGATACATAGTGAGCATCCGCTCTATCTTGACCTCGCTCGTGCAATTTTTTCACTCACGCAATCTCCAGAAGCGACCGGGCTTGCTATGCGCTGGTTAATTGGTCAAGTGCTACAACCTGTCACACCAGAACAATCACGAGATCAAGCAACTTTGCTCGTTGAAAATACTCTCTTCTAAATCTGATGCACTTGCAATTGGTTTGCAATAAATGAGAATTTCCGACCTGCGCGAGCGGATATCACTCTCCTTTGGCCCGGAATGGGCACCCTCATTCTGCAAAGATATTGCAATTTCAGAGTTGGGTAGTAAATCCGTTGAAGAGGCGCTATCTGAAGGCGTGGAAGCCCAAGATATTTGGCGTGCACTCTGTAGGGCATACCCGCTAGAAACTTCCAAAGAAAAATAAGTATCTGCGAATAGTTTGCAGGTTTGTATCACCTATATCACTTGCTAAATCTTTATTCGATTTTCATATGACGCAAATTTTCGATAATATACAGATATGTTTACAAAGCGCCGCGTGATTGACTATTGCCGCGTCAACACATCTATCTGCCGCTAGTTTTCGCACCTTTCGCTTTCACAACTTTTTACTTTATTTCAAATTCAAATCAACTCAAATCAAAGGATAATTATGTCAAAAGCACCGAAAAAAATAGTTGCCGCACTCGTCAGCGCTGCATTTGTCAGTCTTTCGCTAGGATCAACTGCACCAGCTCAAGCAGCGCCAAAGAATTTAGCGCGTGCTGTTGTTCAGGCAGATTGGCTTGAGAAAAACCTTAACGACCCTAAGGTCGTCATTGTAGAAGTGAGTACCGAGCCAGGAATCTATGAGCGTGGACACATTCAAAATGCCGTCAAGATAAGTTGGCATACCGATCTCGTTGATACGGTCAATCGCGACGTTGTCTCTGCAGCAAATTTCCAAAAGTTTGCACAGAGCGCTGGAATTAGCCAGGATTCAACGATCGTTCTCTATGGCGACAAAAATAATTGGTTTGCTGCATGGGGAGCATGGATCTTCAATTTATACGGCGCAAAAGATGTTCGCATTCTTGATGGAGGCCGCGTAAAGTGGGAGAAGGATGGTCGTGCACTCACTACTTCAGTAACAACAAAACCTAAGGGAAATTTCACAAGCACTCGCCTTGACAGGTCAATGCGCGCAACCTTGTTGCAGGACATTATTCCGGTGGCAAAAAAGCGTGTGAAGGTTGATCTCATCGATATTCGCTCAGCTGATGAGTACAACGGAAAGATTTTTGCTCCTCCAGGATTTCAGGAATTAGCAGTGCGCGCTGGACATATTCCAGGTGCGATCAATGTCCCATGGGGTCTCAATGTCAACGCTGACGGCACCTTTAAGCCAGTAGCTGATTTAAAGAAGCTCTATGCAGATAAAGGAGTCGATGGAAAGCAGTCAATCATCACATACTGCCGCATCGGTGAGCGTTCTTCTCTCACGTGGTTTGTTTTGAGCGAAATCCTTGGTTATGAAGTCAAGAACTATGACGGTTCATGGACAGAGTACGGAAACTCCGTTGGAGTTCCTATCTCGAATCCTTCTGGAACAATCTGGGGACAGTCATAATCTCTGTAGATAATTCATCCAATAGAGGTCCTAGTTCAGCTAGGACCTCTATTGGCATTTCTTCATGGAGTAGGGGCGATACTTATCGCACCATTGCAGCGGCATTGATTGTCTTGGCTTTACTTGGCACCGCCTTTTATCTCTCTGGGGGCGATGGCACACAATCACAAGCTTCATTTTCGCTCTTGATCGGCACCGCACTAGGAATCATCTTCGAGCGCGCGAGATTCTGTTTCTTCTGCATATTTAGGGATGCAATCGAGGATCGCAATACGACTCCTTTTCTCTCCATTCTGACCGCAATCGCCGCAGGCAGCGTGGGCTATGCAATTCTCTTTGGACAATTTTTACCTGATACCTCGACAGGGTTTTTCCCGCCCAATGCTCATATTGGTCCAGTTAGTTGGGTCTTAGTAATCGCTGGTCTGCTCTTTGGTTTAGGCATGGCACTGTCTGGAGCGTGTATCAGCGGCCATCTTTATCGAATAGGACAAGGATCGCTCCGTGCTTTTCCGGCACTCTTTGGCTCCCTTATTGGTTTTGGACTTGGATTTGCAAGTTGGAACTCTCTCTATCTCGGAAGCCTCAGCGAAGCACCAAAAACTTGGCTACCTCATACATTTGGCTACGCTGGTTCATTAGCACTGACCTTCATTCTTCTTGCTGGCATCGCATTCCTTGCACGCAGATGGGGTACATCATCAGAACCAGTGACCACATCTACTTCAGAGGGCGTTTATTCTCGTTTAATCATTACTCGCTGGCCTCCACTGATGGCGGGCGCACTGGTTGGTGTTGTAGGAACAATTGCTTACCTTCGTATTGAGCCACTTGGCGTCACACGTCAGTTAAGTACTACAGCCCGCACAGTTTTAAGTGATAGAGGCTATCTTCCTGAAACCCTAGAAGGGCTTGATGTATTGAAAGGTTGCGTTGCAGTGATTAGTTCGACGCTAACCAATAATGGCTGGCTAATCATTGGAATTGTTCTGGCTTCACTTGCTGCAGCACTTGCAGGAAATCGATTTGCTTTTCAGAGCATCACACTGCGCAACAGTGTGACAGCTTTGATCGGTGGCGTACTTCTTGGCTGGTCATCAATGGTTGCACTCGGATGTACTGTCGGAGTTTTACTTTCTGGAACCCAAGCATTTGCTCTTTCTGGGTGGGTTTTCTTTGCAACCGCGTTTCTCGGAACCGTTATTGGTGTAAAACTCAAGCTTCACAAGCTCTAAACTAAATGGCGATCACTTCTAAGATCCACGGATCAGAATCCGTTGGGGGAGTAAGTGCACAGGGGTAGGTCTCTGAGACCATTGCATATACATCCTCGGGTGATTTCGCTAGCGAGCGATTAACCAGAAGCATCCGGGCAACTTCTCCACGGGTTTTCTTTGACATATGGGTAACTATTTTTCGCACCCCATCAACGACAGTAGAGACCCGTACTGCTACCGTCTTATCTAATGGCCCTTGCCACACCCCTTGATATGTCGAAGACCGACAATCAATAATCAAATCACTCGTATAGGCCGCCAATTTTGCCTGCACCAGTGGACGCATGGCGCTGGTATTGATCTTCTCTTTGTAATACTCAATGCGATCACTCGGAGATACCGCGCCATAACGTGCCGAGATGATCACAACGGATTTTTCACATCTGGCCTTGGCGCTGCTTGATAGTGATGGATAGTCCAGCGCCTTAAAGAGCACCCCGCTATAGACGGCGATGGCAGGCAGGGGGCCGTTTGGGGTCGCATTCTTGCCTTCTGATGGCGGCAAGAGGATTAACACCACCCCATTCTGGCTTGTGATCTAGCGGGTATGGGTTCATCTGCGACACGCCGTCTGTGATGTCAGTAGGGGATGCTAGTTTTCGAACAGGTGTTCGGATACCCTTACACCTGTTCAACCAGAGCGGTTCCATCTTCCGCCCACAGCTCTTCCCCAGATGCTGTGGTCCGTCGGTGG
>JBILIJ010000023.1:0-18921 GCA_044350045.1 Candidatus Planktophila sp. | reverse complement strand
TTGGGACCCTTACCCAATCTCAATCGCATCTGCAGAAGGTGCCTGGATGACCGATGTTGATGGTCGTAAGCTGCTTGATCTCTCTATGGGCTTCGGTGCAATGCTCGCTGGCCACCTCAATCCAATTGTTGTGGAAGAGATTCAAACCTCTCTTCGCCAGGGAATGCTCTTTGTTACTCCTTCACCCACATCTACCGATGCCGCTGAGCGAATCTGTAAGCGATTTGGGATTGACCAGGTTCGCTTCACCAACTCAGGAACTGAGTCAACGATGTATGCGGTGCGAGTGGCTCGATCTGCCACACAGAAGATGGGTATTCTCAAAGTTGAGGGTGGCTATCACGGCAGCTATGACCCATTTGTTGTTTCATCAAAACCACCACTGGCGAAAATTGGCAATCCAGATAAGCCAAAGGCTTACATCGACTCCAACCTCGTTCCAGGAGACATCCACGTCGTCCCTTTCAATAACCTCGAAGCTCTCGAGAAGATGTTTAAGAAGAATTCAAAGAAGATTGCCTGCTTTATCGTTGAACCAGTATTGGAAAATCTAGCGATCGTCTTGCCAGATGTTGGATATCTCGAAGGTGTTCGTGCTCTCTGTGATAAGTACGACGTTGTTCTCATCTTTGATGAAGTAAAGACTGGTCTTACAGCTGGACCTAAGGGAGCAGCTGCTCGCCTTGGTGTTAAGCCAGATCTCATTACTCTTGCAAAATCTATCGGCGGAGGACTTCCACTTGCAGCATTCGGTGGAAAGAAGAAGTACATGGATTATGTATCTAACGGCAAGATGGCTCACTTTGGAACCTTTAACGGAAATCCACTCGCGATGGCCGGTGTTCGCGCTATCGATCGCATCTGCACAGATGAAGCGATGGCAAAGGCTGAAGCGTTCAATATGCAAGCCCTCGATAGAATCAGCGCAATCATTGATGAATTTGAACTTCCTGCTCACACTGTTGGATTTGGTGTGAAGGGTTGCGTAACGTGGTCGACAACGGCTGTACGTAACTACCGAGATTACAAAGCAACAGATTTTGGTATTGCAGAAGCACATTGGCTCTTCTCGCTCAACCGCGGAATCATCACTCCGCCAGGACTTGATGAGCAGTGGTTAATTAGCCTTGCACATGGTCAAGCTGAGATTGATCTTCTCGTTGAAGATTTCCGCGAGTTTGCAATCGCACTTCGCGGTTAATTACTCCAGGAAGAGTGCAGCGGGCGACCTTCTGCATATCCAGCAGATGATTGAATTCCAACGGTTGCGCGCTCTGCAAATTCATTGAGATCTCGCGCTCCAGCGTAAGTACATGATGAGCGGACGCCTGCAATGATTTCATCGAGAAGATCTTCGACTCCTGGGCGAGCAGAGTTGAGATACATTCGAGATGTTGAAATTCCTTCTTCGAATAACGCTTTGCGTGCCCGATCAAAGGCATCTTCACTTGATGTTCTGGCAGCAACTGCCCGGGCAGATGCCATTCCAAAGGATTCCTTAAAGAGTTTTCCGTGTGCATCCCGCTGAAGATCTCCAGGTGATTCATAGGTACCAGCAAACCATGAGCCAATCATGACTTGTGATGCACCGGCTGCTAGCGCAAGGGCAACATCACGTGGATGACGTACTCCGCCATCTGCCCATACAGATTTGCCTAGCTCTCTCGCCGCTGCTGCACACTCAAGCACGGCAGAAAATTGTGGTCGCCCGACACCTGTCTGCATACGTGTTGTACACATCGCACCTGGTCCCACACCTACCTTGATGATGTCCGCGCCAGCTGCAATCAAGTCACGCGTGCCTTCTGCGGTAACAACGTTTCCAGCAACAATTGGAATTGTTGGGTTAAGTGCTCGAATAATCTTGAGCGCGTCAATCATCTTCTTTTGGTGCCCATGCGCAGTATCAACAACTAATACATCAACACCAGAATCAATGAGCGCCTTGGCTTTAGCTGCGACATCACCATTGATTCCAACTGCTGCGGCAATACGTAATCTGCCTTTGTTATCCAGAGCAGGTGTGTAGAGAGTTGCACGCAAAGCGCCAACGCGTGTCAAGATTCCAACCAGTTCGCCAGAGGCGTTTACCACTGGAGCGACGGTGCGACGATGTTCGTGTAGAAAATCAAATGCTTGGCGCGGGTTAAGCGAATCAGAGATGACAAATGGGTTCGTTGTCATAACCTGCGAGAGTTGAGTAAATCGATCAACCGAAATGCAATCATCTTCCGTAATTATGCCAACAGGCTTATTGTTTTCGACAACGACAATCGCACCGTGAGCTCGCTTATTAATCAAACTAATGGCATCTGCAACTGTTTCAGTCGGTGCAAGTGTGATAGCTGTATCAAAGAATGGGTGGCGTGATTTCACCCAAGTGATCACATCATGTACAACAGCATGTGGGATATCCTGCGGGATTACTGCAATTCCACCGCGACGCGCGACGGTCTCAGCCATTCGTCTGCCTGATATCGCCGTCATATTCGCAACAACGATAGGAATAGTTGTTCCTGATCCATCTACTGCCGAAAGATCAACATCCATTCGGCTAAGAAGATCTGAGGCGCTTGGCACCATGAAAACATCGTCATAGGTGAGGTCAAAGGTGGGTGTATTTAGGAATCGCACGTAGGGAAACTATACGGGTATTCACATGCGAACGAGAAAATCACAGCGTGCAACACCTTCCTCAATCAGCTCTGCGTTGACTTGATCTGTGCCCTTTGCCCAAGCCTTAGCGCTCTCTGGATCTTTGCCGAAGGCTATGTGGCGCGAAATCAAACGTGAGATGCGAATCTCTTCATCAAGATGGGCATACCAACACTGGTTGAGCAAGGCGGAGACATCTTGCCATCCGTCACGATCATGCATCAAGTAATTACCTTCGACTATAACAACACGAGTACTTGGAAGGACTACACCCTGGGCTGCTATCGACTCTTCTATCGATCGATCAAAGACCGGGTAGTAGATCGCATTGTTGTGATCGTGTGCAACTCTTTCCAATATCTGTGTAAAGCCTTTAACATCGAAAGTATCTGGCGCACCTTTTCGTTTAGATCGGCCCAATGACTTCAACACCTTGTTGCTAAGATGAAATCCATCCATAGGTAGTACCGATACAAGTGAATGATCGGCACCTTTGAGTAAAAACTTTGAAAGTGTAGATTTTCCTCCACCAGGCTTGCCAACTATGCCAATAATTGTTCGAGCCGAACCCGCGGCAAGAGTTGTGATGATTTCTTTCGCCTCTTCCTTGCTCATCTCTTTAGACATCAGCTACGACCTTACTTGCCATAAGCAGCACGTGAAATCTCGTTACGGCGCTTTTGATAGGCAGGTGAGGCCTCGGCAATTAAATGTTCAAATCGCTGATTTGCCTTGATGTGAGAGCGTAAGAAATCTGCATTTATTTCACTGCTAAATGTGGTTTTCGAATCACTGAGTGGAAGAGCCTTCTTATAGGGGCGAATGAGGCGATACATGTATGTCGCCTTATGAATACCTTGTGTAACAATTAGTCGAAGCACTTGAGTTAAGAAGCGTGGCTTCCGATTCTTTTCTGCCAATGAGATGAGCAAATCTGCAACTTGTGTGCCACCAGAAGTATCTTTGAGCGCCGCACACTTATTGGCAAGTGCGGTGCGAGTATCTAAGTTCTGCAACTTTTTTACAGTCAAAGTGATATCGGAAAGACTTGAATGGTCTGCCCTTAAGGCATATCCCTGATCATGGCACCATCGCGCACGAGCATCTTGATCATCAGTGCCTCGAATATTTGAAATAAAGACTGTTGGAACTTGTGCTGGCAATAATTCATGCACACTGTTATAGCCAGTTGCGGCTATCGCGCCATCAAATGCCGCCAATACGTTTGCAAGTGGGAAATAACGTTTTACTTTGATTTCTAAACCAGTAGGGACAAGGCTTTTGCCTGCGCGATCCACGGGATCTTTCAGTAATACAACTTGCAGACCTTGCCAGCCAATTAATCCAGAGAGGGCGGCAGTCATCTTCTCGTTCATATCGCTATCGCCGGTTCCTAACTGAACAAGAACAGCTGGGCGATCAATGTCTAGGCCGAGAATATTTCTGGCATCCACCCGACTCATTGCGCGCGTAGTCGAGTAGAGAGAGATAGGTGAAGTAAGTACCGCATCGCCTCGATTAGATGTTGGTCCGTGATCATAGGAACGCGCTACATCTCCAGGTTCAATAATCGAATCAAATAATCGAGACTGTAGCGGCAGTGCAAATCTGAGGATATTTCGCTGCCAAAGTCCGCGTCTGACCCAGACAATCTTAAGATGTGGCCGCTTTAGCTTTGTTGCGATAAAACCTGGATAAGGAACAACGCCATCAAATGAGATGACGGAGGCTCCTGTCTCATCAGCAATTGCAATCAATCGATCTCGGAAATATTTATCCCAACGATGTGAGGGCATCCAGCCCCGTGTTTTTCCAGGAATGTATTCACAAGGAATCCCGATCGTTGATGGAATTTCTGCAATTCCGCCTGCAACTGAAACTAATATCGGATGAGCTCTATCTTTGAGTTCTAACGCGATTGCTGATGCTCGAGCCAAATGACCCATTCCAATTCCGTTGCTTGTAGCAAGGATGATTGTGGGCTTATCCACGGCCTAACACTTTTCTCATGACTAGGGATGTGATCTTCTTGATAAATATTGCAAGTTGTAGTGGTGAGTTAACCTTCTTGCCTTCACGTTTGAGATAACGACCGAATCGACGCACGCGGTTATGTTTTCCTTGATTGAGCGCTGCGAATTTATCGTCGCTCATCCAGAGAACTCCCCACTGCTGGGAGATGCTGCGATAGAGCGAGCCTTCGCTCTCTAAAGCACGACCAAGTGCGGGTGCGAAAAGCGCCAGAGCTCTCTGGTCAAATTTATCTGCCACACCCAATAATCCTTGTTCGCTCACAAGCAGTTGGTCCACAAGGTCTTTGAGATCAATATCTATTCGTGCCTCAGCAAATATGTAATACGGACTTGCTCCATGAGTAAATCTTTCCAATATCTCCTCAATCGCTATCTCTGCATTAACTTCGATATCAGCAAATGAGTATTGAGGGTCACCTTGTAACCAATTTCTGATTTCACGCAAATCAACATAAAGATCACCAACCGGGGAATATCGTTTGCGTAATAAATCCCAAGGTGCAAGCAAGGTGAAGTGTGCATTTGTTCCAGGTAGCGCCAGAAGTTTTGAGCGTAGATTCAAGAATTGCGCAAGGGTTGTTTTGCGTACATCAACAAATACTTGATAGGTAGGCACCGACCAGGTGAAATTGCTCTTAGCTCGCACACTATGCATCTGCGGAATCACTTGTGCAAGTGACGGATCGTTATGACGATGAATCTGGTCCTTATTCGACTCAACAGTGCTGTATCCCAAATGCCATGAGTTAGCGCTGACATCTACGACTGTGCGTAGCCCTTGAGTAAAGATGCGCCAACCGAGTTCAATATCTTCACCAGTGATGAGATTGCGGTTATATCCATCAAGTTCGCGCCAACGATCGTTTCGAATTGAAAAGGTAGCGCCAACAAATGCTCGATAACCATCGAGAGCGGGATTCACTAAATAATTAGTGCGTCGTACGCGTTCTTCCCAAAGATCTTTGCCCCAGCTCTCTTCATGAAGACGATCAAATTCTCCACCTTTGAGTGCTTTGACAAGTTCATCGGGGTTGTAAGACCAATTCTTCACGAAGCGTTTCCACCCAAGGACCGCGTAATCATCGCTATCGTGATGCCACTTCATATGATGAGCTAAATGATCTGGCTCAAAAACCATATCGGCATCGATAAACCATAGGACATCTTCGCGCAGCCGTGCAGCGCAATCATTGGTTGCAGAGGTCTTACCCCACTTTCCGGGGCTGTTCTTATATTGGATCAGTTTCGTCTTCACAGGTTTCAATGTAGGCAAAGACAACGGTTTAGCGCTGCCATCATCGATGACATAAACCGAAGTAAGCGCAGCTGGATAACTTTGCGCGGCAAGGGATGCCAATACCAGGTTAAGTTTTTCTTGACCATCTCGGCAGGCGATGACAACGGCCACTGAAAGCCTTGGTTTTGCTACTAGAGCGAGATCATCTGGTCGAGTAAATCGATAAGGCACGTAACTCATCATCGCCCTCCAAATATTGAATGATCCCAAATACCGACCACTTGCTCATTAGCACCATTGAGATACTTAGAGTAATTAGTTACGTAGGTATGAAATGTAAATGTGCGGCGATAGATATATCCGGCTCCAAATGTTCGCCAAATTCTTCCGCCATTATTTGTTACACCACTTAATAGAAAGCGATCAACGGCTGTGTTTCCAGAACCAAACCATCCGGCAGCCTGAGCGCTTTCGCGCTTTGCCAGAATTGTTCCACCACACACCCAATCACTCCAGAGCTCAACTGCTTGAGTTCCGTGAGGTGCAAACCTTCGTACAGTTAAGTCAAGCGGCTCAAGGTAGACATAGTTCATTGCTCGTCCCACCACATCGGCGCCAGAATCTACGGCAGCATCAAGTAGGTCGCGTAAGTGCTCGGGTCCGTAATAATCATCGTCATCCATTTTTGCGATGAATTCACCACTGGATGATTCTGCCAAGGTTGTCAGGATTTCTCCCAATGTCTTCTCTTTAGAAAATTTCTCTGCAGTAACTTTTACTTTACGTCGATTGAGAGCGGATATTTGTCGCTTATGTGATGGCGATAAATCAAGTGCATGCAAACCAAGTACCAGTTCAAATGAAGGAAGCGTTTGAGTGAGAAGTTGAGCAAGCAAACTAGAGAGGTCATCAGGTCGAAGTGTGGAGACAAGCACGCTGACTGTAGGATATTTTTTTATCGAAGACCGGCGGGATTTACGAATCGCCTCGATAGCTTGAATTTCCTGTGAAAATGAGGTGAATCGATCCATCGTATTGATCGGATTCGATGCCATGTGCCAAGACTACCAAGAATCAAATAGGCCACTGATAAGATCAGAAAATGTCCGATAAGCGCAGAGATGGCAGAAAGCTCGCTCAATCTGACGTAATTCTCACCACCAAGAAGGCGCTCTTGAATCTCAAGGCCCTCCCAAAGTATTTTTATACGCGCTATATCAAGAAACCAGTTCCAGTAAAGTCAAAGATTGTATTTGTTGTATCTTTCCCGCGTTCTGGAACGCATGCGATTGGCAGCCTTCTCTCTAACGAAAAAGTTGGATTTAGGTATTACGGTGAATTCTTCATATTTAACGCCTGGAATTCACAGATCGAACGAATTAATCGCTTCTACCCGTTTTTCTCGCTCCGTTATTCACTTAATCTTCGCAAGCAACGCAAAAGCTGGAAGTACTACAAATTCGAAACAACGTCTTTAGATGCTCATCGCACAATGTCAGCGATTCAGAGCCTTCCGGGGATACATATCATCAAGATTTTTCCACAACATTTATCAGATCCTGTTTTGCAATCAATTATCTCCGAATTTAAGCCCCACATTATCTTCCTGAGACGTAATCACCTAGATCGTTTTGTCTCCCACAAGAAGGCAAATGCATCAGGCAAGTGGCACACCGCTAGTACCTCAGATCTTGTGATCAACCTTGATCCACGTGAATTTGAAACATTTATTACAAACTACACAGATTTTTATACAAGATATTTACACTTTGCTCAAGAACACGGTTGCCCTATCTTGGATATAGATTTTGTTGATCTACAGAACCCCGACAAGGTGCGAGAAATTCAGAAATTTGCACAGTTTGATGACTTCTCTGATTGGGGGCAGTTAACCCTTGCCCCAACAACGGTAAAGCAGGATAAATCGAGTAAAGTACAAGAAGATTTCCTTGCAGAAATCGGAAAAGAAATCTCTGATTACAACTTTAAGGCAGTGAGGCTATGAGTAAGATTTCAGCAATTCTCAAAGAGCTAGAGAATGAATCTATTGAAATTCTACGTGAAACGGCTTCTGGGTTTAAGAAGCCGGTCATGATGTACTCGATTGGCAAGGATTCTTCCGTCTTACTCCATCTAGCCCGTAAGGCTTTCTATCCATCCCCGATTCCATTTCCTTTGCTTCACATCGATACAACGTGGAAATTTAAAGAGATGATCTCTTTCCGTGACAGAATTGCAGCAGAGACCAAATCACAGTTGATCATTCACACTAACCAAGAAGGCGTGCAATCTGGAATTAATCCATTTAATACAAGCGCCTCTGAATACACCCGTGTGATGAAGACTGTGGCCCTTCGCCAAGCGTTAGATATGCATGGCTTTGATGCCGCTATCGGTGGATCTAGGCGCGATGAAGAAAAGAGCCGCGCAAAGGAGCGAATCTTTAGTGTGCGCGATCCGGGTCACCGCTGGAATCCACGGGAACAACGCCCTGAGTTGTGGCGTACGTACAACACTCGCCTTGCACCCGAGCAGACGATGCGCGTCTTTCCAATCTCTGATTGGACCGAGGCAGATATTTGGCATTACATCTTGCAAGAACAGATTGAAGTAAACCCACTCTATTTTGCAACAGAGCGTCCGATGGTTGCCCGTGGGGATCAGATGATTATGGTCGATGATGATCGCTTCCAGCTCCGCGATAGTGAAAAACCAGAAATGAAGATGGTTCGCTTTCGTACATTGGGCTGCTACCCGCTGACTGCAGGAGTCGCATCAACTGCAACCACAATAGAAGAAGTTGTTGAAGAGGTCTTACAGGTAAAACTCAGTGAACGAGCAACTCGACTCATTGATGGCGAGAACGAAGATTCAATGGAGAAGAAAAAGACGGAGGGTTACTTCTAATGAGTGGAGCAATCGTTCGTCTACTTACTTGCGGAAGCGTTGATGATGGAAAAAGTACGCTCATCGGGCGCTTGTTAGTTGAGACCGACAGCATTCCACATGACACTATTGGAGCAGCGCGAAAAGTGCGCCGAAGCGGATCAACTATTCCTGCTGGCGAGATCGACTTCAGCTTGCTCACCGATGGTCTTGAAGCTGAGCGCGAACAAGGAATCACAATTGATGTTGCTTATCGCTCAATGACACTTCTTGATGGCAAGCGACTGATTATCAGTGATGCTCCCGGCCACGAGCAATACACGCGCAACATGGTCGTTGCCGCGTCACGAGCTGATATTGGATTAGTTCTGATTGATGCCATGAAGGGCGTTCGGACGCAGACTCTTCGCCATCTCACTATCTGTTCATTGATGGGCGTATCTCGGATCATCATCGCAATTAACAAATTAGATGCAATGGATTACAAGCAAGAAGTTTTTGATTCTATTTCGGCCGATATTCAACATGCGGTTGCTCGTTTAGATGTAACAGATATCCATATCGTTCCGCTAAGTGCGCTAGCTGGAGACAATGTGGTTTACCCAAGTACACATATGCCTTGGTATAACGGTCAAACGTTGCAGGATGCGATTCAAAGTTGGCAGAAGCCCAAGGATGTATCGGCAAGTGGTCTGATGCGTATCCAGATGATCGCCCGTGCAGATAACTTCCGTGGCGTATCCGGAACAGTTCGACGAGGCACATTCACGCAAGGCGAAGAAGTAACAATTTTCCCCAGCAATCAGAAGGCGACTATTTCATCGATCGTTACCTTTGAGAAAGAGATAAAAAAGGCCGACACCGATGATGCGGTTACATTAGTTCTGACCCCAGAAGTAGATGCAACTCGTGGCGATGTGATTGCGGCATCAAAGGATGATCTTGCTGCGGCGGATCGTTTTGCCGCCCACGTTGTCTGGCTCAATGAAGATCCACTTATTCATAGCCGTTCATATCTAATGATCAGCGGACCTTCTGTTACTCCTGCCATCATTACAAAGATACGTCATAAGGTAGATGTGAATACAGGCGAACATATCTCAACTGATACTCTCAAAATGAATGAGATTGGCGATGTTGAAGTTGCATCTGATATTGCTTTAGTAATGCGCCCATACACCGATGATCGCGAATTCGGTAACTTTATTCTTGTTGATCGCCTTACGCTAAAAACTGTTGGGGCTGGAATGATTCGTCATTCACTACGCCGCTCTTCAAATGTCACACACCAAGATTACGAAGTTGATAAAGTCCAAAGAAGTGCGCAGAAGAACCAAAAATCTCGCGTCGTCTGGTTGACCGGCTTGTCAGGCTCTGGCAAGTCCACTATTGCAAACGCACTTGAAAAGCGTCTCTTTGCCCAAGGTGCACATGCCTACGTACTCGATGGTGACAATCTTCGACTTGGTCTGAACATGGATCTTGGATTCACACCCGAAGATCGCGCAGAAAATGTACGCCGCGTATCTGAAGTTGCAAAACTAATGGTTGATTCAGGTCTCATTGTTATCTCAGCCCTTGTTAGTCCATTTGAAGTAGATCGTCAGCGCGCGAAAAGTATCTTCGACGATGGAGAGTTCTTAGAAATCTTTATTGATACCCCTGTCGAAATCTGTCGCAGCCGAGATCCAAAGGGTCTCTATAAGAAGTCTGCTGCGGGTGAAATTCCTAACTTCACTGGCGTGGGACAAGAGTATGAGCGTCCGTCAAATCCTGATTTAGTGATCGATGGCACCGCGCCTATCGAAGAGAGTGTGGAGAAAATCCTTAAGATTCTCTTATGAATTGGATTCTCTTTGCCTTTGTAGGAAGTATCGCCCAGCTCATCGATGGTTCACTTGGCATGGGTTTCGGTCTGACTAGCTCTACTTTATTAGTAACGCTAGGCGCATCAGCAGCAGTCGCATCGGCAGCCGTACACTTTGCTGAAATCGGAACAACTTTGGCTTCTGGCGCGTCACACTGGCACGCTGAAAATATTGATAAAAAGATCTTGCTGCGCCTTGCAATCCCAGGGGGAATTGGTGCATTTCTTGGCGCAACCTTCCTATCGTTTATCGATCTTTCTAGTTCAAAGATCTTTATCTCTACCCTTCTTCTCTTCCTTGGTTTTCTTCTTCTCTATCGCAATGTCTTTAAGTCCGAAGGTCAAGTGAATATGGTTGAGATGAAGAACCCTCGCTTTCTCAGCTACCTCGGATTTACTGGCGGATTTGTTGATGCATCGGGTGGTGGTGGTTGGGGTCCCATTGTTACTCCCACACTTATGTCAACAACAGCAACAGAGCCACGTAAAGTAATTGGAACAGTAAGTGCAGCAGAGTTTGTTGTTGCAGTTGCTGCTTCGGCTGGCTTCTTAGCCCAAATTGGTCGTATCGACATCGATTGGGCCATTGTTGGTGGTTTAGCCCTTGGTGGCACACTCGTCGCTCCATTTGCAGCAAAGCTGGTTGGAATTCTGCCCGCTAAACAGCTTGGAACTGTTGTCGCAGTTGCAATCATTATTCTTAACGCGACAGCAATTATCCGCGCATAGCAAGGTTCGAAATTCTTGCTTTCGGCTATCGATTCCAGCCAGAGAATTCGATAGGGTTTAGCCGTGATGAGAAAACTTTTGATTTTAGATGAGCGTGATAATGTCGCGGTCTGCCTCGTAGATCTAGAGGCCGGTGACGTCATCGAGCAAGATAACATCACGATTTCTGTCATTAACCGTATACCGCGTGGTCACAAGATTGCTTCGAAGGCGATTTTAAAAAGTGAAGGAATTATCAAGTATGGCGAGAGAATGGGCCACGCGATTGTTCCTATTGCCGTAGGTGAGCATGTTCATGTTCACAATATTCTTGGTGATCGACTTTCGACGGAAAAGCCATGAGCCCAGTAACAACAGGTTTTAGCCATGGCAACCGTGGTATCGGAATTCGTAATCACCAATTAATTCTTCCTTCAGTCGTCTGCTCAACACATGTGGCACGTCGCATCGCTGAGGCAGTCGATGGCATCACATTCGCCCATCAACATGGCTGCGGCATCATCGGTGAAGATGTGGCTGGAATTGATAACTTCTTTATCCAATTAGCAGATCATCCAAATGTAAATTCAGTTCTTGTAATCGCACTTGGCTGCGAGACTATTCAAGGTCAAGAGTTGGCAGCTAAATTGCTCATGAGCAATGAATCAACCCGATACCGAATTATCCAAGAGAGTGGTGGTGTTGAGGGTACTGTCGGTGCGGGAGTTAAGGCCGCCGGTGAACTTAATCTTGCTTACCCTGCAGCCTCTGCCGAGATTGCACAGCTGCGAATCGGAATTGATGTGGCTCGTCCAGTCAGCGATTTAGCCGCACTAGAAAAGTTATTGGAAGACGCTGGATATGAGATTGTTACTTCACAATCTGAAACTAGCTCTGCTCAAAGTTTCACCCATTTGGCGCAAGAAAAAGCGCACATCATTGTGAGCTTTCCAGATGAGGCACAGCCAGCATCAGGATTCCCATTGATTCCAGTAATTAACGTAGCTGGAAGCGGATTTTTACACCAGGCAATCAAAGGTGATTTCGATATTCAAGAAAGTAATGTGCTCGCTGACATTCTTCCCTTGATTGCAAAGGTCGCAGCTGGTAGCCAGACAATCGCGGAAAGAAATAAGAGTGGTGAAATTCGCGCACCACGAGTTGTCAGGAGCGTCTGATGAGTAGCCAGTTAAAAGCATTTAAGCGCGATACCGGCAAATGGGGCCTGCGAAACCATGTCTTGATCTTGCCGCTACATTCGGCCCTTTCTGCAACTGCTCGTGCAATTGCCGATGGCTCAGATGGTGCTGTTGCAATTAGCCACGATTGGTCAGGTGAAATTGATAACGACCTACCTCGCATCATCTTCACCTTCAGTGGTTATGCCACCAACCCGAATAACTTTGCAGTTGTATTTCTAACTATCGGTTCAGATAGCGAAAATGAAATCATCGCTGGTGCACAAGCACTTGGCTTAAAGAACTTCACTAACCTAGCCCTACCAGAGATCGGCTCAATGGAAGGTTTGCGGGTTAAGGCCATTGAGGTTGCCAATCACTATTGTGCCCAAGCATCTTTAGAAGAACGTGTACCCGCTCCTTGGAGCGCAATTGTTTTGGGTCTAGAGTGCGGTGGTTCAGATGCACTCTCTGGCATTACCGCTAATCCCGCACTCGGTGTGGCAAGTGATCGTCTAGTCGAATTGGGAGCGACATCGGTACTTGGTGAGACAACCGAAATTTTAGGTGCAGAACATCTCTTAGCTGCACGCGCAATAGATCCTGAAGTTGGTAAACGAATCGTGGCGATGGTTTCACGCTATGAAGCATCAATTAATTACGAAGGCATTGATATTCGCGGAGCTCAACCATCACGAGGAAATATTGAGGGCGGTCTCTCTACGCTAGAAGAGAAGTCACTCGGAGCAGCCAAAAAGGCTGGTAACGCACCGTTAACTGGCGTCTTGGAATTTGGGGAGAAGCCAAAAACTCCCGGTCTCTACTTTATGGATACTCCTGGACACGATATCGAACAGCTGGCAGGCTTTGGTGCTGGTCATATCAATATCGTTGTCTTTACTTCAGGGCGAGGAACACCAACAGGTTCAGCGATTATGCCAACTATTAAGGTTTCCACAAATACTCCGATGTATGTAGCGATTCCAGATTTAATCGATTTAGATGCCGGCACTATCGCCGATGGTCTTGAGACTCTGGCACAAGTTGGAGATCGCATATTTAATGAAATTCTCGCTGTTGCAAATGGGCAAGAGACTAAAGCTGAACTCGGTGGACACCACGAGTTCTCACTATCTCGCATGTACAAGACCACAGTTGAGAGCACCGAACGATTTATCAGCGCCCAATAAGTTATTTACATCATGCGCCACTCAGAATCAGTTTCCATTCACGGCACCGATGTTCAGGTCTCGCGTTTAAGTCTGGGAACCGCTCCTCTTGGAGGGCTGTTTAAGAAGGTAGATGAAAGCGAAAGTGATGCTGTAATTCATCACGCTCTTCAATCTGGAATTTCCTATATCGATACCGCTCCTCTTTATGGCTACGGTGTTGGTGAGGTTCGCGTTGGACGCGGTATCAAGGGGCACGCACCCCAACCAACGCTCTCGACAAAGGTAGGGCGCTTATTTAGACCGGGCACAAATCAAGAGCAGGATAAATATCCTGACTCCGATCCCAATATTCAGATTTACATTGATAACACTCCAAGCGGAATCAGAAAATCTCTGGAAGAGAGTCTGCGCAGATTAGGCAAAGACTCGATTGAAATCGTTTATATCCACGATGCAGATGATTGGGTTTCTGAGGCTGTAAACGTTGTCTACCCCGAACTTCATAAGATGCGCGAAGAGGGGCTTCTCAAAGCAATCGGTATTGGTATGAATTGGTGCCCAACGGCAATTTCAATTATGCAAGATACCGATCTTAATATCGCCCTGATTGCAGGTCGCTTCACTCTGCTAGATCAGAGCGCACAAGATGAGCTCTATCCATTAGCTCTGAAGAAGAAGGTTTCAATTGTTGCAGCTGGTGTTTTTAACTCAGGAGTCCTTGCCAATCCAGTTGCCGGTGCACATTATGACTACGAACCCGCATCGACAGAGATTCTGGAAAGAGCATGTGCAATAGGTAGATTCCTGGAAAGTTTTGAAGTTTCACTTACTGATGCAGCGATGCAATTTCCGTTACGTCATCCAGCGGTGGCATCAGTACTTACTGGGGCTGCTTCACTGGCTGAACTCAAGGCAAATATCGCATCTTTTGATTCCGTACTTCCTCCAGAACTCTGGAGTGAGATGGAACGCGCTGGCCTGATTGCACCAGTAAACCTTCATTAGATTAGCTTCGTGTGACTTTCTGTAATTCCTCAAAGACTATATCTATCTCTTTCTTTACCTCTTCGCTCAGAATTATGTTGACGGGACCGCGCTGGCGAGCAGAGGTAAATATTCCCTGCTTTACCAGTAAATACTTTTCAACAGCCACATACCCATCAATAGTTTTTTGATACCCAACCAATTGTGCAATTACGCAGTGAATTTCTCTAGCTTTTTCTACATCATTTGCCTCAAGGCAATCCCAGAGCTTTATCAGAGCCCATGGAATTTCACCTCCTGGCATTGTGCCCGCTAAACCTACAGGATGCGTTTCCATTAATTCCAGGCCGCTCTGTCCTTCAAAAATCTTTGCTCGGCCCCCTGCAATTTTTTGAAGCGCAATCGCTTTCTCCTTGATTGGCTTAGCTTCTGGTTTAAATTGAACTCGATCTGTTCCATACTGATCAATTAATCTTTCATACAATTCAAGTTCCAGCGGTTGTCCCATGTAATTACTAGCATCCTGAACTATCAATGGAATCTTTGTTGCAGCTAATATTGAAGAGTAATAATGAAAGATTTCCTCTGAAGTTGCAGGAAAGTTAGATGGTGGCGTAGCCATCAAAGCTGTAGCCCCATCTGCCTCTGCTAATTTCGCTAGTCGCACGGCTATAGCAGTACTCTCGCCGCCAACGCTAACAATCAAGGGTAGACGTTTATCTAGTATTCGCAGAACTGCTTGCCACTGAATACGACGTTCATCTGCACTAAATCGCATAACCTCTGACACCATCGCTAGGACTAGGCCTTTAACACCGCATTGAATGAGCCAGTTGATCTCTCGCTCCAGAACAACATCATCAATATTTTCGTGCTCATCTAGCGGAGTTTGAATTACAGAATATACGCCGCGATCCATAATTCTCACCCGTCTTGAATAAATTCGATAATAGAGGTTCAGCTTGCTTACTATTCTAAGGTGATTCAAGATAAATACTCAAGGTTATTTTCGAGAATACCAAGTAGTGCTACATTTGGGAGGTGCCTAACATTAAGCGCAAGCAATCCACTAAGCCAGAAGTTATCTCGCGGATAAAATCTAAATTTTTAACTGCGATTTCTCTCACTTTCCTGGCCCTATCATTGACTTCGTGTGCATTCGGTGGTGGCCCCCAGAGTAGCTCTGAGGAAGTAATTGAATTCCGACAGGTTTTGAGTGTGTCTAGTGCCGAGTCAGAAATCGAAGCTTACGGCCAGAAATTTAGGGGTATTGATTGCAAAAATCCTCCAAGCAACTTTGAACCACCAATTGATCTCATTGGATGTAGTAGTGACGAGCAACAAATCTATCTTCTCGGCGCATCTGAATTAGATGGTAACTCAATTGAACGGGCGAAACCCTCTGGTGGTGAATTCTCATGGTACGTAACAATCGACTTTGACGATATTGGAACTAAAAAATTTGCAGAATTCACTCGAAGAGTCACAACTCTCCCGTCGCCAAATAACCAAATTGCAATTACCTCAGGTAACTTGGTTATTACCTCGCCAGTTATCAATGAAGAGATACCTTCTGGCTCGGCACAAATAACGGGTGATTTCAGCGCGCAAGAAGCTCGCGATTTATCCAAGGCAATTAAGAATAGAAGCGCAATTCCTCTATTTCTTAGATGGCGCGAATAGCAAAAAGAAAAGCCCCTGGTGTGAAAGGCACCAAAGGCTTAACTCGTGCGCGCGAAGGGATTCGAACCCCTAACCTTCTGATCCGTAGTCAGATGCTCTATCCGTTGAGCTACGCACGCCTAAACCACATACTACAGGGAAACTATAGCCCTCCCAAATGTAACAAATCGTCCCATGCCACTGCCTTATGACGAGGCTTACCCTTTAACTCACCGGCCGCAACCTCTGCTGCGTTGATTGATTCCCAGTGGCTTTGGTTTATCACTCGTGCGCCACTGAGAACATCTGCAATATCTCTGTGAGGCTTTGAATCTTTCAAATCTTCGACGAGTAACTTCATCACATCAGAAGAATCGGACTTATTTGTTCCAATCACACCGGATGGACCACGTTTTGCCCAACCAACGACATAGAGATTTTCGCCCACACGGCCATCGACATTCTTTACTTTGCCTTGTTCAAAGTTAATTCCATCCAGTGGCGAAGCTTCATATCCAATTGCAGTGATTACTAAGCCACACTTTATTGAAAACTCTTCATCTGAGCCAGTCTTCGTGAAAATCACTTCTTCAACTTTGTTTGTGCCGCGAATCTCTTTAGGCGTAGCAAGGAATTGAAACTTCATGGTGCGTTCATGGCCAGCAGGGATTTGATTGGCAATGAGTGCCATCGCTTCAAGGTTACTCTTCACATCTTTTTCAATGTTCTCACCGGCGCGTACAAGCGCTGCATCAATATCTTTTTTCTCGATGATTACATTTGTATGCTCGAGCTTCGGAAGCTCACGTAATTCAGGTGATGTGAAAGCGGCATGTTCTGCCCCGCGACGTGCGCTGATGACAACAGTCCGCACCGCACTTGCCTTGAATGCGTCGATCGCGTGATCGGCAGTATCCGTTGGATCAAGTTCAGATGGCTCCAGTGCCAACATTCGAGCTACATCCATCGCTACATTTCCGGCACCAATAACAACGGCGGTCGAAGTTGAAAGGTCGATGTTCTCATCCTTAAAATCTGGGTGGGAGTTGTACCAAGGTACAAAAGTCGCTGCAGACATAGATCCTGGTAAGTCTTCACCAGGTATTCCTAGCTTCTTGCCAATAGATGAGCCCGTTGCAATAACAACTGCGTCATAAACTTCTTTAAGATCCTGAAGTGTGATGTCGCTACCGAGCTCGACATTTGCGAAGAGGCGTACATTTCCAGCTGTTGCCACCTTCTCAAAGACCTTCGAAACCGTCTTAATCTTTGGATGATCAGGGGCAACGCCACTTCGCACTAAACCCCATGGAGTTGGAAGGCGCTCAATGATGTCGATGGAAAATGTCAGCTCATCGCTCTGCATATTCTGCAGCGCCTGCGCAGCAAAATATCCTGCTGGCCCAGCGCCAACTATTGCGACCGTATACCTAGCCATTGGCTGAGTCTATTGCACGAGCAACGGTTAGTTAGCCGCGCTTGAATAAATGCTTCGGCTTATATCCGTAAGCCTTCTCCCAAGCTGAGCAATCAACAATCGTTGCATACCCCGGAAGAGGTGTATTTACCTTTGTGGTCGGATGAAATTCAGCCAACATTTCCATCGTTGGCTTCGGCGCATTTGTATCAGGTGCCAGGAAGTTATACGTTGCAGAACCTTTTGCTCCCTTTTTTAGGATGGTCAATATGCCTTGCACCGCATCCCGTACATCCAAATAACACCAAAGAATTTTTGCTCCAGTAAGCACGATCTCTTTATCGCCTTGCTTCATTTTTTCCGCTAAATCCGCGATAGCAGCTTCAGAATGGCAATATGGAAAACGTAAACCAACAAATCCAGTCTTGCTACGGTTTGCCCACATATCTGCAGATCGCTCATTAATCTCTTTTGAGAGAGCGTAACTTTCATAATGGTTAAGTGGGAGATTTTCATCAAATGGAACGTACTCTGGAGATGTCCATGGTCCCGACCAGGCTGTTCCATAAATTGAAAGACTTGAGGCATAAATTACGAGCGGTACTTTCTTCTCAACGGCAGCAGCAAATACATGGTACGTGCCCATAACATTGTTGTGTAACACCAATTCATCGGAACCGGCAACTGGGTTTGGGATTGATCCCATGTGGATTACGGCATCGCAGGAGAAATCTAATGATTCGACAAATTCAAGTGACATTAAATCACCCATGCTAAATTTCACAGATGCAGGAGCATTGATCTGAACGCGGTCGGTAGCAACCACTTCATGACCTTCTGCGACAAGAGTAGCCAAAATTTCCTTGCCGATAAGGCCACCTGCACCTGTAAGTAGTATTTTCATCTGCCTATCTCCCTCTAAAGCTCATTGATTAGAATGTGATGATTACTTTTTGCTTTATCTCTACAGATTGATGTGGCTTCATCTGGAGAAGGCTTCTCCGCGTTTTACCACTGGTCTTAGTGCTAGATGGTTCAATTGCAAATGTCCGAACTTTTCCAAACCACGGAAAACCTTCCGAATTATTGAACTCTAGCCAGAACCAGGCAAAATTTAAATAC
>JBILIJ010000044.1:0-5376 GCA_044350045.1 Candidatus Planktophila sp. | reverse complement strand
TCCAGATGGCACTCATCTTTGCGATTTTCTCATCAAGTGTGTGTGGCGCATCTGGGGATGTGATTGCGTACTCATCGCGATCTTCCTGGGCTATAAATCCGTCAGGTTCAGGTAAAGGATGTATTCCACTGTGATCATAATTTCCGGCAATTGAAACGATTGAGGCAACAAGATCTGGCCTATCGATTGCAACCATCAGCGCAATATTTGCACCATCGCTATATCCAATGATGTGCGCTGGTCCCTTAACGACATCTTCTAAATATGCGATCGCTTCATTCTTTTGGAATTCAAAGTGAAAGCTCCCTGGCTGATCACCGGTAAAGCCATGGCCGGTGCGGTCGTAGGCAAATGTATGAAAGTGATCTTCGACTACTGGAAGTATCTGTGTATCCCAATGTGAAGTTTGGCTTAAACCACCATGAAGTAATAGAACTGCTTCACCATCGTGTGGCCATTGGTATGAACGAATGCGGTGACCACGTAGATCGATGTACTCAGACATCGCTACATGCTGTCCATAATGTGGCGGTTGCCTCGATCAAAGGTGAGGTAATTCCATGTCCAATCAGCAATCGTGCCGATCTTGTTACGTCCACCTAAGAGATAGAAAAGATGTAACCAGAGCCAGGCATACCACGCAGGAATTCCTGCCATTGTGAAATTACCAACTTGTACAACAGCCTTATGTCGCCCAATAGTTGCCATTGAACCTTTATCGCGATACTTAAAGGGTTGCAGCGCTTTTCCTGCAGTTAATCTGAGTATCTGATCGGCAACAAATCGTCCTTGTTGCATTGCAACCGGTGCAACCTGAGGTAAGAAGCGTCCATCTTTACCTTTGGCACCTGAAATATCTCCGATCGCCCAGACATATGGATAGTGCGATACAGCAAGTGTTGGATCAACGCTAATGCGAGTGCCATCAAGTGGAAGATTGAGAGTGGCACCTGCTGGCTCACCCTTTACTCCGGCGGCCCAAATTGTTACCTCTGATGGAATTGAATCAGCGCCTTTAACCAAAATGCTTCGAGGTTTTACTTCTTGCACCGCGGTATTGAGTTTTACCGTAACACCCATTTTTTCAAGGTCGCGCTGAGCACGACTAGAAAGTTTTTCTGTAAACATAGGCAGAATCCGTGGGCCAGCTTCAATCAAATAGATATCCATATGCTCTGAGGCATGCTTGTGATCATTACGTAGCGGCCCGCGAACAAGTTCGGCAATCGCACCCGCCATCTCAACACCTGTTGGTCCGCCGCCAATAACCGAGATGCTTAAGCGAGTGTCATCCTCAAAACGACAGAGGTCTTCAAATCGGCGCATGATCTCGGCGCGAATCGCAATCGCTTCATGAACATTCTTCATACCTAAACCATTTTCGGCCACACCTGGAATTCCAAAATCATTTGTGGAAGAACCAAGTGCAATAACAAGGTGATCAAAATCTAAACTCTCACTGGAATCTAATTTAATTGACTTATTTTTATGATCAACTGCGATGGGAGATCCCATGCGAAATTTAACTCCATTTTTGTTGAGCACGCCACGAACTGGGTGGGCCACGTGATCTGCTGCAAGGCCGGCGGTGGATACCTGATACAAAAGCGGCAAGAAGGTTTGGTAGTTGTGGCGGTCGACCACAATGACATCAGCCTTGCCGGCTAAAGAACGCGCCGTAGCCAGGCCGCCAAAGCCTGCACCAAGGATGACGACGCGAGGTCGTGTGGAAGTTGCCATGGCTGCAGTCTAGGCTGAACCTCATGAATCCGAAGAGTGAAAAGCGGCTCTACCTCGTCACAGGGGCATCAGGCTATGTCGGCGGGCGTTTGGTGCGAACGCTGATCGAAGAAAATTTAGATGTACGAATTCTGGTTCGCGATTGGCACAAAATCCAAGGACAGCCATGGGCATCATCTGTTGAAATTAGTGAAGGCAGTGCTGAGAATCGAGCAGATCTTGATAGCGCGCTTATCGGCATTCATACCGCGTATTACCTCTTGCATTCGATCAACCTTGGCCCAGATTTCGATGAGATAGAAGCGAAGATGGCGCGAGATTTCGCGCAGGCGGCAGAGGCTGCTGGTGTCTCACAGATTGTTTACTTAGGTGGAATCGCAAACGATAAGAACATCAGCAAGCACCTCGCCTCGCGCGCTCGCACCGGAGCAGAGCTTGCAAGTACATCGGTACCAGTGATGGAGCTTCGTGCGGGAATCATTATCGGTTCAGGCTCTGCCAGCTTTGAAATGCTGCGCCACCTGACTCATCGCTTGCCGATTATGACAACACCAAAATGGGTAATGAATCGCACGCACCCGATCGCAATTCGTGATGTGTTGTATTACTTGAAAAGTGCTGCCCTTCTTACAACACCTGTCGGTAAAGTTTTCGATATCGGCGGCCCTGAAGTTCTGACTTATGCGGACATGATGCAGAAGTTTGCCAAGCTATCTGGCCTTAAGAAGCGAATCATTGTGAAGATTCCAGTTCTTACACCAGGGCTATCTAGTTTATGGATTGGTTTAGTCACACCAGTACCGACAGCTCTAGCTCGTCCACTTGTTGGTTCGCTCATTAGCGAAGTTGTTGCTGATCCTGCTAAGAGCATCAATGCAACGATTCCGCTACCGGCCGAAGGTCTTACTGATGTAACAACTGCAATGACGCTAGCGCTTTCAAAGATTAATGCGCACAGTGTTGAAACTCGCTGGTCAGATGCAACTAGCCCAACAGCGCCGTGGCAGAAAGCTCAAGGCGATCCTGAATGGGCCGGTGAAGCAGTATTGCGTGATCGGCGCGAGGTGACGACAGATGTTTCGGCAGAGAAAATTTGGAGACAGATCGAAGGCATCGGTGGTGAGCATGGATGGTTCGGTTCTGACTTTTTGTGGTGGGCGCGCGGACTTATCGATCGTGCTGTCGGTGGTGTCGGTTTGCGCCGCGGTCGGCGCGACCCAGATTTCTTACGCATTGGTGAGAGCTTAGATTTTTGGCGAGTAGAAGAACTTGAACCTGGTCGTAGATTAAAACTTTATGCAGAGATGGTTTTACCTGGGAAAGCATGGCTTGAATTCACAGTGACGACAGAAAATGGAAAGACACATCTTGTGCAAGAGGCGATTTTTAATCCACGTGGATTAGGGGGCCAGCTTTATTGGCATGCGATCGCACCACTGCACCTCTTTGTATTTCCAACAATGATTCGTAACATTGTGAAGCGGGCACGTAAGGATGCATAAGTTCACACCCGAGGTCGAAGAGCTAGCCAATGAAATTCTGGCGTACAGTCTTGATCGACTGAAATCAGATCCACCACTGGATGGCCCACGCACCGCTGCAGATCTTTTTGCTGAAGTAGGAAACACAATTACCGAACGCGGACTCGGTGGTCGTGCCGCCCTTGGTGTTTTTACCGAAGTGTTGGCAAAGGCCTGCATCTCAACAGATCATCCGCGATATTTGGCATATATCCCATCAGCGCCCAGCGAATATTCCAGCCTCTTTGATCTCGTTGTTGGAGCTAGCGCGCTTTATGGCGGATCATGGCAAGAAGGCGCTGGTGCGGTCTTTGCAGAAAACCAAGCGCTGCGTTGGCTCTCTGATTTAGCAGGACTTCCAGAATCTGCCGGCGGAGTTTTTGTGCAAGGTGGAACAATCGGAAACCTTTCAGCACTTGTGACTGCGCGCGAAGATGCACGCAAGAAATTCCCAGGCATTAAGCAGTGGGCAATTTTATGTAGCGAAGAGGCGCACTCATCAATTGCAACAGCTGCGCACGTGATGGATGTTGAGATTGTCACTGTGGCAGTCAGAGATGATCTACGAATGCACGGCGCTGATATTGCAGCAGCAATTGATGCCTATCACGCAGCTAGTGATGGGCAGATATGCGCAGTCGTTGCAACATCTGGCACCACAAACCTAGGTGTTATTGATGATTTGGTCGGAGCCGCAAAGGCTGCTCATGATCGCAATATTTGGTTTCACGTAGATGGTGCCTATGGCCTTGCTGGTTTATGTGCGCCATCTGTGCGCGATGCCTTCAATGGCGTCGAACTCTGTGATTCATTTATTGTCGATCCACACAAGTGGCTCTTTGCTCCTTATGATGCCTGCGCACTTGTGTACCGTAACCCTGATATCGCGCGCGAAACTCATACACAACATGCTTCTTATCTTGACTCTTTACATGATGGCGCGTGGAATCCGTCAGATTATGCAATTCAACTTACTCGTCGCACCCGCGGCTTACCATTCTGGTTCTCGTTAGCCGCCGCAGGTACCGATGCATATCGAGATGCAGTTGAAGAGTCCCTGCAAGTTGCTCGCGATGCGGCAATACTGATTCAAGAACATCCCAATCTTGAACTTTTACGTAACCCAGATTTATCAATCGTTGCATTTACTCGTAAGGGTTGGGGTAAAAGTGAATACCAAAAATGGTGCGATCAGTTATTAGACGATCAGATCGGCTTTGTCACACCCTCTTCCCATGATGGCGAGCCGATTCTTCGTTTTGCAATAGTTAACCCGTGGACAACGATTGCCGATATCAAAGCGATACTTGCAACGCTGTAAATCCCACAGTTTCTTCTAAGAATCTATTACGATTACCCATATGTCAGCCCTAGAAAACAGTGAGAGCGCGAATTCCGCCTCCGCCAATTCATCCCTGACCGACCTCGAATCCCGAATCCTGGAATTCGAACGCAGCTGGTGGCGCTTTGCTGGCGCTAAAGAGAGTGCGATCAAAGAGAACTTTGACTTAAGCGCCCCTCGGTATTATCAAATTCTCAATGATCTGATCGATCGCCAGGAAGCCCTTGAGGCCTCTCCGATGCTGGTCAAACGCCTGCGTCGTCTGCGCGAGGCCCGCACCAGCGCTCGCACCACCCGCTAAATCGAGCTAGACCCTCATCGCTTAGGCCCTCGTTTTGCACCTCGGAATAGAAGGCCGTAGATTTGGCGTTAGCACTCACGGGTCGAGAGTGATAAGTCGGCCCCTCGCAAAGCATGAAGGAGCACACATCCATGGCAAAGCAGATCGCCTTTAACGAAGAAGCCCGACGCGGATTAGAGCGCGGTATGAACGTACTAGCGGACGCAGTCAAGGTAACTCTTGGACCTCGCGGACGTAACGTCGTGCTGGAGAAGAAGTGGGGCGCCCCAACAATTACCAACGACGGCGTTTCGATCGCTAAAGAGATCGAACTTGATGATCCTTGGGAAAAAATCGGCGCAGAACTTGTTAAGGAAGTTGCTAAGAAGACAGATGATGTCGCAGGTGATGGAACAACCACCGCAACAGTATTAGCTCAGGCGCTCGTTCGCGAAGGTCTACGTAACGTCGCAGCCGGATCAAATCCAATGGCT
>JBILIJ010000045.1:0-5184 GCA_044350045.1 Candidatus Planktophila sp. | reverse complement strand
TTAATAAGCCCCCTTTATTAGTAACCGAAACCCGGTCCCTCTTCACGAGGGGCCGGGTTTCGGCTTTCTACAGGTTAAGATTTGGCCATGATCAATCAGGTGGCTGAGAGAACGATTGCGCGCGTATTGGGCTTTGGCTCTGCCTTTATTGCCGTGGTTGTTGTCACAGGGACCGTGACTGACCCAGTTAACGTAACTAAATTATTCGCCTTGGGTGGGGTTGCGGCGGGTGCCTTTGCAGTTGTGCTTGTTTTCGGCTTCGGGCAGCTGTGGCAGACCTCGAAGGTCTTACTGATTACTGTGGCAGTCTTTCTGTTGGCAGGGCTCAATGCGATCGTTAACAGCTCCTCGCCCCTGGTGCAGAATATCTACGGCGCATATGGCCGAAATACAGCCTTTGTGACCTATGTATTGCTTATCTTTACTCTGCTCTCAGCGGTGGTATTGAGATCGACGAAGAGTTTTTCTCTTTTGATCTGGGGGTTGTTGGGTGCGGGCCTAGTAAATGTTATTTATTGCTTGTGGGTGATTATTTTTGGTGACTTCATCCCTTGGAATAATCCATATGGAAATATCCTAGGAACTTTCGGCAATCCAAACTTTATTGGAGCATTCCTAGGGCTATTTGCAGCAAGTCTTGTTGCTTACTCTCTCACCACGGGCGTGAACATTTACTATCGCCTGCCAACCCTGGCTGTTTTTCTTGTTGCGGTCTATGAAATTATTGATTCCAACGCGATCCAAGGACGAGTTGTTGTTGCAGCGGGCTTAGGTATTGTCGGCTTTTATTTTGTGAGGTCTAAGATCTCAAATATTCTCGCGCAGATTGCCTATGTAGCGGCGGCTGGTGTGGCTGGAACTTTTGCACTGTTGGGTGCGCTGCAAATTGGGCCTCTTACTCCGTATATCTACAAGACATCAGTATCACTGCGTGGACAATACTGGTTAGCTGGATGGAATATGGGTAGTGATCATCCACTCACCGGAGTCGGATTTGATAGCTATGGCGACTGGTTCCGCAGAGCTAGAGATGAGCAAGCGTTAATTTTGCCAGGACCAAATACTGTGACAAATGCTGCGCACAATGTGCCATTTGATGTTTTCGCCTTTGGTGGATGGCCGCTCTTTATTCCTTATCTATTTATTCTTTCATTAACTATTGTCGCAATCATTAAGGTTACTCTTCGCACACGCGTATACGATGGCGTCTTTGTAACGCTGACAACCGCATGGGTCTGTTATCAATTGCAGTCAATAATTTCGATCAACCAGATTGGATTAGCAATCTGGGGTTGGTTATTTGGTGGTGCGCTGATCGCATACGAGATTGCGACAAGACCAAAACCTGTCGAAGATGTGAATAAAAAGCATTCTGATAACGGTCCAAAGGCTCGAGTGGTGAAGAAGAAGCAATCTGAAACCATCTTCAGCTCAACTTTGGTCGCAGGTGTGGGTGCTGTGGTCGGCCTTCTTATCGCAGTGCCGCCATATAGCGCTGATGCAAAATGGCGCAACGCAATCGCCTCGCAGAGC
Organism: Candidatus Planktophila sp.; assembly: GCA_044350045.1. Lineage (GTDB taxonomy): Bacteria > Actinomycetota > Actinomycetes > Nanopelagicales > Nanopelagicaceae > Planktophila. Next base: position 3,651 of record JBILIJ010000045.1, on the reverse strand, counting down.
GTGGAGCAGGTTGAAGCAGCACTGGTACCAAGTTATCTCAACCCGATGAATTCGTATAAATATGCAAGCGCTGTGCAACTACTTGAAAGAAGTAAGTTAAATGATCTGGCGCTGAAGTATGCCAAGATCGCTATCGAGTTTAATCCAAATCATTTTGATTCTTGGAAACTTCTCTACTTTATTGTAAACAGTAGCCCTGAAGATAAGGCGCTGGCGTTAGAAAATATGAAGCGCCTTGATCCAAATAATCCTGATGTAACGGTGCAGTGATTCCGATGAAGGTTTCGATTATCGGACAAGGTTATGTTGGCCTGACTATCTCGGTATTTGCTGGTGAGCACCATGAAGTAATCGGCTTTGATAAGAACCAAGGTGTGGTTGATGCACTGAACGCTGGTACGTCACATATTGAAGGTGTGCAATCGGCTGATCTTGCGCGGTTGATTACCACGGGTAAGTACAAGGCAACAACAAATGCTGCAGAGATTGCTGGATCTGATGTGATTGTGATTGCTGTTCCTACGCCCCTTACAAAGGATAGAAAGCCTGACTTAAGTTTTGTAGAAGCTGCCTGTAAGACAGTTGGCGAGAATGTGAAGAACTCTGCCCTGATAATTAACGAGTCAACATCTTTTCCTGGAACAGTACGTAATCTGATAAAGCCGTTGATTACAAAGTATTCACGTGGCATCGAGCATATGTATGCGGTCTCACCTGAACGAGTTGATCCAGGTAGAAGTGACTGGAATCAAAAGAACACACCGCGTTTATACGCCGGGCTTACCCCTGAAGCAACAAGCGCGGTACGCAATTTTTACTCAACATTCTGTGATGACCTTGTTGAGGTTTCATCGCCTGAGGTGGCAGAGGCTGCAAAGTTATTTGAAAACACATTTAGGCAGGTCAATATTGCTTTAGTGAATGAATTTGCACAGATTGCGCATGCCTTAGGTATCTCTGTCTACGAAACTTTAGAGGCTGCTGCAACGAAGCCGTATGGCTTTATGAAATTTATGCCTAGTGCTGGTGTTGGTGGCCACTGTATTCCGGTGGATCCGTCGTATTTGGCGCACACTGCGGCAGGTCTTGGTGTGCCTGCAACATTTATTGAGCGTGCCAATGAAGTAAACCTTGAGATGGCTAAGTACGTTGTTGATCGCGTGAAGGCTGATAACGGTGGATCTTTGTCCGGTAAGAAGGTGCAGATTGTGGGTGTTGCATACAAGCCAAATGTGGCAGATGTGCGCGAGACACCGGCTGAGCCTGTAATTGACGAGTTAAAAAAAGCAGGCGCAGTTGTGAACTGGTCAGATGATTTAGTGACTCATTGGATGGGCCAATCGCCAACAGCGCTGGGTGGGGCTGACATCGCGGTGGTTGTCACGTTGCATGCGGTCACAGACGCTAAGGAAGTTTTGAAGTCAGCGCCGTATGTCTTTGATACAACTGGCAAAGTTGCCGGCGCGCACTCTTTGTAAGAGTTAGCCAACTTTTTCTTTTAGCTTCTTGCGGATTGTAAGGAATGCGGCGACCTGCAAGAAGATACTCATGCTCATTGTTGGGATTCGGAATCGGTGATCACCGATCGTACCGATCGAGATTAACCACGATAGAAAAATAGGGATCATGACAATATTGGCAAAGAACTTTTCATTCTCGCCTAGTTTGCGCAATGATCGGTATCCGATAAAAAGGAAGAGCATCTGGCCGATGATCCAGCCGTATGAGACAGCAATCCCGAAGCCGCTATAGATAAAGTCTCGGCCACCTTCTGAACCGATGGTTATCTGGTGAGCTGGTGAAATCTTAAGCCATGGGTTTCTTGCCATGGTTCCTTCAACTTTTGGACCAGACCACGGTGACCAGAAGAAGAGCGCCTTATTAAAGGATAGACGCGCAGTGTCAAGTGGGTTTGTTAAATACCACTTCACAACGCAGATTACGATTTCGTTATCTGTAACCGTTGTTGCAGGAGCTTTCGGTTCGCAAGGAACTTCAGGGCCCTTGCGCGCATAACCACCTGATGTTTCAGGGCCGGCACCGATGCGCATGGTGACACCGAGGTTCGTTGAAATTGTTGCCTTATCAATTACAACAGAGTTTCTAAAGATCATAATTCCGGGTGCAATCATCATGATGGCAGTGATAAGAGCCGCGATGCGAATACGGTTTTTAGCGCCAGTAACTTTTAGCGCCCACAGGATTGCAACGATGATCGCGATGAGTAAGAAGCGGGGTTGCATAAAGGTAGCTAGCGCAAACCAACCACCAACGTATGCGACAGCGAGCCAGAATTTCTTATCTAGCGTGGGGTTGAGATTGGCAAGGATTAAACCTGCAATCATCATGAAGCAAGATGCGATTGGAGCTTCATATCCGATAGCCAAAGACGATAGAGACAGTGTTGGGTTAAATGTAATTAACATTGATACCCAGAAAGCGAGGTATTTAAGTGATGAGTTGCGAAGCTTATTGGTGAAGAAGTATGTGGAATACGCAAAGAAAATAGATTGTAGAAAACTAATAATATAGAAGAATTTTGAGATCGCGAGTTCTGCAAATGGCCATAAAAGGAGCGGATATCCGGCAGGCCAGTACGAAAGTTTGCCTTCTTCGGAGAAAAAGCCATCTTTGAGTAAACCATCAACGCCCATGGTGTAGTTCTCACCATCGGCGCCATACCAACCGCCAGATTGAGTGTTACCCATGATTATGAATTTGATGAAGAGTGCGATCAGTGGAATTGCAATCAGGTATGCATGAAGTCGCGAATCTGTTTTCTCACTTTTTGCAGCTTTAGCCATTTGCTTGGTGTTTTTATACTTAGCCATTGTTATCCTCGCATTGAACTAGCGACATCATCGATAATGGAATCTAAAGTGTTGGCAGGTGACCAGTTGATCGTTTTTTTGATCTTGGTGATGTCAGGGACGCGACGCTGCATATCTTCAAAGCCGGCTGGGTAAGCGTCTTCATAGGGTGTGTAGGTAATTGTGGATGTTGAGTTTGTTTGCTTAATGATTTTTTCGGCGAGCTCTTTCATTGTTGTCTCACCGATGCCGCCGACGTTAAAGACATCACCGATGGTGGAATCGGTGGCGGCAAGGGTCAGGATTGCTTTGACGGCGTCGTGTACGTGACAGAAGACGCGTGATTGTGATCCGTCGCCGTAGATGGTGATGGGTTGATTGGCTAGGGCTGCTTGTACAAAGCGGGGAAGAACCATTCCGTAGCGACCGGTTTGGCGTGGGCCGACAGTGTTAAAGAGGCGCACTGTGGTTACTTTCAGGCCTTCGGTTGTGTAGAGAGAATGTGCGACTGCTTCTTCAAGTGCTTTGGCATCTGAGTATGTCCAGCGAATTTTCTGTGGGGCACCGACGACGCGATCTGATTCTTCATGTAAAGGTTGTTCTGGGTTCTTGCCGTAGATCTCAGATGTACTTGCGATGATGAGGCGCTTCTTTAATTTTGTTGCCGCATGTAATACAACCTCAGATCCGGTGAAGTTCACAGATACTGATTCGATTGTCTTTTCCAAGATTGTGTTAACGCCTAGGGCCGCTGCCATATGTAGAACGAGGTCGGCGGGTGCCATCAGCTTTTCGACTAGGGCAGCATCTCGGATATCGCCTTGGTGTACGGCGATTGTGC
>JBILIJ010000022.1:0-19901 GCA_044350045.1 Candidatus Planktophila sp. | reverse complement strand
ATTTGAGTTTCATAACTTTCGCATCCAATTCTTTAGGTTCATCGGCGATGAACGCTTCTAGTAATGAGTGATCGAAATTGTCGGAACACTTAAAAGCGGACCTAAATGACTTTCTCTCGATGGCTTGAGCTACACATGATCTATGTATCCAGGCCCCACGTCCGGCTGAAATCCGATCAGGATCTGGAGTAAGTACCAGACCATCTCTGACTATCCGAACGAGAGCTTCACTCGATGCAGGCTCATCCCAAGAGTATTTCTTGCGACATGCAATGCATGTTCGTTCCACCCCCGCAGTCTAGCCAAGGGCACGGCAAATTCCTAAACGGAGGATGGGTTTACGCGGGAGTTACGGGTGTGTCTGGATGAATATCAATACGCCATCCCGTCAGGCGTGCGGCCAATCGTGCGTTCTGCCCATCTTTTCCGATAGCCAACGAGAGCTGATAGTCCGGAACAATGACACGAGCCGAACGTGCAAGTTCATCAACAATTTCAACAGATGTGACCTTTGCCGGAGCAAGGGCGTGAGCAACAAATTCGGCGGGATCTTCAGACCAGTCGACGATATCAATTTTTTCGCCATGAAGTTCTTCCATCACAGCACGTGAGCGAGAACCCATCGGACCAATAAGGGAACCTTTTGGAGAAACTCCTGCGCGATGTGAGCGAACCGCAATCTTTGTGCGATGTCCAGCCTCGCGCGCAACTGCCATGATTTCTACGATGCGATCCTGAATTTCAGGAACTTCAAGTGAAAAGAGTTGCTTCACTAGAGCTGGATGGCTTCGTGAAAGCATAATCTCAGGACCTTTAAGTCCTTGCTTTACTTCAACTACAAAACATTTGATTCGATCACCATGTTTATAGATCTCACCAGGAACTTGTTCCTGAGGCGGAATTCGACCCTCTACTCGACCAAGATTCACATTAATCATCTTTGGATCTCGACCTTGTTGTACTACACCTGAAATCACATCTCCTACAGAGCCCGTGAACTCACCAACAATTTCTGCATCATTAGTTTCGCGTACTTTGAATTTAACTACTTGGCGAATGGCAGATGTCGCACTACGCGCAAAGCCTTCTGGGCAGTCTTCCTCTTCAGCAACTCTTTCTCCTTCTTCGTTATAGATAGGGACCAGAATTACAACGTCGCCGGTCTCGCGATTGAGTCGAGAGAATGCTCGAGGCTTAGCCTCTGGTAACTCGTTGTAGGCAGTGAGTACCCCAAGTTCAATTGCTGTAATCAAGGCTTCGATTGGCATAGCTTTCTCTGATGTAAGTGCGGCCAGTGCCTGCATATCTACATGCATTTACTTATCATCCTTGCGGGAGAATTCGATTTCAACAAGAGCACGTTTGATATGAGCAAGTTGAACCACTTCTTCATGGCTCTCCTTTTTGATGACCACAGTCAAAGTCACGCTATCGTCAGTATTGGATGCAATTCGACCAATGACCTCAGTGCCATCCACACGAATCACCTTAAGTAGGCGATCGTGATTTTTTGCGAAATGTCGAGGAAGTACCAATGGGCGATCAACGCCAGGTGAGGTGACTTCGAGAGTAAAGGGGGTTTCGCCCATAAATAGCGCTACGTCAAGTAATTCAGAAATTACGCGCGACACTGAAGTTACTTGATCAAGATTAAGGGAAGAATCACCGTCAACAATACAAGTAACTATTCGATGGCTTCCTGGGGTGGCTACATGAATGTCTTCTAGGTAAAAACCGGCTTCAAGAACTGCAGGAGTTAAGAGTTCGATGATTTGATCTTTAAGTGCCATATTCGTTCTACCTATTCGATTATTGTTAAGTTGTAAGGCTAAATTTATCACCACATTGTGATTGTGTCTAAACCCACCTTAAATATCAGTAGCGTCGTCACGGCTAAGAAAATTTTGCGGACAAAGCTCGAGCCGCCCCTTATCGCGAGGGTGGCTCCAATTAATCCACCAGCAATATTTGCCACTGCTAACAAAAGACCGAGTTTCCACAGTATGGAACCGTTGAGACCAAAGACCATAATTGCCCCGAGGTTTGTGCAGAGATTGATTACCTTAGCCATCGCAGATGCGTTCAGGAATGCAAAACCAAGAACGGCAACAAGGACGAGGATAAGAAATGATCCAGTTCCTGGCCCAATCAAGCCATCGTAGAATCCAATGAGGCCGGCGGCGATCGCCCCGATTCGAATTTGTTTTGCTGGTGAATGCTTGAGTGCTTCAACCGCCCCCAGCTGCGGGCGTCGCCATGTGTAGATGACAACTGCCACTAGTAATAGAACGATGATTGGACGCAGGGCCTTTGTCGGAATAGTCGATGCCAGTTGAGCCCCTGCAATGGATCCGATAAATGCCGGCAGCGCCATTGCAAAGAGCAATCGAAAATTAAATGTAATTGCCCGGCGGTACAAAATGGTCGCTGCAGTTGTGCCAAAGACAGAGGTAAGTTTGTTGGTTCCTAGAACTTCAACAGTTTCAAATTTAGGTAAACCGATAAGAAGTGCGGGCAACTGGATTAACCCTCCCCCGCCAGCCATCGAGTCAATTAAGCCCGCACAAAATGCAGCACAAATTAGGAAAATTATCGTTGTGAGAGTTAATTCGTAGAACACAAGGAAGGCTTTAGAGCGAATCTACTAAAGCAGCTATTGCGCGCGCAGCCCCTGTGAGCGGGATTTCTTGCTTGTCACCAGTGCGTCGAACTCGAAGCTCTACATTGCCTTGTTCCAAAGATTTGCCGACAACTACGATGACTGGGTTACCGATCAATTCAGCATCCTTGAACTTTACTCCTGGGCTTGTTCCGCGGCGATCATCGAGCATCACGCTGATTCCAATTGATTCAAGTTCTGTTGCAATTGCTTCTGCTGTGTCAAATGGAAGGTCCTCCTTACCTGTTGCAACAATATGAACTTTGGCAGGTGCGATATTAACTGGCCAGTTAAGCCCGATTTCATCATGGGTTTGTTCAGCAATTGCTGCAACGGCTCGGGTTACACCGATTCCATAGGAGCCCATCGTGACAACTTGGGACTTTCCGTTCTGGTCAAGAACTGTGAGCGCAAGTGACTGTGCATATTTGCGACCAAGTTGGAAGATATGTCCAATTTCAATCGCGCGATCAATGACGACCGCAGTTGCACATTCAGGACACGCATCTCCCGCGCGAACTTCAGCAGCTTCGATGTATGCATCCGGTGTGAAGTCACGACCATTAACAACATTGCGTGCATGACGATTGATTTTGTTTGCCCCTGTTACCCATGACGTTCCCGGAGCAATTCGAGGATCTGCATACACTGTTATCCCAAGCGCCTTAGCATCTTGCGGCCCGATATAACCTTTAACAAGACCCGGGAATTTAGCAAAATCAGAATCTTCAAATGTGCGAAGCTCATGTATTCCGCCGCAGTTTTCTTGGAAGCGCTTCAGATCAACTTCGCGATCACCTGGGACAAGTATGGAAATCGCTTTGTTATCTGCCATCACCATTACATTCTTAAGTGTGTGACCACCAGTAAAGCCGCCGCCGAAGCGTTCGTTGAGTACATCCACCAGCGAATCAATAGTTGGCGTATTCGGTGTATCGAGCTCTTCCATTGCAGGAGTTTTGGAAGCATCTACTGAATCAACTTTGGTAACCATCGCCTCGACGTTTGCAGCAAAACCACATGATGGGCAGAGAACGTAGGTATCTTCTCCGGTTGGGCATGGCGCTAAGAACTCTTCTGACTTTGATCCGCCCATAGCTCCAGATACAGCCCTGACAATGTTGTATTTCATACCAAGGCGATCAAAAGTCTTTATATAGGCATCGCGGTGCTTCTCATACGAAAGATCTAGACCGGCATCATCAAGATCAAAAGAGTACGAATCTTTCATTACAAACTCTCGCCCACGGATGATTCCGCTACGTGGGCGCGCTTCATCGCGAAACTTTGTTTGAATTTGGTAGATAGAAAGCGGTAGGTCTTTATACGAGGAGTACTCCCCCTTGACCATCAAGGTAAACATCTCTTCATGTGTTGGACCTAAAAGATAGTCAGCACCTTTTCGGTCTTGCAGCCTAAACAATGATGGGCCGTACTCTTCCCAGCGATTGGTTGCCTCATACGGTTCGCGAGGCAGAAGGGATGGGAAATGCACTTCTTGAAATCCTGCAGCATCCATCTCTTGGCGAATTACGCCTTCGATATTGCGAAGTGTGATGACCCCCAACGGAAGCCACGAGTAAATCCCTGCACCAATTCGACGGATATATCCCGCGCGAACTAAGAGGCGATGGCTTGCAACCTCTGCATCTGCAGGATCATCACGCAGTGTGCGCAGGAACAAGGTAGACATTCGCAACATAGGGCGAGCCTACCCGAGAGAGTAGAACAATTTGCAGTTTTAGCGCGTGAGAACTTCCGGTTTGCCGCTTGCAACCCCTGCAGCTTCCATCTCTTCAGCAAGGCGCATGGCTTCTTCAATAAGAGTTTCAACAATCTGCGCTTCTGGGACTGTCTTAATAACTACGCCCTTAACAAATATCTGTCCCTTGCCATTTCCTGATGCAACACCAAGGTCTGCCTCACGGGCTTCTCCTGGGCCATTAACAACGCAACCCATAACGGCAACACGTAGGGGAACTGTCATTCCCTCAAGTCCGGCCTGAACTTTTTCGGCCAAGGTATACACATCAACTTGTGCACGCCCGCACGATGGACAGGAAACGATCTCTAATTTACGTTGGCGTAGATTAAGTGATTCAAGGATAGAAATTCCAACTTTTACCTCTTCAACAGGAGGTGCTGACATTGACACTCGAATGGTGTCGCCGATTCCCTCCGCCAGCAAAATTCCAAATGCTGTCGCAGATTTAATCGTTGCTTGGAAGGCAGGGCCTGCTTCAGTAACGCCAAGGTGTAATGGATAGCTGCACTGTGCCGCCAGCAGACGATAGGCGCTCACCATGGTGACTGGATCGTGATGCTTTACCGATATTTTAATATTTGAAAATCCGTGCTCTTCAAAAAGTGATGCTTCCCAGAGTGCAGATTCTGCTAAAGCTTCTGGTGTGGCTTTGCCATATTTTGCTAACAGTCGTGGATCAAGTGAGCCAGCGTTAACACCGATACGAATCGGAATTCCCACATCCCCTGCAGCCTTCGCTACTTCTTTCACCTTGTCATCAAATTGCTTGATATTTCCTGGATTAACGCGAACGGCAGCACATCCTGCATCAATTGCTGCAAAGATATATTTAGGCTGGAAGTGAATATCTGCGATGACCGGAATCTGTGACTTCTTTGCAATCTGTGCGAGTGCATCAGCATCATCTTGACTTGGTACAGCCACACGTACGATCTGGCACCCTGATGCCGTTAACTCGGCAATCTGTTGCAGGGTTGCATTGACATCTGATGTGAGCGTCGTGCACATTGATTGAACACTTACCGGGTGATCACTTCCAACTCCGACTTTGCCGACCATGAGTTGATTGGTCTTACGACGGGGTGCGAGAGTCTTTAACGGTGCTGATGGAATTCCAAGATCAACCATGGCTCTATTCTGCCTCAACTCTAGCCATTGAGCGAGATGGGATTGATTATGTCGGCCACAAGTAGGAGCAGGGTCAGGGCAATTAAGATCACAACAACAACGGCGGTAATCGGCGTAAGAACCTGAACATTTATTGGGGCAGGTCGCGGACGGCCACGTAATCTGGCAATAAACGCCCTGAACTCATCTGCAATTGCAACTGCCATGTGACCACCATCAAGGGGCAAGATTGGAAGTAGATTGAAGATACCGACGAAGATATTTAGGCTAGCGATAATGAGTAAGAAGGTGCCGATTCGTTGGCTCCAGTTTTGATCTCCGCTAGCAATAGTTTCACCGGAAACACGTGCCACTCCTACGACTCCTACTAAACCATTGATATCGCGTTCCTCGCCGCCAAATGTTTGTCCCCAGAGCTCTGGGATCTTTGCCGGCAATAACGCTAATGATTTAACAGATTCAACAATCATATTCTTACTTATAATTGCAGATTCTTTTCCTGCTGAGATCACATCTACGCGCTTAGTACCTATCTCATTGATAATTCCTAGAAGATAACGTTGCTCTCCCCCCACATCCGTGAGTCGAGGGGTTGCAACGAGTGAAACCTCTTGCCCGTCACGAGCAACGGTAAATCGAAGCTGAGCTCCATTAGATGAGCGAATCAGATCAAAGCCTGTAGCCCAATCAGTGATGACCTGACCATCAATAGATGTGATCTCATCACCGACTCGGAATCCAGCGTCAAGAGCCGCAGAATCTGGAATGACCTCTTTGATCACTGGTGTAATTGTGTTGACTCCGACCCCTGCCAGAAGAGTGAAGAGCAGAAAGAAACCAAGAACAAAGTGGAGAAATGATCCTGCGCCAAGAACGATAAGTTTTTTAGATGAGCGAGCCGTATAGAAAGCTCGGGACTCTTGCCCGGCAGGCATCACATCATCTGGCGTCATTCCCGAAATCTTGCAGTATCCGCCGGCAGGGATTGCCTTGACTCCGAATTCAGTCTCACCTCTTCGGTAAGACCAGATGCGCTTACCAAATCCTAAGAAAAACTCGGTGACCTGAAAGTTAAACTTTTTCGCCGTAATGTAATGCCCGAATTCATGCACCATCACAGAAAGTAAAAGTGCCACAACAAATGCGATGATTCCTAGAATCTCCATCAACGGGCCGCCTTCTTTATCGTCTCACGTGCAACAAGACGAGCATCATCTTCGATTGCACTGACATCGGCCAGATCGCGCAGCGGAGAGATCGCCGAAGGAGAAAGTTGTTGAACCACAGCGTCGACTATATCGATGATTTCTGAGTATCCAATGTGAGAATCAAGAAATGCGGCAACAGCAACTTCATTAGCGGCATTAAATATTGCTGGGAGTCCACCACCGAGAGTGCCGCACCGGCGAGCAAGATCAACAGCTGGAAATTTGGAGTGATCAATCGGTGAGAAATTCCAGGTGGAAGCTTCTGTCCAATTAATTGCAGGGGTAGCGCCCTTAAGTCGATCGGGATATGAAAGTGCGTAGGCGATCGGCCCCTTCATATTGGGTGGGCTTGCCTGGGCAATTGTTGAGCCATCATTGAATTCGACAAACGAATGCACAATCGACTGAGGGTGAATAACTGCCTCGATCTGCTCATAAGGAATATCAAAGAGGTAATGCGCTTCGATAATTTCTAGACCTTTATTTACTAGCGTTGAAGAATTAATTGTTACAACCGGACCCATCGCCCATGTTGGATGCGCGAGTGCTTCTGTAATGGTTACTGTAGACAAGTCATCGCGATCTCTAAATGGACCTCCACTTGCAGTAAGCACTAGTCGTGAAACTTCACTTAATTTTCCGGACTTCAACCCTTGGTACAGGGCGCTATGTTCTGAGTCAACCGGAAGAAGTTGTCCCGGCCTTGCAATGGACATAACGATTTCGCCACCGGCAACGAGTGATTCCTTATTTGCCAATGCCAGAGTGTTTCCCACCTTGAGTGCTGCCAGAGTTGGTCCGAGTCCAATAGATCCTGTAATCGCATTAAGGACGACATCACAAGTAATTGCTGCAATTTCAGCTGATGCTTGCGGGCCATCAATTACTTGTACGCCGGGTAAATTCTCGCGTACACGATCGGCATGCGCGGCAACACCGACAACAGGAACTTTAAATCGCTTTGCCTGCTCGATAAGTAAGTCAGTGTTCTTGCCGCCAGCACTCAGGGCTAGGACGCGAAAGAGTTCTGGGTGTGCGGCTATAACTTCTAGAGCCTGTACTCCGATCGATCCAGTTGAACCAAGGATGACAACATCACGCATGAATTAACGGTCCAGAAGATTTTGTGTGGGTGAATAACTGCTTCCGTTACGGCGCTTGGCGATGGCACTTAAAGCCTCAAGAACAACGCGATTTGCCAAAATTGCGGTGATATCTGCCGAATCAAAAGCTGGTGCAACTTCGACTATATCGATTCCTACAACAGGAAGTTCCAAACAGATTCGTCTGACCGCTTCCAGCAATTCGCGCGATGTCATTCCGCCAGGTTCTGGAGTTCCGGTACCTGGCGCCATTCCTGGATCGACAACATCAATATCAACTGAGAGAAATACTCCATCGCAACCATCGGTCAGGGTTGCAAAAGATTCATCTAGCACGGTGTTAAGTCCTCGATGATGAATCTCGGTCATCTCATATGAGCGCATACCTTGATCGCGCATCCATGCAAGGGTTACCTCATCCGGCCAATATCCACGAAGACCTAGTTGTAAGAAGCGATCTCCACGCATATATCCATCTTCAATGAGGCGACGCATCGGAGTTCCGTGTCCGATCAGTGCACCGAAGTGATCTTCACCCGTATCGGCGTGTGCATCAAAGTGGATCATTGAAATCTTTCCATGGCCACGATGGTTTGCAATTCCTGCAACATCTGCAGAAGAGACCGAGTGATCGCCTCCGAGAATTACTGGAATGGCACCAGCTCGTGAAATTTTCTCCGTTGCTTCGCGCAGGACAGCAAGGGAAGCAACAAGGTCTCCCCCAGGCATCATCAAGTCTCCAGCATCAACAACGGTGAGATCTTTCAAGCCATCTGTACGCAGCGCTAGATGTGGGCGACTGGCATCATGTGGAAGATAATCTCCCCCGCGAATCGCTTGCGGACCAAATTTGGCACCAGATCGATGCGATGTTCCTGAATCTATTGGCGCTCCGACAATGACTACATCCGCATCAGCGTAGGTTGATGGATCATCGAGGTCGCATCGGGCAATACCTAGGAAGGTGAAATCCGGACCGTACATATTGCCGTGGTTGACCATTTAAGAAACTTTACGCTTATTGCTTACTACTTGTCCAACGATAACAAGGGCTAAGGCTAGGAAAAAGACGGTAGAGGTAATTACGTTGGCCTGTGCTGGAATACCGCGTGCTGCCGCCCCATAAATGAACTCTGGAAAAGTTTTGATCACTGGGCCAGAGTTGAAGTTGGTGATAATAAAGTCATCAAAAGAGAGACTAAAGGCAAGAAGTGCCGCCGCTGCAATTCCTGGTGCAACCAATGGCAAGGTCACACGACGAAATGTTTGAAATTCATTTGCGTAGAGATCCATCGCGGCCTGTTCGAGCCGGGGATCAAGGGATGCAATGCGAGCTTTGACTGTAACGACGACGAATGAGATACAGAAGACAACGTGGGCAATAACGGTCGGCCAGAAACCTGGATTAATCTGCAGTACGAGGAAGAGAGAGAGGATGGATGCGCCGAGCACAATCTCTGGAGTTGCCATCGGAAGGAAGATCAGGAGATTTGATGCTGAACGACCTTTAAAAGAGTAACGACTGATCGCAAAAGCGATGAGTGTTCCTAAAATTGTTGCAAATATCGTAGCCAATAAGCCGATTTTAATTGAGTTTCCAAGAGCCTCGCATACCTGCGGTGCACCGCAAGGATTTAGCCACTTGTCAAATGTGAAGCCTTTCCAGATGAGGTTCGACTTACCTGAATCATTAAATGAAAATACAAAGGTATAGAGCACTGGAATAAACAGATAGGCAAATACAAAAGCCATGTAGATACGAATCAAATTTCGCCCAAACCAACGTGATATCACTGCACCCAATGGTCGCTGCGAAACAATAGATTCTTTCTTTGGTGACGTCATACGACCTCGTCCGTTCCAGCTTTACGAATATAAAGAGTAACTATGAGCAAAATTAGGGCCATGAGCATGAATGAAAGGGCAGACGTTGTTGGGGCGTTCGGTACTAGAAATTTCGACTCGATGACATTACCAATCATTTTGTTATTTGGTCCGCCTAACAACTCGGCATTAATATAATCACCTGCAGCAGGAATAAATGTAAGCAAAGTTCCAGCGACAACTCCTGGCATCGATAGTGGCAAAGTCACTCTCCGAAATGTTGTAAAGCCGTTGGCATATAGATCTCCCGATGCTTCAAGAGTGCGCGGGTCAATTCGATCAATAGATGCATACAGAGGTAGTGTCATGAATGGTAGGAAGTTATATGCCATACCAAAAATCACAGCCCCCGCCGTTGCAGTTAATGTGGTGCCCTCACTAATTACTCCCATGGTACGAAGTGAAGGAACTACAAAGCCCTCTTCTCCTAAAATTTGCTTCCAAGCGACAGTTCGAAGTAAAAACGAGGTGAAAAACGGAGCGATGACAAGCACGAGAAGTAGGTTCTTATATTTTCCAGATTTGAATGCCAAGGCATATGCCAGTGGATAAGAGATCAAGAGCGCAATAATGGTTGCAAGGAGTGCATAAATAAGTGATCTTCCGAAGTGCTCTCTACTCTCAAGAAAAGCTTCCAGATAATTTCTAAACCTGAGAGTTTGTTCAAACTCACCAATATCACCACCCTTGATCGGGGTAGCAGTCGAAACTTGAGCAAGGCTTACTATCGGGAGAATAAAAAATGTAAGAAGAAAGGCAAAACCAGGAAGAAGTAAAAGGTAGGGGGTGCTTATCTTCTTCATAGCCGGAGTCTTTTGATTACTCTTCGTCTAGATCTTCAGGCATTACTTCGGTACCAGCTTCAGCGTCTTCATCTCCGCGAAGAGCAAACGTAAAGATTGGCTCCCAAGAGATATTTACTGCATCGCCAATCTGAAACGGTGCAACGCCATCATCGTTCTGCTCAAAGACCATGAGCTCTTGTCCCCACGGCATCATCACTTGATACTGGGTCGAGACACCGATATATGAAACATCTTCAATCTTTCCACCGCTTAATACATTGCCCGATGTGGGGGTTTGAAGGAGAGAAATTCGGAACTTTTCTGGGCGGATACCGGCATAAATCGAGGCATCGGCTGCGTGAGAACGAGAACGCGGAATCGACACTTTCTGTCCAAAGAGATCTGCGATGAGAGAGTCTGCATCAGTTCCAACAAGAGATCCCTTGATCAGGTTTGATTGACCGAGGAAGTTTGCAACAAATGCTGTTTTTGGATTGTCGTAGAGATCAGCTGGGCTTCCCATCTGCTCGATCTTTCCTTCATTCATGACCGCGATCGTGTCAGCCATGGTCATGGCTTCTTCCTGATCGTGGGTAACGTGAACGAAAGTGAGCCCGACCTCTTTTTGAATCCACTTGAGTTCAATCTGCATCTGGCGGCGCAACTTAAGATCGAGCGCTCCGAGAGGTTCATCAAGGAGGAGAAGTGCTGGTCGATTAACAATGGCGCGGGCAAGTGCGATGCGCTGTTGCTGTCCACCTGAAAGTTGCGTTGGTTTACGTTGTGCTAGATGAGGAAGTTCTACAAGGTTAAGCACTTTATTTACAGCATTATCAACATCTTTGAGTCCGCGACGGCGCAAGCCGAATGCAATATTCTCAAAGATGGTTAAGTGCGGGAAGAGTGCGTAGTTCTGAAAAACAGTATTGATCGGGCGCTGATATGGCTTGGTGTGTGTGATGTCTGTAGAACCTAAGTGGATACTTCCCACAGTTGGCTCTTCTAGACCAGCCACCATTCGAAGCGTTGTGGTCTTGCCACACCCTGAAGGTCCAAGTAATGCAAAGAATGAACCTTCAGGGATGGTCAAAGAGAGATCATCAACTGCCGTGAAGTCGCCATAACTCTTGGTGATAGATGTGAGTTTGAGATCACCGCGTGCAGAGTTTGCGCTATCGCTCACTTAGTTGCCGGCTGCCTTAAGGAAGGCCTCTGACCATGAAGTTTCTTCAGTAGGTGTAAGTGAACGGAAGACAGAGAGGTTAGCCATCGTCTTTTCAGTTGGGAAGATAAATTCACTCGCCGCTAGATCTGGATCAATCTTCTCCATCTCGGCCTGGGCACCCTTTACAGGAGTTACATAGTTAACGTACGCGGCCACTTCTGCAGCAATTGCAGGATCGTAATACCAGTTGATCAGCTTTTCAGCGCTGGCTTTTGCTTCAGCTGTTGCCGTGTAAGGGATCATCAAGTTATCACCGGAAATGGTTCCACCAGACTCAGGGATTGCAAAGTCAAACTTCCCTTCATATTCATCCTTAAGAATAAACATATCTCCAGACCAACCAATAACAGCGACAGCGTCTCCAGCAGTAAGGTCTTCTGCATATTCATTGCCCTTAACACCACGAATCCAACCATCGGTTACTTTCTGTTCTAGGAATTCAACAGCGCTCATAAACTGATCTTCAGTCACTGTCTGCAGATCTACACCGCGTGAACGCAAGATAATTCCGATGGTGTCGCGCATCTCAGAGAGAACAACGATCTTGCCTTTATTTGCAGGTGCAAATAGGTCATCAAGAGTACGAACTCCGCCAGGAACCTTCTCGGTGTTCCAACCAAATCCACCCATGATGCCTTGCCACGTCATTGTGTGATCGCGTGTTGGGTCAAATGAAGGAGACGCAAGGGTGTCAAGAATATTTCCTGCATTAGGAATATTTGCCTTATCAAATGTCTGTGTGTATCCAAGACGGATCCAGCGAGCTGCCATCCAGTCGGTTGGAGTGACGATGTCATAACCAATATCTTCTTTAAGTTTGAGTTGTGCTTGTACTTTTCCAAAGAACTCATCGTTATCGTTGTAATCTTCAAAGTACTCTGCTGCAATTCCTGTTGATTCTGTGAACGCTTCAAGAGTTGGGTAGAGCTGTGTCTCTTCGTCGTAATCAAGATAGAGAGGCCAATTGCCCCAACGAACTGAACCTGATGTTGACGCGGCATCGCCGCCTGATCCACATGAAGTCAGCAGAGCTGCTCCACCTAGTGCTCCTGCACCGGCAACAAGTGCACGGCGAGAAAATTTAGAGTTAAGAATTGCACGTGCTTCTTGCGATAAAGCTTGGGACTTAGGTGAATTAGCCATGTAGATGGGCTCCTTTTTATTTTCCGGAACAAGGGACGGTTGTGCAGGGCCCATTATGGAGCCGATTGGCCCTCATGGCCAAACTAATTTGAGGTAATTTCAGGTGAAATTTCTTGCCAAATTTAGGCGTTGAGGTTGCTCATCACATGTTTGATTCGGGTGTAATCCTCAAAGCCGTAGCTGGAGAGATCCTTGCCGTATCCAGAGCGCTTGTAACCTCCATGAGGCATCTCGGCAACCAATGGAATATGGGTATTGATCCAGACGCAACCAAAGTCAAAGGCCTTGGCAAGGCGCATCGCACGCCCATGATCCTTGGTCCAGATTGATGAGGCAAGGCCGTAATCAACGCCGTTGGCCAGTGCAATCGCCTCTGCCTCGTCGCTAAATTTCTGGATGGTAATGACGGGTCCAAAGATCTCGCTCTGGATTAACTCATCACTCTGCTTGAGATCTGCAATCACTGTTGGCGCGATGAAATATCCACCCAAGGTATTCGGTGATCCACCAGCCACGATCCGGGCGTGGGATGGAACACGCTCGATAAATCCATTGACGCGAGCAAATTGGGATGCGTTGTTGACTGGACCAACCAGTACATCAGTATTTGGCATTCCCATGGCGATCTGATTAGTTGCTTGATCTGCTAACAACTTCACCATCTCTTCGTAGACGCCTGCTTGCACAAGAACGCGAGTAGCTGCTGTGCAATCTTGTCCCGCATTGAAAAATCCGGCAATCGCAATTCCTTCGGCCGCTGCCTGTAGATCTGCATCATTAAAGACAACGACAGGTGCCTTGCCTCCAAGTTCTAGGTGTACACGCTTGAGTGATTTTGCTGCAGCTCCAGCAACTTCCATTCCGGCGCGAACTGATCCGGTAATCGAGACCATTGAAGGTGTTGCGTGGTCAACTAGTAGTGCGCCAGTTTCACGTTCACCGCAGATCACATTGATCACACCATCAGGTAAGAATTCACTCATGATCTGAGCCATAAAGACAGTAGAAGCTGGAGTTGTATCACTTGGCTTGAGCACGACTGCGTTTCCTGCCGCAATTGCAGGTGCCCACTTCCAGACGGCCATCATCATCGGGTAATTCCATGGAGTTACCTGTGCGCAGACACCGATTGGTTCGCGGCGCACAAAAGAAGTCATGCCGCGCATATATTCACCAGCTGATTTACCTTCAAGATTTCGGGCAGCTCCTGCAAAGAAGCGAATCTGATCCACCATCGGAGGAACTTCTTCAGATGCGGTAAGTCCTAATGGCTTTCCACAGTTTTCAGACTCAATAGCGACAAATTCTTCTGCGCGAGATTCGATTGCATCTGCAATTTTTAACAGTGCGCGCTGGCGTTCTGAAGGTGTTGAATCTCTCCAGCCCTCAAATGCTGTAGCAGCTGACTTCATCGCTAGATCAACATCGGCGGCGTTGGACTTGGGAGCGGTAGCAAACGGTGTAGCGGTGGCCGGGTTAATCAGTGTTGTGGTCTCACCGGATGATGAATCAACTGATTTTCCATTGATGAAGTTCGATAGCTTTTTCATGAGTTATTCCTGCCCCTTAGTTGCTCGAATTAATTGATCGCCGTGATCGAGAGGATGCTTTGTGTAATTTACTAACCATTTTTCAATCGTAATCTTTCCGCTCTCGGAATGCTCTCCTGATTTTTCCAAATCAGATTCTTCTAAACGCTTGAGTACATCAAGTGAACCTGCACGCACCGCAGCGTAGACTGCAATTGAGTTCTCTACTGGAGAATCTTTATATCCGAGTTTTTCAGATTCGGCCCATGCGCCCTCGTCATAACCTTGAATCACACTTCCTTCAGGTTCTGCCACCAATCGCCGAAGTCGCGCATATGACTGCGCCTCAGAATCTGCAACATGGTGAATGATTTGTCGAGCAGACCAACCATTTTCATGGTGCACATCTAACTGTTCTGGCGTTACCGCGCGTGCCAAGTTGAGAAAAAATTGGGTGGAACTTTCATACGCGGCTACTGCTTCACGGATATCCATGTCGCCGAGTCTACTTATTCTTTTCCCTTTTCGGCAGCGGCCAATTGGCCACATGCCCCATCGATCTCACGGCCACGAGTATCGCGCACCGTCACAGGGACCCCATAGCTTTCAAGGATTCGTACGAATTCAGCTTCATCCTCACGTCGAGAAGCAGTCCACTTTGACCCTGGAGTTGGATTAAGTGGAATCAGATTCACGTGTGCGTTACGACTTTTAAGTAAGCGCCCCAGTAAATCTGAACGCCAGGATTGATCATTGATATCTCTGATCAATGCGTACTCGATGGAATAGCGGCGGCCAGTCTTTTTCTCGTAGGCATCGGCTGCGGCAAGGACTTCGCGAACATTAAATCGATTGTTAATCGGCACCAAGGTATCGCGCAGTTCATCGTCAGGGGTATGAAGTGAAACTGCCAATGTGCAATTAATACCTTCATCCATCAGCTTTTCGATTCCGTTAACAAGGCCTACCGTTGAAACGGTAACTGATCGCGCACTAATGCCCAGACCGTCCGGATTTGGATCTACGATGTTATGCAGAGTGCGGACAACGGCGTTGTAATTTGCTAAAGGTTCACCCATACCCATAAATACAATATTTGATAATCTCGTAGGCCCGCCAGGTAATTCGCCATCATGGCAGGCACGCGCTGCGGCAACAATCTGTTCTGTGATTTCACCTGCTGTGAGATTGCGTGTGAGGCCGGCCTGGCCCGTAGCGCAAAATGGGCAATTCATTCCGCACCCTGCCTGGGATGAGATGCAGACCGTTACACGATCGGTGTATCGCATCAGTACCGACTCGACGAGAACTCCATCATGAAGTTTCCATAAATCTTTTCGAGTCATTCCCCCATCTGTCGTTCGGGTAGTAACAAGTTCCACGAGCTTTGGCGTCAGGGCCTCTGCGATCGCCTCGCGCTGATCAGCAGGGATATCACTCCATTGCTCGGGCTTATCTGAAAGGTGAGAGAAATAATGTGTTGCTACCTGTGATGCTCTAAATGGCTGAAAACCAAGTTCAGCTGCCCATGTCTTGCGCTCGGCAGGTGAGAGGTCGGCGAGATGTTTAGGTGCTTTCTTCTTCTGAACTGGCTCATCAAAAACTAGTGGGATCTCTTTCATGAGAACCGTTTGACGAGCTCAAGAGCGATGTAGATTGCAGGTGCTGAAAATATTGCAGAGTCGATGCGATCAAGCACGCCACCATGGCCCGGCAATAAAGTGCCCATATCTTTTATGGACATATCTCTCTTCATGGCACTCTCAATCAAGTCACCACACGTTGCGGTAAAGACTGTCATCAAGCCGGTTGCAATACCGAAGCGATAATCACTTTCTAGGATGTAATGAAAAGCAAGTGCTCCACCTACGGAAGTTGCAATAATCGAGCCGATGAGACCTTCAACAGATTTCTTTGGGCTGATAGTTGGCGCAAATCGATGTCTTCCAATCAAAACACCGACGAGATAACCAAAGGTGTCATTGCATCCAATGAGAACAAGAAATGTCATTACCGCTGCGAGTCCATTCTCAGGACGGGCTATCAAGATGATGAAGCCGCCTAAGAATGGAAGGTAGAGCAGCGCCAAGGCAGTTGAGCTAGCACGTTTAATAAAGTGTTCGGTGCCGTGTCTTAGTGAGAGCAGGAGGATAAAGGTAAAACTTGCAGCGGTAGAAACTGCTAACCCGTTGATCCCCGCAAACCAGGTAGTCATAGAGATTGCAAAGACTGCGACTGCCAAAGTTCTAAATGAGTTTACAAAACCGACTGATGTGAATGCCCGTGAGAGTTCTTGAATAGCCAGAATCAGAGCGATTGAGATAAGGCCAGCGAAAATTACTCGTTCAAAAGCAAGTGATACCCAGATAAGAAAGATGAGGCCAAGTCCGACAAGAATAGATGGCAGCAACTTGCGACCTGCGCGCTTGTTGATTGCCTCATTAATCGAATGTAAATCACTCACAGGGATTTAGGAACTCTCTAGACTTCGAGAAGTTCCGTCTCCTTATGCTTGAGTAGCTCGTCGATCTTTGCAACATGATCTGAAGTGACTTTCTCTAGCTCTTTCTCACCGCGTGCAACATCATCTTTTCCAATATCGCCATCTTTTTCCAATTTTTCCATCGCTTCTTTTGCGTGGCGACGGATATTGCGCATTGAAATCTTTGAATCTTCTGCCTTGGTCTTAGCCACCTTGATGTAATCCTTACGACGCTCTTCTGTAAGTTGAGGGAAATTCACACGAATCACAACGCCATCAGTCTGGGGGTTGACGCCAAGATCTGAATCTCGGATGGCTTTTTCAATCCCGGTCATGGCACCTTTATCAAAAGGTGAGATCACAGCCATCCTCGACTCTGGAATCTGAATCGTGGCTAGTTGAGATAGAGATGTGTAGGTACCGTAGTAATCGACCATGATTTTGTTGAACATTGCAGGATGAGCACGGCCAGTGCGAATAGCGCCGAAGTCATCTTTAGCGACTTCAACCGCCTTATTCATCTTCGATTCAGCATCAGCTAAAAGCGTTGCTATATCTGCCATGATTGTTCCATCCCGTCATTAGAGGTCTTAAAGGTATCAACTTGTTGCTTAGGCAACGAGTGTTCCGATCTTTTCGCCACGAACTGCTCGGCCGATATTGCCTGCCGACATCAAATCAAAGACCACAATCGGCAGAGAATTCTCCCGGCAGAGACTAAATGCTGCGGCATCTGCAACGGCTAAAGACTTTTGAAGAACTTCATCGTATGAAATTGAGTCGTACTTAGTTGCGCTTGGATCTTTGCGAGGATCTGCGTTGTAGACGCCATCGACCCCGCTCTTTGCAAGCAAGAGCGCCTCTGCGCCGATTTCAAGTGCACGCTGGGCGGCAACGGTATCGGTTGTAAAGAACGGCATTCCAGCGCCAGCTCCGAAAATAACTACGCGACCTTTTTCAAGGTGACGAATTGCTCTGCGAGGAACATATGGTTCTGCAACCTGTCCCATGGTGATCGCAGTCTGCACACGAGTGTCAACGCCTTCTTTCTCAAGGAAATCTTGCAGCGCTAAACAATTCATCACGGTGCCGAGCATTCCCATGTAGTCAGCGCGGGAGCGTTCCATTCCGCGTTCGGAAAGCTCTGCTCCTCTGAAGAAGTTACCGCCACCTACGACAATTGCGATCTGAGTTCCTTCGCGGACAACCGCTGCGATCTGTTTTGCAACATCTGCGAGAACATCGGGATCAACACCGATGCCTTTCTTGCCACCAAAAACTTCACCAGAAAGCTTAAGGAGCACCCTCCGATACGAACCTCGTGTACCGGGCATTGGGTGCTCCTCTCGACTAACTAATACTTCGTTGCTTAAGTCTACTGACCTACGCGGAAACGGTGGAACTTCTTGACGGCGGTTCCTGCCTCATCAAGGATCTGCTGCACGCTCTTCTTGGCATCTTTAGCAAATGCCTGTTCGAGCAAGCTAACTTCCTTAACAAAACCGGTTACGCGACCTTCAATGATCTTTGAAAGGGAGGCTTCTGGCTTTCCCTCTTCGCGCGCTGTTGCTTCTGCAACACGGCGCTCGTTCTCGATCAAATCTGCAGGTACGTCATCGCGATGAACAAACTTTGGCGCAAATGCTGCAATGTGCTGGGCAACATCCTTACCAACTTCTGCTGCTTCCTTTGCAAGTGATACTAGAACGCCCACTTGTGGTGGAAGATCTGGGCTGGTCTTGTGAAGATAGAGACCAACCGGTCCTTCAATCACGGCAACGTTGCGGATTTCGATCTTCTCGCCCAATGTGGCATTGCCTTCATCGATTACAAACTGAACAGTCTTTCCATTTGCCATGGTTGAGGCAAGAAATGTTTCGACATCTGCGCTCTTACTTGATTGAAGGTGCTCTACGAGTTCATCACCGAGAGCAATAAAACGCTCGCCCTTTGCAACGAAGTCTGTCTCGCAGTTGAGTTCGAGCATGACGCCAAGATCTCCTGCGACCTTAGCAACAACAAGACCATTTGATGTCAGACGACCTTCGCGCTTTGTCACGCCTTTAAGTCCCTTAACACGGATGATGTCTAGGGCCTTGTTGTAATCGCCATCTGCTTCATCTAAAGCTTTCTTGCAATCAAGCATTCCGGCAGCGGTTGCTTCGCGCAGACGCTTTACATCTTCTGCTGTGTAGTTAGCCAATTCTTACGCCTCCGGAGTTTCTGCTGGAGCTGCGGATTCTAGGATCGCAGTCTCAAGTTCAGCAGTTGTTGTCTCGGCAGTTGCTGCCTCAACTGGCTTTACATCTGCAGTTGTTGTCGTTGTACGAGCCTTGAGGCCCTCAACAATTGCATCTGTGATTACGCGAGTAAGCAATTCGATTGAACGGATTGCATCATCGTTACCAGGAATCTTGAAATCAACTTCATCTGGATCGCAGTTGGTGTCAAGGATTGCAATTACTGGGATACCCAGCTTCTTTGCTTCTGCTACCGCGAGGTGCTCTTTCTTGGTATCGACAACCCAGATCGCTGAAGGCAACTTGGTCATGTGACGGATACCGTCAAGGTTCTTGTGAAGTTTTTCGCGCTCACGACGAAGAACAAGAAGTTCTTTCTTTGTAAGCAACATGTCATTTGCATTCTCAAGAGCCTCAAGCTCCTTAAGACGCTGAATACGCTTGTAGACAGTTGGAAAGTTGGTGAGCATTCCACCCAACCAGCGCTCTGTCACGGTTGGCATACCAACTCGTGCTGCCTGCTGGATTATTGGCTGGTGTGCTTGCTTCTTTGTGCCAACGAATAGAACGTGGCCACCCTTTGCAACTGTATCTTTTACGAAGGCATACGCCTGATCGATCAGAGCAAGTGATTGCTGAATATCGATGATGTAGATGCCATTGCGTTCTGTGAAAATAAAACGCTTCATCTTTGGGTTCCATCGACGTGTCTGATGTCCAAAATGGACTCCACTGTCGAGGAGTTCACGC
>JBILIJ010000021.1:0-20186 GCA_044350045.1 Candidatus Planktophila sp. | reverse complement strand
TAGAGCTACCCGTTCCTCGTTTAACTCCCGATGAAGAAGTTGTAAAAATTGTCGAGGCGGCAATTAACGCAAAGACTGTGATGCTCGTCGTTGACCATGTCACATCAGGAACAGCGCGAACCTTTCCCATCTTTGAGCTCAGCGCATTGTGCAAGAAGCACGGAATCGCAATCACAGTCGATGCCTCTCATGCACCAGGAAACTTCGATACAGATCTAGATGCCCTCGATGCAGATTTCTGGTTTGGAAATTTACATAAGTGGGTAAGCGCCCCACAAGGTGCGGGTGTGTACCGCATCGCTCCACGTTGGCAAGGAATAGTTCAATCACTTGTTGTTTCGTGGAATGAATTTCAACCATATCCATTGCAGTTCGACATGCTTGGCACGGTGGATCTATCTCCGTGGCTTGCCGCCCCTCGTGCAATCGAATTTTATGAAACATTTGGTTGGGATCGAGTGCGAAAAGCTCACCAACAGCGTATGCGATATGGGCGCGACCTGGTTATGGCCGAACTTGGCGTCGGCACTGATGAATTACGTGAAGAGAATCTACCGATGGGTGTTGTACCAATTCACAATCTGAAGGGCGGGATAGACGGTCTTGTCGCACTCGGTCGCAAGTTTTCGTCTGAGTATAAAATTGAAGTTCCAGGTACGATTTTTGGCGACAAATTCTTCCTCCGCATCTCCGGCCATCTCTACAACACCCCTGCCGATTACGAGGCGCTAGCAATGGCGGTTCGAAAAGAGTTGACGTAGTACCCCAGAAGGCTAGGCTGAGCGTCTAATAAAGCGCTCTGTTTACGAGAAAAGGGATCGACCGTTGAAGATAACCAAGATTGAAACTTTCAGGCCGTTGGCGCACCCTTCATCGCTATGGGTAGAAGTTCATGACGACAAGGGCAATGTTGGCCTCGGGGAATCTTTCTTTAGCGCAACAGTGATCGAAGAGTACATCCACACAATTGCCGCTCCACTGGTCTTTGAAAACGCGAATATAAACCCAGAGTCATTGAGTGTTGCTTTATCGCCTTACGTTGGCTTCCAAGGTGGTGGAATTGAAGTTCGCTCCATAGGCGCTCTAGACATTGCGGTATGGGACCTGTGGGGTAAGAGAACTCATACAACTTTGGCAGATTCTCTCGGCGGCAAGCTGCAAGATTCTATAAAGATCTATAACACCTGTGCCGGCTCTGCTTACATGAAAAAATCGTCAAGTCAGCGTCCAAAAAACTGGGGCGTTTCAGAAGCTGACGAGAATACATATGAAGATTTATACGCATTTTTGAATACTCCTGCGAAGTTAGCCCGCGAATTAAGTGACAGTGGCATCAAAGGCATGAAAATCTGGCCTTTTGATACAGCAGCCGAGAAATCATTTGGAAATTCAATTTCACAGCACGAGTTAGATGAGGGTGTAAAGATAATCGCTGCCATTCGCGATGAGGTTGGAATGGATATGGACTTAATGATTGAGCTCCATGGACTCTGGAATCGACCATCTGCAAAGCGGATTATTGATGCGATCACTCCATACAAGCCATTCTGGGTTGAGGATCCTCTGCGTCCAGATGCCGTGGATGCGTTGGCTCAGCTTCGCAGAGAAATTTCGGTACCGATCGCCATAGGTGAAACGGCAGTCGGCCGTAAACAGGTGCTTCCACTCCTGGAAAATGGAGTTGTAGATTATTTAACAGTTGATATTTCTTGGACCGGTGGGCTAACTGAAGCGAGAAAAGTCGCATCTCTAGCAGATCTCTTTGCAGTTCCCGTTGCACCTCACGACTGCACCGGCCCTGTGGCACTGGCTATTAGCACCCATTTCTCACTTTCACAGCGAAATGGCTTCCTCCAAGAAACTGTTCGCGCATTTATTAATACTTGGTATGGGGATTTCACCGATGGAATGCCAAAAATTGAAGACGGAAGAATTTCCATATCTGATGCCGACGGACACGGAGTCACGCTGCAACCTTGGGTTCGCTCCTCCGATGAAGTAATTGTTCGGACCTCTCAAGCAAAGTGATTGGATTGATACATGTCTCAAACTATTAGTGCAGAGCTGGCCATAAAGCTAGATTGCAATCTCGGTGAAGGACCCTTCTGGGATAGCTCGAAGCAAGAGCTCTATTTTGTTGATATCTCAAATAAACAGGTTCACATCTTTACTCCATCTAGTAAATCAATTCAGACAATCACCTTCGACCAAGAGATCGGTGCGGTTCTTCTGGGCCATGACTCGCAGCTCATTGTCGCTGCGCGAGATGGTCTCTATGCGGCAACCAGAGACGGTGACTTAAAGACGTTGCTAGCCCCGATCGACTTCGGAGACGCTTCGATTAGATGTAACGATGCCAAATGCGATGCTAACGGACGCATCTGGGTAGGCACGATGGCATTTGATTTCAAGGCAGGCGCTGCCTCGCTATACAGTTTTGATTCAGAAAATCTCAAGGAAGTCCTCTCCGATTTAACAATTGCTAACGGATTGGGCTGGAGCCCAGATCAAAAAACTATGTACTTTATTGATTCTATGACTTCACGAGTCGATTCCTTTGATTTCGATTTCACAAGTGGCGAACTGAGTAACCGCAAGCCCTTTGTACATTTCGATGATCCGGGCGTGATTCCTGATGGCATGACCACAGATGAAGATGGCGGAATCTGGGTTGCACTCTTTGGCGGCTCAGCAGTTCGACGATTTGATGCTTCAGGGAAATTGACTCACACTGTCTCAGTCCCTGCCACACAAGTGACAAGCTGCTGCTTCGGTGGGCCGGACATGTCAGAGCTCTACATAACCACTGCCCAATATGGAATGGACGCCGAAACCTTAAGCAAAGATCCGCTGGCAGGTTCGCTATTTCGAGTCAAAACTTCATTTAAGGGCAGCGCAAGCAACAGATACGGAGTAGCAGTCAAATGACAGATAACTCAAACAAGGGAATCCTCATATTCGGAGGAGCTCGCGGGATTGGTGGGGAAACTGCCAAGTACTTCAGCGAACGTGGGTGGAATGTCGTTGCTGCTGACATCTTGGATAAAGAACTAGCTGATCTTGCAAAGTCATCAACGAATATCAAGACAGTCCACTGTGATGTGGCTAGCCCTGATGAAATCAAAAGCGCCTTCACCTTTGCTGAGGCCGAGATGCCCCAACTCAATGGTGTTTTCAACAATGTCGGAATAGCAAGATATGGAACGGTAGATGTGCTCTCGCTTGAGGATTGGGAATACACCCTGCGTGTTAATCTCACCGCACAGTTCATCTCCTCTTCTTACGCGGTCCCAATTTTCAAGCGAAACGGTTCTGGTTCGATTGTTAATACTGCTTCGGTATTGGCACATATGAACCAGAAAACAACCGCTGCATACTCCGCATCGAAAGCGGGAATATTGGCGCTGACTCGTGCGATCGCCGTAGATCATGCCCTAGATGGCATCAGGTGCAACAGTATTTCTCCAGGAACGATCAATACGCCTTTAGTGCGAATCGTTGCCGAGGATATTCTTGGAAGAAAACTTGAAGATGCAGCTCGCGAATGGGCAGCATTTCACCCACTCAATCGATTGGGAACCCCTCAAGAAGTAGCGGCCCTGGTGTACTTTCTCATCAATGACGAGTCAGGATTTATTACCGGCACTGACATCAAAATTGATGGCGGGCTAAGCGCTGAGGTCTTTAAATAACTTTTAAAGCAATCTGGGTGTATTTACTACCCATGCCAGCACAATCAGGCCGACCGTTATCACAATCTGATTTCTCTGAGTAAGAGTCCACCATTTTTGAGCCACGGATGAACTTGCACTTTTAATTGTTGCCGGTGATAGAAAGAGCACAATAAGAAATCCCAGGCCGAAATATCCCAAAGGATTCGAATATAAAGCATCGCTGAATTCGCCTTGCAATATATGTCCTACAGATCTCGTGCTTCCACAAAATGGGCAAGGTAATCCAGTGACATTCCTAAACAAACATACGGACGGACCCGTACTGAATCCTGATGAGCGCACTGCCAAAAATCTTCCGAGGAAAAGGAGAGCGAGAAGGGCTAAAAAACGGATTGAGAATTTAACTCGTTGCAGTCTCTCGATCCCTAGCTTTGAAATAAAAAATTGGGCAGTCAGATTCATAACAAACCTGACTGCCCAATAGAAGTTTTCAGTAGCTTTATGCTTCCATGCCTAGTACTGCAGCAAATGCGCTCCAGAAGAAAATTGTAAGGACTGCGCATACAATCGAGATGACTAGTCCGGCAATTGCCAAACCGCGACCACCTTGGCTTGGATCTTTGCTTGTTTGGCTCATTCCAAGAATGCTGAAAACTAAACCTAATGGCCAGCAAAGTAGGCTACAAACGAAGCCTGTGATGGCCATACCGTTAGTTTTTGGAGCTCCTGTTCCGCTCATCGTTCTTCTCCTTTAGTTATTGATCCAACCCCTGACAGCGAAGGATGATTAAGTATTCCCTCCGGGTCGCTCGAAAACAAGGAGTTGACCGGTCTTTTGAACAAATTTTTTGGCAATTCTGCATTTAAATGTTCTCGCGGAGTAGAATTCCGATATGGAAAACTATCAAATGGAACCCAAGGCATCACCCCAGCATCGGCTTGGTGCCATTGCCTTAGATGTCGCCCTACTTCTCTGTACCTGTTACATCGGGTGGATTATTTGGAGCCTTGTCATTTGGGGTAAAGGACTGACGCCAGGCAAACAAATTTTGAAGTTGCGGGTAGTTTCATCAACCACGGGACAGACCGCAACATGGGGCCATATGGCAATTAGGCAGTTCCTGCTTCCAATGGCAATGACATTGCCTTTCACGGTTTTGCAGCTTGCATTCGAGCCTTATTTATTCGATGTAAATTACTGGACAGATCCAACTTATTACGATGTCTCGCTTTTCAGTTCCTTGGGATCTCTCTTAATGTCGCTCCTATCGCTCGCAGTTTCTTTGTTAGATGCATTGTGGATTTTCAAAGGCGGACAGAACCGCAGAATTGTCGATGTATGGGCAAAAACCGATGTTTTGAACACTTCGGCAACAGTACGGAACTAAAAGAAATTAGAGGGAGTATTGAAATGAAAGTTACTCGAGTTAAAACTTTGTCGCTGGCGCTCTCGCTTGTAGTAGCAGGGTCGCTCCTAACTGGTTGCTCAAATACCCAAGCGAAATGTAAAGATCTCAGAAGTTCCCTCCAGTATGGGGCATGGTCTGAATCAGATGATGCTTGGTATGACGCTAATTGCAGAGAGTAAGAGTCTAGGTTGTGAGTGAAGAGAGAGGCAGCCGGTAATGAGTAACAGCCAGATGGTTGGTATTCGTATTTTTTGCATGGCTCTTGGTTGGGCATTTGGTGCGCTGATCTTTGGTACGGAGGCAGTATGGCTCTGGGGAACGCCGAGTTTTATCTGGTGCGGTTTTGCAGGTGGAATGATTGGAATTATGCTGACGAGTAAGTAGGAACAACTGACACCAAAGCACCGACACCTATAGGCACCGCCAAGTTATTAGTTACACCCTCAAATGCGATTCAACCCATTTACGCGCCATTGCAAGTATCTGGGGCTCTTACATGGCGATGAGGTTGGTATCAATGGAGTCGACTACTTTAGAGGCGAGAGCTGGTGCTTTGCGTTCTAGGTAGTCAATAAAGTGCAGCATTGAATTAATTTTGATCAGAATCACGGTACTGCTAAAGCAAGTAAATGCGTCGGGGCTACCCCTCATGATCTCCTACCCGATTCATCACTTTACGAGTGTAGAAGTCTTTTCTATCTGAGAATTCTGCTCTGCGTACGCGGGGAATCCTGTGAATATGCGGGTTCATCGGGCAGGTGGGGGATGGGCGTTGCTAAACTCTTCACTATGTTGCAGGGTCGAGTTTAGAAGTTTTCTCGACAATGTCCGTGTTCTGCGAGTAGAGGAATTTCTATGTTTAGATTTTTGTTAGCACTTGCATTGATATTGGGGCTCAGTCCTGGGATAGCGCAGGCTGCGCCGTCGGTGGAGACTGCACAGCGGGAGGTGGATCGACTGAGGACTTTGGCTGCTGAAAAATATGAAGATGCCAATGAGGCGACGATTCGCATTAAAGCGCTGGAGCGTGAAACAGGAACGCTGAAAAGTCGTGAGGCGACTCTGCGCAAGGAGCTCGATGCTGCCAGTACGACATTATCGCGTATTGCAATTTCTCAGTACACAGCTGGTGGATTTGGCGAAGATTTAAACCTGCTCTTCTCATCTGATCCAACTCAATATCTGGCCGACGCCGGAACTATGGATCTGCTGGCACGAAATTATTCGAAGCAGTTGCGTAATTACGCAACGACGAGACAGAAGGTTGAAGCTTCGCAACTTGTGGTATCTGATAAAACTGCGCGATTACGGGCTGAGCGGGAAAGACTTAATAAGCAGGTTGCTAACGCCAAGGCTAGTTTAGTAAAAGCTGAGAAGATTCTTAAGGGGTTAAAGAAAGAAGATCGTGAACGCTTGGCACGAGAAGAGGCAGCGCGTGAGAATGAAATTCTCAATACTTCTAAAAAGTACGCGCAGGGCTATAAAGGTGATAACTCGCGGGGTTCTATCGCCCTGAAATATGCGCTAAGTCAGGTCGGTGATGTTTATGTATGGGCAGCGGCCGGTCCTACTCGTTGGGATTGTTCGGGGTTAACGATGCGCGCATTCCAGCAGGCGAAGGTTTCGCTGCCGCATTCATCGAGAATGCAGATTAGATATGGCAAATCAATTTCATCGCGAGGACTAAAGCCGGGGGATTTACTCTTTTTTGGTAAACCGATTAGCCATGTGTCGATCTATATGGGTGGAGGAAAGATGGTCCATGCTCCACGACCAGGTAAGAGAGTAGAAGTCACTAATTTCACTAGGAGCTTTGGAAGAAAACCATTCGTTGGGGCGAAAAGACTGTGAAGATAAAGATAAGTGCAGTTCTCGCTTTTGCTCTGATCGGTGGATTAATTCTGCCAGTCCAGCAGGCGAGTTCTACAGACCACAAGCCAACGTTGGCACAGATTGAAGCGGCGAAGAAGGCGGAAGCGGCGAAGAAGAAGATTGCAACCGATGCCTTGAAGCGTTTGGACAAGGCTCGGGGAAACCTCAAAGCGTTGTCAGCTCTGGCCGCTGATGCCCGAGCAAAGTTCGTACGTGCCCAGGGTGAGTTGGCTGCAGCGACGAAGAAATCAAATGCAGCTGCTGCGGCTTATAAAGAAGCAGCGGAATCGGTTGCCTTTACACATCGGGAGATCGGCAAATTAGCCATACACGCATACACATCGGGTGGGGGGATCAGTGATCTTGAAGCCGTTTTAAGTGCAAGTGGACCTCAAGAGATGATTGATCGCTTATCTACAATTGAGAATTTGGGCGCAAATAATAAAACCGTGTTGAAGCGTTTTAAAGCGGCCGAAGAAATTGCACAGGAGGCCAAAGTTGCCGCCGATGCAGCAAAGGAAGAACAGCGCGTTGTAACAGAGCGAGTGGCTGCTGCGAAGAAAGTGGCAGATGATGCCCAGGCCGAACAGCAGAAAGAAGTTGATAAGCTGCAGGCAGTTCAAGATAAGTTGCAGAGAGATTTAGCCTCTGCCAAAAAAGTTCGAGTTACGCTGGAACAACGTCGCCAACTTGCGCTCTTGGAAGAAGCGCGAGCAAATGAAGCAACGAAAGTAACGGGTCAATCAAGGGTCTGGCGCGCAGGCGGACCAACGGGAGTAAGTTCATCGCGAACGACCGAGGCGATGAGATCAAAGGCTGTTGAATTTGCCAAGCGGCAGGTGTTGTCAGGTAAGCCATATGTGTGGGGCGATGAAGGTCCAAATTCTTTTGATTGTTCTGGACTTGTTTACGCTGCTTACAAGTCAGCAGGTCTTGGCTGGCCGAATTGGGATCGATTGAACTCATCTCTTTACTACAGATACATTAAACAAATTCCTTTATCTGAGATGGAACCTGGAGATCTGCTTTTCTATTCTTATGATGGATCTACCAGCAAAATTCACCACATAAGTATCTTCGCCGGTAATGAGATGATGTGGGAAGCGCGATCAACTAAGAGCGGTTTGAAGTATTCGAATATCTACAGCATGCCGGGATTGATGCCGTACGCCGGCCGAGTCTGATCGGATCTAATTCAAGCTTCTGATGCTCCAATTCAATGCCGCAGCTATTGCAACCCACACCTGATACGGCATGACAGCTATTGCCATCGGTATTGAGATGGTGAAGAGGATGTAGGTCATGGGGATTGTCAGGAGAGGTGTCAAGGTCAGGGCGATAGCTGCACCTGTGAGATTGTGAGGCCGGTAGAAGAGGTAGGCCCAGGAGAGGGCAGCTGTTATTGAGAGTGCGAAGAAAGATATGTAGATAATCGCTGTGGTTGTGGAAGCGCGTTGGGCGATGATGACTGCAGCGATTCCAAGAACGGCGAAGTTGTAGGGCCAGATGATGCCGAAGATAGCGCCTGGTGGTTGCCATGATGGTTTGTTGAGGTTGCGATACCAGCTATCGCCAGTGTTTACCCAGAGACCAGATCCGATGGCATAGATCAGTACGAGTGCGATGCCGATACCGGCGATGGCGGTGCGAAGGCTCATGTGTAGAGGTTACGGGGTTTTAGGGTAGATGGGGTTAGTTCCTAAAGGTAACCTTTTGGTGCTATGGTGGCATGAGAGAAAAGGGGTAAGCCATGGCAACAAATGTGAAGCTTTCTGATGAACTTGTTGAAGAGGCTAAGCGCATTGCCGCGATCGAGCATAGGTCTGTGCCGAAGCAAATCGAGTTTTATTTTCGTATGGCGCTGATCGCCGAAGATAACCCCGATCTATCGTTTTCGTTGATTCGCGAAATCATGAAGGCTGATGCTGAAGAGGCGACTGAGGAATACAGTTTCAATTGATGCGCATTCTTGTCACGCCGTCTTTCACGAGGCGGGCCAAACGCCTGCATGCCAATGAGAAGAAGGCTTTGAATAAGGCTATTCGTTCCGTATCGGCAGATAGCGGGATTGGTGACGAGAAGGCAGGGGATCTCGTTGGGGTGTTTATCTACAAATTCTCGATCGGGAACGAGAAGTGGCTTCTTGCCTATCGGGTAGTGAACAAGAAAGAAATCAAACTTTTGCTATTTGGGCCACATGAAAATTTCTATCGAGAGTTAAAGAAGTAGTCACGCGCCCTGGAGTTCTTGGCAAGCCGTGAATTCAACTGGTCAAATAACAGTCTAGTAAAAACTACGGCATCAACTCTCGGCCAGCTGCGTAGTGGCGACTGATAGCGGTGGCCTCGAGAACTGAGTTGAAGACTGCGATCTCATCGAGTGCAGCGTACGTTCCATAATATGTCACAGGGCTAGCAATATCTGAACCGGTGATTTTTGCACCAGGGTAATCAAGGGTGCGTGCAAAGTTAACTTCGCTTCCGCTGCTAAAGCCGATACCAAAGGTTGCTGCCTGACCAACGAGTGCTCCATCGATGTAGAGCGATTGGATTGCGCCATTTGAGACCCAGGCAAAGTGATGGAATCGGCCATCGGTAAGGTTATTTGCATTCGGTGCACCGGTAACTGTTGCGCGGACACTATTGCCACCGACTCCGGCATCAGCTGTGATGCGACCTTCTGGGGTGAGGTACATACGCAAGAAGCTATATCCATTGGCGATGTGGAAGATGTTGCCGCCGGAAGTTCCACTTGTTGCGCTGACCCATCCTGAGACTGTGAAAATAGAATCTGAGAAAAAGTCAGTTGCTTGGGTATATCTAAACCCAGGGTTACTAGAACTTGTAGAAGAGATAAATCCGTCGGTTACGCCGCCGGTGGTACGAATACTTGTGTTGGTGCCGAGGAAGAAGTTGCTATTAATAGTCAGAGCTGTTGACCCTGAATTAGCAAGCACCCCATTCATGCGGAAGTAATAGGCTGGCGCATCTTGTAAGACGTTCTGTGAGTAAGTGATGTTGTAAACATTTGTGGTGATCGCAGCAGAGGTTGCGCTAAAGCGTGTATCTGGTGTGATGGCGTTAAAGACTGGTGTGACGCGGAATCGATATGAAGTTCCGGCGGTAAGGCCTGTGACTGTCGCAGATGCTGTGGTGCTGTTGGCGCGAGCAAATTCGTTCCATGTGGTGCCATCTGTTGAAACATCCACCTTGTATGTCGCTAGACCTGAAGTCATTGCCGGTGCTGTCCATGTCAGGCTCATGGATGTGTTGTTCCCTGCGACCTTTGAAGCCAGAACGTTAGCCACAGTTGGACTACCGGTTGTGACTGCAGCGGTGATCCCTTGGCCGTTGAGATCTAGGGCGGCGTTAAAAATTGGAGTAATTCGGAAGCGATATGAAGTAGCAAAGGTAAGACCTGTCACCGTGGCACTGGTTGCAGTCGATGCGGTGCGCTCAAAAGCTAACCATGTGGTTCCATCTGTAGATACTTCGATCCGGTAATTCTCAAGGCCGGTTGTGATTGTTGGCGCACTCCACGTCAGCGAAACGTTGGCAAAGTTTGAGGAAGATGCTGTTGCAATTGCGTTAGTGACTCTCTGGAAGTTTGTTGTTGCAGTATTTGACGCCGTTGCAGCTGTTGCAGAGATGGCACCACTAATACTTGGAGTGACACGGAATGTGTATGTGGTTCCTGCCTCAAGGCCCGTAACTGTCGTTGTGGTTCCAGTTGAATCTGGGCGAACAAAGGTGGTCCAGGTACTTCCATCGTTACTGTATTCAACTAAGTAAGTAGTGATACCAGCTGTCTGAGATGGAGCCATCCATGAGAGTGCGACCGAATCAATCTTTCCTGTCACCGTTGTTGCTGTAACTGTAGGAACCTTTACAAAGACATCAAATGTCATTGGATTCGAAGTCACCGTGGTTCCGCCTGTGTCTTGAGCAACCACAGTCATTGTGTAACGACCCTGGGGGAGTGAGACAAAGCTAAAGTTAATTGTGGCTGTTGCCCCTGGGTTTGTTGCCCATGAGTAATCACCGAGAGAGTTGCTGGTTTCGCGGGTAGCGCTGCTGTTAGCAAGAGTTGGAAGATAGTTGCTTGTACTAAACCCAGCTGGACCTTGTAATTTAATCGCAACGCGTGCTGTGTTAAATGTGGCGGTGGTAAAGCGATCTGGAGTAAATGTGGCGGTGACCGACTGGGATGCTGTTGTGAATCCTGTAGTTGTGGTCGCAGTTGCACTCATCTTTGGGGCAGATGACGCGCTCCCTGGTGTGACAGCAAGTGTTGTAACTGGGCCACCGAATTCCACGACATAACCATTTGGCCATGAACCCCATGAGTTCAACAGTGAATCAATTGGTCCGTCATTCCACAAACCGTTGGATAGAGCCATTCCCCAGTTCTCGCCGTTGTAGGCATTATTTGGTTCGCCAGAATTCCAGTTGGTATAGCCACTGGTCACAGCACAGTTAGCTGTTCCAGGAACAGCGTAGAAAGCTCTATTAGCCTCGGGACCATCGGCATACTTCCAGCATCCTTCTTGCTCAAGATCTGAAATACCTAACCAGAAGCCATTTCCTTGAGATTTTTTACGGAGGAATTCAAATTCAGCCTGTGTATTTGGTGTTGCAAGGTATCCTTGAAGACCAAGGTATGTCATTGCAAGTGCGTTGGTACGCGCTTGCTGCCAGGTAACTCTTTCAGAGACCCATTGATAATAATTGCCAGTTTTTCCAAAGATTTGAACGGTTGGCACTTCGATGGATACACCATCAGTTGCATTTGCCTTGCCAATACTGTTTTTGATCTCAACAGCACATAGAAGTGTTTTTCCGACAACCTGGTCGTAGATATCACCGTTGAAGATTAAAGTTGAACCCGTTCCAAGAACGGTTTGAATATCTGATGAGTAGTAATAGGCGCCAACTCCCCAGGTGAAGGTTGCTTTTTCATCTCCAACGAGCTTGCGAGCTTCACAAGTCACTATTTGGTTACTAGGTGTTGATTGAGCTGTCAGTCCCTTGATATCAACGCTGAAATACTCAGGGGCAGTTGGCTCTTTCACATACGTTGTAACCGAAGAATCTCCTGAGCCGACGAGATTGGTTGCTGTGGCTTTGCATCGTAGATACTTGCGAACGCTAGTCAGAATATTTGCTGAATCGAATATGTATGTAGAGCTGGTTCCAATAATCGCTGCACCCTGATCGACATTCCAGCTACTGTTTTGCAACGTCCATTCATACTTGATTGATTCGTACTGCTCTGGCTGATCAACCTGACATGTGACGATTTGTGCAGGCGATGGGGTCTCGTTACTTACTAGGCCTGTCATCTTCACTGTTGGAGACGGAGAACCGATAAATGGCATCGAAACGCTTACGACGTTGAATCGGGTACCGCCAGGGCCTGTGGCACCTGATGCGCAGAGAATTGAATTATTAAGAGCTTTGAGGATGATCTCTTTAGTCAAGATCAGTGTTGTGCCTTCTCCAACGAGCGAACTGGTCGAAGAGACCTGCTCGCGAGAGTAGTAACTACCGACATACCACTGCGGGCGAAGAATGGTTTCGACATTGTTGCGCCAGGTGGCATTCGAACAAGAAATGTTGGCACCAATCTTTGGTGCTAGCGGGCCAAGGCCTGTTATTGATTGCTGGGTATCAAGAACTGGCGCTGTAGGGATTGTGAGCTTAGATTCAACTGGCAACTCTGCTGTTCGAGATTTACCGAGGGTCACACACGTAAATGTCTGACCTGCATCTTCATTTTTAACTTGTACGGAGGAAGCGCGTTCACCTGATAAACGTGATGGTGAGGTCCAATATGTATCCAGGCTTACAGTGTTCTCAGACCAGGTGCCAGGTTCGCAGCTTAAGGTTGAACCAACTCGACCGGTTCCTCTAATTGATGCTCGCTCAATATTAGTTGGTGCAGCTTGGTTGTAGACCGTAGCAGCCTTAGATGCGAGAACGACACCATTAGAGATGTTCTTAAGATAATAGGAGACGCGAGTAAAAATCGTAGGTTTTCCGCGATCACATCCTTGTGCTGAGCCCCAACTTGTGAGACCAACAAGTACCGGTTTTTTATCAACCATGCCAATAAGTGGGCCACCAGAGTCACCGTTACATCCGCCGGCGTAAAGTTTTTCTGCCTTAATGTAGCGACCGCTTGCCAGCATGATCTCAGGCTTAAAACTCGCTCCGTAGGCACGCTTTGCGGCAGAATCTTGAAGATCGAGGTTTGCAGAACGTAAGAATTTTGCGACTTCGTTATTTTGGTCAAGTCCCCAGCCATACATTTTAAACTTTGTCAGCTTTGAAATTTTAGATAGCTGGGCTTGTGTAGGAATAGCAATTGGTCTCACATCTGTAACCGGACGGGTGAGCTTGAGGAGTCCGAGATCGTTTGTGATGGTCTTCTTGCTGTAACGCGTATCGCGCCATGTGCCTGAAACTTCTAGAAGCGGTTCATCGCTATCAAGAGTATCTGCACCTAACTTGACCCAGTAGAAACCTTGATCGAATGTGCAGTGTGCTGCGGTGATAATAATGTCTGAGCTAATGAGAGATCCGGTGCAGATAAAGCGCGCCTTCTCTTTAATGTTCTTTGTATACCAAATCGATGCCACCCATGGCGCAGTCTGACTTGCCTCTGGAACTTCTTCGCCGAATACAACTGCCTTGGATTGCGATGATGCAAAGGGTGCAATCAGCAGAGTCAGTAGTAGTGAGAAAGTAAGTATGAGACGAAGAGAGAGCGCTGCACCGCGATGACGTATCGACATCGTTACTCCCTAATGAAAGTGATCTTCTTGCATCCAGGTGAGACGAGGATTGCTCCACGCTCGAAAGTTCCTGTTGCAATCCAGTAGGCGGTAATTTTACCGCCCTTGTAGGTACCTAAATCAACTCCAATAGAGATGCCAGAGACACCTAGAGACTTAATGCACGCTTGATGGGTCGCTGGCAGACTGGTCAAAGTTCCTGGCAGTTCAAGCGGAAGGATCTCCTCTGCAATGGGTCCGATATACCCGCCGTAATTCGCCCCTGAATTTGTTAAACGGACCGATTGGCTTGGATCACTTCCGACATCTTCACCATTGCCGTAAACAGCTGCACCATCTTGCGGTTGGGTAACTGTTGGTATTTCTGATTCTTCTGCTGGTGTTGTTGGTTCGGTTGTTGAACCTGTATCTGTTGAATCAGTATCTGTCGAATCTGTAGGTGTTGTCGGCACAGATGGTTCTGTTGTCTGAGTATCTGTAATCGGCGGAATAACAGTGGTGCCATTATTTGAAAGACCGTTAATGCCAACAAATGCCATCACCGTAAGTATGGAAGCGGCGGCAAGCCATGAAGAATTTTTTGCGAGCTTTGCGCTAAAGCGCGCACCGAATCGATTACTGCGGATGATCGTTGCATCCTCTGTCAGCAATGTTCGAAGATGGGCATCAAAGCGCGTCGACACATCAGCCGGCATGACTTCTGGCGGGGTATTGCTCGCCAGAGCAGCCAAGGCCTGCTCAATCTCGCGTTCTCTCTTTGAATCCATTAGTTGCCACCTTTTTCTTCTATGACGGATAAGCCCACGCTCTGGTTCCCTATGTCGCGTCCGGCTAGATAGGTTGCCAGCGCCTCTTTGCCTCGTGAGCAGCGTGATTTGATCGTGCCGGGGGCAACGCCGGCAATCTGGGCGACTTCATCGATGGAGTACCCCTCCATGATCGTCATCGTCAGAGCTATTCGTTGATCATCCGGCAGGGTTGCAAGTGCTTGGGTCATCACAATTTTGGTATCACTCTGGTCTGCAAAAGTTGCTGACTCAACAATGGTGCTCTCATCG
Organism: Candidatus Planktophila sp.; assembly: GCA_044350045.1. GTDB lineage: Bacteria > Actinomycetota > Actinomycetes > Nanopelagicales > Nanopelagicaceae > Planktophila. Next base: position 5,377 of record JBILIJ010000021.1, on the reverse strand, counting down.
GATTCAGACAACTGCGGGCGGACTGATTCTTTGCGTAAGAGATCGATGCAGGCGTTCTGCACGATCATATACATCCAGGTGGAGACCTTAGATTCACCGCGGAAGGTGTGGGCTTTTCGAAACACTGCCGTCATTGCTTCTTGAACAGCATCTTCTGCAATCGTGCTATCACGCACAGTCTTGCGGGCAACGCTCCACATCCAGTCGCGTCGGCGCATGAGCAAAAGTGCGATCGCGTTCTTTTCACCATCCAGATAGGCGTGCATCAGCTCTTCATCGCTGCGCACATCTAATGACATGAAAAAAACTCCCAACACGGGCCCAGATGGTCCATGTTGGGAGTTTAATTCCTCAAAAAGAGAAAGTAACTACATTGGGCTAGAAGGTTCCTTCACCGGCGGCGAGATAGCTGACGGTAAATGAACGAGAAGTCATGTTTTTCTGCGTTCCTGAGCGTAGGACGCGGATGCGATAGGTGACATCGTGGTCACACCAGACTGGTGCTGTTCCAAAATCACCCATACAGAGAGGGTTGACCGGCAAAAGGGCAACGCCACTGGCATCAGTTCGTCCTGAGTACGAAGGAACCCAGTCGCCACTGTATTCATCGAATTCATCCAGGATGACGCGACGACTTACAGATGGCGGTGCCACGAGAACTCGTACCATCGCCATATCGGTGATCATGTCGTAATCCTCTTCAGCAAAGTCGCGATGAACGCGATCTGCACCATCTTGCCACGACCATGAAACAGCGGCCTGCGCTTTTGGTGTACCGAGTGCGTTAGCTGGTGCGATAGATGCCACCATGCCTAGCGCTAATGTGAGCGCAACTGCTGCGCGAGTGAGCTTTGTATTTCTAACCGTCATTGCCATTCTCCTTTGTAGTTATTGATATTCACTTCTTGAAAAACTTATTTCGAAGTCTGTTCATAGCCTTTGACGCAACCCCCATCGAAAAAGTTCCATGGAACCTTTACGGGAGAGGCTGCGTCTTAACTCATGAAAGCTGCCAATTAAGAAAGTTCTAAGGGAGAAGAAGATGAGAAAAGCGCTCGCACATATTGCAATAGTTACCGCAATGGTTGTCGGAATAGGTGTTGCAGTTCCAGGACAGGCATCTGCGATTACCTATGGCGATCTAGTAACAGATCCGGTGTCACAAGCACCATGGGTTGTCTCAATCTGGTCTTCTCCTACTATCGATGGCGATAAGAAATACATCTGTACCGGCACTCTGGTAGATCCACGAGTTGTCGTTACAGCAGCTAATTGCCTCAACGAGAAAGTTTTCTACTTTGCCAAGGTGGGCGCGCAGACACTCGAGGATGAAACCCCTTTTGTTGCAGCAACTAACTGGATGGCACTTCCGCGTTTTAATACTAAATCCGCGACTGGTGATATTGCGGTGATGCACTTAGCAGGCGAGTACACGGGTTCATCAATCCCAGCAATTGCTGGAGAAGAAGATGTGAATGCAATTGCGCGCACTCGTCCATACGTGATGTATGGCTGGGGAATGGATCAAAACAAGCAGCTTCCAGATTTATTGCGCAGCGCGACTTTGGCACCACAAGATGCTGCCGCTGGCCGATATTACGGAAAGCACTTTAATAAGACGCTCATGATGGCCGCTGGTCGCGGAATCGCTGTTGAGAAGGTGTACGCCGGAGGATGTGTTGGAGATGCTGGCGCTCCCCTTGTTGCTACCGTCAACGGAACGACAAAGCTCATTGGAATTACAAGTTGGTTTGCTAAGGATTGCCGAGTTGCCGCACCAACAGTATTTGCTCGCGTCTCGTACTTCCAGAAAGATATCGCTAAGGCAATTACTGATGTGAAGGCTGCATCTAAGTCGATCAGAATTACCAAGAGCGTTATAAAGGTTGATGCACCTGTACTTAAGGGGCAACTCTTTATCAACGGCCTCTATCCCAATGGCCGTTTTTATCAAGGCCAGATGCTTACAGTAGATGGATGGTGGTGGGGCAATACCGTCGAGGCAGAAAGTATTCGTTGGTATGTGACTTCAACACCGAATGCTCCAATGTCGCGAATGGGTCGCCTTGTTGCAACAGGAGGGTCGATCTATCTGACCTGGGCGCTGTTAAATCAGAGTGCGGGTTCATACCTAGTTGCTGAAGTTTCAGGGTCGATGGGTAACCAGGTGACGACAGATGTTGCAGCGATCTATCTCAATCCGTATCTAATTGGGTAGCCCACGGGTGAGAGAAGATCGCTTCCCGTGTGAGTGCAATCGGCAATTTCATGAGTAGAATTTATGTGATGAGAAAGTTTCCAGCCTTTTCAAGACACATGGGTGTGATCCTCTTGGCGCTCGCCCTTACCTCTTGCGCTGCAGTCAAATCTGTCAGCTCAGAGGCGTATGCGCTAGGTCTTGCTACTGGGCAAGAATATGCAGCGCTAAAAGAGACGATAGATAACTTGGAATCGTGGAGTACTGATGAAGACGGTGCAGCAAGTGATACTGCCCTTAAAGGCGATGAAGCATCGGTGACGGCCTACTGCACTGACATTTGGGGCGTCATTGGAATCACATCCGGCCTCAAGAATTCAGAGGCCAATAAAGTTGATTTTGTAACCGGCTGTCTAGCTGGTGTCGGTTTCTAATTTCTTAGCGAACTGAACGCAAGACCGCGGTGACTTTACCGAGGATCTCGCAGTTATCTCCATTGATTGGTTCGAAGTCATCGTTGGCTGGCAATAGCCAGATGTGGCCATCTTTGCGAGAGAAAGTTTTTACAGTTGCTTCTCCATCAATCATCGCTGCAACGATTTCGCCCTTGTTGCAATCTTTCTGAGAGCGGATGACAACAAAGTCGCCATCACAGATTGCGGCGTTGACCATTGAGTCGCCCACAACTTTAAGCATGAAGAGATCACCGGATCCGACCAGGGACTCAGGTAGCGGAACGATCTCTTCGACATCTTGTTCTGCAGTGATTGGGCCACCGGCTGCGATGCGACCTACGAGTGGGATAAAGCGAGTCTTATCTTTGGGAGCTGTTGCGCCCATCATTGAATCCGGTAGGACGACCTCCATCGCGCGGCCGCGGTTCTCATCGCGGCGGATGAAGCCCTTCTCGGTGAGGATGTCGAGCTGGTATTTGACCGAGGCGGGAGAGGCAAGGCCTGCGGCATCGCCAATTTCTCGCATAGAAGGGGCATAGCCCTGGGATTCAGTCGAGGTCTTAATGAAGTCAAGGATCGATATTTGGCGGGCTGTGAGCTCGCCAGCGGGGGATATCTTTTTGGCCATACACAGATTGTTCCACAGGTTGGGGATAAATTCAAACATATGTTCGAATTTGTCTTGCAGATGTCAGTGGGTGGGGGTATTGTTTTCCTATCGAACAAGTGTTCGAAAACCTTCCCCAAGGTTGAATCGCAGGAGTAAAGACTATGAGCGCAATGACAGCCCAAACCCTTATAAATCAAGGCTTTTTGCAGACCAATCCGTCCGGCATGACTCTCAATCGCCGTGGTCGTCTAGCTCGTACCCTCGTGGTCCTTTCTCTTGCGATCGTCTTATTAGCCACCTTTGGCTTTAGCGCTGGTGCAGGAAATTCTGATCAGATGAGCCCGACCGCTGATGAATTCATTACCGTGATCGTTGGCCCAGGTGAGACCCTCTGGTCACTAGCCGGCCAGATCGCAGTCGATGGGGATAAGCGCTCGCTCGTTGATGAGATTATCTCTATCAACTCACTTGCCACTCCAGATGTTGCCGCCGGGCAAGAGCTGCGCATTCCGCTACATAGCTAGGCCCGCTCGATCTGGCGCGCTGGCGTGTCGCTGCGATTGAACTGGAAAACCCTCAAGACTTGCTTTATAGTTCCCACTATATGTAGGGGTAGAAACGATAAAAACTTCCATAAGTAGTGTTTTTACGGTAGTTTTAGAGATTCTCCAATACATCAGTTAAGGGAATTTTCTAGTATTTCGAAAGGGGACACGCCGATGATCTGCCCATTCTGTAGACATGATGATTCTCGCGTCGTGGACTCTCGCCCGGTAGAAGATGGCACACAGATTCGCCGTCGCCGCGAGTGCCCTGAATGCGGACAGCGTTTTTCTACTCAAGAGGTTGCACTTCTTAACATTATTAAGCGAAGCGGGGCCACGGAGCCATTTAGCCGCGAGAAGGTATTGGTCGGCGTCCGCAAGGCATGCCAAGGTCGCCCGGTCGATGAAGATGATTTGGTCCTGTTAGCCCAGCGAGTAGAAGAGACCCTTCGCTCGACAGGTCAGGCAGAGATCGAAGCCCAAGAAGTGGGCATGGCAATTCTTGCTCCACTTCGCGAACTCGATGAGGTGGCTTACCTGCGATATGCCTCGGTATACCGTAACTTTGCCTCCCTTGAAGACTTCGAAGGTGAGATTGCACTTCTCCGCGCGCTTCCCTCGAATGTAAATCAGGCAACAAAAGTATCAACAGTAAAGACACCAGAAAAATCGTTACAAACATCAGCAGCTACAAGTAATCAGAAGACGGGGAAATAAAAAATGTCAGATACGGTCATCAATCGACCAATAAAAATCAAAGCTCATAACACCTTAAAGGGTAAGGGCTTAACAATTGAACGCATTTATACAAATGAGGGAATTCACCCTTACGACGAAGTTAAGTGGGAACGTCGCGACGTTGTTCAGTCAAACTGGAAAACCGGTGAGACTGTATTTGAACAACACGGTGTTGAGTACCCTGACTTCTGGTCAGTAAATGCATCAACAATCGTAACCACCAAGTATTTCCGTGGCGCCGTTGGTGCCGAAAATCGCGAATGGTCTCTCAAGCAGGTCATCGATCGCGTTGTTCTTACCTACACAAAGGCCGGAAAAGAATTCGGTTACTTTGCAACAGATAAGGATGCAACAATTTTCGAGCATGAATTAACACATATGCTCATGCACCAAATCTTCTCATTTAACTCCCCAGTTTGGTTTAACGTCGGAACTGCTGCCCCACAGCAAGTTTCTGCATGCTTTATCTTGTCTGTTGATGACACTATGGATTCAATTCTTAATTGGTACCGTGAAGAAGGAATGATCTTTAAGGGCGGTTCTGGTGCCGGTCTCAACCTTTCACGTATCCGTTCTGCAAAGGAACTCCTCAAATCAGGTGGAACAGCCTCAGGCCCAGTTTCATTTATGCGCGGTGCTGATGCATCAGCTGGAACAATCAAATCAGGTGGCGCAACCCGTCGTGCCGCAAAGATGGTTGTTCTCGATGTAGATCACCCAGATATCGAAGAATTTATCGAGACCAAGGTCAACGAAGAGGACAAGATTCGCGCCCTTCGTGATGCTGGCTTTGATATGGACCTTGGTGGAAAAGACATCATCTCTGTCCAGT
>JBILIJ010000043.1:0-5608 GCA_044350045.1 Candidatus Planktophila sp. | reverse complement strand
CAAGTGCTGGACCGACCGGAGGAGCAGGTGTTGCCGCTCCTGCTTGGATCTGCAGCTTGATGAATCCAGTTGCCTTTTTCTTTGGTGCCATTTTCTCTACCTTTTCCTTTTCGTCTCTTTAAATCTCTACTTATATCTTTTGTACTTGGTTAAATGAAAGCTCTACAGGTGTTTCGCGCCCGAAGATTGATACGAGAACTTTGAGTTTTGCCTGCTCTGGCATGATCTCTGAAATCGATGCTGGCAGAGTCGCAAATGGACCATCCATTACAGTCACTGACTCGCCAACTTCGAAATCAACAACTCTGATCTCTGGCTTATCTGACTTCTTGACTGGACGTGGTGCAAGAATCTTCTCAACTTCAGCCATGCTCAATGGGCTTGGGTGGTGAGCGTTACCGACGAATCCTGTAACACCAGGTGTGTTACGAACTGCTGTCCAAGACTCATCTGTGAGATCCATGCGAACAAGAACATAGCCTGGGTAGATATTGCGCTTGACCTGCTTGCGCTGGCCGTTCTTGATCTCCATGACTTCTTCTTCTGGAACTTCAATCTGAAAAATGTAATCTTCCATGTTCAAAGAGACGATGCGGTTGGCAAGGTTGCCCTTTACCTTCTTCTCGTATCCTGCATAAGAGTGGATGACATACCAGTCACCGATGGCCGCGCGTAGTGTGCGACGGAATTCTGCATTGGGGTCGTTCTCATCTGATTCGATGTCGCCATCTTCATCGCTTGCGAGCGCGAGATCATCAACTGCTGTTTCAACAGCAGCAACCGGCTCAGAAATTTCAACTGGGGTTTCAACGGCAGGCTGGGCAAGCTCATCTGCGTTAGCAGCAAGAGCTGCCTCAAATGCGTCAGGCTTTACATCTTCACTCATTGTGATCTCTTCCAACCTTTACCTAGTTACCGTTACCCGAATACCCAAAAGACGAGCTTGGTGAGAACCAAGTCGATGAGGGAGACGACTGCGATAATGAACATAACGAATACGAGAACAACTGCTGTATATGTGGTGAGCTGCTTGCGCGTAGGCCACACAACTTTCTTGAGCTCTGAAAGGATTTGGCGATAGAAAAGTCCAACGCGCGCGAAGAGGCCTAGCTTCTCTTCCGTCGTTTCAACTGACTCTGTCATCGTTCTTCCTTTTCACTCGGTACTACTTTTCTTAACCTTTAGATCAAAACATCTTGCAGGGCAGGAGGGACTCGAACCCCCAACCGGCCGCTTTGGAGACGGCAACTCTAGCCAATTGAGCTACTGCCCTTCGCAATGTGTAGGCATGCCAAGGCAGACCTACAAACATCGTGAGCGTCAGAGTGTATGCCTAGAGGTGGGCTTAGGTAAAACTGAGCGTGCGCCAGGGCCGCGATACGGCAGACTTAGCCCATGAGCAGAATCTCCGCACGAATCTCAGCGATCGCCGAATCAGCCACCTTGGCAGTAGATGCTAAAGCCAAAGCCCTTAAGGCAGCTGGTCGCCCAGTAATTGGTTTTGGTGCGGGCGAACCTGATTTTCCAACTCCGGCATATGTTGTCGAAGCAGCTGCTGCTGCAACCAAAATTGTTGCAAACCATCGCTACACACCAGCAGCAGGGTTGCCTGAACTTCGCACCGCAATCGTAGAAAAGACAAAACGCGATTCGAATTATGAAATTACCGTCGATCAAGTACTTGTAACCAATGGTGGCAAGCAAGCGGTCTACCAAGCCTTTGCCACAATTATTGATCCAGGCGATGAGGTGTTATTACCTTCACCATATTGGACAACATATCCTGAGTGCATCAAATTAGCTGGCGGAGTGTCAGTTGAAATATTTGCTGACGAAACACAAAATTATTTGGTTACAGTCGAGCAATTAGAGGCAGCACGCACACCAAAGACAAAAGCGCTTTTATTCTGTTCACCATCGAATCCAACGGGTTCTGTCTACACACCTGAGCAAAGTAAAGCAATCGGTGAATGGGCGCTCGCTCACGGTATTTGGATTATCACCGACGAAATTTATGAGCACTTGCTCTATGACGGTGCAACCGCGCCATCTTTGCCGGTACTTGTCCCAGGCTTGGCTGATACCTGCATCATTATTAACGGAGTTGCCAAAACTTATGCAATGACAGGGTGGCGAGTCGGCTGGATGATCGGGCCAAAGGATGTCATCAAGGCTGCGACAAATCTGCAATCACATTTGTCATCAAATGTTTCAAATGTTTCACAGCGTGCGGCAATTGCTGCCTTAACCGGTGATCTCACAGCCGTACACGAAATGGGTGTTGCATTTAATCGTCGTCGCAAACTCATCGTTGATCTACTTAATGAGATTCCTGGCTTTAAATGCCCTACCCCGCAAGGTGCTTTCTATGTCTACCCATCTGTTAAGGGTGTTCTTGGAAAGACAATTCGCGGAAAGACTCCACAGACATCTGCCGAGCTAGCAACACTCATTCTTGAAGAGGTAGAAGTTGCTGCAGTTCCGGGTGAAGCATTTGGGCCATCTGGATATCTTCGTTTCTCATATGCAACAAGTGATGAAGATATTGTCGAAGGAATCGGCCGTATTAAAAAGCTGCTTACTGAAGGCTAAGCCCCACCAGATTTACTTCTGGTTCTAGCTTGATTGCAAACTTTTCATAGACCTTTGCTTGCGCGCTCTTTGCAAGCTCAATTAAATCTGTCGCTGTTGCGTCCCCTGCATTTGTTAGAGCCAAGACATGCTTTGTCGAAATTCTAGCTCCACCGACTTCATCGCCCTTGTGCATTCCAGCATTTTCAATCAGCCATGCGGCAGAGATCTTTACTCGACCATCAATGAGCGGCCACTTTGGTGCCGCATCAGGAAGAGCATCTGCTGCTTGTTGAGAAACTATTGGGTTGGTAAAGAAAGATCCCGCAGACCAAGAATCCTTATCGTCAGGAGATAACAACATTCCTTTGCTGGCACGAAGTTCAAGGACTGCTTGGCGCACTGTGTGAATCGGTGCCTTATCGCCCATTTGGATATCTAATTTTCGCGCAAGCTCGAGGTATGTAATCGGATCACTAGAGTCACCGATGCGAATCTGGAATTGAACATCAAGAATAATAAATTGACCTGGATTTTTCTTAAAAATCGACGAGCGATATTCGAATTCACATTCAAGGTTGGTGAAAGTCTTAATCGCCTTTGCGCCACGATCATAGGTACGTACGCGCGTAATGAATTCAGAGACTTCGTGTCCGTATGCACCAATGTTTTGAATAGGAGCTGCACCGATAGTCCCAGGAATCCCGCTCAGCGTTTCAAGCCCGGCAAAGCCGCGCTCTAATGTGAGGGCTACAAAGTCATCCCAATTCTCGCCAGCACCGATTGTCAGGGTGGCCCCGCTGCATGCATCAACTTCTGCGACAAGTGAATTGTTAACAATGTGAATAACGGTTCCGGCAAAGCCTTTATCTGAAATCAGGAGGTTTGTACCTCCACCCAAGATAAGAACAGGGGAATCTCCAGCAGCAATGAGCGCTGCAATGATCTCTTCTTCGTTATGTGCCTCAACAAAGTTTTTAGCGGGACCGCCCACTCGTAGAGATGTGAAATCACTCAGTTCGGTCATAGGCAAAGGCTACCTGCGTGGCGAGAGAATTGCCTCTTTGTCACGGAAGCGCTCAAGAATTCGATCGTAATTCTTCTTCGACTGTAACTCACGGTACTCAGGATCAACATCGTGATATCCGTGATGGCGGGCTTGTTCCAACGGGAGATCCATCTGCAATAAATGGCCGCCGGCGTGCTTAAGGCGCAATGAGAATTCAATATCTGCATTGCGATAATACACAGCACGATTACTAAATCCCTCTGAGGCGATTGCAGCTTGCCGATCCACTGCAAGGAAGTAACTAAAGAGAACATCGACATCGCCGACCCCTTCATCGTCAACGCTGCGCCACTGGTCTTCCAGGTTAATCAGGCCACCTTTCCATCCAGCAGCTGTGTATTTTCCTTCAGCCAGAACAGTGAGCACTGGAGTTACCGCATCTCCTGTGAATCGTGTCGATGGATCCATCACAACTACAAACTTGGCCACAATATTCTTAAGAAGTGCGTTTGCGCATTCGCCCCAACCGAATTTCTCACTAAGTACAACAATCTTTGTCTGGGCATCAAGCTGGTCAACGAGAGTCCCAGGATCTCCAACGACTAAGAGAACGATAGGCACATCAGAATGTTCTTTAATTGATTTGACCGTAGCCACAGCATCATCAATAAATTCATCGATAATCATCGCCACAGCAATCTTGCTCTTTCCAACTACTATCGGGCGAATATCACGCGGTGATGAATAGACAGGAAATCTCTCGCGTTCTCTTAATTCAAAGCCACCTGCAACATCGATTACCTCAAATCCTGCGGCAGCGATTTCATCGCGCAAGAGATCAGAGCGTGCCCAATCTTTGGCAACTCGGGCAGCGGTGCGCTCTTCGGCTAACGCAATGATGTGATCGGGTGCACTCATCTGAAGACAACTGCCTTAGCCATACCTAAAACTTTAATGCCGGCTGATGTTGCGGTGAGATCCAAGGTGATCGACTTTTCATCAACTGCTGCAACAGTTGCGGTAACAGTCAGATCCACATCAGTGTCTGCAGGCACGATAACTGGCTTAGTAAAGCGAGCGCCGAAATGCTTCACCTTGGCAGATCCCCCAGCCCAATCCGTTACATACTTTCCGACTAAGGCCATAGTTAACATTCCGTGTGCGATGACGTTAGGCAATCCAACAGATAACGCGAACTCTTCATTTTGATGGATCGGGTTCTGGTCTCCGCTTGCATCTGCATATGCCTTCAAAGTGGCACGGTTAATCGTGAATACCTGCTCAGGAATTACTGTACCGATCTCGATCATGCGCGCACCACCAATGTTGACCATGATGAGAGTGCAATGGTTGAACCAGATTTGAGATCAGACCGGACCGTAACAATTTCATTACCTGCAGCTACGCGATAGCTCTCGATCGTTGACGCACATGTAAATGTGTCACCCGCCCGAATTGGCGAAAAGATTTCAAACTTCTGATCTCCATGAACAACTCGGGTCCAATCAAGACCGATTGAAGGATCAGATAAAATTGATTGAGATTGCTCAAGGCTGATACGAATTGAAAATGTGGGCGGAGCAATGCTGGTATCGGGCTCGCCAATGACAGCAGCGAAAGCATCTATCTCAGATTGTGTGACTGTAACGCTGTTCGCACCTTCAAAGGTGCGCCCGACAGAATCGGGATTGAGCATTAGCGGGTTTCGCGGTGAAGTGTTGATGCCTTGCAACGTGGGCAGAACTTCTTGAGTTCCATGCGATCTGGATCGTTGCGTCGGTTCTTCTTGGTGATGTAGTTACGCTCTTTGCAATCAACGCATGCCATGGTGATCTTTGGACGAACGTCCGCGCTCTTGCTTGCCATGGTGTTACTCCTTCTACATCGGTTCTTAGGTTCTAAGGTGCTTAGGTTACCCACAGCACCCCGTTTGGGTGAAATTGGTGCGTAAAGAATTGGTAGCGGAGGCGGGATTTGAACCCACGACACAGCGATTATGAGCCGCTTGCTCTACCAAGCTGAGCTACC
>JBILIJ010000003.1:0-69334 GCA_044350045.1 Candidatus Planktophila sp. | reverse complement strand
TAAGGAAGAGGTCGGTGGTTCAAGTCCACCTAGGCCCACCCGTTCTAATACGGGGACCTAGCTCAATTGGTAGAGCACCGCCTTTGCAAGGCGGGGGTTAGGGGTTCGATTCCCCTGGTCTCCACAAGTTTCAATGTTGGAACCAGAAAACTGGTCTCCACAACTGCGAGCAAATCCACCCATAGTTTGCGATTAATAAAACAAGGAGAACGATGAAAACGAGAGCAAAATTATTTCTCCCGTTATTGATTTTAACCCTGCTTGTTGATGGTGGTTCTGCATCGGCTGCCAAACTGGCGGGTAGTAAATGCACAAAACCTGGACAGATAAAAACTGCCTCCAAAATTACTTACGTATGTGCCAAGGTCGGAAAATCTTCAGTGTGGATTCAAGCTGGTAGTTCAGGAAGCGCTGCAAAACCTTCCGCAACTCCAAGTGCGAAACCTACTGTTGTAAATTGCACGACAGGAATTGGAACAAGACTTGATCCGCAACTAGTGAATAATCCCGACGGATTAGCATTGCTTCAAATACGAAACCCATTTAATTGCACAATCAGTTTTAATATTTCAGGACAGATAACGTGCAGGCACTACAAAAGCGCAAGAACCGTTCTACCTGCGATTGGTTCTGGCTCACTATCACCTAACCAATCAGTGACAATTTGGCCGTCACAAGCTTTTCAAGCGGCGTATCAAACCTGTCAACAATTACAGAAATCTTCAGGAGCAGGCCCAGAATACGGCGCGGGAATTTTAGACTTTACTGATTACAGCAGTTTCCGTCCCTTTTCATATTCAGCTTCCGTAATTGGAATTTCAAATTAATCCATCCACTGAAACGATTGGCTAAAAACATGACAACTGCAACACTTCACACAAACCTAGGCGACATTGTTATCGAAATGTTTGAACATCAAGCGCCAAAGACGGTTGCAAACTTTGTAGGACTAGCAACTGGCACCAAGGAGTACACAGATATGTCATCAGGGGCTAAGAAGACAGGAAACTTCTACGACGGTCTTATCTTCCACCGCGTCATCGACGGATTCATGATTCAAGGTGGCTGCCCAATGGGTAAAGGGTTCGGAGATCCAGGATATAAATTCGAAGATGAATTCCACGGCGAACTCGTATTTGATCGCCCATACATCCTAGCGATGGCTAACTCAGGACCACATACAAACGGCTCACAATTTTTTATCACCGTTGGCCCAACGCCACACCTCAACCGCAAACATACAATTTTCGGTGAAGTTAGAGATGCCGCAAGCCAGGCCGTTGTAGATGCAATCGCTACAACAAAAACTGGCCAAGGAGATAAGCCAGTCAAAGACGTTGTCATTAACAGCGTTACTGTTGCATAAGTAGCTCAGCGTGAAGGCTTACCGTTCTGGAACTTTAAGCCTAATCACAATCATCTGTGCATTCTTTCTCTGGCAGAAAATTGATCCACAGCTCATCAATAACTTCTACTTGCCGCCACTGGCAGAGATGCAAAGTTACGGACAGTGGTATCGCCTCTTCACTGTTGCGTTGATGCATGATCAACTAAGTGATCTTCCGTACCATCTGGCATTTAATATGCTGGCGCTGCACTCTCTTGGTACGCAGATCGAGAGCGTTGTTGGCAGAACCAAGTTCTTTACTATTTTCTTCTTCTCACTTCTCACCGGTTCATTGACCTCGGCATATTTCCTACCCTTTAACGGATATTCAATCGGTGTATCGGGCGCGGTCTTCGGTCTCTTTGGTGCGATCTTGGTACTGGGCAGGCGCTACGGGGTTGGGATGCGAGCCGTACTCGTTACCGTCGGAATTAACCTTGCGATTGGATTTACCATCCCTGGAATCGACTGGAGGGCCCATGTCGGGGGCCTTATCGGCGGGGCAGCGATGACAAAGCTGCTTATCCACAAGTGAACCCACAGGTGTGGATGAATTACACCAGTGTAATTTAACCCTTAAATCTGATTACAGTTCGAAGGTTTCCCTGCCAGTGAGCAATTGCATCTGGAACTTCTTCCGGGGTGATTATGCGATCTACAAGGCCTTTTGTTTTAATTCCACCCGTTGAGAGCAATTCAATTACTGCGGGCCATTTACCGCTTGAATTTGTATGGCCAGATAGTCGAATGTTTCGCAAAACAACATCTGCAATGGGGAAGTTATCGGCATACTCTGAACTAAATCCATAACAGATTACTTGCCCAGAATTTTTGACTCCACTAATTGCTGTAGCGATACTTTCAGTATTTCCGACTGAATCAATACTCACATCTGCCGATGCTTTGGCTACGTCTGCCCCTGATACAGCATGAATTTTCTCGCTGATGCTAGTAAAGAGGGCGCGACGTTTTTCATCCCGCAGAGATACTTCAACTCTCGAAGCGCCTAAAGCTATCGCGCACGATGCAAACGCTATGGCGGCTAAACCTTGTCCAACAACTAAAATCCGCTGATCTTTGATCGTCGCCTTTGAATCTAACAAGGCACCAAATGGAATAACAAATGGTTCCGTGATGACTGATTCTTCAAATGATACGTGATCTGGAATCTTATGAAGCCGAGAGGTATCGACAAGTACGTATTGTGACCAACCACCGTCGGCGGTAAAACCGAGTTCACCTGGATTTGAACACTCTGCAGCCGAGTCTGCCAGGCAATAATTACATTCTCTGCAGTCATAAACAGTGTCAGCAACAACACGGTCTCCGATTCTAATTTTATCGGATTCATCGCCCGCGACTACGGTTCCAGTTATTTCATGACCGGGAATCACCTGAGGTTTAATGCCTGGAATCCTGCCAGAGAAAACCTCGCGATCAGTTGCACAAATTCCGGCAAACGCAATTTCAACTAAGGTTTTACCAGGTAGCAATTGTGGAATTTCTCTTTCGCCAACCCTTAAATCTCCTTCGCCATGTAATATCACAGCGCGCATGAGTTTGGTTAGCATGCAAACTTTTTCATGGAGTAAAGAGATCAATCCCACCGGTGAAATGAAGAATGGCATCATGATCTAATTCAAGTGCTAGTCCTGGATTTTTCGAGATTTCCAACTTACCTTCACCATCAAGAACCCATGGCTTTGAAACTATTGCATCAATGTAGGCAGAACCAGTGCAGTACTCAACTAATTCAGTTCGGGGAAGGGCAGCAGCAAGCTGTAAATCAACAGCTAATCCAACGGCGGTATTCCATCCGTGAGGAATAACTTGCACGAAATTATCCTCGGCGGTTTGGGCTATGCGAATAAACTCACTGATGCCGCCAACCTTTGTTACATCAGGCTGAATAATATTTACAAGGCGCTCAGTTAAGTATGGTTGAAAGCTTTGGCGTCGAGTAAGAACTTCACCGCCGCTAATTGGAACAGGGCTCAACGCAGTTAATTCTGCAAAACCTTCATAGTCATCTGGTGACATCGCTTCTTCAAACCATGCGACGTTATATTCCTGCAACATGTGCGCAGTGTTTATTGCCCACTTTGCGTCACCATGCCAGTAGGCATCGCTTCCACCCGCATCGACTGCAAGTAATGCGTCTTCACCAATGGTTTTTCTTGCCGCTGCAACGATTGCACGGTCAACTTCTTTGCTTACTCGGCCAAATGGCCCCCAACCAATTTTGTAGGCAGTGAAGCCTTGTTCTTTAAGCTTGTTAAGAACTGGAATTAAGTCTTTAGGATCCTGCATTAAAACTGAAGCGTAAGGCCGAACTTTGTCACGATACCGCCCACCTAATAATCTGGACAGTGGTTGCTTTGTCACTTGTCCCAATATGTCCCATAGCGCAATATCAATTCCGCTAATTGTGTGGGTAACTGCACCGCCGCGTCCTTGCCAGAAAGTATTTTGGTGCAACTTCTCCGAAACTCGAATCGGTTCGATAGCACTTTCGCCAATCAATTGATCTTTGAGTAATTCAAGTGATGCTAAAACTAAGGCCTCACTTGTAAAAACACTACCTACGCCTACAAGACCTTCACTGGTATGAACACTGATGAGGGTATGTACAACATCGCTCGGTGTTAATTCATGTGACCAACCGCCGGCAGGTGTTTGGCCTCTCAGCCCGGCGGCTCTAACCTCACGAATTATCAAGTGGCCCCCTTGGACTATCGAGAATAAAAGGAAAAGTAGTCCAAGAATTACTTATCGTCAACGGTTGACAATTGATGATTTGAAGGCAGACTTCTCATTGTTTACTCAATAAGCCATACGCACAAGGTAAAGGAATATGACATGAGAGTACTTGCGATTGCAGCCCACCCCGACGACATTGAATGGCTCTGTGGTGGAACCTTGGCGCTCTGCGCGGAAAGAGGCGATGAAATATTTATTGCAATCGCCACCAATGGAAATGTTGGAACTGGTGACCCTTCAATAACGAAAGAACAAATTGCCGAAACACGTCACAAGGAGGCAATCGCTTCTGCTTCAATCATCGGAGCAAAAGTTATTTGGATGGATTTTGATGATGAGTGGTTATTCAATAATCAGGAAACACGGACGCGATTTATTGATGCAATTCGTGAAGCCCGTCCTGAGATTATGTTTGTACTTAGTGAAAATGACTACCACCCCGATCACAGACTTGCAGGCACAATTGCAATTGACTGTCGTATTCCAGCTAGCGTTCCATTGGTGAAAACTAAATTCCCAGAAACGCCGATCCCCACTGTCTTTATCATGGATACCCTTATTGGAAATGGCTTTGATCCCGAATATTACGTTGATGTCACCTCTGTTATGGATATAAAAGATAAAATGCTCTCTTCACACGTGAGTCAAGTGGCATGGACGGAACACGTATTCGGTATTGAATTTACTGAGAATATGTATGTCCACGCGCGATTCCGCGGAGTTCAATCAGGATATAAATACGCCGAAGGATTTAAACTTCTATCCACCTGGCCACGTACTGGAGATGCAAGGCTGTTGCCGACTGGAAGAAAGTAGAGATTAAATATGAAAATTGAATCCGTAGATCTTTTCTACTTAAGAATGCCGGAAGTTTTAGATATCGGCGATGGCAGTCAGGACGGACTTGTTTTTCGCGTCAGAGCGGGCAATTATGAAGGGTGGGGCGAGGCTGTTGCTTCACCACTGACTTCAATAGCGAGCTGGATTGCACCGATGTCACATAGCGGCTGCCATCCTGTAATCGACTCAGTACTTGGTGAAGAATTAAATTCACCCAGTGATATCGAAAGAATTGCTCGTAAAGTTAAAGAAATTTCATTTTATGGAATCATTCAAAGCGACTTGACGTTCTCGGGAGTAGAAATCGCACTCTGGGATTTATTGGGCAGAGCTAAGGAAGTTCCGGTGTACCAGCTACTGGGTTATAAAAAGGCTGAACCAAAACTTCCTTATGCCTCAGTCTTATTTGGAGATACCCCTGAAGAGACTCGTAAAAAAGCAGTTGCGATGCGGACCTCTGGTTTTTCAGCAATTAAATTTGGTTGGGGACCTTATGGCCACGTCAGTGTCGAAGTTGATGCAGCGCATGTCTTAGCTGCTCGCGAAGGCATCGGAAGCGATGCTTATTTAATGGTCGATGCCGGCACTATCTTCGATGAAGATCTTGATGCTGCTTCCAAAAGACTAAAAGATTTAGCTGATGCAAAAGTCACATGGTTTGAAGAACCGGTCTCAGCCGCTGCAGTGTCACTGTATAAGAAGCTTTCACAGATTAATCCTTCGGTTCGTCTTGCTGGCGGCGAAGGTGCACACAACGCCTTTCAAGCAGAAGATTTAATTGCGAATGGCGGAATCGGTTATATCCAAATAGATACTGGATACATTGGCGGAATCGCACCTGCATTTAGAGTTGCTAATTTTGCTAAAGAACACGGAGTTCAATTTGTAAATCACACCTTTACTTCCCATTCGGCCTTATCTGCATCAATGCAACCATATGCTGGAATGAAGGATTCGCGCTTCGCTGAATACCCAATGGAGCCGAAACAACTCTGTGTTGATTTAAATGACACCAAGATTTTGCCGGATGCAGATGGGATGATCTCAGTTCCTGAAAGGCCCGGTATAGGAATTCCATTTAGTATTCCTGCGATTAAGAAATATCTAGTGGATGTAGAGATAGTGGTGAATAAAAAAGTCCTTTACCGCACACCAGATACCAAGGTACTCGACAACTAAGGTGCAGCTTTGACGTTGCGCAGCAGTACCTGAGCAACATCTAAGACTTCAACATCTGATTCACGCGCCGTCATTCCATCACCGATCATGATGCGACAGAACGGGCAACCCACGGCAACTTCGGCAACACCCGTTGCAATCGCTTCATCGACGCGATTGAGATTAATTCGTGTACCAAGTTTTTCTTCCATCCACATACGAGATCCGCCGCCACCGCAACAAAATGATCGCTCTTGGTTTCGTGGCATCTCTTCAATGTCACAACCAGATGCTTCTAGCAGCTCGCGAGGCGGTGCATAGATTTGATTGTGGCGACCCAAGTAACACGGATCGTGGAATGTAATTTTCTGATCAGCCTTATGTGGACTTGTCTTTAAGCGACCTTCACGAACCAAAGTATTAAGCAATTGCGTGTGATGCAACATCTCAAGTTCATAACCACTTTGGGCATAATCGCGACCGATTGTTGTAAAGCAATGAGGACAGGTAACAACAACTTTCTTCTTACCTTTAGGACGATCACCAAATGTTTCTTTGAAAGTTTCGATGTTTTCGCGCGAAAGAATTTGATAAAGGAATTCATTACCGGCTCGACGTGCAGCATCACCGGTACATGTCTCTTTCTTACCCAATACAGCAAAATTAACCCCGGCCATATGTAATAGCTCTGCCACAGCTTTTGTAGTCTTCTTGGCCCGCTCTTCATACGCGCCGGCACAACCAACCCAGAATAAGTATTCGACTTCGGCCGGTAATTCACCTTCGACTAGGCGTACCGGGAAGTCACACTCTGCAATCCACCCTTCGCGATCTGCGCGATTGGCACCCCAAGGGTTTCCAGTCTTTTCAAGATTTCTAAATGTTCCACCGAGCTCTGTTGGAAATTCTGATTCAACAAGTACTTGGAAGCGACGCATATTAACGATGTGATCTACGTGTTCGATATCCACGGGGCACTCTTCAACGCAAGCGCCGCAGGTTGTACATGACCATAGAACATCTAATGAAATAGGGGCGTTTTCGCCAACAATAGCTTCATTATCTACAACCTTGGACATCGCGTGATCACGCATTGCCATAATCAAAAGCTTCGGTGATAACGGCTTATCTGTATGCCAGGCAGGACATTGCGATTGACAACGCCCGCACTCAGTACAGGTCGACATATCAAGCAGACCCTTCCAAGAGATATCTGCTCGTGTACCCAAACCAAATACATCATCTTCTTTAGGATCTTCAAAATCAATAGGCTTACCGTGCGAAAGCATTTCAGGTAAGGCACCGAGTGAATTGCTACCATCACTATTGCGCTTGTAGAAGATGTTAAAGAATGCCAAGAAGCGGTGCCAGGCAATACCCATCGTGAGGTTAACTCCAATAACAACAAACCAGAGCATGGATGTAACAATTTTGATTGCGGCAACAATTACAATCAGAGTTTCTATTGTTGTAGTCGATAGCCCGCTAAATGCAGCGACTGCTGGCCACGACAGTGCGTAATGCCAATTCCACGATTCTTCACCAGCTAGTGCGCCTTCTAATCCACGAAGTGCAATAACTGCAAAGACAATAATAAGAATAGTAATTTCGACGTAGTACGCCTTACCCATTCCAGAACCAGAGAAACGATTTCTACGCTCTGGTCGCAAACGTGTCACTTGGCGAATACCAATCAAAGTCACGATTCCGATTCCAGTTAACCAGGCAATAAGTTCTGACATGAATTCATAAGGAATAAAGTGACCAATGAGCGGAAGTGCAAAGCTCGGTGAAATTAATTGTCCATATGCTGTAACAAGAGTTCCAAAGAGTGCGCCGAAGCCGATCATGACAAACCAGTGTGCAATTCCGGTCGCAGTAAAATTAAGCATCTTGGTATGGCCCAGAACTTCAACCAACATGTGGCGAAGACGATCGCCCTTGTTATTATTTCTGGTCGGATCAGCCTGGCCCGCTTTAAAGATCGCAATGAGAGCCCGCACTCGGGTGGCAAGGAAGACCAGCGCGAAGATCGTCAGCCCGTAGGCAAGGGTGGCTGCGGCAATCTGGAGGGGCGACATAGGCGTTAGGTTATCCCGCCGCCTAGCAATAGTTGGGGTGGGAATATTTGGGGCGACGGTGATGTTCTACCCCATGTAAACCTGAGTCGCATCGACTCAATCTCTTGGGTAAGATGGACTCAGGTTTAACAGCCTCGACCTCATAGTGAGCTCGAGTGGCACTTGAAAAGGAGTAACACCATGGCTAGAGCAGTCGGAATCGACCTCGGAACAACCAATAGCTGCGTCAGCGTCCTCGAAGGTGGCGAAGCCACGGTCATCGCCAACGCTGAAGGCGCTCGCACCACCCCATCGATCGTCGCCTTTGCTAAAAACGGCGAGGTCCTCGTGGGAGAAGTAGCAAAGCGCCAATCAGTCACAAACGTTGAGCGCACTATCCGTTCAGTTAAGCGCCACATGGGCACCAACTGGACCATTGATATTGATGGCAAGAAATACACACCGCAGGAAATCTCTGCACGTATCTTGCAGAAGCTTAAGCGCGATGCCGAGGCATACCTTGGCGAAACTGTAACCGATGCTGTCATCACAGTTCCTGCGTACTTCTCTGACGCAGAACGTCAAGCAACAAAAGAAGCTGGCGAAATTGCCGGCCTTAACGTACTTCGTATTATCAACGAGCCAACTGCAGCAGCACTTGCATATGGTTTAGATAAAGCTGATCAAGAGCAGACAATTCTTGTCTTTGACTTAGGTGGTGGAACATTTGACGTTTCACTTCTTGAAATCGGAGATGGTGTTGTCGAAGTAAAGGCAACCGCTGGAGATAATCACCTCGGTGGAGACGATTGGGATCAAGCACTTGTTGATTACCTCGTTCAGACATTTGGATCCAAAAACGGTATCGACCTCACAAAAGATAAGATGGCGATGCAGCGCATTCGTGAAGCAGCAGAGAAGGCAAAGATTGAACTCTCATCTTCACAGCAAGCTGCGGTCAATCTTCCTTACATCACTGTTGATGCTGAGAAGAACCCATTGTTCCTTGATGAGACAATCACTCGCGCACAATTCCAGCAACTCACCTCGGCTCTGCTTGATCGTTGCAAGAAGCCATTCCAGCAGGTTCTTAAAGACTCTGGAATCCCAATTGCATCAATTAAGAGCGTTGTTCTTGTTGGTGGATCAACTCGTATGCCAGCTGTTGTCGATCTTGTTCGCGATCTCACCGGCGGAAAAGAACCAAATAAGGGTGTAAACCCTGACGAAGTTGTTGCAGTCGGTGCATCGTTACAAGCAGGCGTTCTTAAAGGTGAAGTTAAAGATGTGCTTCTCCTTGATGTCACACCACTTACTCTTGGAATCGAGACCAAGGGTGGCGTGATGACACGCATGATCGAGCGCAACACAACAATTCCTACAAAGCGCAGCGAAATCTTCACAACAGCTGATGACAATCAGCCAGCGGTGCAGATTCAGGTCTATCAGGGCGAGCGTGAAATGGCTGCTTACAACAAGAAGCTAGGCATGTTCGAACTCTCAGGTATCGCACCAGCACCACGTGGAATTCCACAGGTTGAGGTCACATTTGATATCGATGCAAACGGAATCGTTCACGTATCAGCGAAAGATCTTGCAACAGGTAAAGAGCAGAGCGTCACAATCAGTGGTGGCTCAGCACTTTCAAAGGATGAGATCGATCGCATGATGGCAGATGCCGAAGCTCACGCGGAAGAAGATAAAGCGCGTAAGGAAGAGGCAGAGATTCGCAACACTGGAGACTCACTTGTCTACCAGACCGAAAAATTTATTGCAGATAATGCAGATAAATTCACAGAAGGTGAAGCGCTAGAGAAGAAGGATGAAGTTGAGGCAGCACTTGTCGAACTAAAGACTTCACTCGGTGGTGCCAACTTTGAGTCAATCAAGACAAATACTGAGAAGGTCTCAACACTGTCACAAGCACTTGGTGCACTGATGTATGCAGCTGCGGGGGCAGCGGCAGAGAACGCAACAGAAGATGGTGTTGAAGACGCTGAGGTAATCGACGAAGGCAGTAACTAATGTCAGAAGATCTCGTTACTGAAGTAACGGAAGAATCTGAAATCGTAGTTGAGCAACCGGGTCAGGAGACTGACCCGGTTAGCGCACTTACTGCAGACTTACAACGCCTTCAAGCAGAGTATGCGAATTATAAAAAGCGAGTAGAGCGTGATCGTTCACTCGCCCACGAACTTGCAGTCAGCTCTGTCCTCATTGAACTTCTTCCAGTATTAGATGACATCGAGCGAGCAGCTTCACATGGTGAGTTAACCGGTGGCTTCAAAGCAGTTGCAGATCACATCGCGTCCGCTACAGAGCGCATTGGATTATCAAAGTATGGAACCGAAGGCGATGCCTTCGATCCACAAATACATGAAGCGTTACTGCATGACACATCTAGTGATGTAACAAAGCCAACAGCGACAAAGATTTTGCAGCCAGGATATAAATTCAAAGAACGGATCCTTCGACCCGCACGCGTGGGTGTCACCGACCCGCAAGAAAATCCTGTCAGCGAGTAATTCATGGCGGCCAAAGATCTCTACGAGAAGGACTTCTACGCGATTCTTGGCGTCGATAAGAAAGCCGGCGCTGATGAGATCAAGAAGAAGTACCGTTCTTTGGCGCGCGAATTGCACCCTGATAAAACCAAAGGGGATAGCGCTTTAGAGGAGAAATTCAAGGCAGTTTCAGAGGCGTACGACATCCTCTCTGATTCTAAAAAGCGTGCCGAATATGACGAAGCTCGCTCACTCTTTGAACGTGGCGGATTCCGCGCACCTACAGGAGGTCACGGCGGAGGTGGAGATTTCTCTGATCTCTTTGCCGGTGGATCATCTAATGACATCTTCGCTAATTTATTTGGTGGCGGCGGCGTTAGACGAGGCCCACGTAAAGGCCAAGATCTACAGACAGAATCAACAATCACATTTAAAGAATCTATCTTTGGAACAACTCTTGAACTTTCTCTCTCAACAGATGGCGGAAAACCACAGAAGATCACTGCACGTGTGCCAGCTGGAGTAAACGATGGCGCAAAGATTCGCGTTAAAGGAAAAGGTGCACCCGGTGAAGCAGGCCCCGGCGATCTCTTTATTCTGCTTCATGTAAAACCACACTCTATTTTTTCACGCAAGGCCGAAAATTTATTACTCACACTTCCAGTCACATTCGTTGAAGCAACGCTAGGCGCGGATATAAAAGTACCGACTCTCGATGGTGAAGAAGTAACTGTTCGTCTTGCCCCAGGTACTCCCAACGGGCGCACGCTACGCGTTAAAGGTCGCGGCATTAAAAAAGGTTCTGTTGTTGGTGATCTATTGGCAACAATCGATGTACAAGTGCCACAGAAAATTGAGGGCGAGGCAAGTGAAGCACTCATGAAGTTTGCTGAGGCAACAGCAGCACATGATGTCCGCCTTGAATTTAGAGCGAAGGCAACACAATGAGTGAAGAAAAAAGAGAAGAGATTGATGAGGCAGCAGGCCTCTATGTTATTTCGGTCGCAGCAGAGCTGTCAGGTCTACATCCACAAACACTTCGTCAATATGATCGTATCGGCCTAGTCTCACCATCTCGCACCGTTGGTCGCAATCGCCGTTACTCGTTGCGCGATATTGCATCCCTTCGCACAATTCAACGCTTAATTGGCGAAGGAATAAATCACGCAGGAATTAAGCGAATCATTGAGCTGGAATCGGCGATGGCGAATATGGCAATCGAGGTAGCCAAACTTCGCATCGAAGTTGATGCTCTCATCACAGAGAATCCGCCAAAATCCTTGGCGATACGCAGGAAATCAGAAGTAATTATCTATAAGGAAGATAATTAACTCTTTATTGCATTTGTTCGGCCTTTCCATACCCCAAGAACTTTTTCGGCAGGAGTCTTGAGTACTTTTTCAAGAATCGTTGCATAGATATCTCTGAAATCTGTTGTCACCACTAAATCCCCATCAATGAGTCGAGTAAGTGATGGTTGATCTCCATAGAAACCGCCTTGAACTCGGTCACCTACAAGAAAAACTGGACCAGCTGTTCCGTGATCAGTTCCTTCCGAACCATTTGCCTTAACGCGTCTACCAAATTCACTATAGATAAGTACCGTTACATCTTTTGAGCGACCTGATGCCTTTAATTGACTGAGGAAAGTTGTCACACTAGTTGAGACTGCGCCTAAGAGTAGGGATTGTGCGTTTGCTTCATTAGCGTGGGTATCAAAGCCACCTAGTGAGACAGACCAAACTTTAGTAGGCGCACCTGCTGCAATAAGTTTTGCAACAACATTGAGTTGTTGTGACAAGTTTGTATCACCACCAGCGTTTCCGCCATCGATGGCAGGAAGATCTTGTGCAACAGGAGCAGGTTTTGCAAGGATGGGTGTCACATTTGTTGAAACGCTAAATAGATTTCTCATCGACGTTGCCGCCGCCGCCATCAGCGGATTATCACTGGTTGACGGGGCAGATAAACGCGCGCACGCTGCACCGATCACACCGCTCGGAACGTTCAACCCACCGAGAGGTAAGGCAGATCCGCTCTGCTTCTTTCCAACTAGCATCGGCGGAAGAATGCTGCCTAAGCTAATGGCCGACATCGGATCAAGTGGTTGAGTATCGAGCCAACGACCTAACCATCCGGTATCACGACTTGATTGTGAAGAGCCAGATTGCCAAATCGCCATTGAAGAAAAATGTGAGCGATCAGGTTTCGGATAACCAACCCCACGAACGATTGCAACTTTTTGTGTATCCCATAAAGTTTTTATCCCAGACATTGAAGGATTGAGTGCAAGATCATCAGAGAGCGGTAACAAGGTTTCAGGTTTATAGGTAATTCCAGGACGTGATTCGTAATAGATCGAATCCTTAAATGGGATAACTGTGTTGAGCCCATCATTTCCACCATAGAGAGAAAGCACAACAAGAATAGGCGTGCCAAGTGGGAGCGGTCGTGTAGTTGCAGCGTTGGCAACATCTTCGACCGAGAGAATTGCAGCGCTAGTGGCTGCAACACCAGAGAATTTAAGGAATTGTCGTCTTGTAAAGATGCTCATACCTAATTGCTCATGAGAGAACACTGGTTTTTCGATCATACGCTCACCACATATTCAGGACTACAGATTGCCAGGGTAAAGAGTCGTTGGGGGTTATCGCGAACGGCGCGGAGAGCAGAACTTGTGCGACTACTCCACTCCACAATTCCTAACCAATCCAGCAAGTACTCAGCCCGATCATTTGTCGGAACTGCGCTTAACTCAGAGAGGTCTGCCAGTGAGGCGAGCCATGACGCAAAAGCAAGCCTGTATTGAGCGCTTGCTGAACTAAGCCACGCTTGATCGGTTGGCCAACCACCGACATTAGGCGGCTGAAACGGAATTTGCGAAAGCTTTTCGAGATACCCGTTGAGTTTTGTAAACGAGGGTAGTTGCGAAGGTGTGAGGCTAAGTGCGCGACAGACAGCGACAAACCATTCGACGGGAGATTTAACAATTGAGTTATCGGCACGAGAAAGCGCAGGGTCATTAATTAGCGCAGTTACCAGGGTTTTAATATCTCTAGTAGCAAAGGCGGAAATCGTGGGATGGTTCGCTGGCAAAGGGTTAGTGGATGAAATAAAGCGATACCACACACGTTCAGGAATAAATTTTTGGCAACTATCTTGTGCAACAAGATGTGCGATTACTTCTTCGGGCGTCATCGCACCAGATTTTCCAAGTACTGTAACAGATCCATTATCTCGTCGGCGAGCAGCGGTACTCATTACACCCGAGGTTCGTGCTACTCGATAACCTGTAAATGAGCGGGCTAACTCTTTGACATCGTTTTCTGTATATCGATTTACACCAAGAATAAATAACTCCATCATCTCTCGTGAGAGATTTTCATTTGGCGCTTTTACTGTGTTCTCTCCACCATCTAACCACAGCTGCAGCGCCCCATCTAAGAACATTACCTGCGCAAATTCTGCAAAATTGCCGAGTGCATATTTTCTAAGAGTCACGTTTTGGTTATACATCGGAAGCGGATATCTCACTTTTCCGAGTGAGGTCGCCCAGTGGCCATGCCAGAACCAGGTCATCTTTTCATTCAGAGGATTACTAGTTATAACCATTTGGTCCAACCACCAAAGAAGTAAAAGTTGGTTTTGATATCGCAGTTGACGTGAGTACTCAACAATGCCCTCGCTATTAGGCGCAGGACGTGGACCGGGATCGGTGAACTCGGGTGCGACAATCGTTTGCGTATCAATCTTTAAAACATTTTGTCGGGTGGTTTGGATACCTTGCTTGAGTGCGGCCTGAAATTCACCTGGCTTAGGGCCAAAGCCAAAGCGGTGAAATAAACGAGCTGTCTCTAACCGCCGGAGATCCATGGTGCAAATGTAAATGCTCACTGATCACGATGTAAGGTTTACCCATGAACTCACATGAACTTCTCCGGGAACAGATCAAAAGTAAGGCAGTTGTTCACGGAAAAGTCATCTTGTCTTCGGGCAAAGAGGCCGATTACTACGTTGATCTGCGCCGCATCACACTCGATCATGTCGCTGCCCCACTAGTTGGACAAGTAATGCTTGATCTCACAAAAGATTTAGATTATGAAGCAGTTGGTGGATTGACCCTTGGCGCAGACCCGGTCGCAACAGCAATGATGCATGTGGCAGCAAGTCAAGGACGCGCACTTGATTCTTTTGTTGTTCGAAAGGCAGAGAAGGCACACGGATTACAGCGACGCATTGAAGGTCCGGATGTAAAAGGTAAGCGTGTATTAGCAGTTGAAGATACATCTACAACTGGCGGTTCGGTGTTAACGGCTGTTGAGGCGCTGAAAGAAGCTGGGGCAATTGTTGTTGGTGTTGCAGTAATTGTTGAGCGCGGTGCTAAGCCGGCAATCGATGCAGCAGGACTTGATTATCGCACTGCGTATTCGCTAGCGGACCTAGGTCTTTAAGACCACTCTTTCTTCGTACGCCATTCGCGGAAGAGTTCAAAAATCAACGGCAAAGTTGTAATAAAAATTACCGCTAATGTAATCGGTAGCAAATAAGTATCTATCGAATCCTTTACTGTCTCACCGAGGAAATAGCCGGCCACAATAATTCCATCGGCCCAAATGATTGCGCTCACGCTATTCCAGAAGAAGAACGTTTTTTTCGGGATTCCAATAATTCCGCACATCGGATTGATCAGTGTGCGAACAAAAGGTGTGAAGCGAGCAAGAAAGAGCGCTTTACCGATTCCATATTTCAATAACCACTTCTGTGTTGCCTCAACTTTTGCCTGATTAAAAAATCGGCTGTTGGGACGATCGAATAATTTCTTCCCATATTTATGGCCAATAAAGTAAC
The DNA here is from genome assembly GCA_044350045.1 of Candidatus Planktophila sp. Lineage (GTDB taxonomy): Bacteria > Actinomycetota > Actinomycetes > Nanopelagicales > Nanopelagicaceae > Planktophila. The sequence goes on along the minus strand of JBILIJ010000003.1, from coordinate 53,777 downwards.
CAGTCTGCGATCCGGTAATCACAGCGATTGGTGCACCGATTAAAAGTCCAACAATCGGTAGCTGCACACCGGCCAAAGCTTGGCTGGCGGCACCGGATGCCCCAAGGCCCGCTAGAAAAAGGAGTGAATCTCCCGGAAAGAGCATTCCGACCAGCAGCCCTGTTTCGGTAAAGAGGATCACAAGGACGCCGATGAAGCCAAAGGCCGAGATCAGCGTCTCTGGGTGGAAGGTGTTGATCAGGGATTCCATTAGTTGAGGATAAGCCCCCGTCCCCATTCACGCGTAAAAAGGGGTCAGATTTCTTACTTAATAGATATGTATATGTAGACTCGCCCCTGTTCGGCGCACCCAACAAGCGGGGCGCCCTAACTCTCCAACGGAGGAGAACTGATGCGCTTTTACGCCGCGGCTTCAACAGATGCAGTGCAAGTAATAGGTAGAGAACTCAACATCACATATGTGGTTCTAGGAATCTCATTGGCAGCCCTTGCCATCGCGTGGGTGCTTCGCGGCCAGGTCTTGGCAGCTAGCGAAGGAACAGCCAAGATGATTGAGATCGCCGAAGCGGTTCAAGAAGGAGCCGCCGCATATCTCAAGCGTCAGTTCACGACCTTGTCCTACTTTGTCGGCATCGTCTTCTTCTTACTCTTTGCTCTACCGGCAGAAACCCTTTCGATCAAAATTGGTCGATCACTCTTCTTCCTTATGGGTGCAGCATTTTCAGCACTCGTTGGATATAACGGAATGTGGCTGGCAGTGCGCGCAAATGTTCGCGTTGCAGAAGCTGCTCGCCAAGGAAGTGCGTCAGATGCGGTAACAATCGCATTCCGCACAGGTGGCGTTGTTGGTATGACAACAGTTGGTCTTGGACTTATCGGTGCCGCTGGCGCCGTCGCGCTCTTTAAATCAAACGCACCAACAGTTCTAGAAGGATTTGGTTTTGGCGCTGCAATGCTCGCGATGTTTATGCGCGTTGGTGGCGGTATCTTTACAAAGGCAGCAGATGTCGGAGCTGACCTTGTTGGTAAAGTTGAGAAGAATATTCCAGAAGATGACCCACGTAACCCTGCAACAATTGCAGATAACGTTGGCGATAACGTCGGTGACTGTGCTGGTATGGCTGCTGACTTGTTCGAGTCATACGCGGTCACACTTGTAGCTGCCCTTATCTTGGGTAAGGCAGCATTCGGAGTCGAAGGTCTGATCTATCCATTGATCGTTCCAGCAATCGGAATTGTTACCGCGGTAATCGGTATCTTCCTTACAAAATTGCGCAGCACAGATAAGTCAGCAATGACTGCAATCAACCGCTCATTCTTCTTATCAGCAATAATTTCCGCGATTCTCGTAGGTCTTGCAACATTTACATATCTACCAGCATCACTAACAGGACTTATTGTTCAACCCGGAGAAGAGATTTTAGCTTCAGGAATTAATCCACGCATTCTTACATTTGGCGCAGTTCTTATCGGTATCGCACTGGCTGCAGCTATCCAAGTTCTTACCGGCTTCTTTACCGAAGTTGGTCGTCGTCCAGTTAACGATGTCGCTGCATCATCACAGACAGGTGCTGCAACAGTTCTCTTGGCCGGTATTTCAATCGGATTTGAATCTGCTGTCTACTCAGCAATCTTGATCGCATCAGCAGTATTTGGTGCCTTCTTGCTCGGTGGTGGCTCAATCGTCCTATCACTCTTTGCAATTGCAATCGCAGGTACCGGTCTTCTTACAACAGTAGGTGTGATCGTTGCGATGGATACATTCGGTCCTATCTCAGATAACGCTCAAGGCATTGCAGAAATGTCAGGAGATGTTAAGGGTGAAGGCGCACAGATTCTCACCAGCCTTGATGCAGTTGGAAACACAACAAAGGCGATCACAAAGGGAATTGCAATCGCAACAGCTGTATTGGCTGCAACGGCGCTCTTCGGAGCATTTACAGATGCAATCAAGACAGCAGTTAAGGATGCAGCTGGAGCGGTTACAGATCTCCCACTTCAATACAGCGGCGTTCTTGATGTTGCAGATCCACGTAACCTCGTTGGTCTCATTATTGGCGCAGCAGTTGTATTCCTCTTCTCAGGACTTGCAATCAACGCAGTATCGCGCGCAGCAGGTGCTGTAGTTATGGAAGTTCGTAACCAGTTCAAGATGCACCCAGGAATCATGAACGGAACTCAGAAGCCTGAATACGGTCGCGTTGTTGATATCTGTACTCGCGATTCATTACGCGAACTTGTTACACCAGGAATCTTGGCTGTAATGGCACCAATAGCTGTTGGCTTTGGTCTCGGTGTTGGCGCACTAGGTGCCTACCTTGCAGGTGCAATTGGTACCGGAACCCTGATGGCTGTATTCCTATCAAACTCAGGTGGTGCGTGGGATAACGCTAAGAAGATGGTTGAAGATGGACATTACGGCGGAAAGGGTTCAGAAGCCCACGCCGCAACAATTATTGGCGACACTGTTGGAGATCCATTTAAGGACACAGCAGGTCCTGCTATTAACCCATTGATTAAGGTGATGAACCTTGTTGGTCTTTTGATTACTCCAGCAATTGTTGGATTTGCATTGCCAACACAATCATCGACTTCTATTGCGATCGCACTCGTGGCAACAGCATTTATCATTGCCGCTCTTATTCGCAATCGTCGTCAATCAACTTCTATCGAGTACTAAGCTCTAGAAAATTCTAGAGAAAACCTTCCCCTAGGTAGATATGGCAAAAGATCTTAAGAAGCTCGTCATCGTTGAATCACCAGCGAAGGCGCGCAAAATTGGCGGCTACCTTGGCGATGACTACATCGTCGAGGCTAGCGTCGGCCATATTCGCGATCTGCCACAGCGGGCTGCCGATATTCCAAAAGAGGTCAAGAAGTTTCCTTGGTCTAAAGAAGGCGTCGATATCGAAAATGATTTCGCACCTTTATATGTCATCAACCCTGATAAAAAGGCGAAAGTTGTCGAGTTAAAAGAGTTGATGAAGGGCGCCGACGAACTCATTCTGGCAACCGATGAAGACCGCGAAGGTGAAGCAATTGCCTGGCACTTAGTTGAAGTGCTGCAACCAAAAATTCCAATTAAGCGCATGGTCTTTAATGAAATCACGAAGGAAGCTATTCAAGAAGCGGTCGTAAATACTCGTGATCTTGATTATCACTTGATTGATGCGCAAGAGACACGACGCGTGCTTGATCGCCTTTATGGATACCGCTTATCGCCAGTCTTGTGGAAGAAAGTAATGCCACGAATTTCTGCAGGCCGCGTGCAATCTGTTGCGACAAAGTTGATTGTTGAAAAAGAACGCGAACGTATGGCCTTTATCTCTAGTAGCTGGTGGGATCTCAACGCTACCTGCGAACTGGGATTTACTGCACGCTTACTCAACGTTGAAGGTAAGAAAGTAGCGGCAACAAGTGATTTTGGCGCAGATGGCGCGGTTAAAGAAAAGTCACTTGAGAACATTCTCTTACTCGATGAGACCAGTGCCCGCGCACTCGTTGATTCCCTCAAAGGGCAACCACTTGTCGTAAAGTCGATGGAGGAATCTCCACGTACCGAACGTCCTAAGCCACCATTTACAACATCAACTATGCAACAAGATGCCGGATCACGCCTGGGCTGGGGCGCACAGATCACAATGCGTATCGCACAACGCTTATATGAAAACGGCTACATCACGTACATGCGTACCGACTCGGTCAATCTTTCGGCGCAAGCAGTGACAGCGGCGCGTGCTGCCGCCAAATCCTTATACGGCGCCGACCATGTTGCAACAGAGCCCCGTGTGTATCAAGGCAAAACCAAAAACGCCCAAGAAGCGCACGAAGCTATTCGCCCAGCGGGAGATTCATTTAAGACTCCGGGTGAGTTAGCGCCAGAGCTTTCACGAGATGAATTCGCGTTGTATGACTTAATTTGGAAGCGCACCGTGGCTTCCCAGATGGCAGATGCTAAGAAGATGCAGATGCGCGTTGACTTTGATGTAACAACATCAGATAAGCAAGCTGCAATATTTCGTGCAAACGGAAGCGTGATTACTTTCCCTGGATTCTTAGCCGCCTATGACGATATTCCAGACGAGAACGCCAAGGTTGATGAAGAGGCGAGCGATAAGCGCTTACCTGCGATGACTATGGGCCAATCAGTAAAGGTGAGTGAGTATTCCTGCGAAGGCCACGATACAAAGCCACCAGCTCGTTACACAGAGCCGACACTTGTTAAAAAACTTGAAGAGTTAGGTATCGGCCGCCCCTCGACATTTGCCTCTATCTTGCAGACGATTCAAGATCGCGGATATGTCTATAAACGTGGCCGCGCACTTGTCCCAACTTTCTTAGCATTCTCTGTTACGGGCTTGCTTGAAATGCACTTTACAAAGCTAGTTGATTACGAATTTACCGCCAGCATGGAAGAAGATCTCGATAAGATCGCTTCAGGTGAAGCCACCCGTATTGATTGGCTCCGCGATTTCTATTATGGACACGACGGTGAGCCAGGCCTTGAAGTCTTAGCGGCAGACCTTGGTGTGATTGATGCGCGCGCAACTAACACTATGAATCTTTCTGCCGACATTGAAATTCGTGTAGGGCGTTACGGTCCGTACCTCCAGCAGAACTTGCCAGATGAAGATCGTAAACTGGCCAATATTCCTGAAGGTTTAGCCCCCGATGAGTTAACACTTGAGAAAGCAATTGAGTTACTCGCAGCCCCTTCTGGAGAGCGTGAACTTGGGCTAGATCCCACAACCGGTTTTGAAGTTATTGCAAAGTCAGGACGCTTTGGTCCATACATCACCGAGATCTTTCCAGCAGAACCAGTTGAGCTTAACGATAAAGGCGAACCCAAGAAGAAGCGTAAGAAGAAGGATGCACCTAAGCCAAAGACGGCATCACTTCTCTCAACAATGACGCTCGATACCATCACACTCGATGATGCACTCAAACTTCTCTCGCTCCCTCGGATTCTCGGCACTAATTCATCCGGTGAAGATATTACGATTCAAAATGGTCGCTATGGCCCTTACTTGAAGTCCGGTACCGATTCGCGCACTCTCACATCAGAGGATCAACTCTTCTCGCTTACTCTCGATGAAGCACTTGAGATTTACTCAAAGCCAAAAGAGCGTCGTCGTGGAGTTGCAAAACCACCACTGAAAGAGCTTGGCAAAGATCCCGGCAGTGATCGTGAAGTTATTGTTAAAGATGGACGATTTGGAATGTATGTCACCGATGGCGAAACGAATGCGACGTTGCGTCGCGGTGACACTCTTGAAGCTCTCACAATGGATCGCGCACTTGAATTACTTGCTGGACGTCGCGCATGGGAAGCTGAAAATGGCCCATCACCGAAGAAGTCACGGAAGAAGGCAGCAAAGGCAAAGCCTGGAGATACCGCGCCGACTCTGACAAAGAACACCGTTAAGAAGGCTGCAACTAAGAAAGCGGCTAAAAAGGCGGCAACAGGTAAGGCGAAGAAAAAGTGAGTAAGCAGAAGTGGTTAATTACAGGTGGCGCCGGGTATATCGGCACACATGTTGCTGACCTCTTCATCGAATCAGGCAAAGATGTCGTACTTCTTGATTCGCTCTATCAAGGCCTTGAATCCCGCGTTACTTACCTACGTTTAAAACATGCTATTGATATTCCACTTGAAGTAATTGACGTCCGCGATTACGCAAAGGTTGAAGCGCTCATCGCAACCGGTGGCTTCACCGGCATCGTCCACACAGCAGCCCTGAAGGCAGTCGGTGAATCAATGGAGAAGCCCGATGAATACCTTGATGTGAATTACACCGCCACCGTTGAGCTGCTAGAGATTGCAAAGCGCCACGGCGTAAAGCGTTTCATCTTCTCATCAACGGCGGCAGTGTATGGAAGTCCAGATTCAATGGATCCATGTCGTGAAGATGGACCGACCGCACCAATCTCGCCATACGGTTCGTCAAAGTTATCAGCTGAAGAGAAAGTTACCGAATTCATTTTGATCCCAGGAAACCACGGATCATCACTTCGATTCTTTAACGTTGTCGGTAGTGCGAATAAAGCGCTGCTGGATAACTCAGTTGAAAACCTTGTGCCGATTGTGATTAATAGAGTTAAGAGTGGACAACCACCAGTTATCTATGGCCATGATTACCCCACCGTAGATGGCACATGCGTGCGCGATTACGTCGATGTACGCGATATTGCAGCAGCTCATCTCGTCGCAGCCGATGCTACAAAGGCCTTGCCACCAACTATGAATATCGGTACCGGAAAAGGCGCATCAGTGCGCGAAATCGTAAAGTTTGTACTGGATTCGATGGGTCGCGACGATGTCACACCCATTGATGCAGACCGTCGCGCGGGCGATCCAGCTTTTCTCTGCGCCGATGTTGCTCTCGCCAAAACAGCTATGGGTTTTCAATCTCGATATAGCCTTAAAGAGAGCGTAGAGAGCCTCTTTTAGGCTCTTTTTCTCGACAATCCGGCCCCGATAGACTTTCGCCCATGACCGCATCGCTGCCTCGTCCTGCCGCCCCGGCACAGGATGCTCGTCGCAGCGTTCTATCGATCAGACCGTTTCGCAAATTATGGAACTCGATGGTCTTTTCATCCATCGGTGATTGGCTCGGCCTGCTTGCAACGACAGCGCTAGCGCAACAACTCTCTGGCGGAGATTACGCAACAGCAAACTTTGCTATCGCCGGTGTCTTTATCGCCCGCCTCTTGCCAGCAGTCTTTCTCGGCCCGCTAGCAGGCGTTCTTGCAGATCGCTTCGATCGCCGCCGCCTCATGGTTACAGTCGATATTCTGCGCGCCGCGCTCTATATCTCGATCCCAATTGTTTATACATATTTCTGGCTCTACGCTGCGATGATCTTGGTTGAGTGTCTGACTCTTTTTTGGTCACCTGCAAAAGATGCCACCGTCCCCAATATTGTTCCGCGCGAAAAAATTGCTAACGCCAACCAAGTCATGCTCTTAGCCGGATATGGAACCGCACCTATTGCAGCGGTGATCTTTACCGCGCTCTCACTCTTTGCATCTGCCATTACAACCATTGCTCCATCATTTGAAGGTACATCAGTAGATATCGCGCTCTATCTCAACGGCGCCAGCTTCTTATTCGCCGCCATAACTATTTGGGGACTCAAAGAGATTCCAAGTAATAAAGGCGCTGATAAGAAGACCGATGAATCGATTATGGCCGCCCTTATCCACGGGTGGCGCTCTGTCAGCGAATCAAAGGTAATCCGCGGTCTTATCTTCGGAATGGTCGGTGCATTCTCTGCAGCAGGGGCCGTCATTGGTCTTGCGCGTACATTTGTGGGCGATCTCGGTGGTGGCGATGCCGCATACGGTGTGCTCTTTGGCGCAGTCTTTGCCGGACTCGCACTTGGTATCGCAGCTGGCCCTAAAGTCTTTGCGCAATTCTCGCGCCGCCGCCTCTTTGGCGCTTCTCTTACAACTTCAGGTGTCTTGCTTATCTTGCTCTCACTTGTCACAAACTTCACCGTTTCAATTTTTATCACCATCATCCTCGGCGCATTTGCCGGAATCACCTGGGTTACCGGCTTCACCATGCTGGGCATGGAGGTAAAAGATGAGGTCCGTGGGCGTACCTTCGCCTTCGTTCAATCCCTCATTCGGATTACCCTGGTTGGAGTTTTAGCGATCGCGCCTCTGATCGCAGCCGCCTTCGGCGTTCACACCATCACCGTTCGCTCGACCGAATTCGCATTTAACGGTTCACAAGCAACATTTTTGATCGCCGGAACAATTGCAGCTTTAATCGGTGCTATTTCATATCACCAGATGAAAGATCGCCCGAACGTTTCTTTGTGGAGCGATATCGTCAACGCCTTTAAAGGTGAACTGGGTTCAATGACCGGAGATCCCACAGAAGGAATCTTTATCGCATTCGAAGGCGGAGAAGGAACCGGAAAATCTACGCAGTCACGTTTATTAAAAGAATGGCTTGAACAAGAAGGTGAAACAGTTGTTCTCTCGCGCGAACCCGGCGGAACAGATTTAGGACAAGGCCTGCGCAAAATTTTGCTGGGACACGAAACCGGCGCCATCAGCCCGCGCGCAGAAGCACTTCTTTACGCCGCAGATCGCGCACACCATGTCTACTCTGTCATCACACCAGCACTTGATCGTGGTGATGTTGTTATCACCGATCGCTACTTTGATTCTTCCATTGCCTATCAAGGTGCGGGCCGCGTACTTTCCCCATCTGAGGTCGCGCGCATTTCGCGCTGGGCCACCGAATCACTCTTTCCCACACTAACCATTGTTATTGATCAACCGGCCGAAGTCGGCCTGGCACGTTTGCAATCACGTGATCGCCTTGAGGCCGAACCACTGGAATTTCACGAACGTGTACGCCAAGAGTTCTTACAGATCGCATCTGAAGATCCCGAGCGCTATCTCATCGTTGATGGCACAAAGACCATCGATGAGATCCACGAAGAGATCATTAAACGCGTGGCAGAAATTCCTACGCTGATCCGCAACACAAAACCAGATACCGGCAACCGATTTCTAAAACCAATTCGCTTTGCAGCAAGTGCGGTAGCAACAGGTGTGAAGAAAGTTCCACACCCAAAGAAGCCAGTACGTAAAGGAAAAACCAAGTAGTGGCTACAGTCTTTGATGACTTAGTTGGCCAAGAAGATGCCGTAGCCATACTTCAAGGTGCAACGCTGGCTGCGCGAAACGGCGATGAAACCCAAGAGATGACCCACGCCTGGATCTTTACCGGTCCCCCCGGCTCTGGTCGTTCATCAGCTGCTATTGCATTTGCCCAAGCGTTGATCTGCCCAGAAGGCGGATGCGGAACATGCAACGAATGTCGCAGTGCAAAATCACACGCCCACCCCGATGTAGAGATCATGAGCACCGAAGGACTTTCAATCAAGATCGAAGAGATCCGCGAGCTATTAACGCGCACATCATGGGCACCATCTATGGGCGGCTGGCGCATCGTTGTGATGGAAGATGCCGACCGACTTACAGAATCTGCCGCCAACGCCTTACTCAAAGCAATTGAAGAACCCGGCACCCGCACCGTCTGGCTTTTATGCGCACCCACACTGCACGACATCTTGCCCACCATCAGATCTCGCTGTCGCCACATTCAATTGCGCACACCGACAACAACAGCCGTCAGCGCATTCTTACAACGCCGCGATCAGATCCCACCTGCGATGGCAGATTTCGCAGCGCGCGTAAGCCAAGGACATATCGGCCGCGCGCGATATATCGCCACCAATGACGATGTGCGAAACCACCGATCAACCATCTTGGCACTCCCTCTTCAGCTTTCGACCATCGCAGATGCCTACAAAGCCGCACAGACCTTGGTTGATATGGCCACCGCACAAGCAAAAGCACAAGCCGAAGCACGCGATGAGAAAGAGATCGCATCTCTGCAAGAGGCATACGGCAAAGGTGCAACAGGCCGCGGAATGGCAACAGGTGGCGCCAAGGCGGTAAAAGAGTTAGAGAAAGAACAGAAATCACGCGCCACCCGCATGGTGCGAGATAGCATCGATGGCGCCTTACTTGATATCGCCACTTTCTTTCGCGATGTCATGATGGTCCAAGCCGGTGCCACCGATCACCTGATTAATACAGATATAGCCGATCAAATAACGGCCTACGCGCATAAAACCACACCACATTCAACGGTGAGGAAAGTCAACGCAATAATGAAAGCTCGTACACATTTGAGTCACAACGCTGCACCACTTCTTACCTGCGAGGCACTGATGTGCCAGATCGCAAACTAATGCGCGCTCGCATCACCACAATCGCGCTCGCACTTACCGTTATCCTCACCGGCTGCGCAGCACCAGAAAAAGCTGAGATCGTCGAACCATCCTTTTCCGCCCTCGCCGAATACGAACAGCAAAAGCTGGACTGGTCTAAGTGTTATGACTACTTCGATTGCGCCGAACTACGCGTGCCCATTGATTACGACGACCTCTCTGTCGGCACCTTCCGCCTTTCTGTCCTTCGTGCCGGCGCCCTCGATCAAAAAAATCGCCTCGGCTCTATCGTTGTAAACCCCGGCGGCCCCGGCGGATCCGGTGTTGATTACGCCTACAACGCCGAATACATCTTCTCCCCTGAGATCACAGATCGCTATGACATCGTCGGCTTTGACCCACGCGGTGTGGCCGAGAGTGAACCCATCTACTGCTTTAGCGATGAAGAGCTCGATGAAAACTTATCGGCTGATTCAAAACCTGATAACGCAACAGAACTTGCAGAGACACTCAAAGAATCAGAGCGATACGCACAAAAGTGCTTAGAAAACACCGACTATCTCGAACATTTCACCACCCTTGAAACCGCGCGCGATATGGATATCTTGCGCGCAGCCCTTGGTGAAAAGAAATTGAATTACGTCGGGAAATCCTACGGAACATACCTCGGCACCCTCTACGCCGAACTATTTCCCACCAATGTCGGTCGCTTTGTTCTCGACGGCGCAGTTGACCCCAACATCCCGATGCGCGATCAAAACTTGGCACAAGCACTCGGTTTTGAAAAAGCGCTCACCGCCTTCATCAAAGATTGCCTCACCATCACCGAATGCCCATTCACCGGCACCGTTGCACAAGTCCGCACAACGATCATCGCAACGCTACAAAAAGCTGCCACCACACCATTGCCACAGAAAGACCCACGCGATGACGACACTCGCCTGATCACCGAATCTCTGATTCTTGTCGGCATTGCATCATCTCTATACGACGATGTCGATGGTTGGCCACGATTACGCCAAGCATTTACCGAAAGTGCAGCAAGCTTCGGTGACACCTTCTTAGAACTCGCCGACGAATACTCAGGCCGTAACCCCGATGGCACATTTAGATCAAATGACTTTGATTCAGGAGCCGTGATCGATTGTCTTGATTGGCGTGACACCCGCACCACTGAGCAATACACAAAAGATGCCGAAGAGTTTGCAGCCAAAGCACCAATCTTTGGTCCCTACATCGCATACTCCGGTCTGCACTGCCAATTCTTTCCGCAACCAAAATCTGCACGCGTTGCAAACACCACCACCACAATCACCACCGCACCCATTATCGTCATTGGCACACTGCGCGATCCCGCTACCCCATATTCATGGTCGGTCAGCCTTTCAAAGATCTTTAAGGGTTCATCCCTTATCTCACTCGATGGCGATGGCCACACCGGCCACGGCCGCGGATCTGCCTGCGTTGACGGCGCCGTCGATGCATTCCTACTCAAAGGCACGCTTCCACCCGCTGATCTGATGTGCGATCTCACCAGCATCACCGCTTGATTTTGGTAAGAAGCACCCCCGCCGATGGTGCAAAATTGCTCCATGCGTTTAGACCATATCTCTTATGTGACTTCCCACGACCAACTAGCTGACACTGTGCAACGCCTTGGTTCACGCCTCGGTTCAACATTTGTCGACGGGGGGATTCACCCACGCTTTGGAACGCGCAACTTCACCGCACCTCTATCAGGTGGTCAATACATCGAAGTTGTTTGTCCACTTGATCACCCAGCAACCGAAGCAACACCATGGGGTAAGGCTGTTTCACAAAAGGCACAAGAAGGCGGCGGATGGCTTACTTGGGTATTTAGCACCGAAGATATTTCACCTATCGAAGCAAAGTTTGGTCGCGATGCCGTCGATGGACACCGCACACGCCCCAACGGTACTGACCTTAAGTGGAAGCAGATCGGTGTCAAAGAGATTACAGATTCACGCGAACTTCCATTCTTTATTCAGTGGTTAACTTCAGATCACCCATCACAAGATGGCACAGCAGTATCAAAGATTGAAAAGATTGTTATTGCAGATAAAGATCAACTCGCTGAATCCTGGTTTAAATCAGAGATCCTTGGAGCACTCGATAAGGTCACCATCGACTGGGTTGATCCATCAACAAATGATGGCGATAACGGAATCGTTGCAGTGCACTTGAGCACTCCCAACGGTTCAGTCATACTGGATTAATACCCCGCCGCCTTAGCTCAGGGGTAGAGCAACGCACTCGTAATGCGTAGGTCCCGGGTTCAAATCCCGGAGGCGGCTCTCACGCAAGAAATAATGTAAATACGCGCAAATCTTCGGTGGAAATTCACCACCATTTTCACTGGTATCCTTAACCCATCGACGCACCCCGCATCGATGCACTTCCCCTCAAAGTGAGCTGTACAAGCCACTTACTTGCGAGTCTTATCAAGACCCTGGCCCATTCGTGGCCATACCCGAGACGCGCTTGTCGTCTCGATTGGTGTCATTTTTCATGTCTACTCTACAAACACGTTCTGCTGCCCCTGGAAAAGCGCGTCGCGCAGCTAAGGGCAAACCCCGCCACACATCAGCACAGAAGGCAGCCGCTCGTAAAACTAGCGATGCTCCAAAGTCACCTGCTCGTGGAACAACTAAGCCAGCTGCAGTTTTAGCTACCAAGTCAAAGTCAGCACCTACACGTCGCTACACAGATATTGATCCTGCAACAGTTTCGAAGAAAGAAGCTCGTAACCTCGAGCGTTCAAAGCTTCGCGCTTCACGTTTCCAACAGACGATTGCACCAAAGCCAAAGACAGAAAAGTCAGAGCGCACTGAACGTTTCGAACGCACAGAACGCTCACCAAAGACAGAGCGTCCAACCCGCACTGATCGCCCTGCAAAGCGCACAGATTCAAAGCCACCTTCACGTGCTGCAAAGTTTGTAAAGGATCGCGATACTCGCACCACTCGTGAATTCGAACGTCCAGCCGATTCAGATCGTCGTCCAACAACACGTCGCGAAGCTGTTAAGGCAAAAGAGGCTCGTAGCACCGATGGCCGTCCAAACTTCGTTCCACAAAAGCGTGAGAAGTTCATTCCTGGTTCTAAGCCCCGTTCAACACAGAAGCCACCACGCGATCGTCGTAATGATTCACCTGCATTTGCTCGTGATGATCGTCGTGCTTCAAAGACCCATTCAAATATTGCAGTTGATTTTGGTGCCGACGATAACTACATCTCAACGAACCTCGCAGATGCCAACCTCATCGATGCAACACCTCTTACGGAAGTAACAACAACCTTTCGTGATCTTGGTATTGCACCAGCACTTTCGAATGCACTAAGCATTCAAGGAATCACACATCCATTCCCAATCCAGATCGCAACACTTCCAGATGCACTCGCTGGCCACGACATCCTTGGGCGTGGACAGACAGGATCAGGTAAAACCCTTGCATTTAGCCTTGCCCTGCTTACAAATATCAGCGGACAACAAGCGAAGCCGCACAAGCCTTTGGCACTTGTTCTAACGCCTACTCGTGAGCTTGCCCAGCAAATCGATGAAGTTCTACGGCCACTAGCTCGCGCTATCGGCCACGAATCAATTGTTATCGCAGGCGGAATGCCCTATGCCAAGCAGATCACAGCGATGCGTAAAGCAACAGCAATCTTGGTTGCAACACCTGGACGCCTTATCGACCTTCTTAATAAAGGTGAAGTACAACTAGATCAACTTCAGATCACAGTTCTTGACGAAGCAGATCAGATGGCAGATATGGGATTTCTTCCTGTAGTGAAAGAAATCCTTGATCAAGCCAAGCTCGATGGACAACGCCTTCTCTTCTCTGCAACTCTTGATCGAGGTGTTGACTCACTTGTGAAGCAATACCTCAAGAGCCCAAAGACACACTCACTACAAAATGATCGTGCATCTGTGTCAACCATGGAGCATTACCTTCTCGTAATGAACCCAGGGGATAAAGATGACATCACCGCACAAATTGCTGCTCGTAACGGAAAAACAATTCTCTTCGTTAAAACACAACGTGGTGCAGATCGTCTCTGCGACAAGTTAGCTCATGCAGGAGTTCCAGTCGGAGCACTTCACGGTGGTAAGTCTCAAGCAGTGCGTACACGCACACTTGCATTCTTTAAGGATTCAGCAAATGCAGCTCTAGTTGCAACAGATGTTGCAGCCCGTGGTATCCACGTAGATGGAATCTCACTTGTTGTTCACGTAGATGTTCCACAAGATCACAAAGATTACCTCCACCGTTCAGGCCGTACAGCTCGTGCCGGTGAATCAGGTGCCGTCGTAACACTTACAACATCCAAACAACAGAAGTCTGTCTCAGGACTAACTTCACGTGCTGGAGTGACACCGAAATCTGTATCGGTTACCTCGCTCAGCACTGAATTGATGCGAATCACCGGCGCTCAAGAACCAACAGGAATTCCTTACGTCGCACCTACGGTTGAGAACAAGGGACCTAATCGCGGAACCCGTAAGCCTCGCCCGAACTCGTCTCAGAGACGACGTAGGCCGAGGTAGCTAGTCACGATCAATCTTGTTGGGAATGGCATCAACCCAGCCAACGCATTTGTCGCGCATCCACTTCCACGTATTGACGTCTTCGACTCCTAAATCTAAAGGCCAGTAGAGTATCTTAGCGCCTCGAAGTTCGGCGACGGGGTTAACTTTAAGCGTACAAATATTTCCAATCAGGTTTTGATCCCAGGCTTGCGATCGAGATACTCCAAGAATTCCAATATGAAAGTAAGTAACATTACAAGAGACGACAACACCAGCAAACCAGCAGGTTTTTAGGAGTTCCATAACGGTCTGTATTCAACCAATACTCTTTTATGGAAGACCGTTTATAACGTCATGCTTCTACCCACCAATAAACTGGGGCTGGATGGCAATTTCAATGATTAAACTAGTGAAGGACTAACCTTGTAATGCCAAATAACTCAAATGCACAAAAATTCGCGACACCGACATCTCAGAGACAAGTTGGTAGTCATACTGAGCTAGAAATTTTATTATTTCGTCTTCATAATCGATCTGATTGGACCAGGTTTCGATACAAATAACTCTAGGGAGATATTCGGTCCAGTTATTAGATTTCAGAACCTCAATATCATTTCCTTCGACATCGACAGAAAGTAGCGTCGGCTCTAGAGGTAAACCATGTATTCTCAATTCGTCAAGTCTAAGGATTTGATGTCGTTCAATCTCAATCAAACGAGTATCGTCTCTCATTGCGACCTCCTTAGCTACTTCTGGGTTAGAAGTAGAGTATTCGTAAGGCTCAAATCGATAGAAGTCGACAACTCCAGGAACACAACCAATCAGTGCTTGCACTTGTTTGTCTCTTTTGCGAAATAACTTATGGAGTTCGAAGTTCGATTTGATTGGATCTACAGTGATACCACTCCAACCTTGAATGTAAAAAAAGTACGTATTTGATCCTTGTACTGGCCACCCTGCTCCGATGTCAACATACGCGCCCTTGGGCTCAGTTAAATACTGAGAAAGCACTTGGTCTTCCAAGTTTTGTCCGAAGTAGACACCCCCGGCACGCTTTGCATAGAAATTTACGTATGTGCGCCAAAGGAAGCCCTCATTGTAATCTTTTATTTTTTCTTTTGAGGTGACACTAAGTAGTCGGAAAGCCCAACGGAGAAACACTTTAAGCATCTTACCTCCCTAATTTAATTTTTGCGAATAATGTTTCGCTAGATTTCTGCGTCATGTTATATTTGGTTACATTTCTACAAAGTCTAAAAGTACATAAAAAAGTCGAAGTCATAGTGAGGAGTTTCTAGAAAGACCTTGTACTTTAGCGGCAATCCCATGAACTATTCGTCGCACTAGGCGAATTATATTAGAATGAGTAAATTTGAGGACTATGTCGTACACCGTAGAAATAGAATACGACCTCATTCGCACCGTTAGCGTCCCTTTTGGATAATTGATACCTGAGACTAACGTGACAGGCGAAGTAAAATGTGTACCAGTGCCGTCTAGGCCCGCATTTGAAACTAAGTTTCTTCTAGGTGAGATGCACCGCCACCTATTTCTGGCTGCATTTGCATCGAATGTTATAGACCAGGAATCAATTAAGCCGTTTGATTGCAAAGCATACATATGTCCAAGATCTGCCCCGATGCCAGAAAGTAGCCCTAAATCTCTTTCAAAATCAGACGACCCAAAAGCCGGCATATGCCAGTTAACTTTTTCCCATCGATCTCTCCAAGTAGCCCAACCCCAACAACAATGCCTATTGGCGGCAACTAAGTCCGATCTGAGGTAGGGTGGAAAAAATCCCTCCCTGAACCCCGAAATAGATCCAATTAGCGCATCACTTTGAAAATGTAAGAGTGCCTGATTCATATAAATTAAGAAATCCTCAGATATTAATAAATCATCTTCAAGTGTTATAACTTTAAAGTACTCTTTAAAAAGGTTATCTAGGTTGTTAATAATTGATTTTCGAAGACCAAGATTTTCATTTGACTTGACGACTGTGATATTGCTGTATTTTTTACTGAACTCCTCGCAGACTTCAGCTACAGAAAGATGCTTAATTTCCGACTCATCTGGTTTCATTCCGTCTAAAAAAATATAAATTGGGAATAGCGAAAAATCTTTATTTGAGACAAGCCCTTCAAGGCACTTTTTTATGTGGGCTGGACGATTATAGCCAAAAAGCGCAACAGCAGTAGAGTTCATTCTTCTTGTCTTAGGTAAGTAAATTCATAGCCGGATCTATGAATTAGAGTATAGTAATTATTGCGCATCAATTTAAAAATCATCTTGGCCATTCTCCGGCTTTTGAGACTAGGGAAGGAAAGCTCATCAATTTCAACCAATATTTGACGCGGAAAAATTCTTACTTTGAATAAACTTGTGAGGAAATAGTATTCCGAACCTTCTATATCCAATTTCATTACGTCTATTTCATTAGATGCAACAAACTTCATCATCTCAGTAGGTCCGATAGCTTCAACTTCAATGTAGTCACCATCTGAGTTAAAACGGTTCTGAATATTTTGAATGCTATAACTGACATGAGACTTGTTTGGAGGTTGATAGAAACGGACTTTCTGTTTTCGGTCTAGGAGCGCTAAGGGGTAGAAATGCAAAGAAGATTCCGTAATTTTACTCAAGTCATAAGCCGCGATCGGTTGTACACCATTTTCGGTGTAGCTCACAGTTTTTCTATTACCTAGACTGAGCGATAACGTTTTAAAGTAATGGATTGCACGTTCAGTTGGGTCAAAAAAAAGAACCACCCCCCCAAATTTATTAAGGAACTCGATATCGAAACTCACGTCTTCGCCCACGCCACCCGATATGAGCACTGGATTCTGTCCCACTAAATCTGAAGCCAAAAACTTTTGGCCATATAACGACCCGAATTTTTCCACGTCAACCAATCTATTTGTAGCAGGGAACCGGGGTGAAAACAACCTAAATTTATAATTAACTATTTCATAGGCAACTCTTCGATTTGCTTTTAAGAGAAAATTCCAGAGATTTCTGTATCTGCTCATTAAGTACACCAGACTTTTGGTTTGCGAGAGGGTAGAATTTTCATCGTGAACAAACCTATACCACTATCGCAGCCATTTCTCTCAGATTTAGAAGTGTCCTATGTCGCTGATGCGGTCAGATCAGGTTGGCTAACTCAGTCAGGGTCTTATGTTTCACAAATGGAACGGGAAATCAGTAAAACATTTTACACCGAGGAAACATCACGGGAGGTTACGACTACTTCCAATGGAACTACCGCACTTCATCTAGCACTTTTGTCTTTGGAGATTGGATCCGGAGATGAAGTGATTTTACCCAATTTTGGGTACATAGCGCCCGTCAATGCAGTGTTAATGTGTAACGCCACTCCAGTGATAGTTGACATAAATCCATCTGATTGGTGCATTGACACTGATTTGGTAATTAATGCAATTACAGACAGGACGCGGGCCATAATTGTAATTGATAATTATGGAGTGTTTGGGCCGATTGAGAATCTAAGGAACCGCATTCCTCAAGACATATGTATCATTGAAGATGCGGCGGAATCATTCCCGACCAACACTTACAATCAAAAAAATTCATTTAAAGGCGACCTTGTCACTACATCTTTTTATGCCAATAAAGTTTTAACCTCTGCAGAGGGAGGTGCGATATGCGGTCCAAGCGATTTAATATTTAGGATAAATTCTTTAAAAAATCAATCAGTGAAATCAAAAGGTTTGTTCGAACATACAGCTATTGGATTTAATTACAGAATCAGCAATTTGCATGCCGCACTCTTTATTGCTCAGTGGGAACGACTCCCTGAAATTCTAAATCAAAGAAATTCAGTTTTTGAGAAATATTTTGAATATTTCAAGAAATTAGATATTAATTTCACATCTAATCAGTTCCCAAACTTTGTTAACCCATGGTTGATGACCATTAGATTACCCGGTCAATCCGATAACATACCAATTTTGCGAGAAAAACTGCTGGAGCGAGGCATCGAAACACGCCCCGGATTTAAAATATTTTCAGAACACGAATATCTAAAAAAGCAGATAAGGATTGGGAGCCATTTGGATATCTCTAAGACCATTGCAAAGGAAGTTATCAGTCTTCCAACATTTCCAGAACTTGGCGAAGAATCAATTGCCTATATATGCGAAACTCTTTCCGAACTGTTGAAATGAAAATAGATAATAGTATGACTAAAAAGAAGAGCGTCGCATTTGATTTTGTCGGAATATCATCTGAATATAATGGTGGCGCGTCAGTTTTTGCAAAAACTTTTCTCTCGGAGTTAGTATCGAGACCCGATTTACATATTCACATAATTCTTAACCAAACTCAGAAAAGTAATTTCGAAGAGATCTTAGATCCCTCTCCCAATGTGGTCGTACATAGTTTTGAAAGTCAAAAATCAAACACATACAGGGGCTTACACTTCGTCGCTACGAGAGTTATGCGATCTCCAAGGTTATTGGCATACGTTCAACGATATAGGTGGAAAAATGCAATTGAATTTATAGAGAGTAATTGCGACAGTTGCCTTTCATTGACCACTTACATAAGTTTTCCCTTGAAAAATACAATTCACTTTGCAACAATGCACGATATTCAAGAACGCGCACTTCCCGAGTTCTTTTCTCCTAAAGAACGAAAGTTACGCAGCATATACGTTTTAAATACATTAAAAAATGTCACAGGTCTTCAGGTTAGTTCGAAATTTGTACGCGATGAAATTGTTAAATATTATCCTGAAGAGAGCAAAGACACCATAATCAAGGTAATTCCCGAAGGATTTAGTAGCTTTGAATTTCCGGATATTCACAAAGATTCAAGAACCTATATAAATGATGGAATCTTCAAAATACTATTTCCAGCGAACAATTGGCCGCACAAAGGTCATGTTATATTTTTTCAAGCTTTAGAAAAAATTAGTTCTAGGATTCCTATTCATGTAGTTCTTACAGGTAGCGGCTTTAAGGATACGCTTGAAATTCAAGACAGATTTGAAAAGCACCCATTCGTAAGGATTCATTTTAAGGGATTTGTTAAGCGGCCCGAATTACTAGAGTTATACAGTCAAGCCGATGCGGTTATTTCATGCTCAATGTATGAATCTTCTAGCTTGCCAATATTAGAAGGCGCTACTCACGGATGTGCGTTGATCGCCTCAGATATAGCCGCACATCAAGAAATGACAGAGAATTTAAATATTTGTCTTTTTGAGGTAAATAATCCTTATTCTCTTGCTCAAACGATTGAGCGAGTTATAATCGATTTATCTAGCGGAAATACTAATTTGTATGAGAGCAATAGATTAAAATCTAGAACTTTTGAGTGGTCAAAATTATTTACGTACTACTTGGATGTTTTGGTAAAATCAAAATGAGGTCGACATGAATATTTTTAACAATGCGATAAGACGATCCATAAGATTATTAAATTCTCGTGATAAAAAGATATTGGGCTTGATATCTGCCCTACAGGTAATGCTTGGATTCCTTGATCTTTTAGGTGTTGCTCTTGTCGGGGTGCTTGGAGCATTGAGCATCACAGGTATCCAATCAATTGAAGCTGGGAATCGTGTCACGACCGTTCTAAATTTTTTGAATCTAGAGAATTTATCTTTCCAAAGTCAGGTCTCAGTCATTGGATTTTCTGCGATCTTAGTTTTATCTGTGCGAACAATTTTTTCAGTTTATTTTATGCGACGTACTTATTACTATCTAGGTATCAAAAGTGCCTTTATCACGGGTAAAACATCTTCGAAATTGTTTGCCAGAGATTTGCTTAATTTGAATCAATATTCATCGCAAGAGATACTGTACTCCCTTACTATTGGAGTAAATTCAATAACACATGGAATCATCGGCTCAATTATTTCTGCTATCTCAGATGCTTCACTCTTAATATTAATATTGATCGGTTTATTTGTTGCCGATTTCAGCATGGGTGTCTCCGTGTTAATTCTCTTTTCTATTACAGGTGGAGCAATCTATCTTCTGCAACAAAAAAGAGCTAAAAAACTGGGAAAAGATTTATCATCTTTGAGCATCAAGAGTGAAGAAAAGATTCAAGAAGCAGTGAGCTCTTTTCGAGAAATAAAGGTTCATAATCGGCATCAATTTTATTCTTTGAAAATAGAAGAAATCAGAAATAGTCTCGCTAAGGTACAGGCAGAAATAAACTTTATGCCGCAGATAAGCAAGTACGTTTTTGAGGGTGCATTATTGACTGGGACTTTGTTGATCGCGGGACTACAGTTCTATCTAAAAGACGCAGCGAACGCATTCGGCTCACTTGCCATTTTCATGGCCGCTAGTTCCCGAGTAGCCCCAGCAGTCTTGCGATTACAACAAGGTATGGTGTTGATCAAAACCAGCGTAGGTACTTCGGAATCAACGCTAAATTTAGTAGAAGACTTATTCTCTGACTCGCATGTTGGTGAACTCGGGCTTTTACCCGATTTTGTTTATGAAGGTTTTACGGGAGATGTTGCAATTTTCGACCTATGTTTTAAATACGATAACGGAAGCTCGTTTGCAATGAATAATTTGAACTTGGAAATAAAAACCGGTTCGCATGTTGCGATAGTCGGTCCATCTGGTTCGGGCAAAACTACACTTGCTGATATTCTACTTGGTGTTATTAATCCAGATTCTGGAAAAGTGATGATCTCGGGAATGACGCCTCGAGCTGTAATTAAAAAATGGCCTGGAGCAATTTCTTATGTTCCTCAAAATACAGTTATTTTCAACAGTTCCGCAGAAGAGAATATTGCACTTGGCTATCAGGTTGAGGAAATAAATCATGAAAGGGTTAAAGAAGCGATCGCAAAAACAGATTTGACTGATTTTGTTAATAATTTGTCAAATAGTTTGTCATCACGCTTGGGTGAGCAAGGCGGGGCGTTGAGTGGTGGCCAAAGACAAAGAATAGGTATAGCACGCGCCTTTTACACTAATCCAAAACTTCTGATTCTCGATGAGGCCACAAGCGCCCTCGATAGTGACACTGAGCTAGTAATTACTAATAGCCTAAAGCAGTTACAAAAAGGTACTACCGTGATCACAATTGCACACCGACTATCAACTGTTAAGGATGCTGATTTAGTAGTGTATATGGAAAAAGGGAACATTATTGCAACTGGAAGTTTTCAAGAGGTCAGGGAAAGAGTAAAAAACTTTGATCGTCAAGCAAATTTAATGGGACTAGTTACAGACACAAAGAATGCTCAACCTAATGGAAGTTAAATTATTTGATTTTTGGCCCGATGACCATGTAGGGCATATTAATTCTGACGGAATCGATATAGGTAAAAAATTCCTCACTAATTTAGGGCTTGAGCTAAAAGAATTTAGTTATAGCAACATAAACGTGTACTCTCATTTCTTGAAGAATACTTATGCACGTAGAATGAAGCGCGCAGTACAAAAAATTGTTAAAAGGAAGCTTTCCAACAAAATCAATAAAAGGAAGATCCTTCATGGATATCAAACCCAATTTCCAAAACTAGATTCAAGAGACCTAAACATCTGGTACACACCTGAAAATCTTCGGCCTCCACTAGATCAAAATTTTGATATTTTCTTAAGTCACGATCTAGATAAATATGACGGCAGGAATATTTATCTTCCAATTTGGGCGACTAGATTTGGCGCATCAATTGATTTAGCGGTTCAAGAGCAAAAAAAGTTTTTAATTAATCGCAAACCACCCGAAAGAGGACGAAACGGAATCTGTGCAGTGATCAGTAATCCTGAACTGATAAGAATGTCATTCATTAATGAATTAAGAAAATCTTGCCCAGTAGATATATATGGGGCTTTAGGTCAATCAATTAATGATAAGGAAGAGGTTCTTTTGCGTTATAAGTTCAATATTTGTTTTGAGAATGATGATTTTCCAGGCTATGTAACTGAAAAACCGTTTGAAGCTTGGGAAAGTGGATGTATACCAATTTGGTGGGGCAACGATAAAGGAAATTATCTAAACTCCAAATCAATTATTGACGTTTCTGCCCTCGGATTTGGGAGAGCAATTGAAGCGATCTTGGCGGTGCTTAATTCAGATGAAAAATACCATGCATACTATGGACAACCATTACTCAATCATGAATTTGATTTTGCTAATCTCAAAAATGAAATAATGAATAGAGCCGAAAAACGCAATAACTAAGTAGAGGATGAATTACGAAAATAGAAATTCTGAGCAATGCTAGAAATCTGCACATTATCAAGTTTGCTTTTGGCAATCATAAAATTTATATTTTGAGATTGCTGCAATTTGTCTAAGTCATAATAGTTTTCTGACATCGCTTCCATTATGGAAGAGGTAGCAACGTTTATCAAAGAGCAACTGACACCAATAGCTTCCCATTCATTTGCGCAAGATGTATTGGTCTGAATTGGGTATGCTCCAAAAGCGATTGCTTCCAAGAAAGATGTACTTATCCCGTCGCTTTCAGACACCCCCACATATAAGCGCGCACGCCTAAAATAGGAATACAAGTCTTGCTGCAAAATTGGCGCTCTTGCCAGTGAAAAATTAACTCGACCACTGAATTTTAAAGCCAGCGATCTAACTCGCTCAACCAAATCGGGACCAACTGAATAGAAAAATACTTCTGGGTCAGCATTATCCGTGAGAAAACTCTCAATCGCGTCGATAGCTAAGTCCCCGCGACCA
Organism: Candidatus Planktophila sp.; assembly: GCA_044350045.1. GTDB lineage: Bacteria > Actinomycetota > Actinomycetes > Nanopelagicales > Nanopelagicaceae > Planktophila. Next base: position 30,774 of record JBILIJ010000003.1, on the reverse strand, counting down.
AAAGGTTTGCCATAAGTTTTTACCAATATTAAATTACGATCGATCATCGGAACTAAAGTATTGTCTCTGTCTGAAAAATTAAAGGATGCAGAAACCGGGATAATCGGGAGCTCTAATCCTATGAAACCTAACTTTTTCGCAATTCGATAATCCCGAATACATTCTGCAGATATTGAATCTGCTCTCAAAAGCGCGCTCGAGACTTTTTCCCTATGGCCCTCCAGATCAGCAAAGTAAGTTAAATCGCTTCCCCAGATTGACAGCATGAACTCGGCTGTAGTTTCAGAGCTCAAATCGGAACAAAGGTAGCCGGCACCTTGTAACTCATGAGCATGCATAAAATCGAAAGGAGATTTTAATAATCGCTTTAAAGATTCTTTTCTTGAGAAAATCGGAATGAACTTCCCTAATATCTCATGCAAGAAGAAATCGTAGTAACCTACATATTTGTAGGAAAGATATTTAGCATGTCTGCTAAAATGAAGAACTTGACCTTCGTTCAAATTAGATGACAAATATGGATGAAGTTTCTTAAATTTTTTAGATGGAAATATGGTGAATTCAACCAATGACGTGTCAAATCGGTTAATCCATTTTGCGAGATGAATGCTATCTAACATTCCAACTAGAAGGACCTTTCGCTTCGACTTCAAATCTTAGCCATCTTTCGGATTAAATGGATAAACTTGAAACTCACGGGGGAAAGCATTATAAATAAAATTTCATAAATTTTTGCATTTTCAATCCAGCTCTTTCTTGCAAGAAATGCCTTTAAAAGAAAACTTTTTCCATTTACGGAATTATCAAAATAAGAAAGTCGCGCCGCTGAATAGTAAGCATTTCCCATCGCCATTCGCCGAAGATTAGAGGATAGAGAACCGGAAGAGTCCTTTAAGAAGTCTTCTATTACTTTAATTCGTTCCGCCGCCATTGCAGCGCCTCGGAATTTTATTGATGTGGAAGCTTCATGTTGGCGCCATTGCGCAGCTAGGACCGGACGATGGATGATTTTTCCCTGGAGACTTAAACGCAACCAGAAATCAAAATCTCCAACGTATCGCCAATCTGAATTCCTTCCGCCTACTGCAATTGCAGCTGACTTACGAAAGAACGTTCCAGGACCTGGAAGGCATTGTGACCTGCCAAGTAAAAGGTTTAAATCAAAATCTGCGACCTTGACGTCAGAGATTTGCTTTCCATCTTTATCAATCTTTATCCAATCACAGTAAGTGGCTACAAGGTCTGGGTCATTTGCAAAAAGTTTCCCCACGCCACTGAAGAGTTCGGAGGTGAAAAGAGGATCATCGGCGGAAACGACCAAAATTATTTCAGATTTCGCTAGATTTATCCCCACATTTACACTTGCGGATTCCCCGATATTCTCTTGGTTCACCACGCTTATCTGGTTACCAAATTTTTTAAGTTTATCCGGTGTGCCGTCCGTTGAACCGTCATTAATCACAATGTACTCAAGATCGTAATCTTGTTGAAACCTCAGTACAGATTCAATTGTTTCGTCTATATAAGTTTCTCCATTAAAAACTGGAGTGATAACAGTTACGTTAGGCAGTTGAATTCTCCTCGCACAGCTAGTCCAACAATCATAACCCGCGGGTAGGCTGGTAGTCTAGGTTCATGACACGCGTCTTAGTTTTAGGTTCCACTGGTATGCTGGGATCAACAGTAACAAGATTTCTCTCCCACGAAAAAATTGAAGTAACTGAAGCAAATCGCTCTGGCCAGTCAAGTTATTCTTCAAATTATGCAGTGAAATTTGACAGCCAACATGACAACATACAAGAACTCCTGTCTTCAAATTATTATGAGTATGTCTTGAATTGCATCGGTGTAACCAAGCAAGTGATGAATGGATCGTTTGAGGATAACCTCAGTGCAATATCGATAAATTCGAATTTCCCATTTCTACTTTCTCTGGCTGCTTTACAAGAAAATTCTAAAGTCATTTCGATTGGCACTGACTGCGTTTTTTCAGGAATGCGTGGACTTTATTCAGAAGCCGATTTACACGATCCTATTGATATTTATGGAAAGTCTAAAAGTCTTGGCGAGGTGTCAAGCGAGGCAGATATGATTTTAAGGTGTTCAATTATAGGGCGGGAAATCTCTACCAAACGTTCACTTCTTGAGTGGATTTTAAACCAACCTATGGGTGCTTCGATAGATGGCTACACCAACCATAAATGGAATGGCCTAACGACTCTACATTTTGCAAAAATTGTTCATGGAATAATAACTAAAAATCTTTACGAGCCAACGCTTTCTCATATTATTCCTCTAGACATCGTGAACAAAGATTGCTTAGTACGTAATATCGCAACGGTTTTCGGAAGAGCGGATATACACGTAAGCAGCGCGAATGCGTCTGAAGACATTGATAGGTCTTTAATCACCCTAAATCCTGCTTCAAATATCGCGTTGTGGAAAATTGCAGGATATAATCAACCACCAACAATCAATATGATGCTCGTCGAGTATGCAAACTGGCTTGAAGGGAATCAGAATGTCTGACATTAATCTAAAGTCTGCGGTCATAACGGTCACTGGTGGAACTGGCTCCTTTGGATCAACGATGGTTTCAGATTTGCTAGCGGAACCAGTAAGCGAAATACGAATTTTTAGCCGTGATGAAAACAAGCAAGACGAGATGCGAAACCGACTTAAAGATGAAAGATTAAAATTTTTCATCGGGGATGTAAGGGACAAAGAGAGTGTCAGCAGAGTAATTAAAGGCACGGATTATGTTTTCCACGCAGCAGCCCTCAAGCAGGTTCCATCTTGTGAGTTTTTCCCAAGTCAGGCGATAGCAACCAACGTCAAAGGCAGCTCCAATGTAATTGACGCGTCCGTAAACCTGGGCGTCAAAGGAATTGTTTGTTTAAGCACAGACAAAGCTGTCTATCCCATCTGTGTAATGGGAATGACTAAGTCATTAATGGAAAAAACTGCCATGGCTTACGCTCGCGATGGTCAAAACCTAGCGACTCGAATTGCGATTACGCGATATGGGAATGTAATGATGTCGAGAGGTTCAGTCATACCGCTGTTCGCAAGACAAATTCTTGCAGGAGAACCAGTAAGTATTACAAATCCAGAAATGACCAGATTCCTTATGTCTTTATCTGACTCAGTGAAATTAGTTAAGTTTGCTTTCACTTCTGGGACGACAGGCGATCTTTATGTCAGAAAAGGTCCTGCTTGCACCGTTAGAACTTTAGCTATGGCTATTGCAAAAGTTTTAAATCGGGAGGAACAATACGATGAGCGAATTATTGGAACTCGTCATGGCGAAAAATTGTATGAGTCGTTGCTTGGTGCTGAAGAGCGGGCAATAAGTAGCGATTTAGGTGAGTATTTTAAGATACCGCTCGACACGCGAAGTCTTGATTATCAGATTTATTTTGAAAAAGGCAAAGAGGTTAAAGGCCTAGAAGAAGCTTATACGTCTCACAATACTGAACAGTTAAGTATTGAAGAGACGGCCGCACTACTTACTTCGCTGCCTGAATTCCAGAATATAATTACTGGTGGATTGAATTGACCACTTCTAAAATAAGGATTACAACGGTACTTGGCACGCGCCCAGAAATAATTCGACTAGCAGAAATAATTAAGAGATTTGATGAGAGTTTTAATCATAGAGTGATATATACGGGTCAAAATTCACAGCATGAGCTCTCAGAAGTTTTCTTTAAAGATCTTGATTTGCGAAAACCTGATATTGATTTGGGAATTGAAGCAACTAGCCTAGGCAAATTTTTGGGAGTGCTATACCCGGCGATTGAAAAAGAATTTATAGGAAATCCGCCGGACGCGGTATTGATCCTTGGGGACACTAATTCTTCCCTAATTTCAATTTTAGCTAAGCGAATGAAAATTCCCGTCTATCACCTTGAGGCAGGTAATAGAAGTTTTGATTTGAATGTCCCAGAAGAAATTAATCGAAAAATTATTGATCATTCTTCAGATTTTAATTTATGCTACACATCACACGCCGCAAAAAATCTTGAGAAAGAGGGTATTCACTCCAGATTTATCTCAATTATAGGTTCGCCGCTTCGTGAAGTTTTCGAATCGATATCACCAAAAGTTGAGTCTTCAAAAATTTTAAACGAATTAGACCTAAGCAAGAGTAAATATTTCGTTGTAAGTGTGCATCGACAAGAAAATATAGATTCTCCTGAAAGACTTGAAAGAGTTGTTCGGTGTCTAAATTCACTTGTGCGTGACTACGACCAACCTGTAATCGTGTCCGCACACCCTAGACTGGCAAGCAAAATGTCTTATGTTAGCGAAAAGTTGGATCCGAAAATTCGCATGCTAATACCATTCGGTTACGTTGACTTTCTAAAGCTTCAGGTTTCTAGTCGACTGGTAATTTCCGATAGTGGATCAGTCAGTGAGGAGTCTGCAATTCTGGGCTTTAAAGCAGTGACGTTGAGAGATTCAATGGAGCGGCCAGAAGCCCTCGAAGCTGGATCAATTATCATGACAGGAACAGATGAATCACAATTTGCCCAAGCAGTGCAGATTGCACTCGCTTCGCCAACGTCTGCGCTTGTCCCACAAGAGTATCTAATTCCGGATACTTCAACTCGAGTTGTGAATTTTTTAGTTTCAACTATTGGGCAGTACAAGTTCTGGAACGGAATTCGCTGAAAACGTTTGTCAGGTAAAATTTTCGTTTGTCCCTTCCCCGCGTCAAGCAACGAGTGGATCCTCAGTGGGTAGTAGAGATACCGATGGGTGCCGCTGGTCCGCCAAACCGGTTAAGTAGAAAGCCCCAGAGTCACATTTGAGAAGATTTTAGGGTCACACGTTAGCCGGCAAATTTCTTTCAGCATTTCGCCCACAATTTCTAATTCATAATCAAGAATTCGTGTGCATTCCGGTGGCGTTTTTAGGATCTGAGCGACCAAGTAAGGTTTGGAACGAATTACCTAGATTCCTTATAAAACTGCTCTTCTACCTAGTCGCGATATCACTAGTGCTGGCGATTATGGCGGGAAAATGTATAGTTCGAGAGTAGATTGTGGTCAGAACTCCTTACTCATCGATAGAAATGGCTAACAGTTACTTATGTGGAAGCTTTTAATAGTAATTCTGAAACGTCGACTTTCATTAATTTACATGGCGATTTTGATCAAAAAATTGAAAGTCTTGACAGAAATCGAACCTGGAATCGTTCCCAAAAGCTACTCATACCTTAATGAACCCCTCGGCCTAGGAATTCTTAATGCAAACTTGGGTTATTTGAGGGAATCTGGCTGGGTTGAGTCAAAAGTAACAAACACGAGTTTTTTTTCAGGAGAATTCTACCCTTGGATCACATTTCCTGCGATTGATTTCTTGGAAACGTTAGAGCTACGTGGATCTGCAATCGTAGAATTTGGTGCCGGAGCATCATCGGTGTACTTCGCCAAGCGCTCAAGAAAAGTTATTTCTTATGAATTTGATTCTACCTATTACAACGAGATAAGTAAACTTTCTAAAAATTTTTTCAATTTAGAGATAATGAATTACGATCCTTCGGTAGTCAAAAATATTTCTGGAGATATTCTCCTATCCGAATTTGAGAGAGATAAACTCTTAATATCTTGCCTGGGTGAAGATCTGAGACGGTTCGGGATAAATACAAAGCTGACTCTTGAAACAGGACTCTACCCCAGCGCTTCAAAAAACATTTCTGAGGCTGATCTAATTTTTATAGATGGCGGCCCTCGTAATTTAGCATTGGCTCTCGTAGCAAGATTTGCAAGTGAGAGCGCCATCGTCATTGTTGATAATTCTGAACGAAACGATGTTGGGGTCGGGATTGGCGCTTTGTCTTCAGCTGGATTTTATGAGATCCCATTTGCTGGAATTGGTCCGTTAAATCCGTACAAATGGCAAACCTCGTTCTTTGTGAAAAATTTAGAAGCTCTCTCGTTAACGTCTAAGTCAAAGCAAATGTTTTAGAATTTGCCCCACACACAATCATTTAACTACAAGTGTGAACCAATGCATAGGTAGGCACTGTTTCCCCTGCTCTGAATACATGAGATAAATCCATTCAAAATGTCCGTTTTGTCCCTTCCCCACTACAATCTAGGCTAGGATTCGTAGAAGGTTATAGAGGCACCGACGGGTGTCACTGAAGTACAAAACCGGTTAAGAAAGAAGTCCCAAAGTGGCATTTAAGAAGTCTGCAGCCTCTGCAGGTCCCCGCGTGTGGACCGTCGCAGAGCTCGGTGCTTTCTACACAGAGCATCGTTCAGAGCTTCTTGCCCACGCTAATCGCGTATTGAAGGACTCAGCTAAAGCAGAAGAAATCACCCAGGATGCACTTATTAAGTTCATGCTCGCAGCCCCTGAGCTTGAATCAAATGATCATGCACTCTCTTATCTGCACCGCACCATTGAAAACCTCTGCATTGATCTATTCCGCCTTGAAGGACGTCGTCCCAACCTTGTGGTAATCGATGATGCCCAGGCTGAGGTCGAAGCGGCATGGCAGGTTTCAGGAGATCACTCACAGGCTATTTCAGCTGCAGAGGATGCAGCAATTATTCGTCAGGCACTTGCTCTGCTTTCCCCTGCAGAGCGTGCAGCTCTTGTTATGTGGGAGATGGAAGGCCGTTCAACAGAGGAAATCGCGGCAGAGCTTGGTATCAAGGAATCTGCAGTGCGCCACACTGTTTCTCGCGCTCGCACATCCCTTCGTCGCGTACTTTCAGAGCTTGTTATCGATGAAGAGCGTGGTCTTACAGCACTCGATATGTTGTCTACTACTTATAAGAAGGCAGCAGAGCTTGCGCAGAAGTCTTCAAAGGCTGCCCTTTCATTGGTCTTGGTCTTTGCAGCATTCCTAGGATTTAACTCAATGACCGGCAACGAAGGTGTTGTCGCTCCAACAGCGTCAGTTCTTTCAGGCCCAGTTGCTGGACAGGATGCACCGGTTGCTGTTGATCCAACACAAGAGGCAGCATCTGTTACTCCATCACCATCGATTTCATACCCTGCCAAGAAGTCCAGCACCATGGTCTCTGGTCTATCAATCAAGGGTGCCAAGCTTTCATGGCCTGGCCTTGATTCTGAAGGTCTTCCAGTGGCGTTGAACGTGGCTGGTAAGAACAGCGAACTCGGCAAGATCCGCGTTAACAAGAACGTCCCAGTGGCTACCGAGGCCGGAACAGTGTTGAGCACCCAGGCGATTACCGCTGCAGGTGGACCGAATGTGATGCTCATGCAGACCATTACGGTCGATGGAAACGGCACTAGCTACAAGCTAGATGGCGCTTCTTACGGCAAGGATGGCTTCTGGGCCAGTTTAGAAACCGGCGCCACGAGCGCTGATTTTGAGCGTATGTCCAACGGGCAGTACCTTGTAACCGTTAGAATTTCAGTACTCTCAACCCTACCTTTAGGGTACGTCGCTCCAGTGGGCACCCGCGGGTACGACCTCACAGCAACGCCGAAGTCGATCACAACTCGACTTCTGTTGAATGCAGGCAAGACACAGATTTTGGCTCAGTCAATATTTATTGACGAGTCGAATGCAGGAAAAGCACAAGGATGAAGCACGTGACATTTCATCTGCCTAGTTTTCTTCGCCGCGTCCGGATACACGGCGGAGAATTTGATTCATCAGCACGTGCGATGAATCGAGTGAAGCAAGCTCGCTTGCTTCAAGCCGACCCACGGATAGTCCGTGGATCGACTATCGAAAGGAAACAAATGTCTACAAAGACAACATTCAAGCGCATCGCGCTTGTAACCGTTGCAGCTTTGGGCTTTGGTGTCATGTCAGTTGCGCCTTCAAACGCGGTAATCAACGCTGACTCACTAACGCTTTCTGCCGCAACAGCTTCTCAGACCACCGCTGAAACAGCTACTGCGACATCAGCAGTTGCAACACTTTCATTCCTAGGTGGCGACGTTGACGATTCAATGTCAGTAACGGCTTCATTGGTGTCAGGTCCAGCGACCTCAACAGCGCTTCCTTTCATTCAATTAACTGAAACTGCGTCTGCATCAATAGACACAGCAACAGCAACTATCGCAGCAAGCCGTGCGGTAGGTTACGGAACAGCACCAAACGTTGCATCGACTGTTTACAACACAACTAGTGGCGCAGCAGTAGTTACAGCCAAGTACAAGGTTTATCTCGGTACAGCTATAACTACAGCCCCTACTGTCGTTGGAACTTACGTTGTCAAGCTCACACCTGCTGTGAAGAGTACAGGTGGCGGAAACGCAACTGCTCAAACCTTGACAATCACTGTTACAGCCGCTCCAACATTGGACACAGTTGTTGCTACTGCAACATCGATCCTAAACAAGGGTGAGACAGTTACTGCTACAGCAGATGCAGTTGTTACAGGAGTTAAGACAGCTTCAAACGTCGCAGCTGCTGCAACAATCGTTACATCATTCAAGAATGCTGCTGCTTCAGCTGTAACCGCTGAATCATTCACAGCATCGATTTCAGGAGCTGGTACCCTTGGTATCGGACGCCTTGGAACCGGTCAGACAAGCTTCAATGACACATACACAGCAATCGGTCGCGACATCACAGTTAAGAATGGTGACTACGTCCTCGTATTCCCAGACGGAACTTCAGGTGTTGGAACCGTAACAATCAAGTCAAAGGCTGGACTCACACTTGCAACAGAGACGCTCACCTTCTTCGGTGACATTGCTTCAATCGTTGCAACAGTTGTTAAGCCAGTAATCGGTGTTCGTGCCGAGACCGGTGTAGTTACAGCAGTGGCAAAGGATGCAGCGGGAACAATCGTTGATGCTCCAACTCTGTACATCACATCAGGTACAACAACAATCATCAGCCAGTCATATGCAGGTACAGCATCTTCAACACTCGGTAAGGCAACATTTGACCTTACTGGTGTGAAGGCTGGAACAGCATCAATCGTTGTAAGCAACGGTTCAACAGCAGCACTTTCAACTGTTTCTGCAGCTGCAGTTTCAGTTCGTGTTGGTGGCGGAACAGCGGAGCTTGATGGTCTTGTAGTTGCATTTGATAAGACTTCATACTCACCTGGTGAGCTAGCAACAGTCACAGTTACACCCCAAGATGCAGCTGGACTCAACCTGGCAGATGACACATACACAGTCTTCGCAACAGGTGGACTTGTAGCTTCATACACATTACCTACAGGCTCAGAGGTCATCACCGGAGTTACAGCTCTTAATGGTGGAGTCGCTGGAGCAGGTACAAAGGCTGGAGTGGCGTCATACAAGATCTACATGCCAACCATCGAAGGTGACTTCAAGCTCACCTGGACACGCTCAACTGAGTTTGCTACAGCTGCAAATGATTCTCTTGCGGGATCAGCCACAGTTGCAGTCTCAAGCCCAGGAACAGCAGCTGCTACAGATGCTGCTAACGAGGCAACAGATGCAGCAAATGCAGCAACAGATGCAGCTCTTGCTGCAGCTGAAGCAGCAGATGCTGCAACAACAGCAGCTCAGGAAGCATCTGATGCAGTTGCAGCTCTTTCAGAGTCTGTAACCAAGTTGATCGCAGGCCTACAGGCTCAGATCAAGTCACTTGCAGCAGTAGTTGCAAAGATTGCTAAGAAGGTAAAGGCTTAATAAGCCCCCTTTATTAGTAACCGAAACCCGGTTCCTCTTTACGAGGAGCCGGGTTTCGGCTTTCTACAGGTTAAGATTTGGCCATGATCAACCAAGTGGCTGAGAAAACTATTGCGCGCATATTGGGCTTTGGCTCTGCCTTTATTGCCGTCGTTGTTGTTACGGGGACTGTGACAGACCCGGTTAACGTGACCAAACTGTTTGCCCTAGGCGGTGTGGCCGCCGGTGCATTTGCAGTGGTGCTGGCTTTTGGACTCGGGCAGCTGTGGCGGAACTCGAAGGTCTTACTGATTGCTGTGGCAGTCTTTCTGCTGGCAGGACTCAATGCGATCCTAAACAGCTCTGCGCCTCTGGTACAGAATATCTATGGCGCTTATGGTCGAAATACAGCCTTTGTGACCTATGTATTGCTTATCTTTATTCTGCTCTCAGCGGTGGTGTTGCGGTCGAAGAAGAGCTTTTCACTTTTGATCTGGGGGTTGTTGGGTGCGGGCCTAGTAAATATTATTTATTGCCTTTGGGTGATTATTTTTGGTGACTTTATCCCTTGGAATAATCCATATGGAAATATCCTAGGAACTTTTGGTAACCCAAACTTTATCGGAGCATTTCTGGGGCTATTTGCAGCAAGCCTAGTTGCATTTTCTCTCACCACAGGCGTAAACATTCTTTATCGTCTACTTGCTCTAATTGTTTTTCTTGTTGCGGTCTATGAAATTATTGACTCGAATGCGATTCAGGGACGCGTTGTTGTAGCAGCTGGCCTAGGCATCGTTGGCTTTTATCTTGTGCGTTCAAAGATTTCGAGTGTGTTTGCGCAGGTTGCCTATGTGGCAGCAGCTGGTGTCGCTGGAACTTTTGCACTGTTGGGTGCGCTGCAGATTGGACCTCTCACTCCGTATATCTATAAGACATCAGTATCGCTGCGCGGACAATATTGGTTAGCAGGCTGGAATATGGGAAGTGATCACCCACTCACAGGTGTTGGCTTTGATTCATACGGTGACTGGTTCCGCCGGGCACGGGATGAGCAAGCGCTAATTTTGCCAGGACCTAATACTGTGACAAATGCTGCGCACAATGTGCCATTTGATGTTTTCGCTTTTGGTGGATGGCCACTCTTTATTCCTTATCTCTTTATTCTCTTGCTTACGATAGTTGCAATTGTAAAAGTTACTCTTCGCACACGCGCATATGATGGGGTCTTTGTAACCCTGACAACTGCGTGGGTCTGTTATCAATTACAGTCAGTGATCTCAATTAACCAGATTGGTTTAGCTATTTGGGGATGGTTATTTGGTGGCGCACTTATCGCTTATGAGATTGCGACTAGACCAAAAACTATCGAGGATGGCGAGAAGGCGCAGCTTGATAAGGGTTCAAAGTCTCGAACGGTGAAGAAGAAACAATCTGAAACCATCTTTAGCTCAACTTTGGTCGCAGGCGTGGGTGCTGTGATTGGGCTTCTTATTGCGGTGCCGCCCTATAGCGCTGATGCAAAATGGCGCAGTGCTATCGCCTCGCAGAACGTAGAGCAGGTTGAAGCAGCGCTGGTATCGAGCTATCTCAACCCGATGAATTCGTTTAAGTATGCAAGTGCTGTGCAGCTATTCGAAGGAAGCAAACTTAATGATCTGGCATTGAAGTATGCCAAGGTTGCGGTTGAATTTAATCCAAACCATTTTGATTCTTGGAAGCTTCTCTACTTTATTGTAAATAGTAGCCCTGAAGATAAAGCGCTGGCGCTAGAGAATATGAAGCGACTTGACCCAAATAATCCGAACGTCCTTGGTTAATCGATGAAGGTTTCGATTATCGGACAAGGCTATGTTGGCCTGACTATCTCGGTATTTGCTGGTGAGCAGCATGAGGTTATTGGTTATGACAAGAATCAGAACCTGGTTGATGCACTGAACGTTGGTAAGTCACACATTGAAGGTGTTGAATCGAGTGATCTTGCAAGGTTAATTGCTGCGGGTAAATACAAGGCGACTGCAGATGCTGCAGAGATTGCTGGCTCTGATGTGATTGTCATTGCGGTCCCTACGCCACTGACAAAAGATAGAAAGCCCGATTTGAATTTCATAGAGGCTGCCTGTAAGACAGTTGGCGAAAACTTGAAAACGCCAGCCTTGATTATTAACGAATCGACATCTTTTCCTGGCACAGTGCGTAATCTGATAAAGCCTTTGATTGAAAAGTATTCAGGCGGCATCGAGCATATGTATGCAGTCTCACCTGAAAGAGTTGATCCGGGTAGAAGTGATTGGAACCAGAAGAACACACCGCGGTTATACGCTGGGCTTACCCCTGAGGCATCAAGTGCGGTGCGCGACTTTTATTCGACATTCTGTGATGACCTTGTTGAAGTTTCTTCACCTGAGGTGGCAGAGTCTGCGAAGTTATTCGAAAACACATTTCGACAGGTCAATATTGCTTTAGTAAATGAATTTGCACAGATTGCACACGCTTTGGGTATCTCTGTCTATGAAACTTTAGATGCGGCAGCGACAAAGCCCTATGGCTTTATGAAATTTATGCCTAGTGCCGGGGTGGGTGGACACTGCATCCCGGTGGATCCATCGTATTTGGCTCACACTGCGGCAGGCTTTGGCGTGCCAGCAACATTTATTGAACGAGCAAATGAAGTAAATCTTGAGATGGCTAAGTACGTTGTTGATCGCGTCAAGGCGGATAATGGTGGATCCTTATCGGGCAAGAAAGTGCAAGTCGTTGGCGTTGCCTATAAGCCAAATGTGGCAGATGTGCGCGAGACACCGGCTGAGCCTGTGATTGAAGAGCTAAAAAAAGCTGGCGCAGTTGTGAACTGGTCTGATGATCTAGTGGCTAATTGGATGGGTCAAGCTTCAACAGCGCTAGGTGGGGCTCATATCGCCGTTGTAGTGACGTTGCATGCAGTCACAGATGCAGCTACAGTTTTGAAATCTGCACCGTATGTCTTTGACACAACCGGCAAAGTTGCTGGCGCACACTCTTTGTGAGAGTTAGCCAACTTTTTCCTTTAGTTTCTTGCGGATAGCAAGAAATGCAGCGACCTGCAAGAAGATGCTCATACTCATTGTTGGAATGCGGAATCGGTGATCACCGATTGTGCCAATCGAGATTAACCACGATAGAACAATAGGAATCATGACGATATTAGCAAAAAATTTTTCGTTCTCCCCAAGTTTGCGCAATGATCGGTAGCCGATAAAGAGGAAGAGCATCTGGCCGATAACCCAACCCCATGAAAGGAGTTTCCCAACTGGGCCGTAGACAAAATCCTTACCACTTTCAGAACCCAGGGCAATTTGGTGCGCAGGGGAAATCTTTAGCCATGGATTTCGTGCCATGGTGCCCTCTGACTCTGGGCCAGACCATGGTGACCAGAAGAAGAGCGCTTTATTGAACGACAGACGTGCAGTGTCGAGTGGGTTTGTCAGATACCACTTAACCACGCAGATGACGATTTCATTATCCGTAACCGTTGTTGCGGGCGCTTTCGGTGCGCAAGGCACTTCAGGGCCAGTACGTGTGTATCCACCGGATGTTTCAGGGCCAGCGCCGATGCGCATCGTCACACCGAGATTAGTTGAAATTGTTGCCTTATCAATCACAACAGAGTTTCTAAAGATCATGATTCCTGGTGCAACCATCATGATCGCGGTGACAAGAGCAGCAATACGAATACGATTTTTAGCGCCAGTTACTTTCAGTGCCCACATGATTGCTACGATGATGGCGATTAGTAAGAATCGCGGCTGCATAAAGGTAGCTAGCGCAAACCAGCCACCAACGTAGGCCACACTGAGCCAGAATTTCTTATCTAGCGTGGGGTTGAGATTGGCAAGGATTAAACCTGCAATCATCATGAAGCATGAGGCGATTGGAGCTTCATAACCGATAGCTAATGAGGAGAGCGAAAGAGTTGGGTTGAATGTAATCAATACTGATACCCAGAAGGCGAGGTATTTAAGTGATGAGTTGCGCAGTTTATTTGTGAAGAAGTATGTGGAATACGCAAAGAAAATAGATTGCAAGAAGCTGGCAATGTAGAAGAATTTCGAGACAGAAATTGCGGCTATCGGCCACAAGAGAATGGGATATCCGGCGGGCCAATATGAAAGTTTTGGCTCTTCAGAAAAGAAACCGTCTTTGATAAGTCCATCAACACCCGTGGTGTAGTTCTCACCATCTGCTCCAAGCCATCCACCAACTTGAATATTGCCCATAACAATGAACTTGATGAAGAGTGCGATCAGCGGAATCGCGATCAAGTACTTATGTAGTCGTGAATCTGATTTCTCACTTTTTGCAGCTTTAGCCATCTGCTTGGTGTTTTTATACTTAGCCATTGTTATCCTCGCATTGAACTAGCGACATCATCGATAATGGAATCTAAAGTGTTGGCGGGTGACCAATTGATTGTTTTTTTGATCTTTGTGATGTCGGGAACGCGGCGCTGCATATCTTCAAAGCCGGCGGGGTAAGCGTCTTCGTAGGGCGTGTAGGTAATTGTTGAGGTGGAGTTTGTGCGAGTGATGATCTTTTCTGCGAGCTCTTTCATTGTTGTTTCACCGATGCCACCGACGTTAAAGACATCACCGATGGTGGAATCGGTGGCGGCTAGGGTGAGGATTGCATTGACGGCATCGTGTACGTGACAGAAGACGCGTGATTGTGATCCATCGCCGTAGATTGTGATGGGTTCATTTGCTAGGGCTGCTTGCACAAAGCGGGGCAAGACCATTCCGTAGCGGCCGGTCTGGCGAGGGCCGACGGTGTTAAAGAGGCGGACTGTGGTTACTTTCAGGCCTTCGGTTGTGTAGAGAGAATGTGCGATGGCTTCTTCTAACGCTTTTGCATCTGAGTATGTCCAGCGAATTTTCTGTGGTGCACCGACGACGCGATCTGATTCTTCATGTAAAGGTTGTTCTGGGTTCTTGCCGTAGATCTCAGATGTGCTTGCGATGATGAGGCGCTTCTTTAATTTTGTCGCCGCATGTAATACGACTTCAGATCCGGTGAAGTTCACAGATACTGATTCGATTGTCTTTTCCAAGATGGTGTTAACGCCTAGGGCTGCTGCCATATGTAGAACGAGGTCGGCAGGTGCCATCAGCTTTTCGACTAGGGCAGCGTCTCGGATATCGCCTTGGTGCACGGCGATTGTGCCTTCAAGGTGGGCGATATTGGTAGCAGAGCCGGTTGAAAGGTTATCCAGGATGGTGACCTCATCACCGCGGGCGATTAGAGCATCGGTGAGGTGGGAGCCGATAAATCCTGCACCACCGGTGATAAAGACGCGCATAGGGCTGAGTCTACGGGCTGGAATGGGGGGTTTGGGGATTATCTGGGGTTATGCAGTCGGTGCGCTGGCGGTGTTGAGAGCATCGATCTCGGTTGGGTTGAGTTCGATGACTTGCACGATCTCTTCTAGCTGTTCGACGGTGCGGGCTGATGCGATCGGTGTACTTAAGTGTGGGTTTGATCGTAGCCATGCAAGTGAGACAGCAGAGAGAGATGATTTGTGGGTTGCTGCGATCTTATCCATCACAGACAGGATGTGATAACCCTTTGGTGTTGCAAACTCTTTCACGCCTTCTGCGCGCACCGATTCGACAACTTTTCCTTCGCGATATTTGCCTGACAAGAAACCGCGGGCAAGGCCGTAGAAAGGTATCGCTGAGATCCCATTAGCTGCCAAGACTGGTTGTTGATCTGATTCAAAAGGTTCGCGGGCAACGAGGTTGTATTGATCTTGTAGTGCGATATAGCTAGGAAGATTGTGCTTTGCTGAAATATCGAGAGCCTGCTGTAAACGTGCACCGGTGTATTGAGATGCTGCGATGTAGCGCACCTTTCCTTCGGCGATCAGCTGGGCGAAGGTACCGAGGACATCTTCGAGTGGAATTTCTGGATCATCATGGTGGGCGTAATAAATATCGATGTGATCTGTTTGTAGACGCTTAAGCGAATCATCACAAGCGGCGATGATGTTATCTGGGTGTAGACCTGGGCGAGTAGGAAGCTTGGCAACTTTGGTTGCAACAACTATCTCGTTGCGGTTGCCATGTTTTTTCATCCAGTTGCCGATGATGGTTTCGGATTCGCCTCCGACATTTCCTTCTTTCCATGCCGAATACATATCTGCGGTATCAAGGAAATTTCCGCCGTGGGCAGCGTAGGCATTAAGGACGGCGTGGGATTGGGCCTCATCTGCGCTCCAGCCAAAGACATTGGTGCCTAGGCATAGTTCGTGGACGACAAGATCTGTCTCAGGAATAGTGATCATGAGACGAGCCTACCGAGAACTATCGGTTATAGATTCTCTTTGCCGAGGTAAATGCGGTCAGAGAAGCTGGATCTGAAAGCGTTGTGTTTAACTCAAGACTCAAAGATCCATCAGCGTTTACTTGTAGCGCGACAACACCTCTACTTGCACCTGTGATCACTGTGTAACCAACAGGCCATGGAGCCATACTCCCTGGTGGATTAGGTGCAACTCCTGCTGGCGGCGTGTATGAAAGTTGTGCGAGTTTGTAGACAACCATGCCATTCGCCGAAGTGAGTTTATCTGGTGCAACTTGGCCTGAAGCAACGATAAGAGCTGCTTGATCAGCATCACCCTTTGGATCATTCCACCATCCTGATGAAAAGACCCATGCTTTGGTATCTACTTGGTGCGGTGCAATTGCTAGATGGCTCCATGAATAATCATTTTTATTTGGAACCGAACCTCCACCCACCATCGCGGCTGCATTCTCATAATCGCTATTCAAGCGTCCGGCATATCCATTAGTTCCGGCTAAGTACCAATTTCCTGAAGCAGTGCCCGCAATGTCGTAATCAATTTTTCCAACACGTGGCGCGCTCGTTCTCTGCAGTTGAGCTTCCATTGCTGTACGAATTGATGGAGTAAAAAATGGGAGATAGTCAGCTGTATATGGCTTCCACGTATCAAGCGTGAGATAAGAGGCGATGTTTTGGAAACTAGATAGCCATTGAGTTCCATCAAAGATATTAAAATCAAGCATTGTTTCTGCTTGGCGACCAAATTCATCGCCAGCCTTAACCTTGATATTTGCCGTCACATATCCAGAATTAGCAGCCTGTGAAGCTACCGAAGCCAGCACGCCAGTTACTTCATTCATCACCATGTAGACAGACCAGAGATTGCAGCCATGGTCAATCACAACTCGGTATGAATTAGGAGAGCCGAGGTTAGATACTTCCGTTATTGTTCCTGCAGCTGGTGCGGTAACTGGAACATAGTCTGAAGTCGTCAGTTGGGATGCTGGCTTTGAAAGAGATTTCAATCCAAGGTATGCGTGATCGATTGGTGTCACGTGTCCGCCAACCATCAAACCGTAAGGAATCGCTGGTGCCAACTGATCAAGCGGCAGAACGGGAGATGTAAATGTGATTGAGGATGGTTTACATGTGGGTTCTTTTGCATTCGGGCCACCAAGGATTTGCGAAAGCGTTGGATACCATTCAGGACGTGATGTGAAACCAGCTGCAGGAGTCTTGGGTGCATCCTTTGCTAATAGATAACCGACTTTTCCATTCTTGCACACTGCAGTCATCATTCCATTCCATGCAATTTCACCATTCTTGCTACAACTTGCACCGAGTTGTCCCAACTTAAATCCGGTGTTCTGAGCATTTCCTCCACCACCAGAACCACCACCGGTTCCTCCACCACCACTGGAACCTTGCTGGTTTTGCGGACGCCATGAACTCTTTCCATCTGCGCCTTTAATGCAGTAGAGAGTGTTTCCTTTTGCATCTTTTGCAGGAGAGCTACCTTCACTGCAAATAATCCCTTCTGAGACATTTTTGCCTGCAGCTGGCCTTGCAGTAGGCACACCTGCATCCCAGACCAGAGATTTACCCTTTTTAACGCAGGTAAATGTTTTTCCGGATTGTGTCGCTTTTTGATTTGCAGTCGAACATTTTGTCCCTGCCTTGGGGTTTGCAGCGTGGGCAAATCCAATCCCAACAAGTGAAAGCGAGGCAGTAAGCGCGAGGGCGATGATTTTTCTCATCACAAAATGCTACTCCTGGAAATAATCTCAAAAAAGGGGGTACAGGTTACAAATTGATGAATTTTCCCAGAGAACCCTTAACCTTGGCCCATGGTCGAAACAACAGGTGGATTTACAAGTGCAGGTTTAGAGCTCGAGGCGAAGACTTTGGTCTTGGCATCGCTGACGCAGGCAGAGGCGTTGGAGATTGGCGAGATTGCAGTGGGGCTGGGGCGCTCGCGCAAGTTACCGATTGCAATCGAAGTGAAGATGGGTGCCTGGACGGTCTTTCACTCTTCCTTGCCGGGATCAACACCAGAGAATGATTCGTGGATTGCACGTAAAGCGCGCGTTGTTTTAGCAACAGGGCGATCAACAATTCACGAGCGGGTTGATGCTGAAGAACGTGGCGTGGATTGGTATGCCGAAAAAGCTTTAGCCGAAGAGACACATGCGAACCATGGTGGTGGGCTCGCACTTAATGTTTCCGGACTTGGTTGTGTTGGCATCTTAATTATTTCCGGGTTGCCACAAGTAGATGATCACTTATTGGCTGTTGAAGTTATCACCGAGTTTTTAGCGCGCAAGGGTGAGCTTGCGTGAGTATTTGGGTCTGTGGCGAAGTCTTAATTGATATTTTGCCAACTGGCCCTGTTGTTGGCGGAGGTCCGGCAAATACTGCAAAAGCGTTAGCCCGACTGGGACACGATGTGCACTTCATTGATGGCATATCAAGTGATGCCTACGGACAAGCAGCGCGCACAGAGTTATTGCGCGATGGTGTGAATCTAGATTTAGCGTTAGCAAGTGATAAACCAACATGTACTGCCACCGTTTCACTGGATGCAAAGGGCGGCGCATCCTATGAATTCTTAATTGATGGCACAGCAACATTTGATTTTCACAGCTCGTGGTTACCTGATCCGTATCGTTTTCAACCACAGGCGTTGCACATCGGAACACTGGTCACCGTGATTGAACCGGGTGCATCGGCGCTCTATGACTGGGCGATGCAGGTTGCCGAATTTGCACCGATTGTCTTTGATCCCAATATTCGTCCATCAGCGCAGCCAGATCGCGATCTTTATGAAGCAGCCGTTGAAAAATGGGCGGCGTTATCTGCTGTGATTAAGGTCAGCGATGATGATTTAACGTGGTTATTTCCAAGCCAATCCATTGATGAAGTTGCTAATCGTTGGATTAACGATGGAGTTTTCTTAGTTGTTGTTACGCGTGGTGCCAATGGGATTGTGGGATTCACCGAAGATGGTCGGGTTGAGGTGCCGGGTGTGAAGGTAGATGTGGTTGATACCGTCGGTGCTGGCGATACAGTCGGTGCGATAGTTGTGGAAGCGATGCTGAGCCACGGTCTAGTTGAACTTCGTGGAGATGTTTTGAAAAGTGTCTTAGCGCGCGCGGCGGGCGCGGCAGCGATTACCTGTTCGCGACAAGGTGCACAACCACCGTATAAGCATGAACTACCAACAGTTAAGGTGAACTAATGCAATATATCGATGACGCCGATTTTCAGATTCGAATCGATGATGATCAAGGTGCCAATATTGCATCCGTTGTCTGGCGTGAGATGGAGTTCGCGCTGCCATTTCGGGGATCACCGATTAACTACGGTTGGTATGGCCTTGCACCATGGGCGGGGCGTATTCGTGATGGGTTGATTACATCTCCAACAACTGGCGAGCATCAATTGCCAACAAATATGATGCCACCGCATGCGATACATGGATTTGGATTTGTTTCATCGTGGCAAGAGATCGGTCCTGGTCGTTCGCTGCTGCATCTGCCAAAACCATATGGAAGTGCAACGATTGAACAGAAGGTTGAAGTTTTAGATGATGCAATTCGTTGGTCACTTGAATACGATGCCGGTGATTGTGATCTGCCTGCATGGTTAGGTTTTCATCCGTGGTTTCCGCGAGAACTAGATCGCGGTGGTGCGGTAGAAGTTGAATTTTCGGCAGAGAAGATGCTCAAACGCGATAGCGAAGGTATTGCTACCTCTGAGTTAATCACGCCGGGACGAGAGCCTTGGGATGATGCCTTTACCGGTATTCGCGGAACCCCTGCGGTGATTTGGGAAGATGCCGCGCGTATTGATATTGAATCTGATGCTCCGTGGTGGGTTGTCTATACCGAAGATTCAGATGGTGTCTGCATAGAGCCACAGACTGCCCCACCTGATGCGGCCAATCTTGGAATTCGTGGCGAACATTACTTAGAAGCGCTCTTTGTCTTCACTGCTATCTAGTTCATTTTCGCCAGCAATTACATAAGATGTCGCTATGGCTACAGTAATTAATCGCGATCACTTAAAGAAATTGCGTGCAATCGAGGATGCACGTTTTCTTAATACGCATAAGAAATCAGCTCTTGAGTTCGAGCGGTCAAAAAAAGTGATGCACGAGGGTGTGCCGATGTCGTGGATGGCTAAGTGGCCAGGTGATCACGCAGTTTTTGTGAAGAGTGCTAAGGGTGCGCACTTTCACGATATCGATGGAAATGAATACATAGACTTTTGCTTAGGTGATACCGGTTCAATGACGGGGCACTCACCTGATGCCACAGTTGCTGCTATCACTTCTCAGGCAGCTAAGGGAATTACTGCGATGCTTCCAACCGAAGATGCATCGATTGTTTCGGCCGAACTTGCTGCGCGCTTTGGGCTGCCGTTGTGGCAATTTACGGTGACGGCAACAGATGCCAATCGCCATGTGATTCGCTACTGCCGCATGATTACGGGGCGATCAAAGATTATTGTGATCGATAAGTGTTATCACGGAAGCGTGGATGAAACCTTTGCAACCCTTGATGGTGCGGGCAAAACCATTAAGCGCGAAGGAAATATCGGTGCCCCGGTCGATCTAGCGCAGACAACTCGCGTTGTTGAATTTAATGATGTGGCTGGAATGGAAGCTGCGCTGGCTCACGGTGATGTGGCAGCAATTTTGATGGAGCCGGCGATGACCAATATCGGCATTGTTCTACCGGATGATGGGTATTTAGTTGCGGTACAGGATTTAGCGAAGAAATATGGCGCGCTCTTAATTATTGATGAGACGCATACGATTTCAGTGGGCTTTGGTGGAATGACGGCAGATCTTGGCCTTAAGCCAGATTTCTTTACGATTGGTAAGGCGATTGCAGGCGGTGTGCCTGTTGGAACATTTGGAATGACGCATGCTGTGGCGGATGCGATTAAAGCAAAGGTACAACTGGAAATTATTGATACTGGCGGAATCGGTTCAACGCTGGCCGGTAACGCGTTATCACTTGCTGCCATGCGCGCGACTTTAAGTGAAGTTCTTACTAAGCAGGCATTTACTCACATGATTGCGTTAGGTAATCGTTGGTCTGATGGTGTGGATGCGGCGATTGCAAAGTATGACTTGCCATGGCACTGCAACCGTTTGGGAGCACGTGGTGAATACATATTCGCACCCGGTGCGCCGCGAACGGGACAAGAGGCAGCCGATGGTGGCGATTTTGAATTAGAGCAGTACATACATCTGCGTTTACTTAACGATGGAATCTTGATGACGCCATTTCACAATATGGCGTTGATGTCACCTGCAACAACGGAAGCTGATGTGGATGCGCACACGGCAATCTTTGATCGTATCTGTGCTGATTTAGTTGCGGGTTAGTTAAAGCCGAGTGAGGTGTAGAGGCCTTTGCCGGCCTCGTTATCGGCATCGACATACAAGATGGCTTCTTTGATCCCTTTGTCGTGTAGATAGATCAAGCCTTCGTTACAGACGGTCTTACCAATCCCCTTGCTATGTTCTTCTGGGTCAACACCGATGACATAAAGCTCTCCGACGGGGTCTGCGTTAACAAGGTCTTTATGAATCTTGGTCCAACAGAAACCAACAACGGTGGTGTCATGAAGACATAAGAAAAACCCAGCAGGATCAAACCAGGGCTCTGACATACGGTTTTCAAGATCTGCCATCACCCAATTACCTTGATCAGGGTGGGTTGTAAAGATTTTATTGTTGAGCGCCAGCCATGCCTCTGAATGCTTTGCTGGATCAAAGGTAAGAAATGTGTAGGGATGTGGAATATGTTCAATCGGATCAATCAGCGAACGCGAGAGTTTTAAAATGTGGCGCATTAGATGCGCTCAGATACAGGGCTATCTTTTCCATTCGAAGGAAGTGTGAAGCGATAACCGACGTTGCGGACAGTTCCGATAATTGATTCAAATTCTGGACCGAGCTTTGAACGAAGACGACGAATGTGAACATCGACGGTGCGGGTGCCACCGAAATAGTCATAGCCCCAGATCTCTTGCAATAACTGTGCGCGAGTAAAGACGCGGCCAGGGTGTTGGGCAAAGTGCTTAAGTAATTCGAATTCTTTAAAGGTGAGATCTAGTGAGCGACCCTTGATCTTGGCGGTGTATGTGTTCTCATCAATAACAACATCACCTTGGCGAATTTCATGAGCGGTCGGATCACTTGCAAGGTTGGCATCATCGCGTCGACCAATTGCAATACGGATACGTGCTTCGATTTCAGCAGGCCCTGCGGTATCAAGGATTACATCATCAACACCCCACTCGGATGTGAATGCGCTAAGGCCACCTTCAGTTGTAATTGCAATTACCGGTGCACTTACTCCGGTGGTTGTTAACAACTTTGAAAAACTTTTGACGTTAGGAAGATCGGTTCGAGCATCAATAAAGACGCAATCCATTACCGGTGCATCGATCAGTACAGATGCTTCAAGTGGAAGAATTTTGATTGCGTGTTGCAATAATCCGAGGGCGGGAAGAACTTGCGCGCTGGCGCCAGCGGAGTTTGTTAATAGCAATACCTTTGCCATCTCACACCGCTCATTCTTATCGCGCGTAAGGCCTAGCCTCTGATTGGCTAAGTTCTCCTAAGTAGGCGAGGATACTCTTGTGAAATCACTACTTCCACTCCTTGCCGTACTGGCAGCAGCGAGCGTATTTGGTATCTGGTTTCGCCGTACCCGCGGAGAATTTCGCCGTAGAAAAACAATCGACGGTCCCCGTTTGACCCGAGATCAGATTGGTATCGCACTCGGCGAGCGAGTCACAATGGTGCAATTCTCATCTGCCTTCTGTTCACCATGTCGGGCAACTCGTGTTCTCCTTGAGCAGATGGTGCAGACGATGCCAGATGTTGCCTACGTTCATATCGATGCTGAATCGCATCTGGAACTTGTGCGTCAGCTCAATATTCTCTCGACGCCTACAACGCTCTTTCTCAACCGCGATGGCACCGAAGTTGGGCGTGCGATGGGTACACCTAAGCGCAGCCAAGTGCTCACAGCAGTGGCTGCCGTTCAGTAATTCGCGCTCACAACCTAGCTTTCTGCGAAGTCTTTGCAAGTAGCCACTTCGCGCAACCTTCTTTACACTTATCTCATGCAACGCATCTCTACTGGCTTATTTACCAAGCGCCGAGTCATTGACTACGGACGCTTAGCCGGTGCTTTGTGTCAAATGTAATTGTTGCAACTAAAAACAATTATTCATTCGACGACAAAAAGAGGAAAAAAATGAGTTCAGTAACTTCAGTAAAGGGAATTGAAATAGATGCTCGTGGTCCGAGATTCTCGGCTGCGATCACAACGCTAGTTTTAGCGTTAGCACTAGTCACCGAATCAATCTGGGTGATCGCCTTCCAAGCGATTGTCTTTGCAATCGGTGCGATTAAGGGTCCGCAATTTACTCCGTATGCCTTCATCTATCGCTCATTGATCAAGCCGCGCTTGAAGTCACCGCTTCGTACCGAAGATGTGCGTCCACCTAAATTCGCACAATCGATTGGCCTCATCTTCGCACTCGTTGCAATCGTCGGCGCTGCGACCGGAACTTCAGTGGTCTTTACCGTGGCGGTTGCCTTTGCTTTAGCTGCGGCATTTCTTAATGCAGCGTTTGATTTCTGCCTAGGCTGCCAGGTTTATCTCATCCTGGTCCGCATCCGTTCAATCTAATAAAAGATAAGTAGGATTTACCCATGGCAGATCAACACGAATTACGCGATAAAGGCCTGCGCCTGACACCTCAGCGAGAGCTTGTGCTCTCTGCTGTTCGCTCACTTGGACATGCAACGCCAGAAGAGGTTGCAGAGCGTGTGCGCCAAACGCATCCAGGTATCAATCTTTCTACTGTCTATCGCAACCTGGAAACTCTGGAAAACGTTGGCCTTGTTCAACACACACATCTTGGTCATGGTGGGGCTACCTATCACGCAGCTGAAGAGATGACGCACCTACACCTTGTCTGCGGAAAATGCGGATCGGTAGGAGATGCACCGATTGATGCGGCAGCGAATTTCGTGCAGAACTTGGCTGATGATTATGGATTTAAGACAGATGTCACGCACTTTGCGATCTATGGCACCTGCGCAGCATGTGTAGAGAAGTAGTTCTACACTTAAGCACATGACCGCTGTATATGTGGAAGAGGGCCCTGATAAAGGAGCCATCTGGCACTTCGGCGAACCCAATAAAGAACAACGCGCACTTGAAGCGGGAACAGCGTGGGCAGATCTCTCTCATTTAAAAATAATTGCTGTTGCAGGTGTTGATCGCCTGACTTGGTTACATGATGTGACGACGCAGCATTTATCAGCGCTTCCTGCCGGTGAATGGGTTGATGCGATGGTCTTGGATCCACGTGGCCATGTCGAATTTCAATTCTTATTAGTCGATGACGGATCAACCTCATGGCTGGTTATCGCACCAGATTATTGCGAAGGTCTGCTCGCGTATTTAACAAAGATGATCTTTACGCGCCAAGTTGAGGTACGTGATGCCAGTGAAGAATTCGCGCTATTGCGCGCACCTGGTGCTGCAACCGCACTCGGTGGGCCGTACGCACTGGTTCCGCGCAGTGAGTTAAGTGAGATGCGCACCGCCTTTGGCGCGCATGCAATGCAGGTGGGTACATGGGCACTTGATGCGCTTCGTGTTGCAGCCGGTCGACCACGTATTGGTTTTGATACCGATCACAAATCAATTCCTAATGAACTCGGTGTCTTGGGCGGTGCGGTACATATGAACAAGGGTTGCTACCGCGGGCAAGAAACTGTGGCGAAGATTTTTAATCTGGGAAACCCACCGCGTCGCCTTGTTATGTTGCACCTTGATGGAAGCGCAGTGGTGATGCCAAATCCGGGTACTCCCGTTGAAAACAATGGCGTGACTGTTGGTTTTCTTGGAACCGTTGCCCGTCATCACGAACTTGGGCCGATCGCACTGGCTGTAATCAAGCGAACCACCCCAATTGAAGCAATACTCACAGTTGGCGGCGTAAGCGCGGGGCAACAAGTAATCGTTCCTGTCTAATCATCGTTACTCTTCTACCTATGGAGTCGATCACTGTTGCAGCCGTTGGTGTGGTTGCAGTATTACTTTCACTCGGGTTAGCTTTTCTTGGTCTTCGTTCGTATCGTCAGTCACAGGCGCAGAATCCTCGTACATATAAGAGAGGCAGAATTTAATGGTCTTTACTATTCCTGAAGGTTTGCATCCAGATCTCAATCCACTTGCGTGGATGATCGGTACATGGCGCGGTAAAGGTCGCGGTGAATATCCAACGATCGATACCTTTGAATACGCGCATGAAGTCGTCTTTAACCATGATGGACGCCCCTTTATGACCTACTACTCGCGCTCATGGATCATCGATGAAAACGGTGACATCGTTCGCCCGGCTGCATCTGAAACTGGTTTCTGGCGCGTGAAGCCAAATAATGTTTTGGAAGTCAACATCTCGCATTCAACTGGAATCACAGAAGGATGGGTCGGACAATTTGATGGTCCGAAGATTCAACTTGTGATGGATCAAGGGTATTCGGCACCATCTGCAAAAATTGTTACAGCCGGTGTGCGCCTCTATGGACTTGTTGCCGGTGAATTATTTTTTGCATATGACATGGCTGCAGAAGGACAAGAACTGCAAGCTCATATCTGGTCTTCACTTGAACGGCAGAGTGAATGAGCACAGATGCTCTCTTGGCAGAGTATGTGCGTGATGGCGTCGTTGAATCAACACACCGCGGGTATCTCTTAGCTCTTAATTCAGATGGAAGTATCCATCGCCAACTTGGTGATGTTGATGCGTTGATTTATCCACGCTCAACAATTAAATCAATCCAAGCATCTGCGATGGTTCGTAATGGGCTAGTACTTGAGCCACGTTTATTGGCGTTGGCTGCATCAAGTCATTCAGGTGCGCAGATACACCTTGATGGCGTACGTGAAATTTTGGCGCTGGCAGGACTGACAGAAAGCGCTCTGCAATGTTCACTTGATCGCCCGCTTGGGGATGTCGAACGTAAAGCGTGGGGCGATCAAGAGGCCACCCGCATCACTATGAATTGCAGCGGAAAACATGCCGCGATGCTTCTTACCTGTGTGAAAAATAATTGGCCGATTGAAAATTATTTAGATCCAGCGCACCCTTTACAGGTTGCCTGCAAAGCAGAGTTGGAATCACTTGCTGGCGAAAAAATCACGTTAACAAGTACTGATGGTTGTGGCGCTCCGCTATTTCTCTTAACGGTTGTAGGTCTTGCCCGCGCAATCCGTGCAATTACAATTTCCGCCGATCCAATTCATCAGAGCGTCATCAGCGCATGTCGCACGCATCCATTGATGGTCGCTGGTAACTCTCGCCTCACGACAGAGATGATGCAGAGCGTGCCTGGGTTATTTATGAAAGATGGCGCAGAAGCTGTCGAGATTGCATCGCTGGCCGATGGACGTACCTTTGTATTTAAAGTAAGCGATGGCAGTTTGCGACCCTTTCGCACCTTGACCCATGCATGTTTACAATCTTTCGGCGTAGAGAGCCCATTTGAGCCTGAAAAAGTGATGGGTGGCGCGCGCGTAATCGGCACCATTCGCGCAACCTTCTAATTAGTTCTACCCTTTACATATGAATCCCCGCATCGCCACATTGATGGTGCATACCTCGCCCCTGGATCAACCAGGTATTGGCGATGCTGGCGGCATGAATATCTATGTTGTTGAAAACGCTGCGCGCATGGCGGCAATGGGTGTCTCAGTAGATATCTTCACTCGTCGTCAACATCCAGAGCTGCCAGAGATTGTTGAAATTTCTCCAGGAGTTCGCGTGCGCCATTTAAATATTGGTTCAGCAATGGCAACAAAGGAAGAGCTACCAGCGTTGATTCCCGCGCTCTCAGATGCGTTTTCATCTGTGTTAGAGAATGAAAAATACGATGTTCTGCATTCACATTATTGGATCTCTGGAAAAGTAGCGATGCCGGCGGCTAAGAAGTTTGGAATTCCACTCGCGCACACTATGCACACAATGGCGCGCGTGAAGAATATGAATTTGGCTGAAGGTGAAAGACCTGAGCCAATGATTCGAGTTCAGGGTGAAACACAAGTTGTTGCAGCAGCAGATGCGTTGATTGCAAATACTGATGCTGAAGCGGCCAGCCTTGTCTCGCTGTATGAGGCATGCCCAGATGCTGTCAGTGTTGTTAGCCCCGGTGTTGATCTCTATACATTTACTGCAGGCAATGGTCGCAAAGCTGCGCGTGAAGCAGTGGGGTTGTCACAGGACGCTCATGTCTTAGCTTTTGTTGGTCGCATTCAGCCACATAAAGGACCTGAGGTTCTGATCCGCGCAGTTGCTGAGATGCTTTCTCACTCACCGCATCTTCGTCCCAAAATAATTACCATAATCATGGGCGGAGCATCTGGTTCAGGTGTCGGAGAAGTCGAACGGTTAAAAGATTTAGTCAATTGGCTCGGCATTACTGATGTTGTCAGATTCGAAGATCCCGTACCGCGCGCTGAATTGCCACAGTGGTATCGCGCTGCAGATCTTGTCTGTGTCCCAAGTTATTCCGAAAGCTTTGGTCTGGTCGCCCTGGAAGCACAAGCATGTGGCACACCTGTTGTTGCAACTGCAGTGGGTGGACTTCGCACAGCAATAGCCGACGGTATCTCTGGCGTACTTGTTGACGGCCATGATCCACGCGCATGGTCATCAATTCTTGCTCGCCTTATTCAAGAGCCACAGCGTCGCGTACTTCTATCTATGGGTGCGATCGAACATGCATCACACTTTGGTTGGGATGCAACCGCGCGCGGAACACTAGATATTTACGATCGCATCATTGGCACCAAAGCCTCACAACGTAAAATTATTGGTTAGTCATGTCAAAAAATGTAGTTTCACTTATTCGCACCTTCCTTGATAGCCAAGAACTTGAATATGATCATCCTTCCGAACACACATTTCTAGTTTCCTTGCCCGGCACAACAAAGCTGGCAACACATTGCGCACTTATTGTTGGTGACCATACTTTAAGTGTGAATGCATTTGTGATTAGAAAACCTGACGAGAATGCAGGCGAGGTCCATGCGTGGTGCATGCTCAAGAATGCATCGATGTATGGAATCGCATTTGCTACCAATGAACTCGGTGATATCTACCTTGTAGGGCGTTTGCCATTGGGTGCTGTTAATGAGATCGAGATAGATAGATTGCTTGGTTCGGTCTTGCAATATGCAGATGGTGCCTTCAATCCGCTTCTGGAACTCGGGTTCGCCGATGCGATTCGCCGAGAGTGGGCGTGGCGAGTAAGTCGCGGTGAGTCACTAGCAAATCTCGATGCTTTCCAGCATTTGATTTAACTCAATAGGATTCAAGTGCATTAAGATCACCACATGAACCTGATCTTGCTGCGCCATGGTGAATCCGAATGGAATGCCAAGAATCTTTTTACCGGCTGGGTCGATGTTCGTCTTTCTGCAAAGGGTGAAGATGAAGCACGTCGCGGTGGGGTGCTCTTAAAAGAGCGCAATCTTCTGCCTGATGTGGTTCACACATCTTTGTTGCGCCGTGCAATCACAACATCTCAACTCGCACTTGATTCATGTGATCGTCATTGGATTCCGGTGGCCAGATCATGGCGACTTAATGAACGCCATTATGGTGCCCTGCAAGGAAAAGATAAGGCGCAGACTTTGGCACAGTACGGCGAAGAACAATTTGCATTGTGGCGTCGCTCATTTGATGTGCCGCCTCCGGCAATTGAAGATGGCAGCGAATTTTCACAAGATTCGGATCCACGCTATAGCCAGCTAGGTGCTGATTTGCCACGTACGGAATGCTTGAAAGATGTTGTTACTCGCATGTTGCCGTATTGGCACGATGCGATCGTTCCTGATCTAAAGAGAGGTCACACGGTCTTGGTTACAGCCCACGGCAATTCGTTGCGTGCTCTTGTGAAGCATCTTGATGGTGTTAGCGATGAGGATATTGCTGGCCTGAATATTCCAACAGGTATCCCACTTTTGTATTCACTGAATGCAGATCTCACCCCACAAGTTAAAGGTGGAGAGTATTTAGATCCTGATGCAGCGCGCGATGCGATTACAGCGGTTGCAAATCAGGGAAAGAAGTAAATTAAAGAGCTGGCTGGCTCTCGGATGCGTACTCACCCTTAACCAGGAAGTACACGCGTCGCGCGATTGAAACTGCGTGGTCTGCACAGCGCTCGTAATAACGGCCAAGTAACGTCATATCAATTGCTGTTTCAATCCCGTGTGACCATGAATCATCAAGGAGTGCGACAAAGAGCGCGCGATGTAGCTTATCCATCTCGTCATCATCGGTTTCAAGCTCGACTGCTGCTTGCAGATCTTGGGTTTTAACAACATGTGTTGCTTTCTCAATAATCTTTACCGCAGTTTTTCCCATAGCTTCAAAGGTTGGAATTAATTCTGTTGGCACGCTTACATTTGGATAACGCATGCGAGCAAGCTTTGCGATGTGGTGGCAGAGATCGCCCATCCGCTCGAGGTCAGCGCTCATACGAAGCGATGTAACCAAGATGCGAAGATCTTGTGCCACCGGCTGTTGGCGCGCCATCAAGTTAATCGCGCGAGCTTCAAGTTCGTGCTGAATCGCATCGATTTTTTCATCATCAGAGATGACGCTTTCAGCTAATTTGATATCTGCCTTGAGGAGAGCTTCAGTTGAGCGCACCATCGCAACAGAGACCATCCCCCCGAGGGTTACCAAGGTGGCTTGAATGTCATCTAACTCTTCATGGAAGGCGTCGCGCATGTGGTGAGTTTACTTGGGCAGGCGATAAATAGGTAGGACATTTATGAATAGCATCTGAACAATGGGCTAAGAACTATCGTTTATGAGGACTACGGGGCCCCTGTTTACATACCGACCCCCGCACCCTTCTACTATAGGCACATGTTCACCCCACGGCGCAGAAGCGAAGCGAGCCCTGCCCAACCAGATATTTCAACGGGTGTGATTGATCTACTTAAAGTTATTGATGCTGAATACATCATTCTCTCTGCAACAGATGCAGTACTTGAAAATTCACATGGAATTCTTGCACTCGGCATTCTGCGCGATATGCGCATTGGTTCACAGCCAATTCTTAATTTACTTCGCGCAGTCCGCAGATCTGGAAAGTATGAGGAAGAGACTCTTGAACTTCCCCGTGGGCCACTGGGTAGCGGAACACATGATCTTTTGGTGCGCGTAACCCCTGTTGGTACAGATGGGCTAATCGCAATTTTGATCTTTGATGATTCTGAATTCGCTCGTTTAAATTCAATACGACGTGACTTTGTTGCCAACATTTCACACGAACTTAAAACCCCTATCGGTGCACTATCAATCTTGGCAGAGGCCGTCTTGGAGGCATCTGATGACCCAGCTGCAATTAAGAAATTTGCTTCACGTATGCAGATTGAAGCGGTGAGGCTTTCCGAACTAGTGCAAGAGGTCATCAACCTTTCGCGTCTGCAAGATGAAGATCCGCTCAAGAACGCAGAGATCTTAGATCTTGCTGTGATTGCGCGTTCTGCAATCGATGAGTGCCGCTTATCTGCCGAAAAGCGAAAGATCGATATTGTTATTGCGAATGAGAGTTCCTGCTACGTTCTTGGCGATCAGAGCCAACTGAATATGGCAATAAGTAATTTGATTCAAAATGCGATCAATTACAGCCCGGAGTCAACTCGCGTCGGTGTTTCCGTCACATCAAATGATGATCTCGTCGAATTTACTGTTTCAGATCAAGGCGTCGGAATCCCGGATAAGGATCTAGAACGTATCTTTGAA
>JBILIJ010000020.1:0-22174 GCA_044350045.1 Candidatus Planktophila sp. | reverse complement strand
ATAAAACGCTTCATCTTTGGGTTCCATCGACGTGTCTGATGTCCAAAATGGACTCCACTGTCGAGGAGTTCACGCATTGTTACTCCTGCCATGACGGCACTCCTTTTTAGATTTTCTATGCGCGCGCGTAAGCACTCGCAGAAAATCTGCTCGGTTTATGACTTAACGCTTTGCTAAGTCCGTCGCACTTACAACGCCGACTGATGCTTGTTACATCAGACCGAAGTGGCTTTCATTCCTTGCGAAGCAATTCATGAATAAGTGCTGAGAAGTCACCGATCTTGTGGATCGATGCTGAGCGAAATTCTACCTGAGGTAAACAGGTGCAAAATCCCACCTTAGGCGCGGGGATGAGCCTGCTTAAAGGCTTTTTGAAGCCGTTCGGTCGATACGTGGGTATAGATCTGTGTCGTTGCCAAAGAGGCGTGGCCCAGAATTTCCTGAACGGTACGAAGGTCTGCTCCCCCTTCAAGTAAATGTGTTGCCGCAGAATGACGCAGACCGTGTGGTCCCATTCGCTCTACGCCCTCTAGCGCAGAAAGCGCTTCATAAACCACAGTACGAACTGTGCGCTGATCGATGCGTTTTCCGCGAGCCCCAAGAAAAACTGCAGTGCCCGATTTATCTGAAGCGATAAGTGGGCGTGCGCCCTTGATCCAGGAATCAAGTGCCTTCATTGCAGGGTTGCCTAACGGGATCGTGCGTTCTTTATTTCCTTTTCCTAAAACGCGAATCGTATTTCGTGAGTAATCAACATCTGAAAAATCTAATCCACATAGCTCAGATACTCGAGCACCGGTGGCGTAGAGCACTTCTAAAATTGCTAGATCGCGCGCTGCAAGCGGTCCCTCTTCTTCTCCTACTCGAACCTCTAGCGCATCCATTGCAAGGGACGCGTCGGAAACTGTGAGTACTTCAGGAAGGGATCGATGGCCTTTCGGTGTAGCTAGGGAAATCCCAACATCACTTGCAAGGAGTTCTTTTTTATGGGCCCACTTGGTGAAGATACGTATTGAAACAGCGCGTCTAGAAAGAGTGGTGCGGGCTCCACCCTTTACCTGCTGATTGGCAAGCCAGGATCGAATATGGGCCAAGGTGAGATCTGAGATGGAGGAAACTTTGAGAGTCTTGAGGTGTTCGATCAAACTATCGAGATCACCAAGATAGGCACGGATCGTATGTGCTGAAAGATTTCGTTCCTGCTCTAAGTGAAAAGCAAAGTCATGACGGATCTTCTCGAAGTCATGACTCATGGAGAAAGGTTACTCGGGCTTTCGCCCCTGACGCAGTAGGCCGAAGGTGAGTGCATCTTCGAGCGCCATGGCAGATGCTGCAATGACGTTTTCGTGTACACCGACAGTGTTCCATTTGCCTTTGCCATCGGATGTTTCAACTAATACGCGAGTAATCGCGCCGGTACCGAGGCGACCTTCAAGAATTCGAACTTTGTAATCGGTAAGTTCAAGAACGACTAGCTCTGGGTACAAAGTGTTTAAGCCCTCGCGTAATGCGCGGTCGAAAGCGTTCACTGGACCATTTCCGGCACCACTGCACGTGATCTCTTTCCCTTGTGCCGTAACTGTCACTTCTGCCTTTGTAACAATAGAACCTTCGTTGCGCTCTGTTGTAGTGAGCCAATGATCTATGGTGAAAAATGCTGGGCGGACTCCGTTGAGCTCCTCAAGAAGTAACAGCTCAAAGGATGCATCAGCTGCCTCGAATGTGTAGCCACGAGATTCCATCTCTTTCACTTTTTCAACAACGCGTCCGATGAGTTCACGGTCTCCCCCGAGGTCAACACCGAGTTCTTGAGACTTTAATTCGATAGATGCGCGGCCGGCCATCTCTGAAACGAGCATGCGCATATCGTTTCCAACAGATGCTGGATCTTCGTGCTGGTAAAGATTGGAATCAACCTTGATCGCAGATGCGTGTAGGCCGGCCTTATGTGCAAATGCGGATACGCCAACATATGGTTGACGAGCAGATGGTGAAACATTGGTGACCTCAGCTACTGCATGCGAAATGCGGAAAGCTTCACGGAGAGCGTTTACTGGCAAGACCGGCTTATCTTTCTTTAGCTCAAGGTTGGCGATGATTGAAACGAGATCGGCATTACCTGTGCGTTCGCCGTAACCGTTAAGAGTTCCTTGAACGTGGGTGGCACCTGCCTCAATTGCAGCCATCGAGTTAGCAATGGCGCAACCAGTGTCATTGTGGCAATGGATACCGATACGTGCCTGTGATGCTTGAAGCACATCGTGAACTACTTGTGAAAGTTCATCGGGCAACATTCCACCGTTGGTGTCACAGAGTGCTATGACATCAGCGCCAGATTCTGCCGCGACGCGAACAACTTCTAGTGCGTAGGCGCGATTGCTACGGTATCCGTCAAAGAAGTGTTCTGCATCGAGAAATACACGCTGTCCTTCTTGGCGAAGGTGCGTGATGCTGTCTCGAATCATTTCGAGGTTCTCATCAAGGGTTGTTTTGAGTGCAAGCTCTACATGTCGATCAAAGGCCTTTGCAACCAGAGTTACTGCTGGAGCGCCCGAATCGCGAAGTGCTCCGAGAAGTACATCATCTGCTGCCTTTACATTGGGGCGGCGGGTGGCACCGAATGCTACAAAGGTTGCATTCTTGAGCTTTAGTTCTTTCTTTGCCAGTGCGAAAAATTCTGTATCTTTTGGATTAGCTCCGGGCCAGCCACCTTCAATAAAGCCAACACCGAGATCATCAAGGTGGCGAGCAATTGTGAGTTTGTCGTGGACGGAGAGATTTAAGCC
Source organism: Candidatus Planktophila sp. (assembly GCA_044350045.1). Lineage (GTDB taxonomy): Bacteria > Actinomycetota > Actinomycetes > Nanopelagicales > Nanopelagicaceae > Planktophila. Next base: position 19,388 of record JBILIJ010000020.1, on the reverse strand, counting down.
TTCTTGCTGCGCGCCATCGCGCAGTGTGGTGTCATAGATATGGAACGAGTCGTTAACTGCCATTAGAGGACTCGTTTCACCCAGCCATGCTTATCTTCAATGTTTCCATGTTGGATACCGAGTAAGTGATTGCGGATCTGCATTGTGATCGTGCCTGGCTGACCATCGCCAGTGACCCATGTGCCCATCGCACTCTTTGCTTGGCCAATCGGTGAGACAACAGCTGCGGTTCCGCAGGCAAAAGTTTCTGTGATTTCACCGCTGGCAATTCCATCTTGCCAATCGGTAGTGCTGATCATTCCTTCTTCAACTTTATATCCAAGATCTGCAGCAACACTTAATATTGAATCCCGCGTGACACCTGGCAATAGCGTTCCGGTGAGCTTGGGCGTAAAGATTGTGGCGTTGTCACCTTTACCTTTAACAAAGTAGAGATTCATACCGCCCATCTCTTCCACCCATTTGCGCTCGACGGCGTCTAACCATACAACTTGATCGCAGCCTTCTTTAGCCGCAGCTTTCTGTGCAACAAGACTTGCTGCATAGTTTCCGCCGCACTTTGCTTCCCCGGTTCCACCCTGTGATGCGCGAACATATTCAGTAGAGATCCAGACAGAAACAGCCTTTGATGGATCAAAATAGGCACCAGCGGGGGTAGCGATAATGAGGAATGTTGCTTTATTTGTTGGGCGCACACCCAAACCAACTTCGGTAGCAAACATAAATGGGCGAATGTATAAAGACTCCCCCACTTTGTTAGGAACCCAACCAGCATCTTGCTTTACGAGGGTTTCAACAGTTTCAATAAAGAGTTCAACTGGCATTTCAGGAAGGGCTAATCGTGCAGCACTTCGAGCAAATCTCTTGGCATTTGCCTCAGGACGAAAGAGTGCAATCCCGCCATCAGGTTGGCGATATGCCTTCATTCCTTCGAAGATCTCTTGTCCGTAATGAAAGACTGCCGTTGCTGGATCTAAAGTAAGTGGACCGTAAGGAACCAGTTCAGGTTCTGCCCAACCGTTCTTCTCATCCCACTCGCAGATAACCATGTGGTCGGTGTAGTACTTACCGAATCCACCTTCAGCAACGAGGGCATCTCGTGTTGCAGCATCTTTCGCATTCGGATTGAGTGTGATCTTCATATTAGAGCAGCGCTAAAAGCGCATCCCCCACTTCGCTTGTGCTGCGTTGGGTTGATCCACGTGTTGCAAGATATTTAGCTACTGCTGCCTCAACATCACGCGCTGCCTGTGTCATACCAAGATGATCAAGCATGATGGCGATTGACATCACCGTTGCAGTCGGGTCAGCTAGGTTTTTTCCGGCAATATCAGGGGCTGAACCGTGAACAGGTTCAAACATTGAAGGAAAAGCTCCGGTCGGATTTATATTGCCAGAGGCTGCCAAACCGATGCCACCGCAGATTGCTGCCGCAATATCGGTCAAGATGTCTCCGAAAAGGTTATCTGTAACAACGACATCAAAGCGTTCTGGATTGGTAACAAAGAACATTGCAGCGGCATCAACGTGGATATATTCCGTTGTGATCATCGGATATTCAGTGGCAACTTCATTGAATGTGCGGGTCCAGAGGCTTCCAGCACGAGTAAGAACATTGTTCTTATGAACAAGGGAGAGCTTCTTACGGTCGCGCTTTTTTGCTAATTCAAATGCATATCTAATGGTTCGCTCTGCGCCTCGTCGAGTATTGAGTGACTCTTCAGTTGCAATCTCGTGTTCTGTGCCAAGAGCAAGGACTCCACCTGCACCAACGTACGGGCCTTCAGTACCTTCTCGAACAACGACAAAATCAATCGGCGCAGTTGTTGAAAGTGGGCCAGTGACTCCTGGTGAAAGCTTGGCAGGTCGCAAGTTGATGTAATGGTCGAAGGCGAAGCGAAGCTTAAGTAATAGACCGCGCTCGAGCACTCCACTTGGAACACTGGGATCTCCTACTGCTCCGAGAAGAATCACATCAGACTTGGCAATCTCTGCCATCACCGAATCAGGAAGAACTTCTCCGGTGCGATGCCAAAACCCTGCTCCTAAGTCGTACTCAGTTTTAGAAAAAGTGGTGTCGTACTTTGCAGCCACTTTATCTAGGATGCGAATACCTTGAGTAACAACCTCAGGACCGATTCCATCTCCTGCGATGACGGCAAGGTTTATTTTCTTTGACATTAGCCCACCAAAGAGACAGATCGAACAAGATCTGCTCCGATTTCCTTTGCAACAGATGCTGCTACAGATTCTGAGACAGAAGAGTCAATGGTGATTGCCATAAGAGCGCTTCCACCTTGAGCCTGTCGTGCGACCTGCATACCAGCGATATTTATCTTGGCAGCACCGAGTGCGTTACCCACGGCACCGACAACTCCAGGGCGATCGGAGTAGCGCAAGAAGAGCATGTTCTCTGATGGTGGAAGGTCAAGATCAAAACCATCGATTGCAATGATCTTTTCAACTTTACGAATTCCCATCAAAGTACCGTCAACCTTGATCGACTTTCCATTACTTAAGGCAAGATGCAGTGAAATCATGCTGCGATATTCAGGACTATCGGGAGTCGTAGTGACACTTGATGTCACTCCGCGCTCTGCAGCAAGTCCTGGTGCATTTACATAGGTGACATCTTCAGCACCTGCTGCAAGAAGCGCACCTTTTAGTGCGCTGATTGCCAAGACAGATGAATCATGTCCTGAGATATCTCCCATGACTGTGATCTCCATGCTGACAGGAAGTTCTCCCGCCAAAGCAGTTCCCACCTGCGCCATCTTCTCAACCAATGGAAGAGATGGACGAATCTCATCGTGGATTGCACCACCCTTGACGTTTACTGCATCAGGTACAAGTTCACCGCCAAGGGCTTTACGAACTGAAACCGCAACTGCAATACCGGCACGCTCTTGAGCTTCATCAGTTGATGCTCCAAGGTGCGGAGTTGCGACAACTTCATCAAGTTCAAAGAGGGGTGAATCTGTGCATGGCTCTGTTGCATAAACATCAAGACCGGCACCTGCAACGCGACCTTCTTTGATTGCGTTATAGAGGGCAGTCTCATCAAGGACTCCACCGCGCGCAGCATTAATAATGCGCACTTGTGGCTTTACCTTCTTCAGCGCTTCCTCGCCAATGAGATTTGCTGTCTCTTTTGTCTTTGGAAGGTGGATAGTAATGAAATCACTACGCTTTAAAAGCTCGTCGAGCTCTACCAACTCAACGTTAAGTTGAGCAGCACGAGCTGGTTGCAAATATGGGTCATAGGCGATGACGTTCATGCCAAATGCCTGCATGCGGTGAGCCACAAGTTGTCCGATACGCCCAAAGCCCACAATACCGAGAGTTTTTTCAAATAGCTCAGCACCGGTGTACTTAGAACGTGCCCACTTGCCGTTGCGAAGCGCGGCGTGAGCAGGGGAAACAAAGCGAGCTGATGCAAGCAAGAGCGCAATTGCGAGCTCTGCTGCTGAAACGATATTGGAAGTCGGTGCATTAACAACCATGACACCGGCTGCAGTTGCAGCAGGAATATCAACGTTATCAAGACCAACACCAGCACGTGCAATGACTCGAAGTCCCTTTGCTGCAGCAATTGCTTCAGCATCCATCTTGGTTGCAGAGCGAATGAGTACCGCATCAACACCTTTGCCTAGGGCTGCAAGAAGCTCAGCACGGTTAGCACCGTCGCAGTTACGCACCTCAAAGTCAGGTCCGAGCGCTTCAAGTGTTGCTGGACTTAACTCTTCTGCAATCAGAACAACAGGTTTAGCCACGTGCTGCGCTTCCTTCTTGGTAGTCATCCTTATTGGAGTTCTTCATCCAGCTAAACATCTTGCGAAGTTCGCGTCCTACTGTCTCGATTGGATGTGACTCACCCTTTGCGCGTAGCGCCTTAAATTCTGGTCCGCCGGCTTCTTGATCATCGATGAAGCGCTTTGCAAATGCTCCTGATTGAACATCAGCAAGAACTGCCTTCATGTTCTCCTTTACGCGCGGATCAATAACACGTGGACCAGAGACGTAATCACCAAATTCAGCGGTATCTGAAACTGACCAACGCTGCTTTGCGATTCCACCTTCATACATCAAATCTACGATCAACTTGAGTTCGTGAAGACATTCGAAGTAGGCAACCTCTGGCTGGTATCCCGCCTCTGTCAAAACTTCAAAACCGTACATCACTAGCTGTGATGCGCCTCCACAGAGAACTGACTGCTCACCAAATAGATCGGTTTCACACTCTTCTGTAAATGTTGTCAGGATTCCACCAGCACGAAGTCCGCCGATTGCCTTTGCATATGAAAGTGTCAAAGGCCAAGCGTTACCTGTTGAATCTTGTTCAACTGCAACGATGACTGGAACTCCGCGTCCTGCTGAATATTCACGACGTACCAAGTGTCCTGGACCCTTAGGTGCAACCATGCAAACATCTACATTTGCTGGTGGTGTGATGTAACCAAAACGAATATTGAAACCGTGGCCAAAGAAGATTGCATCCCCTGCTTTGAGGTTTGGCTCGATTGACTCGGTGTAGATGTGGCGCTGAACGTGGTCAGGAGCCAAGATCATGATGACGGTAGATTCTTTAACCGCTTCAGCAACACTTGTCACGCGAAGTCCGGCTTCTTCTGCCTTGGCGCGAGATGGTGAACCATCTTTAAGGCCGACGCGTACATCAACACCAGAGTCACGAAGACTCAGTGCATGTGCATGGCCTTGTGAGCCGTAACCGATGATTGCGACCTTGCGACCTTGGATAATTGAAAGATCTGCATCCTCTTCGTGATACATCGTTGCCACGGTATTTCTCCTTTGTCGTTGTTATATCGAGATCTAGTTTAGTTCTGATAATCGGGCTGAGTGTCGTGCTTGGTATTGCTGATTGCACCTTCAAGGACCTCTTCGATCCGTATTACGTTGATCAATTTATCTAGCTGGGCGATCACTTGCTCGAGCGAGTGACCTTCGACACTCACTTCGATGATCATCTTGGAAATCTTTGAGTTCTCTGTTGGTCCAACCACTAAAGAATCAATGTTGTAGGTACGGCGAGCAAAGAGCCCAGCAACGCGGGCTAAGACGCCTGGTTCGTTCTCGACGAGAACTTCTAATTTATGAATGGCCATTAGAGCTCCTGTGAATCCCAGTCAGGCGCAGTTGCGCGAGCGACCAAGATGTCATCGTTAGAAGTTCCTGCAGCAACCATTGGCCAAACCATCGCATCGCGATGAACACGGAAATCGACTACGACTGGCTGGTTGTTGATCGACATTGCTTTTTCAATTGTTGCATCCACATCTTCTGGACGATCACAAGCAAGGCCAACGCAACCCATGGCTTCTGCCAACATTGGAAAATTAGGTACGCGCTTTGATTCAAGGTTGGTATTGGAATACCGGCTGTCGTAGAACAAGGTCTGCCATTGGCGAACCATTCCCAGACTTTCATTATTGATAATTGCAATTTTCACTGGGATGTCATTGAGAGCGCAGGTAACAAGTTCTTGATTTGTCATCTGGAAACATCCATCGCCATCGATTGCCCATACTGTTGTATCCGGTGCACCAACTTTTGCACCCATTGCAGCTGGAACGGCATATCCCATTGTTCCCGCTCCGCCAGAGTTGAGCCACGTGCGTGGTTTTTCGTACTTAACAAATTGAGAGGCCCACATCTGATGTTGACCTACACCTGCTGCAAAAATTGTGTCAGGCCCGCAGATTTGGCTGAGGCGTTCGATCACAAATTGTGGCGAGAGCGAACCATCTGCTGGGACGTCATAACCAAGTGGGTATGTTGCGCGCAAATTATTCATTGAGTCAAGCCATGGAGTTAAATCCGGGTGGCTCTTTGCAAATGCAGCCTTGAGCGCAGGAACCAAAGCCTTCATTGTTTCGCGCACGTCACCGACTACCGCTACATCGGCATAACGATTCTTGCCAATTTCAGCAGGGTCGATATCTGCATGAATTACCTTTGCATTTACCGCAAAAGTTGAAAGTTTTCCTGTAACGCGATCATCAAATCGTGCACCCAAAGTAATAAGTAAGTCTGCTTTCTGAAGCGCCGTCACTGCAGCAACAGTGCCGTGCATTCCGGGCATTCCCATATGTAATGGGTGTGAATCAGGAAAAGCACCGCGTGCCATCAAGGTTGTGACAACAGGTGCGCCAATAAGTTCAGCTAGCGCAAGTAACTCACGTGATCCATTTGCTTTAATGACTCCGCCACCAACATACAAGACAGGTTTCTTAGATGATGCGATAAGTGCAGCAGCGTCATTGATTGCGTTCTGATTTGGCGAAAACTGCGGCTTATATCCAGGGAGATCAATGCTTGTTGGCCAGTTATACGTGACCTCTTTTTGCAGTGCATCTTTTGTAATATCAACAAGAACTGGTCCTGGACGACCAGTTGTTGCGATGTGAAAAGCTTCAGCAATTACGCGAGGGATATCCTGTGGGTTAGTGATAAGAAAATTGTGTTTTGTAAATGGCATTGTGATGCCGCGAATATCTGCTTCTTGGAATGCATCAGTACCAATTGCAAGAGATGGAACCTGTCCGGTGATTGCAACCATTGGAACTGAATCCATAGAGGCATCTGCAAGTGGGGTAACGAGGTTTGTGGCCCCTGGGCCAGAGGTTGCAATACATACGCCAGCGCGACCGGTAACTTGAGCGTAGCCAGTTGCAGCGTGGCCGGCTCCTTGTTCGTGACGAACCAATATATGTCTGATGGTGGAGTCGAAGATCGGATCGTAGGCTGGCAAAATCGCACCACCAGGAATACCGAACATCACATCAACGCCAACTGCTTCAAGGCTTTTCACCAATGAAGTAGCTCCATTCATTGTCGTGCCATCTACCGTTGGAACGTGTGCCATCTCTTCGTACTCCTTTCGATCTCTAAAATTTCTTGCCTGAACCGCTAAATAAAAAAACCCTCAGATATCTGAGGGCGCGTGTCGTGAAGGCACGCGCTATCGAATCACCACCACTGATGAAGTCAGAACGCGAGTGCTTGTCATGGCTCTATTCTCCAACCTCAGGGCGAATGCGTCAAGACGTGAGATAGCGATCTCATAATATGAGAGGGCCTGAGAGTTAGTCGCAGACAGCCCCGCGTGAGGCTGAGCCGACGAGCTGAGTAAATTTATGAAGGACGCCGCGTGTGTACTGATGCGAAAGTGGCTTCCATCCAACCTTGCGGGCCTCAATCTCTGCCGGATCGACCAGAAGATCAAGGGTTCGGTTGGTGATATCAATTCGAACAATATCTCCATCTTTTATAAATGCGATTGGTCCCCCGTCAACTGCCTCAGGGGAAACGTGACCAACACATAATCCGGTTGATCCTCCAGAGAAACGACCATCGGTAATGAGAAGAGTTGTTTTTCCAAGTCCTGCACCTTTAATGGCACCAGTGATCATCAACATCTCGCGCATACCAGGCCCGCCCTTTGGACCTTCGTAACGGATCACGACAACATCACCAGCCTGGATAGTGCCATTTTCCAAAGCATCCATCGCGCCTTGCTCTCGCTCAAAGACTCGTGCAGGACCTTCAAACTTGGCAATCCCGATTCCAGCTGTCTTACACACCGCACCTTCTGGGGCAAGTGATCCACCCAAAATGGTAATTCCAACATCTGTCGAAAGCGGCTTATCGATTGCACGAAGTACATTTCCATCTGCCAACGGTGGCTTAATGTCAGCTAAGTTTTCAGCCATAGTCTTACCAGTAACCGTCAATGTATCGCCATGGAGATACCCAGCATCGAGTAATACCTTGAGCACAACAGGAATGCCGCCCACGCGATCAACATCTGACATTACAAATCTACCGAATGGCTTGAGGTCTCCCAGTAGAGGAACTTTCGACCCGATGCGATGGAAATCTTCAAGAGTGAGATCTACCTCAGCTTCATGGGCGATCGCCAATAAGTGAAGTACAGCATTGGTGGAACCACCCAAAGCCATCAAAATTGTGATCGCATTTTCAAATGCTTTTTTGGTAAGAATCATGCGTGTTGTAATTCCAAGTTTGATCAGGTTTACAACTGCTTCACCGGATTTAATTGCATAAGCATCGCGTCTACGATCGATAGCAGGAGGCGCTGCCGATCCCGGGAGTGAAAGACCTAGCGCTTCACCAATTGCTGCCATGGTATTTGCAGTAAACATGCCAGCACAGGCACCTTCACCAGGGCAGATTGCGCGCTCAATTTCATCAACATTCTCTCTTGTAATAAGTCCGCGAGCGCACGCACCGACGGCCTCAAATGCATCAATAATCGTGACATCTTTTCCGTCTACTTGTCCTGGAAGAGATGAACCTGCGTAAACAAATACTGCCGCAACATCTAAACGCGCCGCTGCCATCATCATCCCAGGAAGTGACTTGTCGCATCCGGCAAATGTCACCATGCCATCAAATCGCTCGGCCTGCATCACAGTCTCAACTGAGTCAGCGATGATTTCGCGAGAGACTAATGAGAAGTGCATACCCGAATGGCCCATGGAAATTCCATCAGAGACTGAGATTGTTCCAAATTGCATAGGGAATCCGCCTGCAGCGAGCACGCCTTCCTTCGACGCTTTTGCTAGTCGGTCAAGTGAAAGATTGCATGGGGTGATTTCATTCCATGATGAGGCGATGCCGATCTGTGGCTTTACCCAATCTTCATCACCCATACCGACGGCACGTAACATTCCACGAGCAGGTGCTCTTTCAAGACCATCGGTTACAACCCCGGAACGCGGCTTCATCTTCGACATGAGATAATTCTATCCTCTAACCATCCAAAATGAACTTTTTAGGAGTACCGCCTGTGTCACAAGCACCTGTTACTAGTCTTGATCCCAACCGTTGGCGCACGCTATTTGTTGTGGCTATAGCCCAACTTATGGTTGTTCTGGATTCATCGATCGTCAATATCGCAATTCCAAGTGCGAAAGCGGATCTCGGAATCACTGATGCAAATCAGCAATGGGTTATCACCGCTTACACGCTGGCATTTGGATCGTTGCTACTTATTGGTGGCCGAATCGGTGACTTCATGGGACGCAAGAAGATTTTCCTAATCGGACTCGCTGGCTTTGCTCTTGTGTCCGCTTTTGGTGGTATCGCTGCAAATCAAGAACAGCTCTTTGCAGCCCGTGCACTACAGGGAGTATTCGGTGCACTCCTTGCACCTGCTGCCCTTGCAATTATTAGCGTGACCTTTACGGTTCCGGCAGAACGCGCAAAGGCATTTGGCGTTATCGGCGCGATTTCAGGCGGTGGCGCTGCCATCGGTCTCATTCTTGGTGGAGCTCTCACTGAATTCTTCTCATGGCGCTGGTGCCTAGGCGTCAATGTTCCTATCGCGGCAATCGCCGGAATACTGGCAATTAAGTACGTAAAGGAATCAAAGGCAAGCGGTGATCACAGCTATGACATCCCTGGAGTAATTACTGCAACCGCTGGTCTCTTTGCTCTCACATATGGCTTTAGCGAAGCGGCAACAAAGGGTTGGTCTGCAAACTCGACCATTGCCTTCCTCGTTGCAGCGGTAGTTCTCCTAGTTGCCTTTGTGGCTATTGAAGCTAAAGTTTCAAATCCAATGATGCCGCTGCGCGTTATTACAGAGCGTAACCGCGGCGGTTCTTATCTTGGTTCACTTATTGTCGGTGCTGGTTTGTTCTCGATGTTCCTCTTCCTTGGTCTCTATCTACAGATAGTCCTCGGATACACACCATTGAAATCTGGTTTTGCATTCCTACCATTTACTGCAGGAATTATCGTCTTTGCCGGAGTTGCATCGCAATTGCTGCCAAAGTTTGGCCCAAAGCCATTGATGGTTCCAGGACTTGTCTTTGCCGGTATCGGATTATTGATGCTTACTCAAATTACACCTGATACTTCATATGTCAGCCATGTACTTCCTTCACTTCTCATCATGAGCTCTGGAATGGCCCTGGTCTTTATTCCATTAACATCGACAGCGCTGCATGGTGTTGGCAATCGTGATACAGGAGTAGCTAGCGCGATGATTAATACCAGCCAGCAAGTTGGTGGATCACTTGGAACAGCGCTGCTTAACACTGTTGCAGCAACTGCCGCTGTCTCACATGTAGTAGCAAATAAAGAGGTCGGCATCTCCATCCCGGGCATTGCCGATAAGTTCTATCCATATGGTGTGACGCACGGTTACACGGTGGCATTTACTGTCAGTGCGGCTCTGTTATTTGCTGGAGCAGTCGTTCTCTTCTTCTTTATTAATATTGGTAAAGATTCACTCGTTGAAACTGAAGGCGTAATTGCTCACTAATTAACAGGTTGACCTAGGTGGCCAAGTAGAAGTTCGCGCACTCGCGCAGCATCTGCTTGGCCCTTCGTCTCTTTCATGACCGCACCAATGAGCGCGCCCGCTGCCGGAATATGACCATCGCGAACTTTCTGCGCCGTCTCTAGTTGTTCTGAGCAAACTTTTTCAATCGCAGCCATGAGTGCACCATCATCATTAACAACTTTAATTCCACGCTTTGCCACAACTTCTGCAGGGGTTCCCTCCCCCGCAACGACGCCTTCAACAACCTGGCGGGCGAGCTTGTCTGTCAGTTCACCTTTATTTACCAGGGCCACAATCTCTGCAACATCTGCTGGGGTTATTGAAAGCTCTGTAACTGCAACTTCCTTATCATTTGCAATACGTGAAATTTCACCAAGCCACCAAGTGCGAGCCTTTGTTGGATCAGCACCCAAAAGAACTGTCGCCTCAACGATATCGAGAACATCAGCGTTCACCATCGCAGCCATCTCTTTATCAGGCACGTTCCACTCTTGCTTTAAACGCTTTCTGCGAAGTGATGGTCGCTCTGGAAGAGCCTTACGTAACTCTTCAATCCACGCAGCATCTGGTGCAACCGGAACAAGATCTGGCTCTGGGAAATAGCGATAATCCTCTGCCTGCTCTTTTGATCGTCCAGAACGTGTAAGTCCAGTATCTTCCTGAAAGTGTCGAGTCTCTTGTTTTACTTTCGAGCCAGCATCGAGAAGTTCTGCGTGGCGAATCATTTCACCGCGAATAGCGCGCTCAACAGAGCGGAGCGAGTTAACGTTCTTAGTTTCAGAGCGAGTTCCTAGAACATCTGATCCCATCGGCTTTAACGACACGTTGGCATCACAGCGCAATGAACCTTGCTCCATCTTCACATCGGAAACGCCAAGGCCGCGCAAGATGTCACGAAGTTCTGCCACATAGGCACGAGCAACTTCGGGTGCGTACTTTCCTGTACCAGGGACAATCTTGGTCACAATTTCAACAAGCGGGATACCCGCGCGGTTGTAATCAAGTAATGAGTAATCAGCCCCATGGATACGCCCGGTTGCTCCGCCAACATGTAGGGACTTTCCTGTGTCTTCTTCCATGTGGACGCGTTCAACTTCAATACGGAATTGGAGCGGGCCTTCATCGGTATCGATCTCAACATCGACATATCCATCGAAGCAGATTGGTTCATCGTATTGAGATATTTGAAAGTTCTTTGGCATATCTGGATAGAAATAGTTTTTGCGAGCAAAGCGGCTATACGGTGCAATCTGGCAGTTAAGGGCCAATCCAATTTTGATTGTTGATTCGATTGCCCGGGCGTTAACAACTGGGAGCGCGCCAGGAAGTGCCAAGCAGACTGGACAGGTTTGGGTGTTGGGCTCGCCACCAAAAGTAGTGCTGCATGAACAGAACATCTTTGACTCTGTATTGAGCTCGACGTGTACTTCAAGACCTAGGACAGGGTCGTACTTTGCAACAACATCATCATAGGAAATAGCCATTACTTGCTACCTCCCATCGCCGGAACCTTGGAAATTAAATGTCCACCCCAAGAAGAGACGAGGGCTGCTTCGAGTGCGCCACCGACTTGATACAGCCGGTCATCACACATCGCTGGCGCCATAATCTGAAAACCAACCGGTAATCCATCTTCATCGGCTAACCCAGCAGGAAGACTCATGCCACAGATTCCAGCGAGATTAACTGGGATCGTTGCAACATCACCTAAGTACATAGCGATTGGATCATTAGATTTTTCACCAATTTTAAAGGCAGTAGTCGGTGCAGTCGGTGAGACTAGAACATCAGCATGAGCAAATGCCTTTGCATAATCTTGAATAATCAATGTGCGAATTTTCTGAGCGCTACCGTAGTAAGCATCGTAATAACCTGATGAGAGAGCGTATGCGCCCAAAATGATGCGGCGCTTTACCTCGTGGCCAAAGCCAGCATTTCTCGTTGCGCTCATCACGGCTTCGGCTGAGGCTCCATCACTATCGCCGACACGAAGGCCGTAACGCATCGCATCAAAGCGGGCTAAGTTAGATGAACATTCAGATGGAGCAATCAAATAATATGCAGCAAGAGCGTACTCAAAACTTGGGCAATCAACTTCGATTATCTCGGCACCGAGTGAAGCCAGAACTTGAAGTGATTCATCAAAGCGGGCCTGCACACCCTTTTGATAACCCTCACCTTGCAGCTGCTTGATAACGCCAATCTTGAGTCCCTTAACATCGCGCTTTTTGGCAGCACTGACTACATCGGGGAATTTTCCATTAATACTCGTGGCATCCTTTGGATCGTGGCCAGCCATCACATCATGCAAGAGTGCAGTATCTAAAACTGTTCGACCAAATGGGCCTGCCTGATCAAGGCTTGATGAGTATGCAATTAATCCGTAGCGCGAGACTGCGCCATATGTAGGACGCACGCCTACGATTCCTGTGAGCGCTGCAGGTTGTCTGATTGATCCACCGGTATCTGAACCAATTGCGAGAGGAGCTTCATATGCGCTTACAGCAGCGGCAGATCCTCCGCTTGAACCACCTGGTGTGCGCGATAAATCCCACGGATTAAATGTTGGGCCATATGCAGAGTTTTCAGTAGATGAACCCATTGCGAACTCATCCATATTGGTCTTTCCGAGAATCACAATGCCTGCCTCTTTTATCTTTGAGACGACAGTTGAGTCATATTGAGGTTTCCACCCCTGAAGAATTTTTGATCCTGCTGTAGTGGGAATCCCATCTTGAGTAAGCACATCTTTGAGCGCCAATGGAATACCTGCAAGTGGGTGCAACTTCTTTCCAGCGCTGCGATCTGCATCTACGCGCGCTGCCTGCTCGAGGGCACCTTCTGCATCCACGTGTAGAAAAGCTTTTACAGAAGTATCAACATCGTTAATGCGATCAAGATGTGCTTGCGTTAATTGAGTCGATGTCACTTCGCCCTTTACTAGGGCTTCTGACATTGCAGCTGCGCTCTGGGTAATCACTCTGCTTCACCAAGAATCTGTGGCACTCGAAAGCGCTGTTCTTCTTGGGCAGGGGCACCCGATAGCGCTTGCTCGGGAGTAAGGCTTGGGCGCACCTGATCTTCTCGAAATACATTCTGGATAGGTTGTGGGTGCGATGTCGCGATCACGCCATCAAGGTTTACTTCTTGTACGCGTGCAACTGCATCGAGAATCATTCCAAATTGTGAGGAGAGACTGACTAATTCTTCTTCGCTCATTTCAATGCGGGCAAGGCCTGCGAGCTTTGCTACATCATCGCGCGAAAGGCTGCTCATGAGTGCAGTCTATAAAAAGATAGCCTTATGAGCGAATCTGGCCTGTCCCGGTGACTATCCAGGTAGTTGTCGTCATCGCTTCTAACCCCATAGGCCCGCGGGCGTGAAGTTTCTGATTTGAGATACCAATCTCTGCTCCAAATCCCATCTGTTCGCCATCTGTAAACCTGGTTGAGGCGTTGACCATCACCGCTGCGCAATCTGACATTGCAATAAATCTACGAGCACTCTCTTTATCTTCGGTAACAATGGCTTCGGTGTGCTGTGTTCCAAATGTTGCAATGTGATCAACTGCAGCATCAAGTGAGTCGACAACTCCGACATTCATCTCAAGAACTCCGTATTCGGTCCCCCAATTTTCTGCCGTCACTTGGGTGACATCAATATTCAAGCTCTTGGCAACAGCCTCTGTGGTTGCATCCACATGAAGAACTACGCCAGCATCATGAAGTGATTTCAATAGGGTTGGTAGGAAAGATTGGGCGATGGATTTATGGAGCAACACTGTCTCAGCTGCATTACAGACACTTGGTCTGTGGGTCTTTGAATTCAAAACGATCGGTAACGCTTTCGCCAAGTCAGCAGAGGCATCGACATACACGTGACAGACACCAGCCCCGGTTTCAATAGTTGGCACCGTTGCCTCATCTACCACCATACGAATCAGTGAAGCGCTGCCGCGAGGAATAACCAGATCTACTTTTCCACGTGCAGTAAGCAGCGCCTGCACGGTTGCTCGATCATGAGATGGGACAAGTTGAATCACATCTGGAGAGATCGATGTTTTAGCTAATGCTGCGCGCATGACATCGATAAGAATTTGATTGCTCGCCTCTGCAGTGGAGGAGCCACGAAGAAGCGCGGCATTTCCCGACATCAATAAGATCACCGCTGCATCGACTGTCACATTTGGTCGTGCCTCGTAGACCATACCAACTACGCCAAATGGAACGCTGATCTGTTCTAGTTCAAGGCCATTTGCAAGAGTTGATTTCTTGAGGACTCGTCCAAGCGGATCTTCAAGGGCTGCAACTTGGCGCGCACCACGTGCGATTCCGGCAATTCTTTCGCGTGTCAGCAAAAGTCGATCTTGCATCTGAGGGTGCATTGAATCTGCCTTGGCTCGTTCAATATCGCGAGCATTGGCCAGAATAATCTCGTCAGTGCGGGCATCAATTTCATCAGCAATTGCAAGCAACGCTTGGCGACGTTGATCTCCTGATGCGACCACCAAGGTGCGCGCAGCAGTTCGTGCCGTGAGCGCTAGCCCTTGAACTATTGCAGTTGCATCCATAGGAATAAGCCTAGCGCCCGTTACCCTAACCATGTGCGCAAAATAATTCGTAACATACTGATTTCTGTATTTGTTCTCTACCTGGGCCTTTTTGGATTGACCAAGGTCATTCGTTATCCCGAGCCGATTGCTGCGATACGCCTCGGACTTGCTCCAGCATCGAAGACCCCTGATCTGATGCCATCTCACATTATCGAAGGTGCGCCATCGGCTGAATCTGCATGGATTATCGGAGAGCAAGAGGAGATCACGCAGGTAACCTGGCAAGGAGAGAAAGTTACCTTTGACGAATTTCTTGACGCTACTCAAACAAATGCATTTCTTATTATCAGGGATGGAAAGATCACCTACGAAAAGTATTTAAATGGCAAGACCGAATCAACCGTTCTTCCTTCGTACTCCGTAGCAAAGACCATGACAGCTCTGGTGATTGGTCAGCTAGTTGATGAAGGTGCCCTTAACGAAAACGACACTTTTGTTAGCTACCTGCCTCGATTCAAAGCTGGAACATCCTTTGACTCAGTAACGATTAAAGATCTTTTAGATATGAAATCTGGCATTGGCGTTTCAGATAATTACCCTTCTGGTCCATCCGGTTGGGGCGTTGCAATCGCCCAGATGTATGCCACGACAGATATGAATCACTTCTTGAATAACAATAGAAAGATGCGCGAAGAGCCAGGTTCATTTGCTGAATATCGAAGTGTTAATACTCAGATGCTGGGACTGATCATTCAAGAAGTCACAGGTAATTCATTAGCTGATGAATTTAGTAATCGAATCTGGAAGCGCGTACGCGCTGATTACAACGCTACATGGAATGTCGATAAGGTCGGCGGACATGAAAAGGCTTTCTGTTGCTTTAATGCTGCGGCGCGAGATTATGCTCGTGTCGGTCAGGCGCTGATGAGCGGGCTTCCGGATATCGCAAGCCCTTCATGGAGTAAGCGCTTATCCACCTCTGAGGTAACTCTTGATTATGGATGGGGATATAGCGCACAGATGTGGCACCCATATCCTGGAATAAATCTGATGATGGGTCTACACGGACAATACATTTATCAGGATAAGGCAACACAAACTGTGATCGTTAAACTCAGCGATATGCCAACGAGTTCTGACGGAATCAGTGCTGATATTGCGGCAGTTTTGAAAGAGATATCAGAGAAGAACTAGATCATCTCTGTGCACGAGTTCGCGCTCGTACTCTGCTCCAAGGGAAGCTGCTAACTCTTTTGTGGAACGACCCAACATCTGTGGAATTTCACCAGCATCAAAGGCCACGAGTCCGCGTGCAATAACATCACCGCTTTGTGAAACTAACTCGACGGTATCTCCAGCGATGAACTCACCGCTGACACTGGTCACGCCAGCAGGTAATAACGAGACGCCGCGTTCGCGAAGTGCGGTAACTGCTCCATCATCTAGAACTAAACGCCCACGTGGAGTCGACGCGTGAGCAAGCCATAGTAAGCGCGCAGTTGTGCGCACTCCATGAGAGTGGAAGAGGGTTCCAACTTCTTGCCCGGAAAGAGCTTCTTGAGATTGAGAAAGAGATGTCAACAACATTGGAATACCGGCACTTGTAGAAATCCGTGCCGCCTCGACCTTTGTCACCATTCCCCCACTACCTACGCCGGCAGATCCCGCCCCGCCCAGTGCAATTGAATCGATATCTTCCATCGCATGAACTTCGTGAATTGCTTTTGCGCCAGATTGTGAAGGAGGTGCGTCATAGAGAGCATCGATATCAGAGACGAGAACGAGCAGATCAGCACTGATGAGAAGGGCAACAAGTGCTGCTAGGCGATCGTTATCTCCAAAGCGAATCTCTTGGGTTCCAACTGTGTCATTTTCGTTGATGATTGGAACAACCCCAAGTGATAACAACTTAGAAAGTGTTTGATGAGCGTTCTGGTAGTGCGAGCGACGCACAACATCTTCTGTAGTTAAAAGTACCTGTGAGGAGAGGATTGAGTGTGAGGTAAAAGCTTGGTTGTATCGAGCAATAAGTAGCCCTTGTCCAACTGAAGCAGCAGCTTGTTGCGTCGCAAGATCTTTTGGGCGTGACGAAAGCTTTAGCGGAGCCAGTCCTGCGGCAATCGCACCGGAAGAGACCAAGGCAACTTCGGCACCACGTGCTTTAAGGCTTGCAATAACAGTAACAATTTTTTCTACAGCAGCTGCGTCAAGGTTTGATCCAGCAGAGCCGGTAAGAGATGATGAGCCAATCTTGATCACAATGCGTTTTGCCGACGTGACAACTGTGCGATCCATAGTCCTACTCTTTCACCCGAGGTGAATGTGGGTCTTCAACGTTGTACTCCCACTGCTTAGCAATTTCATCATCACTAAGTTGATCGACTACACGCTCTTCCACAATCCAAGTCGACTCTAGGCGAGAATCCTCACCACGTCTATGGAGATGGCCCGCTAACTGTTCAGCACCGGCTTCAATCGTTGGCTCCCAATCAAAGATAATCTGATCTTCACCATCACCGATTCGTACTTCACTTCCTGCGACCGCACCCTTTTTAAACAACTCTTTCTCAACTCCGAGCTGCGCGAGTCGATCTGCAAGATAGCCAATTGCTTCAGCATTCTTAAAGTTTGTCTGTCGCACCCAGCGCTCAACTTTCTTGCCGCGCACTTCAAATGAACCATCTGCATTTGCTCGAACGGTAAAGCCTGAGTCATCAACGGCAGTTGGACGAAGAATGATTCGAGTGCGCTCTTCGGTAGCAGCTTCTGCTCGCGCCTTATGTACAAGGCGACCCATTGCATATGTCAGCTCTTGCAAACCTTCACGGCTGGCAGCAGAGACTTTATAAACCTCATACCCTTTTTCACGGAGTGTTCCCTCAACCATATCTGCCATTGCAGAACCATCTGGAAGATCGATTTTGTTCAGCGCAACGATACGTACACGATCTTCAAGACCACCATAAAGCGAGAGCTCTTCTTCGATGATTTCAAGATCTTGTACTGGGTTGCGGTCAGTTTCAAGCGTTCCGCAATCAAGAACATGGACGAGTGCAACACATCGTTCTACATGTCGTAGAAATTCGAGTCCCAGGCCTTTGCCTTGTGATGCACCAGGAATTAAGCCAGGAACATCTGCAACGGTAAAGCGTGTCTCACCTGCCTGCACGACTCCAAGGTTTGGCACAAGAGTAGTAAATGGATAATCGGCAATCTTTGGACGCGCTGCTGAAATTGATGCGATCAGTGATGACTTTCCAGCACTTGGAAAACCAACAAGTGCAATATCAGCTACTGATTTAAGTTCAAGTGAAAGTGTTCGTGTTTGTCCTGGTTCACCGAGTAATGCAAAGCCAGGTGCACGGCGCTTAGATGATGAGAGCGCGAGGTTGCCAAGACCACCATGGCCACCTTGAGCTGCCATAAACGTCGTGCCAATTCCAACTAAATCTGCAAGGAGATTTCCATCTTTGTCATAGACCACAGTGCCATTTGGAACTGCCAAAATGAGATCGTCACCAGTATGTCCATCTTTACGATCGCCATACCCTTGGTGACCAGAGGTTGCTTTGCGATGTGGTGAATGGTGAAAATCTAGAAGTGTTGTGACGCTGGAGTCGACTACGAGAATGACATCTCCGCCACGACCTCCGTTACCGCCATCTGGTCCACCGAGTGGCTTAAATTTTTCGCGCTTGACTGAAACACAACCATCGCCACCATTACCGGCAGATGCAAAGAGGGTTACGCGGTCTACAAATGATGTCATCGCCTTACCCCTTCCTTCTTCTCTATCGAGAGTGCATTTCGTCGCGGACTGTATGAGAAATAAAAAAGCGGACACGCATGGATGCGGCCCGCTCTTTTAAGAGAAACCTTTTTACGCTACCGGAACTACATTCACTACACGGCGACCGCGAGCGCGTCCGAACTCAACAGCTCCTGCAGCTAGTGCAAATAGTGTGTCGTCCTTACCGCGTCCAACGTTCTTGCCTGGGTGAAAATGTGTACCGCGCTGGCGAACCAAAATCTCGCCTGCATTAACTTCTTGTCCACCGAAGCGCTTGATGCCAAGGTACTGTGGATTGGAATCGCGACCATTTCGTGTCGAGGAGACGCCCTTTTTACTTGCCATTACTTATGCCCCCTTAACGCCGCTGATTGCGGTGATCTTGACTCGAGTGTGCTGTGCACGAAAACCTTGACGACGACGATATCCCGTCTTGTTCATGTAACGAAGGATGTCGATCTTTGGACCCTTAACTTCGTCGATGATCTCGCCCGTCACCTTTACAGAGGCAAGAGCTTTTGGATCTGCAGTAACGGTTGCACCGTCAACGAGGAGAACTGCTGGGAATGTAACTGATGAACCTGCAGCAGAGTCGATGCGATCGACTGTGATGGTCTCTCCAACAGTTACCTTCTCCTGGCGTCCGCCAGCTTTCACGATTGCGTACACGTTATTGCTCCACTTCAGTTAAGCCTTGGTCCAGCGAAAGC
>JBILIJ010000019.1:0-22450 GCA_044350045.1 Candidatus Planktophila sp. | reverse complement strand
ATGGATGAGCCACCTGGCACGCGTCTTCGTGTGGCACTTTCTGCACTCACAATGGCCGAGTACTTCCGCGATGTTCAGAAGCAGGATGTTCTCCTCTTCATCGATAACATCTTCCGCTTTACTCAGGCGGGTTCTGAAGTATCAACACTTCTTGGCCGTATGCCATCTGCTGTGGGATACCAGCCAACTTTGGCTGATGAGATGGGTCAGCTCCAAGAGCGCATCACATCAACACGTGGTCACTCAATTACATCTATGCAGGCAATTTACGTTCCTGCAGATGACATTACCGACCCAGCTCCACACACCACATTCGCCCACCTTGATGCAACAACAGTGTTGTCTCGTCCGATCTCAGAGCTTGGTATCTACCCAGCTGTGGATCCACTTGACTCAACTTCACGCATCTTGGATCCACGCTACATCGGCGAGCATCACTTCCGTGTTGCAAACCGTATTAAGCAGATCTTGCAGCGTTACAAGGATCTTCAGGACATCATCGCTATCTTGGGTATCGATGAACTTTCAGAAGATGACCGCGTTCTCGTAGGTCGTGCACGCCGCATCCAGCGCTTCTTGTCACAGAACACATTCGTGGCAAAGGTCTTTACTGGTCTCGACGGATCATTCGTTCCACTTGTAGATACCATCGCGGCATTCGAAGCACTTGCAGACGGAAAGTACGATCACCTTCCAGAACAAGCATTCTTCATGTGTGGTGGCCTCGACGATGTTGAGCGCAGAGCTGCAGAATTGGCTAAGGGATAACAATGGCTCTTACCGTCGCACTAGTATCGCCAACACAGAAGGTGTGGAGTGGAGAAGCAGTATTTATCTCTGCTCGCACCACCGAGGGTGATCTTGGAGTACTTCCAGGTCACGCACCTTTGTTTGGCGTACTAGTCGACGGAGCCGTCAGCATTAAGGGCGTAGATGGAGCCATCACTGAATTCAATGTCAGTGGTGGTTTTCTATCAGTCTCTAACGATCGCGTCTCAATTCTTACAGAGAGCGTTAATTAAATACCACTATTACTTTAAGTGGTGCTGCGTTTCGATCTTTCGCACAGTCTTTGATTTTCCACGCATAACCAGCGAGTGGCTTATCGCTCCATACGGTGTGTAGCGAATTCCTTTAACAAGTTCACCATCTGTGACTCCGGTTGCTGCAAAGAAAACATCCTCGGAATTACAGAGGTCTTTTGTTGTAAGAATGCGCGAATCATTTACTCCATCACGGTGGAGCTGGCCCTGGATTGAGCCACCGAGGCAGATCATGGCCGCAGCGGTAATTACTCCTTCCGGCGTGCCTCCGATACCCATAAGCAGGTCGACTCCAGAGTCAGGCAACGCAGTCTCAATCGCTGCAGCAACATCACCATCTTGAATCAACCGAATTCTTGCCCCTGCTTGTCTGATCTCGGTGATTAATTCTAAATGCCGCGGACGATTCAGTAGTACAACAGTCACATCACTAATGGCCAAATTCTTTGCACGTGCAACCGCGCTGATATTTTGAGCAACACTTGCCTTGAGATCGATTGCGTGAGCTGCTGCCGGACCTGTCACTAACTTATTCATATAAAAGCTATCTTGCGGATCAAACATGGTTCCACGAGGAGCTACTGCGATCACACTGATTGCGCCATTTACCCCTTGTGCAGTCAGAGATGTTCCATCGATAGGGTCGACGGCAACATCGCAATTCGGACCTTCTCCATTGCCAACGTTTTCACCATTGTGGAGCATCGGCGCATTATCTTTTTCGCCCTCGCCAATTACTACAATTCCGTTCATATCTACCGTGTTGATCATGGCACGCATTGCTGCAACTGCTGCACCGTCGGCTAGATCTTTATCGCCGCGACCAACCCATGGTGCGGCGGCAAGGGCGGCAGTCTCTGTTACTCGAACGAGTTCAAGTGCGAGGTTACGATCTGGAATTGCCATAATTACTCCCGACTCACGTGCGCACCTAAGCGCACTAGTTCTTCAGCAAACCGTGGATATCCACGATCAATATGGAAAGCACCATCAACTGTTGTGGCACCCTCTGCAACAAGGGCTGCAAGAACTAGCCCAGCCCCGGCACGAATATCGGTAGCTTCAACAGGGGCTCCCGATAACTGTGTGATTCCGTGAATCGATACATGATGGCCATCGACATGAATCTGTGCACCTAACCGAGTCAGTTCATTAACAAACATAAAGCGCGACTCAAAGACATTTTCGGTCACCATAGAATCACCATCAGCGATGGAATTAAGGGTGATGATAAAGGGAAGTAAATCTGTTGCAAAGCCAGGATAGGGAAGTGTTGCAACATCAATGGCCGTTGGTCGGTGATCCATCTTTACGCGAACACCATCGGCAGTTGAAGTAACAATTGCACCAGCTGATGTGAGTTTTTCTAGCATCACTTCCATATGATCAATGCGAGCTCCGTGGATTGTGATGTCACCTTGGGTCATCACTGCAGCAAATGCCCATGTGCCGGCAATAATTCGATCTGTAATAGTTGTGTGATCTGTTGGATGCAGCTGTTCTACGCCTGTGATTGTGATGATCGAAGTTCCTAGCCCTTCAATTTTTGCACCCATGGCGATTAAGAATTCACCTAGATCAACTAGATCAGGTTCACGCGCCGCATTTTCAATTGTTGTCACTCCACGAGCAAGGACTGCTGCAGTCATGAGGTTTTCAGTCGCACCCACACTTGGGAAATCAAGTGAGATGTCGGCACCGGATAAACCATTCGGTGCTTCGGCAATTACGTATCCATGTTCAACATGGGCAATAGCACCGAGTGATTCGAGCCCCTTAATGTGAAAATCTAATCCGCGGGACCCAATTGCATCTCCACCAGGGAGAGCAACTTCTGCACGACCGATGCGAGCAACCAAGGGACCAAGAACATTAATTGATGCTCGCATTTTACGAACGAGGTCATAATCGGCGCGGTGTGCTGGCGTGACGGGAACATCGATCGTCAGGACGGCTCCATCTCGAGTGATGACACAACCAAGTCGCTTGAGTAGATCTGACATGATCTCAACATCTGCAATCTCTGGAACATTTCTGATTGTGGTCTTACCTGCCGCAAGGAGTGAGGCGGCCATTAACTTAAGGACAGAATTCTTTGCCCCTCCCACATGGACCTCACCGACGAGCCGGGCACCGCCTTCTATGCGAAAGCGATCATCGCCGAGCTCATGCTGACGGAGATCGTGCGGAGGTGCCATAGACGCATTCTACTTATAAGGTAGGGCCATGGTTAATCTCACGCGCATTTATACAAAGACAGGCGATGACGGCACAACTTCTCTCGGGGATATGAGCCGCACATCAAAGAATGACCCTCGCTTAGAGGCGTATGCAACAGTTGATGAAGCCAATTCCAGTATTGGCGTTGTCCTGTCAACGGATGAGTTAACTGAGGATATTCGCGCTCTTCTTGTTCGGATTCAAAACGATCTCTTTGATGTTGGTGCAGATCTTTGTACTCCAGTCACAGATGCTCCAGCGTTTGAACCTTTACGAGTACTTGAATCTCAGGTTGTTTATCTTGAAGCAGCCATCGATAAGTATAATTCTGATTTAGAGTCATTGCGTTCTTTTGTTCTTCCATCTGGCACTCCAGCAGCAGCACATTTACATGTGGCTCGCACCGTGGTGCGCCGGGCAGAGCGATGCACGTGGGCGGCAATTCACGCTTTTGGTGGAGGCGTTAATCCGCTCACCGCAAAGTATCTCAATCGCTGTTCAGACCTACTCTTTGTTCTGGCTCGCGTGGCCAATAAAGAAATCGGAGATCAACTCTGGGTTCCTGGAGCAAATCGCTAACGACCGATGTAAGAGTTACTTGGGACCCTCTCGGTTGTTTGGTCTTGGTGACAGATCACGGTAGTCGGAACAACTGCAACTGTTGGTGAGTACGAAACACCCGATCGCAGAACAACAGTTGCTACTTCCTTCGAAGCCGAACTCTTCACAAGAGTGCGCAGCATTCCCATTGTAAGAAATGAACCAGGAATATCTGGATTTGGTTCGATTACCTTTGATTCGATCTCCCAGTACACGCAACCGATAATTGAAGCTACCTGAATCCGGCCACACGAAAATTCTTTGCACGCTTTGATCGCCCTTGCTAATGACGAATCACCAGCAGCCACATTCATCATTGTTTCAACTGATGGAGTGCGCCAGTAAATATCGTCCATCACCTTAAATCCCTTAGGTGGCCACTTGGGAGAAGGAGACGGTGCCGCCGGCTTCTTTTTTGGCGCAGCTTTCTTAGTTGGCTTCGTCGTCGCCGCCACTTTGGCAGTTGGCGTTGGGCTGACCTTTAACGTAGGACTTACCGTTGGAGTTGGACTTACCGTTGGAGTGGGATTTACCGTTGGAGTTGGACTGGGTGATTCCGTTACTGCAAAGCTCTGTGATGGCAGGATCGAGAGAGCTAGTGAGATTGCAAATACGAGCTTCTTCATCGATCACTCCATCTAAAAGTCCGTAGTGAAAAAACAAGGCCCACTACAAGCCAGAGCAAAATAATTACAAACGACTTTCCAATCTCCCACTGGCCTGCAACTTCCTGTGAGGCAAATGAATCTGGAAGAAATACGGAACGCATAGCCTGAGTCATCCATTTCAGAGGAAATAGTGCACCAACTTGCTGCATCCACGTAGGTAACTGAGTAAAGATAAAGAAGACGCCACTAATAAATTGAAGAACGATTACGACAGGAGAAACGACCGCCGATGCGCCACGACCGCTTTTAGGTATGGCAGAGAAGGCAATTCCAAGAGTGGTTGATGCTGCGCTTCCAAGAATAATGAGCCAGGTGAAGGTAAACCATTTATATGGATCAGATGGAAGATCGACGCCAAAAAAAGCAATTCCAGCGATGAGAAGTAGTAGCACCTGAATTAACATTGTGAAAAAGACGAGAATTGATTTGCCAATAAAGTAACTGGTGGCAGCCATAGGTGTTCCACGCAAGCGCTTGAGTGAGCCAAATTCGCGTTCAATAGGAATCATAATCGCAAGATTTTGAAAACCAGAATTAACTAAACCGGATGCAATCATGCCAGCAACAAAATACTGGCTAAAGGTGACACCGGGCGCGATATCTTGCGAAAAGACTGAACCAAAAATTGCGAGAAGAATAAGTGGGAAGGCGATAGTAAAGACGACAGATTCTCTCTGTCGCATAAATTGCCTGATCTCAATATTTCCTCGTAGTAGCCCAAGTTTGAGAGTTGAAGGCGTACGATCTTTTGCAGTTATTTTACTCATCTGCTTCACCGATCATTTCAAGATAGATATCTTCTAGCGTTGCGCGTTTAACAATCAGTTCAGGGACTTCTCCACCAAATCGTGATGCAAGCTCTGCCACAAATGCGGTTGGGTGTGGTGCCTTCTCTATCTTTATCTCACCATTTTCTCTCCACGATACCTGCGCTAGCGATGTTGCTCGACCGCCGAGTTCGGCAGGAGTTGAGACCTCAATAATCTCTCCCTTATTGATCACCGCAACGCGATCAGCCAGCGCCTCTGCCTCGTCGAGATAGTGGGTAGTCAGTAAAATGGTGCGACCTTCAGATTTAAGTTTTCTAATCAGTGACCAAAAGTCTCGACGCGCCTTCGGATCAAAGCCCGTGGTGGGCTCATCAAGGAAGAGCAGCTCTGGATTTCCAATGATGCCGAGTGCGACATCAAGCCGACGTCGCTGACCCCCTGAAAGAGTGCGCACGAGAGCATCTGCCTTATCAGTTAGCCCAACTGCTGCAATGACCTCTTCTGGATCACGAGGCTCTGAGTAGTAATGAGAAAAATGTTTCACGCTCTCAGCAACGGTGAGATCCCCGGCATCATTACTTGTCTGAAGAACTATTCCGATGCGATTTCGCCATTGCCTAGCAGCAAGGCCACCGATAGCTGGATCCACGCCTAAGACTTTTACATTCCCGCTATCTCGAGTGCGAAATCCCTCGAGAATTTCGACAGTCGTTGATTTACCAGCGCCATTGGGGCCAAGAAGCGCGAAGATTTCACCACGGGACACATGAAGGTCAATTCCATTGACTGCTGTGAGAGGGCCATAACTTTTCCGGAGCCCTTTGATATCAATCACGTCGTTCACACGTGTCACTGTGCCACATTGGGGGAGAAAGTGCGAGAAAATAGAATATGTGTCCGCGTCGCAACTACCCGAAAAATCGCAAATCAGGCGGTGATGACGAATACCGTGAGATAAATCCCTCAAATCAAAGTTTCGAAGAAGATGACGATGGCCTGTGGGTAGTTAGAAAACTCACAGGATCAGCAGCATCAAAACCATATCGCTGCCCGGGGTGTGATCAGATGATTCCCATGGCAACGCCTCACACTGTTGCATGGCGAGATGGAGAAGAAGATTTACGCAGGCATTGGCACACAATTTGTTGGAGTAAGCGCCATAGCCGCAGACCAAAAAACTTTTAAATCGTTCCGGTACAAGTGATGGCTAGAATGCCACCTATGGCTCAACCAATTCGCCCAAGTACAGTGTTGCCAGCAATCCGTACGGCTTTCACGATTACTACCACCGATGGAATTCATTTGGTGGGCGAAGTTGCAGCGCCAATACAAGAAGGCCCGTCACCAATGCTCTTAACGCTTCACCCAAACCCTACGGGTGGCGGAATGATGGACTCGCATATTTTTAAGAAAGCAGCCAATCGACTGCCAGCGATGGCTGGAATTACAATCGTTCGCTTCAATACTCGAGGAACATCAAGTGAAGCTGGAACTAGTTCGGGGACATACGACAACGGTGACAATGAGAAATTTGATGTAGAAGCAATGATCGCTTATTGTTTTGATGAGTTAAAGGCCAACGATTTATGGATTTGTGGCTGGTCTTTTGGTACAGATTTAGCGCTGAGATACGCACGAGATTCTCGAATTAGGGGAGTGATACTGCTCAGCCCACCACTGAAATACTCACAAGAATCTGATTTAGATTTCTGGGTTAACGATCCACGTGTAATTACCGCCATCATTCCTGAATTTGATGATTATCTTGTTCCAGAACAGGCCCGTAAGCGCTTTGCCAGAATCAAGCATCTGAACTTAATCGCTGTCGATGGTGGCAAACATCTCTGGGTTGGTGAGCCGTCAGTGCATCGCATTCTTACTGAAATTACGCAGCTTGTAGCCCCAGGACGTTTACCCCTGACTCAGGAGATCGAAGACTAACTCTTTTCGGTTTGCGGAAAGACCACTTCTTCGAGAATTAAAATAATTGAAGCTGCGATTGGAACTGCAAGAAGAGCACCAACTAGTCCCAACAGTGAAGTTCCAACTAGCGCAGAGATTATCGTGACCGCACCTGGAACATTCAGGGAACGCTTCATTATCTTTGGAGTAAAGATGTAGTTTTCAATCTGAACATAAAGTGTATAAAGGACAAGAGCGATTATTCCAAAGAGCAGTGACTGGGTAAGGGCAATTATCGTAACGATCGAACCTCCGATGTAGTGCCCGATCAATGGAATAAGCGCACAGACCAAAACAATCATTGCGATAGCAAATGGTGAGGGGAGTCCGAGGGATAACGCCAGTATCAAGACAAAAATTGCCGCCATAAACGCAAGAACTATCTGGCTTCCAACAAATGATCCGACGCGTGTAATTATTGCAAAAGTAAGTTTGGAGACTCTATCTCTACGTGTAGCTGGAATGAAGCGCATAGTAAAGTGAGTGGCTTGAGGAAGTCCAACAATGAAATAGAGCGTAAGGATAAGGACGGTCGCTGCAGTAAATGCACCTGAGAGTACGGTCTTTCCCACACCGACAACGCCGCCAAACGCTGAAATGATCAAAGTCCCATCAGATGTGACTTCAGAGAGTTTCTTTTGCAGACTATCGATGACACCAAATTGTGAGTTGAGATCGGCTATTAAAGGATGAGTTTCAAGATCCCTGAGCAGATCAGGAGCGGAAGTAATCAACGCTGATCCCTGTGAAATCACTGGAGGAATCACAACTACTATGAAGAAGATGACAAATGCGAGAATTCCCGCAAATATAGAGAGAACAGCAGTGACTCGTGAGAGGCCTCGCTTTTGTAACGCTTCAACAGCAGGATTGATTCCCATCGCTAGATAGAGTGCAATCACAATAATGACAAAGATTTGAGTCGCACTTGCCAGCGCTCGAAGAAGAACGATTGCAGATAATGCACCCAGCGCTGCTACAAAACCGAAGTAAAATGGATTTGCTCTACTAATTGGAGCGCCTGCTATCCCGAGATCATCTCTCTTTGGCTGTGACATATCTCCATTCTAAGGCGCCGGGCTAGGTACTGTGCCTTTTGTGCATCAAGTTAGTGAGAGAATTCCTTTGTGGCGCTGCGAATTACTGGACTTGGTGAAGAGATCGCATCTGTCTCAGGGTTGCCGTGGCAGATAAGTTTGGAAGAATGGCCAGAGGATCCCAATCTGGCGGAGAAGCGAGGCATTTCCCGCCACGTGGTGCGCCTGGTTCGTTCAACTAATGATCCCGACTCAGAGGTTTACGCCATTAAAGAGACGGTCTCTGAATTTGCTAACCGCGAATATAAAGCCCTTCGCGAACTTGCACATCTAGGTGCCCCTAGCGTTGAACCCATCGCAGTAATTGAGGGACGTACAGATTCACATGGAGAAGAATTGCCATGTGCCTTAGCAACTCGTTTTCTCCCATACTCACTTCCATTTCGCGTGCTCCTTAGCGGCAAAGATGTGACAGCCCAAGAGATCACACTCATGGCAAATGCGTTAGCGCTCTTGTTGGTTCGCCTTCATTTATTAGGATTTTGGTGGGGAGATTGCTCCCTTTCTAACACTCTCTTTCGTCGTGATGCTGAAGGATTTGCCGCCTACCTTGTTGATGCTGAAACCGGAGAATTCCAAAAGAATTTAAGTGATGGTCAACGGGAACATGATTTAGAGATTGCTCACTTTAATGTTGCTGCAGAACTTGAAGATCTCTCTCTTTCAGGTGTTCTCTATCCAGGTATGGATCCGATCAGAGCAAGTGAAGCTGTGATCAAGAGATATCGGCGTATTTGGAAGACCCTCAATGAACGACAGGTCTTAGACCCCAACGATAGACATGCTGTCGAGCGGGCGATGCGCTCCTTGCATGATCTTGGCTTTGCCGTCGAAGAAGTCTCTGTGACCCTTGATGGTGATAGTCAGAAACTATTTTTCCAACCTAAACTTGTTGAAGCGGGCTATCATCAAAATCGACTACGCGATCTCGTGGGCCTTGAAACCGAAGAACTTCAGGCGAAGCGATTACTCGCTTCCTTTGATCGCTTCAGAGGTCGCGAAAAGTTGCCGCATCCGCAGATGCACGAGTCAGCAAAGCTTTGGTTAGATACGGTTTTTTATCCGACTGTCTCACTGATTCCGCCTGAATTGCAGGGGCGAATCGAATCTGCACAATTCTTCCATGAGACTTTGGAACATCGATGGTATTTAAGTGAGAAGGCTGGCCATGATGTTGGACTAGAGTATGCAGCACTGTCATATATTCAGGATGTGCTTCCAATGAGGCGAGATTCGGGGGTTGATTTCCATGGCGCTGCCTCCTAATTTCGGGCAAGCCTTTGATCTGAGTTCTCTAGGAAAACCTGCCGCAACTCCATCCACGCTTAATTGTGGGAAAGAAGTGACAAAAGAGAATTTAGCTTCTGAATTTGTCGAACTCTCAAAGAGCAAGCCGGTAATTCTGCTCTGCTGGACAAGCCGATCACCACAATCACTCGATCAACTCGCGATTCTAGATAAGTTAAATAAAGATGATAACAACGTGTGGGAATTGGGAAGTGTTGATATTGATCGGGCCCCAGAGGTCGCTAATGCGCTGCAGGTACGAACAGTTCCATATGCCGTTGCCTTAGTTGGCGGCCAACCTATTCCTCTTTTTGAAGAGGCTGTCAGTGAGGATGCAACGAAAAGCATCATCGTCAAACTGCTGACGATTGCAGCAGAACAAGGAATTGGAAACGCTCCGGAAGAGAAGTTAGAACCTGAAGAAGTTGAAGCACTTGCTGCGTTAGAAGCCGGAGATCTAGCATCGGCCGAAGCTGCATACAAGAGATTTGTAGCTCGTAAACCACAAGATCCTTACGCAAAGTTAGGCTTGGCACACACACAACTGCAATTGCGTATCGTTGGCCTCGATCCCGCACACGTTCTTGCCGCAGCAAATGCAAACCCGCTAGATATCAACGCAGTGATGTCGTGTGCCGATATTGAAGTTGCCACAGGAACCGTTGAACCTGCTTTTCTGCGCTTACTAACATTAGTGAAAGCAACAACGGGCGATGAGAGAACAACGGTAAAAAACCGCCTTCTTGATCTCTTCTCACTTGTCGACCCAGCTGATCCGCGAGTGATTAAAGCAAGAGCGGAGCTGGCTAATGCCCTCTTCTAATCCGAAGCTAACTATCGCGCAAGAGAAGCGCTATATAGGAATAATTTTCTTTCTCTTTGCATTTGAAATCATGAGCTGGGTACCACGATTTCCTGAAGTAAAAGCAAATCTTGGTCTCTCTAATGGCGAATTTGGAACATATATAAGTCTTGGCTCTATTGGCTCGCTCATTGCGATGATCTCATCAGGGCATTTGGTACAAAAATATGGATCACGACGAGTACTTCTCTTTTCAACTTTTAGTATATGTGTCGCCATCGTTACGCTTGTTCATCTTCAGTCAGCGCCACTCTTTATTCTCTTTAACATGATTAACGGTGCGGTTATTTCTATCTTTCACACTGCTATCACTGCTCAAGCATTTCAGGCGCAAGATCGTGCCGGTGAGATGATCTTAAGTAGGCAGCAAGGATTTTGGACTATCGGCGCAGTTGTCACCGCCATCTTCTCAGGAGTTTTGGTCGACTTTGTCAGTATTGCTGTTCACATTACTACACTGAGTATCATTCTCTTTTTTGCAATTCTTTATTTTATTGCCAAGCTCAATCCGGAATTAATTAAGCCAAGTACCAGTGAAAAAGATGACTTTAACGTATTCGATTTGTTTAGATCTTTTCGAATTGATGTACTTGTTTCTTCAGCCTTCGTCTGTGCGCTGATAGTTGAGTTTGTAACGGGAGATTGGTCGGCTATCTACAGCAAAGAGACTATTGGAGTACGTGGCTCGTTTGCGACAATTCCATATATCGCTAGCCTGCTAGCGCTCATTGCTGGGCGGTTGTGGATCCACATTATCCTTCGCCGAATACCGCTCGAAACAATGGTGAAAATTGGCAGTATCGTCGGAGGCGTTGGCTTTATTTCATTTATTACTGCATCAAATATGCTCGTTGATGTTTCGAAAACCGCTTCTTTCGCATGTGCAATTGCGGGTTTTGCAATCGGCGGCCTTGGCTCGTCGTTCTTATCAGCAGCACTTCATACCGCTGCCAATGCTCGTTCACCACAGCACAGCGCCATTGTGATTGGTCAATTAGGCGCAGTTAATGCAGTGCTCATTCTTATTGTTAAGACAGTGGTCGCGTGGACTGCGCAATTTACAGACTCGATTGCAATCGCCATGATTATTCCGGGGCTCATGTTGATCTCTGTTGCCTTTATGTCTCGCGTTGTAAGAGGAATATAAGTAATACAACAGCCGTAGTTAAGGGATCAGCCAGATCCTTCGGTGTTGCCAGGATCGGCTGCAGAGATGTCATCAAGGCGATATTTAGTGAGCGCTTCTTGTACAACTGAGCCCTTTACTTCCCCTGACTGAGCCAGCTGAGCGAGAGTTCGTACCACGATTGATTCCGCGTCGACTTTGAAGTGGCGACGTAGAGCCCCGCGAGTATCTGAAAGCCCAAAGCCATCGGTACCAAGTGAGACAAAGTCCTGTTCGACCCATGGGGCAATCTGATCTTGTACAGATCGCATGTAATCACTGACGGCAACTACTGGACCTTGTGCACCCTTAAGGCGGTTGGTGATGTAAGCGCTCTTCTTACTTGATGGATGAAGAAGATTGTGTCGATCAACTGCTAGACCATCGCGGCGCAACTCATTCCATGATGTCACTGACCAGACATCTGCGCTGACGCCCCAATCCTTCTGGAGAAGTTCTTGCGCTTTTAAAGCCCAGTTGACTGCAACGCCGGATGCCAAAATTTGCGCATTCTTCTTTCGTTGACGCTCACCTGAACGCAAGAGATAGATACCCTTTAAGAGACCATCAACATCAAGATTTGCGGGCGCTTCAGGGTGGAGATAAGGCTCGTTATATACGGTGATGTAATAGTAAATATTCTCACTATTTTCTCCATACATACGACGAAGGCCGTCTTTAAAGATATGTCCAACTTCGTAGGCAAATGCTGGGTCATACGAGACAACAGCTGGGTTAGTTGATGCTAGAAGGTGTGAATGTCCATCTTCATGCTGCAAACCTTCGCCATTAAGTGTGGTGCGACCAGCGGTTGCACCCATCACAAATCCTCGCGCCAATTGATCAGCTGCTGCCCAGAATGCATCTCCTGTGCGTTGGAAGCCAAACATTGAGTAGAAGATATAAATCGGAATCATTGGCTCATCGTGAGTTGAATACGATGTTCCGACGGCGGTAAAGGAAGCGGTAGATCCGGCTTCGTTAATACCTTCATGCAAAATAACTCCAGATGTTGATTCCTTGTACGAGAGCATTAATTCGCGATCAACAGCTGTGTACTTCTGTCCATGTGGTGAGTAAATCTTGAGCGTTGGAAAGAGCGAATCCATTCCAAAGGTACGAGCTTCATCAGGAATAATCGGAACAATTCGTGCACCCAATCCTGGATCCTTAACAAGATCCTTAAGCATGCGCACAAATGCCATGGTTGTTGCAATCTCCTGCTGACCTGATCCACGGTTCACGCTCTCGTAGACAGAATCTGCCGGCATTGGAAGTGGCTTTGATGCAGCGCGGCGACGTGGAATTGATCCACCGAGTGCTGCACGGCGTTCTGCAAGGTACTTGGCCTCTTCCGAATCTGGTGCTGGCTTGTAATACGCCGGTGTGTATTTATCGAGCTTGTCATCTGCAAGAGGAATACCAAGGCGATCGCGGAAAGTGACAATATCTTCAAGTGACATCTTCTTCATTTGGTGGGTTGAGTTACGACCTTCAAATGTTGATCCAAGGGTCCAACCCTTAACCGTCTTTGCCAAAATTACTGTTGGTTTTCCATTAGGTTCCATCGCAGCGGTATAGGCGGCAAAGAGTTTGCGATAATCATGGCCACCGCGCTTGAGTCCCCAGATTTGTTCATTCGACCAATTTGCAACCATTGCTGCAGCACGAGGATCGCGACCAAAGAACTGTTCACGAACGTATGAACCAGATTCAGCCTTAAAGGTTTGATAATCACCATCAAGAGTTGTGTTCATCAAGTTAACAAGTGCGCCTTCGCGATCTTGGGCCAGCAGTGGATCCCACTCGCGGCCCCACACAACCTTGATTACATTCCAACCCGCGCCAACAAATGTTGATTCAAGCTCTTGAATAATCTTTCCATTGCCACGAACGGGGCCATCAAGGCGCTGTAAATTACAGTTAACTACAAAGGTGAGATTGTCCAAATTCTCGCGTGATGCTAAACCAATCGCACCGAGAGTATCGACTTCATCAACCTCACCATCTCCGAGAAAAGCCCACACATGTTGTTGGCTCGTATCTTTGATTCCGCGATTCTGAAGGTACCTATTAAAACGTGCTTGATAAATTGCATTGATTGGACCGATACCCATAGACACGGTTGGGAATTGCCAAAAATCTGGCATCAATCGTGGATGAGGATATGACGAAAGACCACCACCGGCATGTGAAACTTCTTGGCGGAATCCATCGAGCTGATTTTCAGAGAGTCTTCCCTCTAAGAATGCACGGGCATACATTCCAGGGCTTGCATGTCCCTGGAAGAAGATTTGATCTCCGCCGCCTGGATGATCAATTCCGCGGAAGAAGTGGTTGAAGCCAACTTCATACAATGAAGCAGAGGATGCATACGTTGAGATATGTCCACCGACACCGATTCCCGGACGTTGCGCGCGATGAACCAGCATCGCAGCATTCCATCGGATGTATTGGCGGATACGGCGTTCGATCGCCTCATCGCCTGGAAAGTCAGGTTCATGTTCTGGTGAAATCGTATTGATGTAGTCAGTGTTGCGAAGATTGGAAAGTCCGATCTGCTTTTCATGAGCGCGCTGTAAAAGCTTGAGCATGAGATAACGCGCGCGTACAGGGCCGGCATGTTCGAGGGCTGCATCAAAGGAAGCCTGCCATTCGGCGGTTTCAGTCGGATCGGTATCTACTAGCTGGTCGACGTTCTGATCTGGCGCATCAAAAATTCCACTCATGGGGCATATTCTCGCGCTAAATCCTCTCTAGGGGAAATCTAACGGGGAAATCTAACGAGGACATTTGCCGGCCCCAACTGGCAAGTAATTCCTCCCGAAACCCTTGTCAAAGTGGTCATAAGTGGGGTGGACTTCTCCCGTGCCAATGCGAATGGGATTTGCAGCCGGAGAGCTAATTCTCGAAGTGGGATACGGGCCAGATTGTGATGACGTCTTGCGTAGTGAGATTTCAAAGATCACCGCAACGCAATTAATCGATGGTCAAACCAATGAGGTCGTAGATGCGGTGATCTTGTGGTGGCGTGAGGGTGATGGCGATCTGGTTGATGAGTTAATGGATGCACTTACCTATCTCACAGAGACAGGGCCTATCTGGGTCTTAACGCCAAAACTTGGTCGCGATGGACATGTTGATTCCAGCGAAATTCAAGACGCTGCACCAATTGCAGGGCTTAGCCAAACATCAACTCTGGCTTTAGCAAAAGATTGGGCTGGAACGCGTCTAGTGGCACGCAAGGCTGGCAAACGCTAAGTTTCTCGTATGACATTAACACTTGGATCTCCAGCACCAGATTTCACTTTGATGGACCAACACGGTTCACCAGTAACTCTCTCTTCCTTTAAAGGTAAGAAGAACGTCGTCATTCTTTTCTACCCATTCGCATTTTCAGGAATCTGCACCGGCGAACTCTGTTCACTCCGTGATGACCTTTCGGTATTCCAAAATGATGATGTGCAATTACTCGCGATCTCTTGTGATCCAATGTATGCACAACGTGCATTTGCCGAGCACGAGGGTTACAAGTTCCCTGTACTTGCAGACTTCTGGCCACATGGCCAAGCCGCAAAGGCATACGGTGTATTCGATGATGCGCGTGGATGTGCTACTCGTGGCACATTTATCGTTGACAAGAACGGCAACCTTGCCTGGCAGATCGTCAATGGACTCGGTGATGCTAGAAACATCGACGAGTACAAGAGTGCGCTCGCTAGCCTTTAATTAAGCCTCGTTTTCGTACTTTCGCATCTTTAAAGTAGTATGCGCAGGTACGAAAGCACGGCCCGGGTGGTTAGCTCAGTGGTAGAGCGCCTCGTTTACACCGAGGATGTCGGGGGTTCGAAACCCTCACCGCCCACGTTTAGAAAGTTTCATTTACCGGAAAATGGGTAAACTTTGAACATGTCTGAGACCACCACAATTGAACGCTTGCGGGCTTATCGCAAGACTTATATTGCGATGTTGGTCTCTTCATTTCTTAGCCTCGTCGCAGCTCTTGTCCTCGCAATTGATGCAGTTAAGTTAGCTGCACAACCTACGGGACAGCTTTCTTGTGATATCAATGCCGTTCTCTCGTGTGGCAAAGTCGCAAAAGCATGGCAATCACAACTTCTCGGCTTTCCCAATTCATTTATTGGATTAATGACTGAGCCAGTTGTCATCACAGTTGCGATCGCGGGGCTAGGTCTTGTCACCTTCCCACGCTGGTTTATGCGTGTAGCCCATATTGTTTATGGTGCCGGTTTAATCTTTGCTCTCTGGCTTTTGTCACAATCACTCTTCGTTATCAATTCACTCTGCCCTTGGTGCCTATTGGTAACTGGTTCAACAATCACAGTTTTTTCAACGATCTCACGAATAGTTTTGCTGGAAAACAGTTGGAATTTTGCTCCAGAACGCCAAGAGAAAATTGTCTCTTTCTTAGAGAGAGGTTGGGGACGGGTGTTCTATGCGGGGTCTTATGCCACCATCACCATCGTGATCTTTGCAAAGTATGGAAGCCAGCTTTTCAATTGAACTAAACACCGCGTATCTATTAATCAAAAAAGATATATCTTGAGAGTGGAGATTTTATGAAAATCACTGATGTGAAAGTTACAACGGTCACCGTTCCCCTCAAGTCAACGCTACGACATTCAGTTGGTGCCCATTGGGGCAGAGTTGTAAGAACCATTGTTGAGATCGAAACCGATGAAGGAATTACTGGATTAGGTGAGATGGGCGGCGGAGGCGAGAGCGCTGCCATGGCCTTTGAAGGTTTAAAGAAATATCTCATAGGCGAGAGTCCCTTCAACCTAGAGGGACTTCGTTTTAAAATCTGCAACCCAACAGCGAGCCTGTATAACAATAGAACTCAGCTATATGCTGCAATTGAATTTGCTTGCCTAGATATTATGGGAAAGAAGCTAGGGATACCTGTCTATGACATTCTTGGTGGAAAAATCCGTGACGAAGTAGAGTTTGCGAGCTATCTATTCTTTAGCTATGCCAATGACAATAAGACAACGGGTGAGGTAAAAAATCCTCAACAATTGGTTGAAAACGCACGAGCTCTCAAAAAAGAGCATGGATTCACCACACACAAGTTAAAGGGTGGCGTCTTTCACCCAGATTACGAATTAGAGTGCTTCTTGGCGCTGGGAGAGGCCTTCCCTAAGGATCGCTTTAGGTTTGATCCAAATGCCACCCTGAGCGTCACACAGTCTGTTGAATTTGCAAAAGCCTCTTCGCACATGCGCATCGACTACCTAGAAGATTTCACTCTAGGAATTGATGGCATGAAAAAGATAAGAGATTTAACGCATATGCAAACAGCGACTAACACTGTCGTTGTTAATTTTGAACAATTAGCCCAGAACATCCATCGCGAGGCAATTGATGTCATCTTGCTTGATACAACATTTTGGGGTGGCATTCGAGCATGCATTAAAGCTGCCGGAGTATGTGAAACATTCCAGCTAGGTGTTGCTGTGCACTCATCTGGTGAGCTAGGAATTCAGCTGGCCACCATGCTTCATCTCGGTGCAGTTGTTCCGAATTTGAGTAATGCAGCCGACGCGCATTATCACCACCTAGAAGATGACATCATCGTCGGTGGGTTAATGAAGTACGAGAATGGAAAGATCAAGGTTCCAACAGGGCCAGGGTTAGGAGTGGAACTAGATCGCGATAAGTTGGCACAGTATGCAGAGCTGTATAAAGAACTCGGCGGATATCCATATGATCAAGATCCACAACGACCAGGTTGGTACCCAATCATTCCAAATGATCGCTGGGCACCAGTTCTGTAACCTAGATAGTTAAAAGGCCGGTATTAAGGCTTCACTCTTGAATACTCACTCATCAGATAGGGAATAGCTTTAGTTTTATACCAGTCATCAATGGCTATCCCGTAGATTTCCTGAAAAGAAGTTCGCCAATCTTTATCCAACCCAAATGCGCGCCAAAAATCCATCATCTTGTTAAATCCGTGCTCTGCCATCAATTGTTCGGATAGAAGTAGTCCGCTTCCATAGGAGAATCGATAAATGTAATCGCATCCACCTTGAAAGTTCCCCTCGAGACTCTTTAGGTGCGGCAGCCACTCAGATTGACTAAATTTACGAATCTCGATTCCGCTAGTGCCCCTTAAGTAATTATTCATATCGACTTGTTTAGCTTGGCTATATATCTCTGCACCAAATTTTTCAGTCATAGTAAAGTTACCGAATAGATTCGCACTTCCTTCTCGCAACCAGCAAGGCATTTGTCCAGTGCGGTAGTTGGTCAAATATTGCTGGACTATATGAACATTTTCGTGAGATACGAACGAATCTGGCCGAGTAGGCAGAGATGAGTGACGAAGAATAGAAAGATGGCTTGCATCTGATTGTGATGGAACAGCACCTGCGTTTAAGTATTGCCCCTCTCTTTCTATTCTGCCTCTGAAGTCATTTGCAAATCCTACGTTTTTATCAAACCCATACGGATTCCACGCCTGAATCAACCAATCGAGGTCTTTTTCTGTGCCGTAGAAGACGTTAAACAGTTCAGGATTTTTGTAGACACTCGCCCAGAATGACATCGCATAATCTAGATCGCTTTCGAGCAGATCCTTAAAGCTTTGAACCGCATGTGGAGAGTAGTGATATCGAAACAGGTTACCCACTTTCTGTGGCTTCATTTCCTGTCTCATTTTTTGAATCGCACGCTCTTGAATTGATCCCTGAGCTGTGTTTGAAGTTGAAGGACCTTGCTTCTTTACTGGCACCCCTTTATTCCATAGCAGCTTCTTGCCACTTTTAAGGCAGGTAAATTTCTTACCCTGAAATATCTGAGTTAAACCAACAGATTTGCAGCTAGCCCCACTCTTTGGATTTGCAGCAGCCGCTTGAGGAGTTATGAGAGCAAGTGCAATAAGTAGAGAAATAATCACTCGCAGCTTCATTCCAAAATTCTATAGAGATTCACCTTGATTCATAAGCCCTCGGCTGGATCTTTTGGGCCTGCCGACTTGATTGAAGTTCTATCTAGCTCTGCTTCTGTGGTTTTTTACCAGATCCACGCGTGGATCGCCTTATCTCGGCTCATTCTGCTCCCAATGGATTCGGTGTCGAAGGCTAATGACTAAGATGAGCACTATGAAGGCAACACTGCGCGAGCAACACGCAATTCTGAATATCCAGAACTTTGACTTCACATTTTCGACTCTGACAAACAAGGCTGCCAATCTCCCTGAGATCGCAGCAATCAACTCGTTAACCATCAAGGCGGATAACGCCCGTGATCTGCGTATTGCAGCAGAGACAGAACACAGCGATGTGAAGCGAGAGCTATTGCGCGCCGAAGGTGATGTTGAGCAGATCGTTACTCGAATCAATCGCGACGAGGGCCGACTAGCTTCCGGCACCGCGTCACCGAAAGAGTTAGAACAACTTCAGCATGAAATTGGCACACTTGGGGTTCGCCGAGCTGAGCTTGAAGAAATTGAACTTGAGATCATGATGCGCATCGATGGAATCAAGGCGCGCATCGCAGAGCTCTCAGAACAAGAGAGCGCGCTGGCGGCAGAGATCACCGAGCATGAAATCAAGAAAGCCAATGCGCTAGCGATTATCAACGCAGATATTGAGACCACAGAGAGCAACCGTGCATCAGAGATTTCTTCGATCAACGCAGAACTTGTTGCCCTCTACGAGAAAATTCGCTCATCAAATAATGGAACAGGTGCTGCAGCGCTAGTTGGTAATCAATGCAAGGGATGTCACCTGACAATAAATACCGTTGAATTACAGCGAATTGCAGCTTTAGCCGAGGATGAAGTAGTTCGCTGTGAAGAATGCCGCTGCATATTGGTGCGTGGACTCTAAGAAATGGCGCGCTCATTTAAACTCACCGCAGATGGTGGCTCGCGAGGAAATCCAGGGCCAGCCGGTTACGGCGCTGTTGTTACTGAGAACGGAAAGATTGTCGCTGAACTCTTTGATGTAATCGGAGTTGCTACAAACAACGTTGCTGAATACAGCGGTTTACTCGCAGGTCTTACCCACATTCACGGACTTGATCCGACCGCAACGGTAGAAGTAGCGATGGATTCAAAGCTTGTTGTTGAACAGATGTCTGGTCGCTGGCAGGTAAAGCACGCAGATATGCGTGAGCTTGCCAAGAAGTGTCGAGATGCGCACTCTGGCAGTCTTGTGACATACAAGTGGATTCCACGTGATGAAAATTCGCATGCTGACCGCTTAGCCAATAAAGCTCTCGATGGTGGCCAGGCAAATGAACCGATGGTTGCAGTGCAGGAGAACTACCTCACCGATCGCCTTCGCAGTAATGAAGATCCAACGATGATTTACTTTGTTCGCCACGGTGAGACGATCTTGACGCCGCTGCGTAAATTCTCGGGTACTGGTCCACTTAATCCAGAGCTGACAGATGATGGATTATCACAAGCCGCAACTGTTGCAAAAGAGATTGCAAAGATCGCACCAGATGTACTTATCGCATCACCACTTCAGCGCACCCGCCAGACAGCAGAAGCGATTGCAAAGACAACTGGATTGCCAATTGTTTTTGATGAAATTTGGTATGAACTTTCATTTGGTAACTGGGATGGACTCACCAATGATGAAGTTCGTGAGAATTTTCCGGAAGATTATCAAGCGTGGCTTAACTCATCTGCACATGAGCCAGGTGGGGGAGAGTCATACGATCAGGCTCGCATTCGCGTAGAAGCTGCGATGGAGAAATTACTGGCTGAATACCCTGGGCAAAAAGTCTGCGTTGTCACTCATAACGGCGTAATCAAGAGCGCCGTCAGCGTGGCTCTTCATGCACCTCTGGATGCCGTCTTTCACATGGATGCAACACCATGTTCGATTACTTCAATATCGATGTGGCCATCTGATGGTTTACGCGCACTTCGCAGCTTTTCAGAACGCGGACATTTTCGTTAAAGCCCGGAGGCATGTCCTTCGCTCCGAGGATCTGATCCAAATGCACAAGTTCCATTCTCTAAAACTTCCATGAGCTGAACTGAGGATCCATGCCCCCACGCTGTAAGCGGTAGAACGTCATGCCCCCTGGCCCGCAGTTCTTCAAAGACACTCTCTGGTACACGATCTTCGATCTGTAGAACACCGGTTCCTGCTTCTACTTCGTTATATAGCCCAGGAGCATTCAGATGTTGCCAACGAGGAGCTTCAATCGCTTCTTGAACATTGAGCTTAAGGTCAATAATGTTTCTGATTATTTGCAGATTACTCTGTACCTGTACATTTCCACCTGGTGTGCCACCCACAAGATATAAAGATCCATCTGCTCGCACGGCAGTAAATGCATTGAGAGTATGTGCCGGACGCTTACCCGGTGCAATGATGTTTGCAGACTCCGGATCTAGTACGAAACCAGTTAAGCGATTGTTCAAGATTATTCCAGTTTCAGGAATTACCCACGAGCTACCGTAGGCATAAAAGACTGATTGAATCCATGAAACAGCATTTCCCTGGGAATCAGAGACCAAAAAGTACGTTGTATCACTGCCTTCGCCCACGGGTGCGATATCGACGCCAGCAAGATCCATTGATATGTCTTTAACGCGTCGATCGATATGACTCTTTGAAAGTATCTTTTCAGTATTTACTGCAGCGAATTCAGGGTCACCCAGAATTCCGTAGCGATCTACAAAGCCTATTTTCTTTGATTCAACCCCAATATGAATTCGATCGGCTTCAGATAGTTCGGCAATATCAAATCTCTCATTAATCAAGAGCTCTTCCATCAGGATCATTCCCTGACTTGGAGGCGGCTGCCCATAGATTGTGATGTCTCGATATTTAACTGAAAGTGGTTCAAGCACCCGCGTAGTGTGCGCTTTTAGATCTTCAGCGCTAAACCATCCGTTAGAGCCTTTCACAAACTGAGATGCAATTCGACCTTCATAAAAAGCCGAACGACCATCTGATGCAATCTCTTTGAGTGATCGCGCCAAATCCTTCTGAATAATCAGATCACCAATTTTTACCTTGCCCTTGATTCCTAGCCCTGCAAATACTTGAGTATCAGGGTAGGCAGCAAGATGAGCTTCCATCTTACGAACGAATCCAGCATTTGCGGGAAATCCATTCTCGGCATAATCAATTGCATGAGCCAGGAGCTGGGAGATTGGTAGCGTTCCATAACGCTCATGTGCTGCAAACCAAGTAGAGACAAGTCCCGGGACAGTTCCTGCCTTATAACCATGCAGCGGAATTCCGTCACGATAGTTCTCAGGAGTAGCAGCATGCGAACTTTCACCGCTGCCATTAAATGCCAGATTTGTTTTGCTCACCTTGTGATGAGTCACAAGAAATGCATCTCCACCCAGGTGCGAACCTGCAGGTTCAACAACGGTGAGGACCGCGCTCAGTGCGATCGCAGCATCAATAAATGAGCCACCTTGTTTGAGAATTGAAATTGCCGCACTCACAGCCAGCGGCTGGCTCGAAGCAGCGCCACCCTTGCGCGAATAGATAACGCCTCTACCTGTCTGCACCAGTGAACTCTGGCTTACTCAGGCGCAGATTACAAGAACTTAAACAATGCAAGTATCCTTAGCTAAGAAGAGTCGCCCGGATCACCGCGTTACCGCAAGGTACCGAGGAAAGTCCGGACTCCAAAGAGCAAAGTGGTGGGTAACGCCCACCCGGAGCAATCCGCGGGAATAGTGCCACAGAAAATTACCGCCAATGAAAATTGGTAAGGGTGAAAAGGTGCGTGTAAGAGACCACCGCATCTGCAGTGATGTAGATG
>JBILIJ010000018.1:0-23525 GCA_044350045.1 Candidatus Planktophila sp. | reverse complement strand
CGCTCTAAAAATTAGCTTTAAGACCGGTGTGATTTGGCTTCGGCAGTAGATGAACGAATTACTAGTTTAGGTTGGAATTCAATCCGCTGATGGACATGTTTTTCTGGACTCTCACCCTCTGAAATGAGGAGCTCTGCCGCGGTAAAACCCAACTCATACGATGGTTGAGATATTGATGTAATTGGCACAGTTGCGCTACTAGCAAAATCAATATCATCATAACCAATTACTGAAACATCTTCAGGTATGGAAATATTTTTCTCTCCTAGCGCCCGAATTACACCAATGGCAATTAAATCGTTGCCGCAAATGACGCCCGTAAAATCGAATGGTAAATTCATATCTCTGATTACCTCGTAAGCGTTCTTAACGCTCATCGAGTCCAAATGAATCTTGATATATTTCGGAGCATCTGCGTCCGCAATATTTTCTATCGCTTGTTTGATACCAGTAATTCGATCTACCACTTGAGGAAAGTCTTCCTTGCCCATGATGACTAAAATTTGTCGATGGCCCAGGTCATGTAGATGGGTGAGCGCAAGCGATCCTCCGTACACGTCATTTACTGCAACGCTGCATGCTTGGAGACCTAGTGGAAATCTATCAACCAGGGCTAAGCGAATACCTCGCTCTGCCACATTAGCCAGAGTCAGATTAGATTCACTGACAGGTGTTATAAGAATTCCCTCAACATTTTGTCTTGCAAGAACATCTAAGTACTGCACTTCTTTCTGTGTACTGCCGTCGGTATTGCATAAGATCACGACGTACTCTGATGCATAGGCTGCGTCGTTAACACCCTTAGCCAGATCTGTGTAGAACGGGTTAGAGACATCGGGTAGGACCAACCCAATCACTCGGTTTCTACGAGACCGAAGATTGCGGGCAGATGCATTTGGTACGAACTCCAACTCTTCGATAACTTTCTGAATTCTTTGCAGGGTATTTGACGCCAATAGCTCTGGGCGGTTGATGGCATTTGAGACGGTACCGAGTGAAACTCCCGCCAACTGAGCAACATCTCTGATATTTGCCATGAGTGCCCCCTTGCAGAAGAAAAAAGATAATTGAACATAGTCATTGAACAATCCGCAGAATACATTGATTTCAATTGAAACCGCTAATCAGTCTTTCGGCAAAATTAAAATTGCCCCGAGTGGATTGACTCAATTTCCAACTACTTATAGCCTTAACCACAGTTAAAACGATTCAAGGAGCGATCATGGTAAGAGCTGCATTCAGGTTAAAAGTCCGTAGAGAAAAGATGGATGAGTATGTTGCAAGACATGCCGACGTCTGGCCCGAGATGCTTGACGCGCTGCGATCAAGCGGGTGGAAGAACTACTCAATATTTCTAGACCGAAACGATTGCACCCTCTTTGGGTACTTCGAGACCGAGGACCTACAAGCTTCTCAAGCCGCTATGTCAAAGATGGCGATTAATGCGAAGTGGCAAGAAGATATGGCGCCATTCTTTGAAGATCTTGGTGGAGCCCATGCAGATCGTGCTTCAACAACTCTTGAGCAAGTCTTCTTCCTTCAGTAACAAATAATTAAAGGAGATCAAAATGGGAACAAAGGCAGATGCGAAGAAGGTTCTTGACCGACTTCAAATAGAAACCCCTTCCTGGGCATATGGCAATTCTGGAACACGTTTCAGAGTTTTTGGTCAGCCAGGAGTTCCGCGCGATCCCTTTGAAAAAGTCGAGGATGCCGCGCAGGTACATAAGTACACCGGTGCCGCCAATAGCGTTGCGCTGCATATCCCTTGGGACAAAGTTGAGGATTATTCGGCTTTTGCAAAGCATGCAAAAGATCTTGGCGTAGTTCTTGGAACCATTAATTCAAATACGTTTCAGGATGATGATTACAAGCTAGGTTCTGTTTGCCACCCTGACAAGAGAGTTCGCGATAAGGCTATTGCTCACCTCATTGAGTGCATCGACATCATGGACATCACTGGATCACAAGATCTCAAGCTTTGGTTCGCCGATGGAACAAACTATCCAGGCCAAGACAGTATTAGTGAACGTCAAGATCGTTTATCTGACGCTCTACAGAAGACATACCAGCGCCTTGGTAGCAATCAACGAATGCTGATTGAATACAAGTTCTTTGAGCCTTCGTTCTACACAACAGATATCCCTGATTGGGGTACCTCATACGCTCATTGCTTGCAGCTCGGTGAAAAAGCGATGGTCTGTGTAGATACTGGCCACCATGCACCAGGAACAAATATTGAATTCATTGTCGCCTCGCTGCTACGTGCGAAAAGACTTGGTGCATTTGACTTTAATTCACGTTTTTATGCTGATGACGATCTCATTGTCGGTGCAGCAGATCCTTTCCAACTGTTCCGTATTCTTCACGAAGTAAATATCAATGGTGGATTCGATGTTGGAACTCCAGTTTCATTTGTACTGGATCAGTGCCATAACATCGAAGCTAAGATTCCTGGTCAGATCCGTTCAATTTTGAATGTACAAGAAGCAACTGCAAAGGCTCTTCTTGTTGATCAAATTGCACTTAAGGCCGCGCAAAAAGAAGGTGATGTCCTTGAAGCTAATTCAGTTTTAATGGATGCATATAACACCGATGTTCGCCCA
The DNA here is from genome assembly GCA_044350045.1 of Candidatus Planktophila sp. Classification (GTDB taxonomy): domain Bacteria; phylum Actinomycetota; class Actinomycetes; order Nanopelagicales; family Nanopelagicaceae; genus Planktophila. The sequence continues at coordinate 20,919 of JBILIJ010000018.1, read as the reverse complement.
TTACTTGAGGAGTGGCGCAGCGATAAAGGTATCGATCCAAATCCAATGAAGGCTTTTAAGGCATCTGGATATCTAAAGAAAATTGCTGACACTCGAGTTGGCGGTAACCAGGCTGGGTGGGGTGCATAATTAAAAAGATATCTGAGCTGACTCCTGTAGTTAATCAACTGATTGATCGATCGCACCGATTGGGTGCAGATCCAAGAGTCACAAATTATGCAGGTGGTAACACATCTGCAAAGGGAAGCATTACTGATCCGATTACAGGTAAAGAGACAACTCTTTTATTTGTGAAAGGTTCTGGTGGTGATTTAGGTACCCTCACTGAGCAGGGTCTAGCTTCACTCTACGTAGACAAACTCAATGATTTGAAGAACGTATATGTCGGCGAAGACCGTGAAGATGAAATGGTCGCTCTATTCGATTACTGCTTATTCGGTAAAGGTGGCGCTGCACCGAGCATTGATACCGCAATGCACGCTCTCGTCGACCAACTTCACGTTGATCACTTGCACCCTGATTCGATCATCGCCTTTGCAACCTCTGCAGATGGACCAGCACTAACTAAGGCTTGCTTCGGTGATGAGATCCTTTGGGTAGATTGGCGCCGCCCAGGATTTCAACTTGGTCTAGATATTTCTCGTATCGCCACAGAAAATCCAAAGGCAAAAGGCTGCATTCTTGGAGGGCACGGGTTAACTACCTGGGCAGACACATCCGATGAATGTGAAAGCCGTTCCCTTGCTGCAATTAAAAAGGCTGAGGAATTCATTAAAGCTAAAGGCAAAGCGGATCCTTTTGGCGCAGTGGTCGCAAAATTTAAACCGTTGCCACCTGCCGAGCGTCACGCACGTGCATCTAAACTTTCCCCGATACTGCGTGGAATCGCCTCAACTGATTCGCGCATGGTTGGGCACTTTAACGATTCAGATGTAGTCCTAGATTTCATGGAGAGGCAATCGCTAGAAAAGCTTGCCGCTTTAGGTACTTCGTGCCCGGACCACTTTTTAAGAACGAAGATTTCACCACTAGTTTTAGACACCGCACCAGATGCCAATCTAGAAGAGATCATCGCTCGTGTTGATGAACTACATAAGCAATATCGAGAAAAATATTTAGCTTATTACAATCGACATGCCACGCCTGACTCTCCTGCTGTGCGAGGGGCTGATCCACTTATTATTTTGGTTCCAGGAATCGGCATGTTCTCTTATGGCAAGGACAAGCAAACTGCACGCGTAGCCAGCGAGTTTTACACCAACGCAATTAATGTGATGCGTGGCGCAGAATCGCTATCGACCTATACCCCAATTTCAGAACGTGAAAAATTCCGTATTGAGTACTGGGATCTCGAGGAAGCAAAGCTGCGCAGAATGCCTAAACCTAAGACGCTACAGGGACATGTTGCGCTAGTTACTGGTGGCGCATCCGGTATCGGGCGAGCAATTGTTCAAAGACTATTTGATGAAGGTGCCTGTGTTGCTATTGCTGACCGCGACTTAGAAGGAGCAAAGAAGTTAATTTCTGAGCTGGGTGGCTCAGAGCGATTGCTCGCTGTCGCAGTTGATGTCACCGACGAAGATCAAGTTGCAAGCGCTGTCGATGCCACTTGTCTGGCCTTTGGTGGGCTAGATATCTTGGTAAATAACGCAGGGTTATCGCTGTCTAAGTCACTGGTTGAGACCACTGTCAAAGATTGGGATCTACAACATAATGTGATGGCCCGTGGATCATTCTTATTCTCTCGCGAAGTAGCAAAGATTATGATCGTGCAGAAAATGGCTGGCAATATTCTCTATATCGCTTCAAAGAACTCTGTCTTTGCCGGACCAAACAACGTTGCCTACGGTGCAACCAAGGCTGATCAAGCGCACCAAGTTCGTCTTCTCGCTGCAGAGCTCGGAGAGTACGGAATCCGAGTAAATGGAATCAACCCCGACGGAGTTGTACAAGGATCTGGAATTTTTGCCAGTGGTTGGGGTGCCAATCGCGCCGCTGTTTACGGAGTTGAAGAAGAAAAGCTTGGAGCTTTCTACGCACAACGAAGTATTTTGAAGAAAGAGGTTCTTCCTTCTCACATCGCAGCGGCGGCCTTTACCATTGTTGCCGGAGATCTGTCATTAACTACAGGGTTACATATCCCAGTAGATAGCGGCGTCGCGAGTGCCTTTCTTCGTTAATTATGTCAGCGTATGCAGCAATTGATTTAGGCGCTACAAGCGGTCGTGTAGCTGTCGGCTCAGTTGTAGATGGGGCCATCACATTCGAAATTGTTCATCGCTTTTTAAATGAACCGTTCACAGATCCTGAGCATGGCTTGTTATGGAACTGGAGTGAACTTCAACGCGAAGTGCTCATAGGTCTGCATAAGGCGAAAGAAAAATATGATCTCACCTCTGTTGGTGTGGATACCTGGGCTGTTGATTATCAAATCATTGAAAAAAGTGGAGATCTGAATCCACGAGTATTTAGTTATCGAAACCACCGGCTGGATAGTGTTATGGAAAATACAATAAAGCTCCATGGCAAAGAAAAAATCTACAACGCAACAGGAATTCAGTTTCTACCATTTAACACCATCTACCAACTAATCGCTGGCGCATCAGCTAATGAATTTAGTAATGCAGCTAAGTTTTTATTACTTCCTGATGCACTCAGTCATTACCTTTGCGGAAGCACTACCCAAGAAGTCACAAATGCATCTACTACTCAATTGCTCAACCCAAATCGTCGCGATTGGGATTGGGACCTCATAAGAGATTTAGATTTACCAACAGAAATCTTTCCAGCACTCCATGAAGCCGGAGCAAATCTTGGCCACATTAGGGGCCATGGCGACCTTGACGGTATCTCTGTTGTCGCGGTGGGCTCACATGACACAGCATCTGCTGTGGCTGCAGTCCCGATGACTACACCTGAAAGTTCTGTATACATTTCGAGCGGAACTTGGTCGCTCGTAGGGTACGAAAAGAACGTTCCTAATTTATCAAGTGAAGCACTGAAAATTAACCTCACCAATGAGCTTGGTGTACAAGGAACGGTTCGCCTACTTCGTAACGTTGCAGGAATGTGGCTGATTTCAGAATGCCAGAAAGATTGGGCTAGGGCTGGGATTTCAAAAAGTATCGAGGAGTTAATTGCAGAGGCTGAAGAGATTCCTGCCGACTCGTTCTTAATTAACCCGAATGACAGTAGCTTCTTGCATCCCGGAGATATGGTTGGGCGAATTCAAAAAATCTGTGTAGCCAATGGTGTTTCGGTGCCAAAAACGCCTGGTGAATTCGCACGATGCATTTTCGATAGCCTCGCCCACGCCTATCATGACGTTATTCTAGAATTTGAAGAGATAGAGAATCATCGCTTTGACAGTATTTTCATCGTCGGGGGCGGTAGCGCAAACGCCTTTCTCAACCAACTCATTGCAAACGTGACAGGTAAAACTGTCACAGCCGGTCCAGTGGAAGCAACACTCCTGGGAAATATCGGAGTTCAGGCCATGGCTGCAGGAGAAATTCCAGGATTACCCGAACTCCGCAGAGCCATATCTAAATCGTTCGAGAAGAAAACCTTTTTCCCAGCAAAGTAAATTGCAGTTTCTTTCTACTTAGATTTAGAGAACGTGAAAAGAGATTACCTCTGGGTTAGTCAAAAGTATTTCGTAAGTACCGTGACCCACCTCAGTTTTATTAGCCGTTTTCATACCGTTGACGTGCACGACTGAATCTGCTGTCACGGGAAGATCTAAGAGTCCTCGAGCGCCAAATGGAATGATAATTTTTGCTGCAAGATTTGCGCTGTCGATTATCTCCCACTTAATTGATGCGATTCCTAAAGGCGTATCGATCTTTGCAGAGGCAAATGAGAAACCTTCTCCTGGGCGAGGTGCAAATGTGATGTGGCGATACCCCGGATTTTTTACTGTCGGAGCGATACCGGCAACATTGCGATAGACCCAATCGATTACTGCACCATATGCATAGTGATTGAAGGAAATCATTGAAGGGTTATCCTCCACTTCAAAGCTTGCCTCTATCTGTCCTTTATGGATGGAGCCATCCTCATATATGGCATCCCAGCGTTCCCAAATCGTTGTTGCATTCTGGTCAACTTGATAGAGCCATGACCGCACCTTGCGACGCATCAGCATTGTGTATGCGGCGGTAAAGTGGCCGTTTTTCGATAGCGCGTGAAGAATTAATGGGGTTCCTAGAAAGCCGGTTGTGATCTTTCCTTGATCTGCAATCACTTTATCGCTCAAAATTTTAGCGACTGCTGCTTTCTCCGCTTCAGGAACTATTCCGAATTCCAGGGCAATTGAACAACCAGCTGTTGTCTCTTTCGCCTCTGCTCCAAAATGTTGCCAGATATCTTTGCGCAAGGTTGCAGCAAGTTCGGTGTACTCCTTCTGGTGCTCCGTATCACCCACAAGTGCTTCAACATCTGCAGCAAGTTCGACTGAATGTGCAAAAAATGCATTAGCTACAAATTGTGCTTTCACCTTAGATGCCCAGGGCTTATCTATCGGTGCATCAGGATCGCACCAATCACCAAATTGGAATTCTTCCGGTAAAAACTTCTCTCCTTTGCGCCGTTCAGATAATCCTCGGATATAGATTCGGATCGATTCAACTTGCTGCCTTAAGGTTGTCACACTTCCAAATGATTCGTACGCGGCCATCGGAACAATAGTTGCAGCATCGGCCCATCCAGCACGATCAGTGATAATCCAAGCGCTCTCTTCAGTCGGAGGTTGCTTCGATAAAATATCTGGAACAACCGCACCAACTGCGCCGTATCGCTTTTGATCTACTGCTAGATCTACCAGCCAACTTCGCCAGAAATGGTCAATTTTAAAGAGGGTATTTGCTGTTGTTGCAATTGCTTGAGCATCACCAGTCCAACCTAAACGTTCATCGCGCTGTGGGCAGTCGGTAGGAACTGAAACCATATTGTCATAAATAGACCAAACAACGTTCTCATGCAAACGGTTGAGTCGAGCATCTGAGGATTCGAAGAAGCCACGTCTTTCATTTGCAGATGAGATTGCAATGCCTGTCGCCGAAATAAATTTAGCTGGTCCGGTGACCTCGGCAAATTGAAAACCGTGGAATGTGAATTTCGGTTCAATCACACTTCTTCCATCATGGCCTAAGGTGTAAACATCAGTTGCTTTTGCAGTGCGAAGCGCTTTAGTGTGCAAGTTTGGCCCTTCTTCAAGAACCTCTGCGTGGCGCACAGTGATTACATCGCCTTTCTTCCCATCCACAACAAGGCGTACCCAACCAGAAATATTTTGAGAGAAATCAAGGAGTGTGCGGTTCTTGGAATCTAGAACCTTCGAAGCAAATTCATGCACCTTAACGGCACGCGTTGAGATTCGTGGCTCGAGGTTTTCCCGCTTAATTGTATGGATTGTCGAAGCTTTCCATGAGGAATCTTTAAAGCCCGGTAACTTCCAGCCTTTCTGCTCTTTTGTAAAATCTAAATGTGATCCATCATAAATATCACCAAATTGAATCTCTCCGGTCGATACCTTCCAACTGTCATCAGTAGCAATCACATCCTTACTACCATCGGTGTAAGTAATCTCTAGTTGTGCCAAGAGCGAGATAGTCGTCCCATAGTTATCATAAACATTCTGGAAGCCAAGTTTACCGCGCTGCCAACCATCGCCTAACTCTGCCCCAAAGCAATTTGTACCCTCTTGTACTAAACGCGTGACATCATGAGTTACATATGTGGAGCGATCGTCAAATGCCGTCCATCCAGGGGTGAAGTATTCATCAGTAACATTGACGCCATTGAGGTAAAGAGAGTGAATACCTTCTGAGGTCGCATACATTCGTGCTTTAGCCACAGTCTTATTCAAGGAAAATTCTTTACGTAAAATTGGTGATGGGGCCGAGTGAAGAGAGTTATCCCCTATTGCGCGCCCAACAAAGTCATTTCCTGATTCGAGCCCAGTTTCAAAAGTAGCCAGTGGGCTAAAATCACTCCAACCATATTGAGTTGCAATTCGAACACGCAGGCGTCGGACTTCCCTGTTTCTGGAAATGTGGCCCGGAGCTAACACCTCAATTTGTCCAGAACTCTCCACAACCGGTGAGGTAATAACAGAGTTATCCTCACCGATAGAAGAAATCTCATAAGCAACTTGTGCCGCATCAGAACGCTCACTTGAAATCTGCCACGTCAAATATGGATCGACCACAGGCAGCCCAATAATGTCTCGTGAAAATTGCGTTTGTAGGCCAGTGACTCGAGTTAACTCATCGCGTTCTGTTGTAAATGGGATACTAGACATTTTACTATCCAACTACTGCGCACTTTGCTAATGCAGCTTCATCGATTTCCACACCTAACCCTGGTGCAGTTGGCAACAGAACTGTTCCTTGGTCGAATGTAAAGAGTCCATCACTCTTTAGAATTCTTTGGAGTGGCGCATACATTTCTTCCGGAGTTAACGGAGGAAAAATAAGTGCGAACTCCATCATTCGGCAACTTGGAATTGTTGGAGCCACTTGGAGTGAGGCTGCGAGATCGGGACCGTTAGTTCCATGGAGAATGCACGGCACCCCAAAGGCTTCAGCAAGCACGCCTACTTCACGAGTTGGCCAAATTCCTCCGCTTATAAATACATCTGGTTGAATGATGTCTACAGCACCTTTTGTAATGTAGTCGCGGAAAATTGAGATCTCTGTTCCAAATTCGCCACCTGTAATTGGGATATCAACATCATCGGCTAATCTCTTATATGAATCTAGATCATCCCGCGCGAACGGTTCTTCCAGCCAGGTTGCATCTAATTCATGTAATCCAAGAGCAACACTTTTGGCTTGTTCGTACGTCCAAATCCATCCTGGTAGATGGGCTGTTCGATCAATCATCAATTCAATTTTGTCGCGGCCGCCAACTAATTCACGGACTTTTTCAACAACGCGGACATCATCCATAGGGTCTGGCCGCCAACCACGAAATTTAAACTTGGTATGTCCCAAGGAGTAATACTTTGCAATCTGTGCTGCCTGCTCATCTATAGAAAGGTGAGATTGATCAGGATTTCCTGGCCAGACACATGTGAGGTAGTAAGGAAATCTTTCGGCGGAAGAGCCGAGTAGGTGGCGGATAGGCACACCCGCTGCCTTACCAGAAATATCCCACAGTGCGTTCTCTACTGTGGCGCAACCTTTGAGTGCACCGCTACTGAGAATCTCCATAATATTTCGTGGGTCCTTGCCGATCAACCCTGGCCGTACCTGAGAATTCAGAATGTCATCAGGAGTTCTTCTAAATCCATATCCTGTAATACCTTCGTCGGTAAACACTTGAGTGATACCAAGCGATGTATACCTATGATCGTTCTCTTTAGCCGGTTCTAATTCGACTACGAAAGATTTGATATCGATTATCTTCATTGAACTCTCGTTTCCTAGTTAAAGCAGAAGTTGAGTGCCTGGATCATGTGACCCAAGCACTCAACTTCTGGTTAAGCAACTTTCAGCTAGCTAATTTACTTAGCCCAGCTTTCTTCTTCCCACTTATTATCTTTCACTGCTTGCTTAGATCCTTCAGTCCAGTTTTGCTGCAGTGTTTCAGTTGTTTCTGCAACAGTCTTGGTGCCGAGCAACAAGCCATCAAAGATGGAACGAACTGTCTTTCCTGGAGCTTCTGCAGGCGCCCACACAATCTGTGGCTTACCCCAATCTGAACCTCCATCACCGAGAGAGACTCCTGATGACTTGCCCTTGATAGGCGAGATTCCACCAGATGTTCCAGCCCAAGCAAGGCCCTTAGGTGATGACAAGAACTGCATGAATAGAACAGCGGCAGCCAACTTATCTCCCTTGGTTGATGCTGGGATCATGTATTCAGTTCCGCCAACGCCAACGCCCCAACGAGCATTCTTACCTGAAGCAAGTGGATCAGCAGCTTTGTCAATGGTTGGGAACGCAAAGATTGTTGACTTGAACTTAGCTGAGTTGAGCGAAGCAAGACCGAAGGAGACTCCCCATGTCATTGCAGCGCGTCCAGCGAAGAAATCATCATATGCAGTAACTGCACCATTGTTATTTGTAATTCCTGACCAGTTCTCGGTAGCGCACTCGTCCACAAATTTCTTTAGCATCTTTAATGATGCCTGGATTTGTGGATCAGTTGCCTTCAATTTACCTTCCAAGATTGCCTTGGTCTTTGACTTGTCTGTGATTCCCACAGGCAAATGAGCACCAGCAGTTCCATCGGCCTTAAATTGATCGATGCTGTTGTAAGAATCTTGCATGTACATTGAAGAAATCACACGCCATGTCCATGAAATTGGGAGGAATGAGTTATCCCAGCCCCATGGAGCAACGCCGGCAGCCTTGTACTTCTTGCAAGCAGCAAATAGGGATGTAAAGTCTTTGATTGGTAGCTTTACGCCAGCCTTCTTCGCTAGATCTGTATTAGCAAAAACACCAATTCCAATAAGGTTAAATGGAATCCACTCCATATTTCCATTTGCGTTTGGACCGATATTTTTCTTATAGCCATAGAAGTTAGAATCGAATGCATTGATCCACGCCTTATTTTTCGCAATGTAAGGATTTGGCTTCTTTAGATACGGATCAATATTTGTCACCATCTCAGGTGTGTACTTTGCTTGACGGAAAACTAGGTCTCCGGCTGTGCCCGCTGCCAACTGGGTAGAGTTGGTTGCGTAGAATGTGCTTAGGGGCTGAACTACAGTCTTAACTGTGATGTTTGGCTCAGCAGCTTGGAAATCTTTAATGAGCTTGTCCCATTCTGGTCCGAAGCTCTTAGCGTTGTTATTCCACTGATTTGGTCCACGAAGTTCAATGGTAACTTTCTCACCTTTGTAGACTCCAGCAGCAGATGCTGTTTGAGCTCCAGTAGCAATTGTTAATGTAGATGCAACGGCAAATGCTGTAATTGCCGCAAGCGTCTTTTTGCTTGGTCTGAATTGCATGATTCTCCTCACACGTAGTCATTGATTCACATAAATATGTAAATCCGTGAGGCAACTGTAAATGTCAAAGTTATTTTTTCCAATTGTGTTTGAAGACAACTTTGAAAAAAGACTCAATACGTTCACAATGCCGAACAGATAAAAAATCGTTATCTAGCGCTAATTGTTCACGGATCTGAATAAATGCCTTTATTGGCATCTTGAAAGACTCACAGCAAGGGCCAAATTACGCTTACAGTACGCTTGTATTAATCATCTGTAAGGAGCGAAATGTCGAGCGCGTTAAAAGCGGTTGAAAAACAGAAGGTTAAACCACGCCGTAAGAAGTTTAGGCCAGTGCTTTATTTGGGACTTGCCCCACTGTTCATAATTTTGGGGCTGTTCTCTTACTACCCAGCTTTAAATGGTCTGACTCGCGCTTTTTACGATTGGCGTTTTTTTGAGCCATCGGAATTCATTGGTCTAGAAAATTTCCGCACCATGATCAGTGATGATATGTGGTGGGAATCTTTTTATCATATCTTCATAGTCTTTATCGCCGCGACGACCGTAATGTGGGTACTACCGTTGCTCGCAGTGGAAATGCTTATTTCAATCCGCAGTCGCAGAACTCAAACCATCTTGCGCACACTTTTACTTTTCCCATTGGCATTCCCAGTTGTTGTCACTATCTATATGTGGGGCTTTATCTACCATCCCAATCGCGGAATACTTAACACCGGTTTGCAGGCCGTTGGGCTTGATTCTCTAACCCAAAATTGGCTGGGTGATCCTAAGACCGCGTTGATTGCACTTCTCTTTATCGGCTTTCCATGGATTGCCTCGCTTCCATTTTTTGTCTTCCTCACTGGATTGCAGAATATTGGTACAGAAGTCTTTGAGGCCGCATCACTTGATGGCTGCTCTAGAATGCAACGATTCTTCTTAATTGACCTTCCGCTTTTGGGCAGACAGTTCCGACTTCTATTTTTCTTGGCGACAATCAGTGTTTTACAATTTGGTATCACAGCTCAGGTATTGACTGCAGGTGGGCCTGATAACGCGACTATGTTCCCAATTCTAAGAATTCTTGGTGTCGCATTTAATGGCGGTGACTGGGGGTATGCAGCGACGTTGTCGAGCACTCTCTTTATTATCACCTTCACGATAAGTGCCGTGATCCTGCTGATAAGTAAAGGAGAAAAACAAAATGCCCGTTCTCTCTGATTCTAAACCGCAGGTAAGAGTTAATCGCCGTCTACGTGTTGAGCAAAGAGTTTTAGTATTTGCCCTAAGTTTCCTCGCCTTCCTCGGTTTATTTCCTTACGTCTTCATGCTTTTGACTTCATTCAAAAATAATCAGCAATTTGTTGATAGCTACTGGGGACTACCAATTCCGATTCATCTTGAAAATTATGCAGCGGCCTGGGAGCAAACTAGAAGCTACTTCGCTACCACCTTCATTGTTGTCGCCGCAACGATCGCTGCAACCTTAATTCTTGGCTTACTCAGTGGATTTATTCTCTCTCGATTCGTTTTCGTCGGGCGGCAGTTTCTCTTCACCTGCATAGGCTTACTACTTATGGTGCCTTGGATTGCCGCATTAATCCCACTCTTCGTCTTATCCAAGGACCTCAAGATGCTCAATACGATCTGGGTTTTGATCGTGCCAATGATCGCTGGAAATGCTGTTTTGTCCGTGATTCTCTTTAAAAATTACATCGATTCTGTACCTCAAGAACTCTTTGATTGTGCCGTTGTTTTTGGCGCTACAGGGCCGCAGATATTTCGTTACGTTGTTGTGCCACTTTCTCTTCCCGTCGTGGGCACAATTTCATTGCTCACCATGATTAACGTGTGGAACGAGTATTTCTGGCCTCTACTTACGGTAACGGATGAATCACTCAGAACCGTTTCTGTGGGAATTACATTCTTCCAAGGTCAAAACGATACCGATTACGGCGCACTCATGGCTGGTTACACGCTTGCTAGTATTCCCCTGCTCTTTCTCTTTATCTTCTTATCTAAATACTTCCTAGCCGGAATTCAAGGCGGGTTGAACGTAAACGATAAGTAACCACCCTATACAATTCTTGGCTTAAGCAACATTGCCTTAATAACCAAGAATGGATAACCAATGTCACATGATCTCGTACAGCTCAGGACTATCTTCACCTCTGCTTTAGCATCAGACTGTCTTGATGCGATGGGATATGGAAAACAAGTTCTTGGTCAAGATATCCATATGCTCTCAGGTGAAGGCGTCATGATGGGTTACGCGTTTCCGGTGCAGATAGAAATCGTAGATTCATATCCAGAGGTTCCATATATTGGTTTACTCAAGGCTCTTGATGCAATTCAAAAAGATCAGGTGTATGTAACTCCTACTGCTCGCGCTGGAAAGTCCTCGCTCTGGGGAGAACTGCTTTCAACCGCCTGCAATTTCAAAGGTGTTGCCGGTTCGCTAGGTGATGGACCTGCTCGTGATCTAGCGCGCACCCGCGCTATGGGATTTAAAATATTTGGAACAGGTTCGTCTCCCGTTGATATCAACGGTCGCTACGAAGTAGTTGGACACAACGTTCCAGGCGTCATCGATGGCGTCGCCATTAATCCTGGCGATCTCATCGTCGGTGATGTTGATGGTGTAACAATCGTGCCCACTGCTGCAATCGATGAGGTTGTTGCGCGCGTGATTGAGAAGAATTCAGGTGAGACTAACTTCAGAAAGGCAGTCAAAGAGGGCATGGCGCCATCAGCTGCTTTCGCTAAATTTGGAGTGCTATAACTTCTTTAGCTCTTCGCGATCGAGTAAGTACTGGGGCGTGAAGCCAAATCGCTTGATAAATCGCTCGCTTGAATACGGAGCGGCATTGCCAGGCAATTCTCCACGTATTTCGCTCTTCGGATGAAATTTTTTCATGAGCTCCACTGTCGGTTCATCCGACATTGTGTCTGGTGCTGCCAAATTAAAAGTATCTGACCCTTTGAAATCACTCATCACAATCACTTCTAGCGCAGCTGCGGCATCGCGTAGATCCAAATAACACCAGAGGGCCTTGGCAGCAATTCCCTTTGGAAAGCGGGGATGTGGAGGCAAGGTATCTTCATTCTTTGCTCGTGAGGCAAGCTCGTATGTTTTATCCGGCAGATTAGTCCAGGGAAAGCGCATACCGACAAAACTCATTCCAGTTCGCGCAAACCACATGCGGGCAGATAGCTCATTCACTTCTTTTGATAGGGCATAACTCTCTTCATATTCAAGTGGGTGCTCTTCATCTACTGGAACATACTTTGGTGAAGTCCATGCCTCTGAATACGGGAATCCATACGCTGACAAGCTTGAGGCATACACAACAATGCGTACTCCGGCATTTGCTGCAGCACTAAAGACTGCGAACGAAGAGACCACGTTATTTGAAAAAACTTCATGCTGTCGTTTATCGGTTGGGTTAGGAATCGCAGCTAGATGAATAACTGCTTCGGCACCCGGCATCACGCTGTCACAAAAATCTAGATTAGTTAAATCACCGACAATGACTTTAAGTCCCGGGGCAACGTCGCCATCTATCCGATCCACAGGGACGACCTCGTGGCCCTTGGCTACTAGATGTTTTGCGGTTGCATTTCCAAGTAAACCGGATGCACCTGTGACGACTATTTTCATAACATAATAGTAATCTCGTTGATGCTAAGAAGTATCCATTAGCTTTCTAGGCCTAAAAAAGATTGCTGTATTACTACCCCCGAGCAATGAGATTGTATACAGTAGCCCCACACACAAGGCGGAGATTTCAATGAGTAAGATCATGATGGCTGTAGGCGAGGGAATCGATACCGCTTGGGCGAAACCGGTTGTTGAAAAGCTTGGATTTACTATCAAGATTGGGCCGCTCGAAACTCTAGAGCAGTTTATAGACACAACTACTGGCTGCCAAGCCCTGTTAGTTACGCTGCACAAATTAGATGCAGAGAAGTTTGCAAAAATGCCTAGCTCTGTAAAGTGCGTAAGTCGACTAGGCGTTGGTTTAGACACCATTGATTTAGTAGCTGCACAAGCTAATCAGATGCCTGTGATCTTCCAACCAAGGTATGCCTATAACGAAGTTGCAAATCATGCAATTTCCATGATTATGGCATTACATAGAGGCCTGTTCCAAGGCAATAAAAATACACAAGATGGTAAATGGATTCCTGCTCCTAAAACTGCAGAGATAATTTCACTTCAAGATTCTTCTTTAGGCGTGATTGGTTGCGGAAGAATTGGCAGAAATTTCATTGAGAAAATGCGTCCTTTTGTAAAAGAAATTATTGGATTTGACCCAGGGGTCACTTCACCGATCGAAGGCGTTCGCATGGTCACCAACCTTGATGAGCTACTAACGGCCTGCAAAATGATTAGCATGCACGCCCCGTATATGCCTTCAACACATCACATGATTTCTGAAAAGGAATTAGCAAAAATGCAAAAGGGATCAATTTTGGTCAATGTCTCCAGAGGCGGATTGATTGATGAAGACGCGCTGGTTAAGGCCCTTGAGTCAGGTCACTTAGATGGTGCGGGTCTAGATGTTTTTGAGAAAGAACCATTAGCTGAAGACTCTGTCCTGCGCCATACTAAAAATTTGATTGTTACGCCCCATATTGCTTGGTATTCGCAAAGTTCTGGTCCACGGTTATTCCAGTGGGGTTTTGAGGATGCATTCAGCCTCATAAATACTGGAAAAATTAGTAACGGTAATTTTGCAGTTGGTCCATTCTAGATAACTACGAAACGAAGAGGAAATAAATGGAAGAGATATTCGTACCAGCGCTAGGAATGGCTATGGACAATGCCGTTTTGCTCGAATGGACTAAGCAACCAGGAGATCAAGTAAATGCTGGAGAAACAGTTGCGGTTATTGAAACTGACAAGACAACATTGGACTTAACTGCAGAGACATCCGGAATTTTAGGAAAACACAGATACCAGCCAAATGATGAAGTTCCGGTTGGAAATACTATTGCCGTAATACTTGCACCAGGAGAGGTTGAGTAGATGAGTAATTTGAGCAAGGAGAAGTCTTTAGCGGCTCTCCGTCAGATGATGGTAATCCGAGACTTTGAAGAGACTGCGGATAAGTTATGTCTGCGAGGAAAAGTGCCAGGCGGAATGCACAATTCATCTGGCCAAGAAGCAGTTGCAGTGGGTGTGCTTTCGGCACTTGCTCCAGATGATGTCATCGGAACGACTCACCGATCACACCACCACACTTTGGCCAAGGGATTTACAGCCAAGTCTGTGATGGCAGAGCTTTTTGCCAAATCAACAGGAGTATCTGGTGGTCGTGGTGGATCAATGCACCTTGCCGGAGTCGAACGTGGACACTTTGGTGGAAATGGAATTGTAGGCGCGGGTGTTGGTATTGCTATGGGAGCTGCTTTAGGAATTCAAACACTCAAAGACAAAAAGGTTTCAGTAGGTTTTGTTGGTGATGGTGGAATGAATACCGGTCGAACGTGGGAAGCTGTCAATATGGCAGTTATCTACAAGCTGCCATTCATTATTGTTTGTGACAACAACCAGTACGCAGTAGAAACTTTTGTAGGACGTGTTACAGGTGGTGGAGATTTAGCAAAGCGCGCTTCAGGATTTGGCCTTCCAAGTTTTAACATCAACGGCCAGGATGTGGAAGAAGTTATTAAATACACATCCGAGGCTAGGGAGAGAGCGCTAGCTGGCGAAGGACCTACCTTCATTAATGCTGTTACATATCGATATTACGGTCACAACGTAGGTGAAAAAGGCCAATATCGAACTCAAGAAGAGATTGCCGAGTGGAGAACTTCTAAAGATCCTATTGATTACTACACCGGAGTAGTTCTCGAAAGAAAGTTTGCAACACAGCAAGAGATCGACGATATGCGTGCATCAGTGAGGATAGAAATTGATGAGGCAGTTGCCTTTGCCGAGTCATCACCTGAACCAGATATTTCATCAATCACCCACGGCGTAGACTCTGGAAAGTTAGGAATTCAATTATGAGCACCGATACAACAGTAAAGGCCAACGCAACACCAACGTATTCAGAGGCTTTCCAGTCTGGCGTTCGCGAGGAGATGAGCCGAAATAAAGGAATCTTTATCTTAGGCACAGATCTGCAAGAGCGTGGCGGACACTTTGCCCAAGTTAAAGGTATTGCTCAAGAATTTGGTTTTGATCGAGTTAAAGACTCACCAATTTCAGAAGCAGCGATGATTGCCGCAGGTATGGGTTCGGCAATGTATGGCTGTCACCCAATCATCGACCTTAACTTCATTGATTTTTCTCTTGGTGCCATGGATGAAATCATTAACCAAGCGGCAAAGATTAGATTCATGTTCAACAAGCCGGTTCCGCTAGTTATTCGTGCGACTTCAGGCGTGGCACTTGGCGGTGCGCATCACTGTAATTCACTTGAATCTTTTTTCGCCCACACCGCTGGACTATCGCTAGCTGTTCCTTCAACGCCAATGGATGTTAAGGGATTGATTAAGACTGCCCTGCGCAATGAAGATCCTGTGATTTTCTTGATGCATAAGAAGCTCTCGGGTATTCGTGGTGAAATTAAGGGCGATGATTACTTTGTCCCATTTGGCAAGGCAGCGACAATCAAGTCAGGTAAAGACGCTGCAATTATTTCGTATGGATATTCGGTTGTAACTGCAAATAAAGCAGCCCAGGCGCTAGAAGCAGAGGGAATATCAGTCGAAGTCATTGATTTACGTACTCTTTTCCCACTTGATACAGATGCAATTAACGCAGCGGTTCAAAAGTTTGGCCGCGTTGTTGTTGTGGACGAAGCTCCTTTGTTCGGTTCTATTACGGCCGAAATTGCCGCAACAGCAACTGAGGCTAATTTCGGCTCCCTTAAGGGTCCAATCGTGCGCGTTGGTGCTGTTCGAGCCCCGCTGAGTGCAAACCCTGCAATGTGCGAAGCTGCAATTCCTTCAGTGGATTCAATTTCAGCGGCTGTTAAAAAAGTCATGAAATACTAAAAAGGAGAAGAAGATGTCTGCAAAGGTTTTTGATTTAACCAGCAAGGTAGTTGTTGTAACAGGTGCCGCCGGTGGCATCGGGCTGGCGGTCTGCAGACAACTAGGTGGCAGCGGAGCAACAATTGTTCTCTCCGATATTGATAAAAACGGACTTGAGCTCGCGAAGGCAGAGTTAGATTCACTTGGTATCACGTGTGGAACATTTGTCAGCAATTCGAGTATAGAGTCTGAAGTAATTGCTCTCTACCAATATGTTGCAAAAGAGTTTGGCGCACCGGATGTTTTGGTGAATAACGCAGCACACGGAATGCACACGCCTCCTCAAGACACTTCACTTGAAGAATGGAACCGTGTTATTGGAACATCACTCACAGGTTATTTCTTGAATGCACGTGAGTTCGCCAAATTGGTACTACCAGAAAAGAAGCCTGCGGCAGTTGTGAACATTAGTTCAATTGCGGGAAGCTCAGCTATTGGTCGTGGAAATTTTGCATACAGCGTTGCAAAAGGTGGGGTAAATCAATTTACGCGCGAACTTGCGATCGAATGGGCTAAGTCAAAAATTCGTGTGAATGCTATTCAGCCTTGTTCTGTAAATACCCCCGGGTGGCGCAAGTGGATTGAAACTGAAGGAGAGGCTGCCAAGGCCCTGACTACCCTTTTAGTGCGTGGAATCCCTATGGGTCGAGTGGCAGAGCCAGAGGACATCGCACATGCGGTTCACTTCTTGGCTAGTGATGCTGCAGCCATGATTACGGGAACGATCTTGCCTGTTGATGGAGGCAATTTGGCCTATAACGCGGGCGGAACGGTCGGAGACTATTAAGAAATAGATTCAAAAGTGAGTGCAAAGCTAAAGGTGAGCGGTTTTTGAGGATTAAAGACAGAAATTTCGTACATCTGATCGGCCTCATCCAACTTATCTGTTGGCCCTGTTGAAGGTTCGATCGCTACCCAGCGAGCTTTTTCTCCCGTAGAGGGCCACGCGTCTAAATTAAAACAAACACCAACGTACGGAATTTGCTCGGGATCAAATGAAAATCGCACTGCGCACTTATGGCGTGGATTCAACAAGGTAACTTGACCATCGATTGGTGCGGCCACAACAACCTTATCGGTAAGCGGTGGCACCAAAGTTATCTTACTTAAGTCATAGCTTCTGCCCGACTCCCCCATGGTGTTCGGCCAGGTATAGGAATCTAAATGTCCTGCGTAACCATCTGCTCCATCAATTCCCATTCGCCCACTAAGACCGAACTCTTTGGTCATTGGTGGATTACCGTTTATCAAAATCTGCATTCCCTCGACTGCGTGAAAAAGTGGATGAGCCGACCAAAATCCTTTGAAACTTTCTTGGCCAATATTCTCAATGACGTATGAAAATTCTAAAGAGTGATCCTTCAAAGTTATCTCTCGCTGGAATTTGTAAGGGAAAACTTTGCCGCTCGTACTAGTAATTATTGAATTCTTAGATTTCTGATATTCCCAGGCTTGTGACCACAGCTCCCCATGGTCTGGCAACGTTAAAGTGGGATCTCCTGGATAAGAACTAATCCCAATGTTTGGAAAACATTCATCAAAGCCTGTTATTTCATGCGCGTCGTAAGCATCACCGGATTCTCTAGCCCTTGGTGGGCGCGTTGGATCTTCCCAAAGCCATTCATAGTCAGCGCGCTTATCTCTAATCTGCGCAACTTTTGCACCTAATTCAGGGATAACAGATACTTTCAAATAATCATTTTCAAGTACTTCTGTTTTCCAGCCATGAATGTATTCCGCCATGCACACAATCATGGCATAGTATGTGAGATCTTAGAAGTAGTTCACCGAAGAGAAAGAGACCGCTATGAATTCCAAGAATCATTGGGAAGGTCAATTTTGTATTGTTACTGGGGCTGCTTCAGGCATTGGGCTCGCAACTGCGCAATTACTTAGTGACAGCGGGGCAATAGTTCTAGGTTTAGATAGACATGACAGTGCTGGATCTAGCGCGAAAGTTCTCTCGGAAAAGAAGAACCTCTACCGAAAGTGTGATTTATCGGTTCCAGAGAGTATCGAAAAAGTATTTGCTGAGTTTAAAGATTCAAAGTTAGCTGCTTTGTTTAATGTGGCTGGACTGCCTACTAATGGGGCCGGGATTGAAGATACGAGCGTAAGTGAGTGGGATGCAATACTTAATGTTAACTTGCGCGCAGTTTTCTTGACCTCTAAATATTCATTGCCATTGTTTAAAAATAATGGCGGTGGATGTATTGTGAATGTCTCATCTGTGCATGCTTACTCAACAATGAAAAATCATGCTGCCTACACCGCCTCAAAGGGTGGAGTGAAGGCTCTCACGACAGAGTTAGCTATTGAATTGAACCCACAATCCATTCGTGTTGTCGGAGTCGCACCTGGCGGAATTAACACACCTATGACAACGAAAGATTTAGCTCAAGATGCAGAATTGTTGAACAGTTTAGGTTTCCCAACTGATGGAAAATCTATCGGTCATGTGGGAGAGCCAGAAGATATCGCAAGGGTTTTGGTGTGGTGCGCATCCCCAGAGGCCTCTTTCATTACTGGAACTACGATTCAAGCAGATGGTGGCTTACTCTCACGCCTTGGTTACGACAAAGGGAATTAAGAAATGATAAAAAGTATTAAGGGTCTAGATGTTGCCGCCAAAATCCAAGCCGCATTAGGTGAAGGACCAGCATGGAATACCAAACTTGGTGTGCTGCATTGCGTAGATATCTTTGGAAAAAGGGTATACACACATAACCCTGAGCTTGGAACGATTGATCATTTCTCAACAGAGATGTTTCCTGGTGCTGTTTTGCCGACTACCTCCAATAAATTAGCGATTGCCCTAGATGATGGCCTGTATCTAACTGATCTAGATGGCAAAAATCTTGAAAAGAAGTTTTCGATCGAACCTGAAATTCTTGGAAACCGTATGAATGATGCAAAGTGCGATCCTAACGGCGTGCTTTTCGGCGGAACTATGGGTGATGGAATTTCACCTACTGGTTCGCTATATCGAATTGATTCCCATGGAATTACAAAAGTTCTTAAAGATGTCACGGTTTCAAATGGACTTGCTTGGAACCCTGATGGTTCCAAGATGTATTACATAGACTCTGGGAAAAAATCTGTTCAAGTTTCAGATTTTGATGCATCTACTTCTTCGATTATTGGTTTTAGAAACTTTATTGAATTTCCAGACTCATTCGGCATCCCAGACGGAATGTGTGCCGACAGAGAAGGTGGAATTTGGGTCGCTTTCTTCGGTGGACAGCAGGTGAGAAGATTTTCAGCTGAAGGTATTCAAACTCATGAAATTCAACTTCCAGTTCCACAGATTACTAGCTGCTGCTTTGCTGGTGAAGATTCCACAACCCTTTACATCACCACGGCATCGATTGATCTTGGGGATGGGCGAAAAATAGGAAGCGAAGATGGAAACCTTTTTCGTATCGATGTGGGAATTCCGGGTGCGGGAACAGTTCCTTTTGTTCTATAAAAACTAAGCTGGCGGAAAACCCCTTACCTCGTTAGCAGTGCGGCTACCTAAGGGGCCTTAAACCCAACTATTCGGATTGATCTAAACCCATTAAAGCTAGATGGATCCTTTGACAGTACCTTCTTCAGCTTAAGTTTCATATATCCCTCTACAGTGATGAACCAAGACTACCGAGCTGAATATTGTTGCCTACAAGTTTTAGTGATAGGCCTTGAGGGCTCATTGATACTGACTTAACTTTCATTTCATCAGGAAAATTAAGGGTGCGAAGACTCTTACTCTTGATTTGCGATTGGATATCTGGAGGCAGCGATGACGCCGGGACTTCGTTACCGAAGATTGAGACGCTCTTTACTTGAAAGTAAATCTGATTATTTGAATACCTGGGTACTAGCAGCGCTTGTCCAAGACCGCCGGGGCCGATCGCGATTTGTATCGCGTTCCCTACGATTTCCGCGCTCTCAAATTGAGCGTTATTTAATATGGTCGATGCCGGAATTGTTGCCGTTATCTCTAGAGATTTGGCTTTAGTTGGCTTATCTTTGTTAATCTGACTTGCTTTGATTTCAAGAAAAACATCAGTATCGCCGCCCTTGAGTGAATAGTTACCGATCTTGATAGTTAAAGACTTTATCGAATCTGTAGTCACATTCTGTATGACATCAACAAGGGGAATGGATGCCGAAACGCCTGTAGCTTTTGGCAATTGATCTTGAATCTGTGAAGCGATTTTTGACGTCATCGTCAGGTCTACAGCTATGTGGCCAACGAAGACGATGGTTGCGATAGCAATGGGTGTGAAGTGAATGCGCTTCATGTGAGTCAGGGTAGTAACACATTCTGTGAATTCCCTTAGAGGGAAACAATTGTAAATCTGGCGGAGACGAGGAGATTTGAACTCCTGAAGGGTTTAACCCCTTACCTCGTTAGCAGTGAGGCGCACTCGACCGGGCTATGCGACGTCTCCAAGTGTGAGGCAAGTCTACCGCCTCTTCCATCCATTGTTAATCGGGTGAATTAAGGCTCTAATTTCGAGCCGTACTTAGTGTGACTCGCGAGGAGTTGCAGAACCGGTTGAACCACGTAGGAAATCAAGATCTACACCTAAGTGCGCCTGTTGTACATGGTCGATATACATACGCTCCCAGCCACGTGTTGGCTTAGCCAAAGCATCAAGTGTTGCCTGTGATGGAGTTCGTGCTGCTAACTCGGCGTCACTGATCTTTAAATTAATTGTTCGCGCAGGAACATTGAGTTCGATTAAATCACCGTTGCGAATAAGAGCAAGTGGTCCACCAGCTGCTGCTTCCGGGGAAACATGCAACACAACAGTTCCGAAGGCGGTGCCGCTCATTCGACCATCACAGATACGGACAAGGTCATCAATACCCTTTTCCAATAACTTCTTTGGTATCGCCATATTTGAAACTTCAGGCATTCCGGGATAACC
>JBILIJ010000042.1:0-6459 GCA_044350045.1 Candidatus Planktophila sp. | reverse complement strand
CGCATCGCCATTTCAAAGTCATTTGGATCGTGTGCTGCAGTAACTTTCACAGCTCCAGTACCAAAATCTTGCTCTACCAATTCGTCAGCAATAATTGGGATCATACGATTTACTAGAGGCAGGAGTACCTCGGTACCAATCAAATGCTTGTAACGAGGATCATCCGGATGTACTGCAACTGCTCCGTCTCCGAGCATAGTTTCAGCACGGGTTGTAGCGACCACAATTGATTGATCGCCTTCTCCATAACGAATCTGTATAAATTCACCTTCATCATCGCTGTGATCCACTTCAATATCTGAAAGCGCGGTTAGACAACGTGTGCACCAGTTGATGATTCGCTCTGCTCGATAGATGAGGTCTGCGTCGTGCATCTTCTTAAATATTGAAACAACGGCGTTGGACATTCCTTCATCCATCGTGAAGCGCTCACGACTCCAATCAACTCCTGAACCAAGACGCTTCATCTGATCAAGAATTGCTCCACCGGATTCAGCCTTCCACTCCCACACCTTTGCCACAAAAGCTTCACGGCCTAGATCGTGACGAGTTTTTCCTTGAGCGGCTAATTGCTTTTCAACAACATTCTGCGTTGCGATACCTGCGTGATCCATACCGGGTAGCCATAGAACTTCAAAACCCTTCATTCGCTTCATTCGCGAGAGACAATCTTGAAGAGTTTGATCTAGAGCATGACCTATATGCAGTACACCGGTCACATTTGGCGGAGGTAAAACAATGGTGAAAGGTTCTTTAGCTGACGCGGCGTTAGCGGTGAAATACTCTGCACTCAGCCACTTGGAATAGAGCACGGACTCGATATCTGCAGGAATAAAACCGGCAGATAACTCACGTCCATGTTGTTGAGGCATGGGCGTGAGTCTAGTTTATTTATGCGCTCTTCTCCTGCGAACCCTTTTCGCGACGAGTCGCACGCTTTGGAATATCACCTGTGCGCATCACCATTTCAGGGGTTGATGAGCCATCAATGCAGGCCTTAGTAATGAGTACCTTGGCCACTTCGCTGCGACTTGGTACCTCATACATCACTGTGAGAAGAACTGATTCCATAATTGCCCGGAGTCCGCGAGCTCCAGTTCCGCGCTTGAGGGCAAGATCTGCAATCGCCTCAAGTGCATCTGGCTCGAATTCAAGAGCTACATCGTCAAGGTCAAAGAGTCTTTGGTATTGCTTTACCAATGCATTGCGTGGCTCAGTAAGAATCTGCATTAATGCAGGCTTGTCAAGATTTTCAACGCTGGTGATCACTGGAAGGCGACCGATAAATTCTGGAATCATTCCAAACTTCAACAAATCTTCTGGCATCACATCAGCAAAGAAGTCTTTTGCGTTCTTCTCTTCCTGAGTTTTAAGCGTTGCATTAAATCCAACACTTGCAGAGCCGCTTCGTGCCTCGATGATTTTATCGAGACCGGCAAAGGCACCGCCCACGATAAAGAGTACGTTAGTTGTATCAATCTGAATAAATTCTTGGTGCGGATGCTTACGCCCACCCTGTGGTGGCACTGATGCAACAGTTCCTTCAAGAATCTTAAGGAGTGCCTGCTGAACTCCTTCACCTGAGACATCTCGAGTGATGGAAGGATTTTCAGATTTGCGAGCTACTTTATCAATTTCATCAATGTAGATAATTCCTGTTTCAGCTTTCTTCACATCGTAATCAGCAGCTTGCAGAAGTTTAAGAAGAATATTCTCGACATCTTCACCGACATAACCAGCTTCAGTTAGCGCGGTCGCATCAGCGATAGCAAATGGAACATTAAGCATGCGAGCCAGGGTTTGAGCCATTAAGGTCTTTCCGCAACCAGTTGGCCCCAACAACAAGATATTTGATTTAGCGAGTTCAATCGAATCATCGCTCTTTGGTTCACCAGACTGCACGCGCTTGTAATGGTTATAGACAGCAACTGAGAGTGACTTCTTTGCACGATCTTGACCGATCACATATTGATCAAGGAATTCAAAAATTTCCTGTGGTTTCGGAAGTTCGGTTAACCCTAATGAAGTCGCCTCGGAGAGCTCTTCAACGATAATCTCATTACAGAGTTCTATGCACTCGTCGCAGATATAGACACCAGGACCGGCAATCAACTTCTTTACTTGCTTTTGAGTCTTGCCGCAGAAAGAACATTTCAGCAGATCGCTAGTCTCGCCGATGCGTGTCATGGTGCTCCTAATGTGAGGGGAAGTAGGGCAATCGTAGATTTAATGGCAGAAGAATGTGGGCGAATTTAGCGCTTGAGCTGTTCGCCCTGAGAAGAATTCCAGAAGGATGCAGGCATTTTGAGATCGCGCACACCAGTGACTTTAAGAACTGAAAGGCTGATCAGCACATGCAAAATCGAGACACCGATCAACATCGGCTTCTCCCCCAGTAGTTCTGCTGCAGGTCCCACCAAGACCATGCCAAGTGGAATGAGTGCAGTCGATCCCATGTGGTCGACGCTAAAGACTCGGCCTTGTAGCGCTTGTGGCACTTCTTTCTGCACGGCAGCCGCCCAGAAAGCTTCCCATGGACCTACAGAGAGACCTGCTAAGAAATATGCAGCAATGATTATGTAGGGTGAAAATGGAAATGCCAGCGCCAAAGTTGTCGTAGACAAAAGTGCAAAAACAAGGATACAAAATTGCCCTTGGTGCTTAATCTTTAGACGCAGAGAAATCAATGCGCCAATAATGGCACCCAAGGAGAATACGGATGCGGATACAGCAAATACATTGTTCGTTTCAAATTCTCGCCGAGTAATCACTGGCAATAGAACGCTCTCAACGCCGACGATAAACATTAATTGAAAAGATGTTGAAGCTATGAGGGCAAAAATCCACTTGATATGCCAGACGGTATGCATACCTTCTTTAAGATCAACTAAGAATGTCTGCTTATCCTCATGCGCAATGTGCTTGAAATCTTCGTTGATAAAGAACATGAGCGAGGTTCCAATAACAAATAACACCCCGGTGAGAACAAATGTGTATTGGGCACCAAAGAGCAGGATTGCTCCCGCGCCAACACCAGGGCCAATAATGTTGGAGGTGCGAACAACTATGGTGCGCGCAACATTACCTGCCATTAATTTATCTTCGGGCAAAAGGCTTGGCATAATCGCGGCCGCTGCTGACATACCGAAGGCATCTCCGACACCCATTAGAAAAACAACTGCCGCTAGTACCCAAAATGGCGTTGATGATATGGCGAGAAATACCAATGAGAAGACGAGTATCGCGCGAAATAGATCGGCAGAAATCATCACGTGGGTTCGAGGTAAACGATCCGCCCACACTCCGGCGACAGGAGAAACGAGAATTGCCGCAAGTAAACGAGCACCAAGAACAACACCTAACGACTTTGGATCATTTCCATTGCTATCAAGAACTGCAACAGCAAGAGCAACAGGAAACGCGGCTGCACCGATTACAAAGATTGTGTTTGAAAACCAAAAGAGGCGAAACCCTCTGTATGACCAAAGGGATCCCGCCTCAAATAGTTTCACGATAGTAAGAGATGTTCCTGGTTGTTACCAGGTTGGCTTTGCCTTTCGACTTGCAAGTACCTGATCGATCAGCCCGTACTCAACTGCTTCTGCAGCTGTAAGAATCTTGTCGCGTTCGATATCTTGTGCGACTTGGTCTGGGGTACGAGTGGTGTGCTTAGAGAGCATGCTCTCAAGAAGTTCACGCATACGCATGATCTCGCGTGCTTGAATCTCGATATCAGATGCCTGTCCCCCACCCTCAGATGAAGGTTGGTGAATCAAGATACGTGAGTGCTCAAGGGCGTAACGCTTTCCCTTTGCACCACCAGCAAGAATGATCGCAGCAGCAGATGCCGCCTGGCCGAGACAGATTGTCATCACATCTGGGCGAACGAATTGCATAGTGTCGTAAATTGCTGTCAGGGCTGTAAATGATCCCCCTGGTGAGTTGATGTAAATAATAATGTCACGATCAGAGTCCATTGACTCAAGGGTGAGAAGCTGGGCCATGACATCGTTTGCAACAGTGTCATCGATTGGCTGGCCCAAGAAAATAATGCGCTCTTCGAAGAGCTTGGTGTATGGATCGTGGCGCTTATATCCATTGGCAGTCTTCTCTTCAAAGACTGGGAGTACGTAACGAGAAACTATTTCTTGTGCGCGATCAAATTCGTTATTCATTAGGCTGTTCCTCCGCTACCTAGAACTTGACCTGCAGAGCGAACCACGTGATCGACAAAACCATATTCCTTGGCTTCATCTGCTGTGAACCAGCGATCGCGATCTGAATCTGCAGTAATTGTCTCGATTGTCTGTCCTGTGTGATGGGCGATGAGCTCTGCCATCTTTCGCTTTGTAAAACCAATTTGTTCTGCCTGAATCTTGATATCAGTTGCTGTTCCGCCGATTCCAGATGAAGGCTGATGCATCATTACGCGCGCATGTGGGAGCGCATAACGCTTTCCGGCAGCACCTGAACATAGAAGGAATTGACCCATCGATGCGGCAAGTCCCATTCCAACAGTTGCAACATCATTTTGAACATATTGCATGGTGTCGTAGATCGCCATACCTGCAGTTACAGAACCACCAGGTGAGTTGATGTAGAGAAAAATATCTTTCTTTGGATCTTCGGCAGCAAGAAGAAGAATTTGGGCCGCGATCGCATTGGCCATTGAGTCTTCAACGACTGAGCCAAGGAAGATGATTCGTTCACGAAGCAAACGGTTGTAGACCTGATCGTCTAGCCCACCTGATGCTGAGTGTGGTGCGCGGGCTAAAATCTGCGCCGCTTCCGGGTTGAGATAATCCACTTCATCCTCCTGAATTGTTATATGTATTGACCTTAACAATTCCAGCGTGAAAATGCTTCCCCATTTGCGCCAGAAAGTGCGTGAATCTGCCCCTGTTCGCTCAGGGCATATGAAAACTATTCGGCTACAGGTGCTTCTGGAGCTTTAGGACGAAGTTCTTCGAGGTTGATCACATTTCCAGACTTATCTGAAACCTTGACTCGCTCAAGAACTACCGCCAACGCCTTTGCTCGCGAAACCTCAGCAACAAGCTGACCAATCTGGCCCGCCTTCTGAAGTTCTTGCGCAAACTGCTCAGGCGCCATTCCATAGCGCTGTGAGGTGCGCACGAGGTATTCGGTAAGTTCCATTTCAGTAATCTCAACCTGCTCGCTCTTAATAATAGAGTCAAGCAAGAAATCAGATTTAAGAGATGAACGAACCTGGCCATCAACTTCGGCGCGGTGTTCAGCATCTTCCTGACGGCCTTCGCCTTCGAGATGGTCTTTAACCTCAGCCTCAACCATTGCCTCTGGTACCGGAATTTCTAGATCGGCAAGTAACTTCTCAAGAAGTAGATCGCGTGCCTGAGCACCCTGTTCCATCTTCTTCACGCGACCAAGACGCTCAACGAAATCTGCACGAAGCTCTGCGATGGTGTCGAACTCAGATGCGAGTTTTGCAAAGGCATCATCGGCTGCAGGTAGTTCGCGCTCTTTAACAGCCTTTACAACGATTTCAACATCACCCTTCTCGTCATCTTTTTGACCAACGAGTTGTGATGTAAATGTTTTCGTCTCGCCAACAGCCATTCCAACAAGTGCTGTATCAAGACCATCAATCATGCGATCTGAGCCAACTTCGTATGAAATCTCATTCGCCTTGCCACCTTCAACTTCTTCTCCATCAATACGAGCTGTGAGATCGATGGTTACGAAATCGCCATCTTTAGCTGCACGCTCAACGGTATGAAGTGTTCCGAAGCGAGCGCGTAATCCATCGAGCTGCTCATCAATATCTTTATCTTCGACCTTGACATCATCGACAGTAATTTCAATCTTCGAAAAGTCTGGAAGCTGGACTTCTGGACGAACATCCACCTCAACAACAAATACCAACTTCTCTTTATCGACGAACTCTTTAATATCAACTTCTGGGCGTCCAATGACGAGAACATCATGCTCACGAGCTGCTTGTGAGTAAAACTCAGGCAGAGCTGAGTTGATCGCCTCATCAAGAACGCTTCCCCGACCAACACGCTGATCGATCATTGCCGCAGGAACATGTCCTTTGCGGAAACCTGGAATGTTTATCTGCTTAGCAATTTTCTTATAGGCAGCATCGATATGTGGAGTTAGCTCTGCAAATGTAACTTCTACATCTAGCTTTACTCGAGTAGGTGAAAGTGTCTCTACTGTGCTCTTCACTGTGCTCCCTGATCATCGATCTGTATAAGGATGTATTAATAGAACTGACCAAAATGAAACTGGTCGGGGCGGGGAGATTCGAACTCCCGATCTCCTGCTCCCAAAGCAGGCGCGCTAGCCACTACGCTACGCCCCGAGGCGCAAGACGTGAGTCTAGAGTAATTTTTTGCTCTCGCGAACCGACGCGGTAACCTAGGCTAAGCACCACAAGCACGACCACCTGCGGGTGTAGCTCAATGGTAGAGC
>JBILIJ010000041.1:0-6576 GCA_044350045.1 Candidatus Planktophila sp. | reverse complement strand
TGCCCGGGAACATGTCATAGATGATGTCGGTTGGACCCCACCATTCCTGTACTCCGAAGTTTGCAGAACTTACATCTAGATGAAGATTGGCTGTGTGCCCTACCGGAGAGACATCACCAGGTCCATGCCAGGCAGTTCTGACGCCGAATGCCTCACACAAGTGCGCAAGTTTTTTCGCAGGTGTGATTCCGCCAATTGTGCTGATGTGGCAGCGAATGAAGTCAATGAGGCGTTCTGAAATCAAAGGTAGCCATTCTTGCGGATGAGTGAAGAGCTCGCCCATCGCAATTGGTGTGGCAGATTGTGCGCGCATCATGCGGAACCAATCTATAGATTCTGGCGCTAGTGCATCTTCTAAGAAAAAGAGTCGGTAAGGCTCTAAGTTTTTAGAAAGTCTGACCGCATCGATTGGCGTAAGTCGCTCATGAACATCATGCAGCAGTTCAATCTCATCACCAACAGTTGATCTCATGTGGTCAAATAATTTTACGGTGTCTCGCGAATACGCAATCGGGTCGAAATAAGCCCCTGGTAGTGCGCCATCTGGCTTTCTAACGTCATGAATGCGTCCGCCATAACCGCCCATCTGGCAACGGATATAAAGAAGTCCTTGATCCATAAACTTGCGAACATTTTCTTCGACTTCGCCAACTGACTTTCCATCTGCATGGCGATAAATTGCAGCCGCTTCTCGGGTCTTTCCACCCAACAAGTCATAAACCGGCATACCCGCACGCTTACCCGCAATGTCCCATAGAGCCATATCAACGCCAGAGAGCGCATTATTGAGAGCGGGGCCATTTCGCCAATACGAGTTGACCATCGAGGTCTGCCAAATATCTTCAATATTGGCGACATCTTTTCCAATTAGAAAATCACGTAAGTAATCTTCGATCGCTGTCTTCACTAGTAAATAGCGTTGGGTAAAGGTTGCACAACCCAAGCCATAGAGACCTGGCTCTGAGGTTTCAATTTTTACTACAACTAAATTGATTCCTTCAGGTGCGGTAAGGATTACTTTTACGTCGCGAATTGTTACAATATTGGTCATAGAATTACTCTAGGAAACATATGTGATGTTGTAAAGAGTTTTCTGGAAAACCTACTTTTTTTCTTCAAAAATGAACGTTCAATACCTTAGGATTATGTCAGTGATGAGATGGCCACGTGGCTTGCAGAGTGTTGAAGAGACTCAGCGCCCCCTTCTCATTATCTTCTTTCTCTTCGGCCTCAGTGGAATGTCCTGGGTCCCACGATTTCCTGAAGTAAAAGCAAATCTGGATGTAAATAATGGCTACTTTGGGATTCTCCTGAGCTTAGGTGGAATTGGCGCGATTCTTGCGCTAGCCACTGTTGGAAATTTAATTAATCACTTCGGAGTAAGCGTTTTTCTACCTGCTACTGCTTTAGGTTTTTGTCTCTTGATTTTTATTACCGTAAACATCAAGCAAGAATTATTCTTCATTATTTGCAATATTTCACTCGGTTGGCTTATTGCAACTTTTAACATCGCATTAAACGCCCAAGCACTTTCAATTCAAGGCAGAATAAATAAGCTCTTGCTCCCAAAAACTGCAGGTGTATGGAGTTGCGGCGCATTAGGCGCGATTCTATTGAGTTCCCTCATTGTTGATCGTGTCAGCCTTAGTGTTCACATTGGAGTCGTTCAGGTTATCTGTTTGGTAGGAATCGGCACACAGTTGATTAAGATTGCACCACATTTTATAGAGCCCGGTTCGGCAAATACATCGTTTAGCTATTCACTCTTTGCCGTGCGTAAGTTTAAAGTGGATTGGCCTTTCTATATTGCTATGTTGATGGCAATTCAAATGGAATATTCCATGGCTGACTGGGCGACCATTTATGCGCGGGAGGATCTGCAAATTAGCCCGAAGTTTTCAGCACTGCCGTATCTGGTTTTCTTAGGTTTTATGATTATTGGTCGCTTAAACGTGCATCGCGTCTTTGAACGCTTTACTACGACAGAACTCTTTAACTTCGGCGCACTTATTGGTGGTGGTGGGTACTGCGCTGGAGTGCTTCTGAGTCATTGGATCGACCCCACTAATCCATTGGCATATTGGTCTTTCTTACTGGCCCTCGCATTCGGTGGGTTAGGTACATCATTTATGGCGCCCCTTTTCCTCAATATCGCTCAAGCGCGATCTAACGAGAGCTTTGCTGCAGTGATTGGCCAAATGGGGCTTATGAATATTGCAATGGTTTCTGTCATTAAATTATTTATATCGTGGGTTACCCAAGTTGGAGGCCTGACGTGGGGGTTACTTATTCCAGGACTAATGCTGATCTCTTTAATTTTCTTCAGCCATGTGATGAATGAGAAAAAGTAAAGTCAGAAACTTATTAGTTTAAGTTCAGAATTTTCAGAAGACGTGCAGTTTCTAAACTTACCGCTGTGCGCCCTGGGGCGATGTACTTGCGAGGATCTACTAGCTCAGGATTAGTTTGTAAAACTTTACGAATTTCATCAGTAAAAACATGATTGAGGTGTGTTGCAATATTTATCTTGCTCATTCCTGCCTTTACTGCCTTTTGTAGATCTCCATCACTAACCCCAGAGGATCCATGCAGCACCAGAGGGACTGAAACAGATGCTGCAATCTCTGCAATCAGTTCAAAATCAAGAGTTGCATCACGCGTGGTCATGGCATGTGAAGATCCGACAGCAACAGCTAGCAAATCAGCTCCTGTCGATTCAGCAAATGATTTCGCCTCTAATGGTTTTGTTCGAATTCCAGGTGCGTGGACCCCGTCCTTACCACCTACTTCACCAATTTCGACTTCAAGGGTTGCCCCATAACTTTTGCAAAGATCAGAGATTCGCGCACTCGTTGCAACATTTTCAGCAAAGGCAAGTTTAGATCCATCGAACATAATCGAATCAAAACCTAGATCTAGCGCTTCTTTTATGAGCTCTTCACTCTCGGCATGATCCAGGTGTACTGACACTGGCACCAATGAAGTTTCGGCAAGTGCGATTGTGGCTACAGAGATTGGTTTGAGACTTTGATGATACGTCACACAATTTTCGCTGATTTGCAGAATCACCGGAAGGTTTGCTTTTTCTGCACCTGCCACAAGCGCTTCAGCATGTTCTAGCAAAATGACATTAAATGCGCCAACTGCAGTTCCTGATTTTTTGGCTGCTAGTACCAATTTATCTGCATGTGTGCGTGACATATTGTTCCTTATACAAGAACTATCTCCACGCCTGCGGCGCGAATTTCTTCTGCTGTTTTTGGATCAATTCCATTATCGGTGATCAGCACGTCAATAGCACTCAAAGGGCAGATCGATGCAAATGCTCTTTTGTTAAACTTTGAACTGTCGGTTACTACAACGACTTTCTGTGCACGTTCTACCATTTGTCGATTGATTCGTGCCTCATCTTCGTAACCTGCGGTTGCACCCAAAGCCACATCCATTCCGGTCACACCAATAAATGCAATATCAATATTTACTTCCTTAAGTACTTCTTCTGCAAAAGGTCCCGTTAACTCAAATGACTGTTGTCTAGCCACTCCGCCCGTAACTACAATCTTTATTTGGAAACGTACAGTTAACTCGCTGGCGATATTAAGAGCATTTGTTACAACAGTCAGGGCGGGTTGATGCTCAGTGGAATCACCTGGGGCTAATTCAGGGCTAGCAACAATTGCCCTAGCTACTTCAGTTGTAGTCGTCCCACCATTAATTCCGATTACATCGTGGCGCGAAACCATGCGAGCTGCAGCAGCCGCAATTCTTTGTTTCACCTCGTCATCTTTTGCTATCTTGTATGTCAACGGCAGTCCGAGTGAACCACCTGTGGCAACAGCACCACCATGGGTGCGAGAGAGAAGCTGTCTCTTTGCTAGTGCGTCAAAATCTCTGCGAATCGTTGCTGTGGAAACTTCCAACGCTCCTGCAACATACTCAACATCTACAGCGCCCTTCTCGACAACAATCTCAAGAATCCTCGATAGACGTTCTTGTTTACTCATCTATTTGCGCTCTCACCCCCGAAGTTGATCATTTTCCTGCAAATAAATCAAACTTTTGTCCGATATTGCTTAATCTGTATTGATACAGACCATTATTCTGCAGAATTTTTGACTTCAGTGCATTCCACCTTTACCGTTACGCCATGGTCAGAGCAATTCACGCTGAGAAAGAGATCGCATCTCAACCCCAGATTTGGCGCCAGGTCGCTGAATTTGCCCCAAGTGTTTTTCACAAACTCCCGCACAAAGGCGAGCGCGTAGCTGTTGTCGGTTGTGGCAGCTCATGGTTTATGTCGATGGCCTATGCCCAATTGCGAGAAGCAGCCGGCCACGGTGAGACCGATGTATATGCCGGATCAGAATTTAACTACGACCGTAAGTATGACCGTGTTGTATCTATCTCACGCTCTGGTACCACTACCGAAGTTGTTGAACTACTCGCAAAGATAGAGACACCTTCGGTTGTACTTACCGCAATCCATGAATCTCCTGTTGAAAAAAACGCTTCAGAGACAATCGTTATGGATTTTGCCGACGAACAATCTGTTCTACAAACTCGTTGGGCCACGGCCGCACTTGGTCTTCTGCGCTCCCATCTCGGTTTTGATCTGACCTCAATTATTAAAGATGCCGAGGAAGCCCTTGCTAGCGACATCTCAGAGCTAGTAAATATGGAGCAGATCAGCTTTTTGGGGCGTGGCTGGACAATCGGGTTAGCCCATGAAGCGGCGCTTAAAACTCGAGAGTCTTCTCAATTCTGGGCTGAGGCATATCCAGCACTTGATTACCGACACGGTCCACTCTCGATTTCACAACCAGGTCGCGCAGTCTGGGCTTTTGGCGATATTCCTGCTGACTTGATTCGCGATATCAAATCAACCGGCGCACTTTTTGAATCTAGCACCCTAGATCCAATGGCTCATCTGATTCGCGCTCAACGTGTTGCAATCGCTATTGCGCAAAAGCGCGGCGTAGATGCAGATAATCCACGTGGGCTTGCTCGATCTATCATTCTCGATAAATAATTAGCCCTGTGTCCACCAGATATGTAGTCGCAGTCGATGTCGGTGGGACTGAGATAAAAATTGGTGTAGTTGATTCTCAATTCAATGTTCTCGCCATCACATCAACTCCGACACCCAAGGGCGATAAAACAGCAGCAGAGACAATCCGCATCATCGCTGCACAAATAAAAGAATTCGCGAAAGTGCACCAAATTGAAGCTATCGGTTTAGTTGTTCCCGGAGTAGTTGATGAAGTAGCAGGAATAGCGCGCTGGACTGGAAATCTTCAGTGGGAGAACGTACATATTCAAGAACTCCTACAGGATGCCATCGATATCCCCGTTGCATTTGGACACGATGTTCGCACTGCCGCACTTGCTGAATTGCGCAGCGGTGCCGCACAAGGAATAAAAGATGCAATCTTTATTCCAATTGGTACTGGAATCGCCGCAGCGCTGATTATCAACGGTGAAATACAATCCGCTCAAGGAAATGCTGGAGAAATTGGTCATCTCAACGTCGACGGTAAACGACTCTGTGTATGCGGGAAGATTGGGTGTTTAGAGGCTGTCTCCTCTGCGCTAGCAATTAGTAGTGCATTCGCTGAACAAGGTGGGGCTTCAGATATAAGCACAGAAAAAATCTTCGAACTAGTAACTTCCGGTGATCCTCTCGCGAAAGCTGTGTGGCAATCTGCAACCGATTCAATGTCTAAGGCATGTGAAATTTTAATCACGGTACTAGCGCCTGAAGTAATTGTTTTTGGTGGTGGACTATCTAATGCGGGAGAGACACTCTTAGCTCCGATTCGTAAGCATTTAGAATCTTCGCTTACCTTTCAGCGCAAACCTCGCCTTGAAATTGCACAGCACGGATCTAGGGCCGGAATAATTGGTTGTGCAATGATCGCTTTTGATTTAGCCGACCGCACTAAAATTTAGCTTTAAGACCGGTGTGATTTCGCTTCGGCAGTAGATGAACGAATTACTAGTTTGGGTTGAAATTCAATACGTTGATGAACATGCTTTTCTGGACTTTCACCCTCTGAAATGAGGAGCTCTGCCGCGGTAAAACCTAACTCATACGATGGTTGAGATATTGATGTAATTGGCACAGTTGCACTACTAGCAAAATCAATATCATCATAACCAATTACTGAAACATCTTCAGGTATAGAAATATTTTTCTCTCCTAGCGCTCGAATCACACCAATGGCAATTAAATCGTTGCCGCAAATGACGCCCGTAAAATCAAAAGGTAAATTTATTTCTCGGATTACCTCGTAAGCATTCTTAACACTCATCGAGTCCAAATGAATCTTGATGAATTCTGGAGCATCTGCGTCTGCAATATTTTCTATTGCTTGTTTGATGCCAGTAATTCGATCTACCACTTGAGGAAAGTCTTCCTTGCCCATGATGACTAAAATTTTTCGATGGCCAAGGTCATGTAGATGGGTGAGCGCAAGCGATCCTCCGTACACGTCATTTACTGCAACGCTGCATGCTTGGAGACCTAGTGGAAATCTATCAACCAGGGCTAAGCGAATACCTCGCTCTGCCACATTA
>JBILIJ010000040.1:0-6725 GCA_044350045.1 Candidatus Planktophila sp. | reverse complement strand
TTAGCAACTATGCAGATAATGAAGGTTGTATTTCAACATCGTCAACTGATCCCTATTGGGAGTTTGATACAACAAATTGGACTAATGGCACATACTCATTCACTTACTACTTAGTTGACTCAAGTGGCAGAAAGTCGAACACAGTCAATAGATCTTTTACTGTCGCCAACGAGAATCCCGCGGCAACAATTTTATCCCCCGCAGAAGGATCTGTGAACGCTGGTAAGTTCACATTGCGTGGCACGGCAGCTGCATCGCCAGGCGGAACGGCAACAGTGAATAAAGTTTGCCTCAAGCTGAATGGCAAAGTTCCAAGCTCAGGCTTCTTCGTTGGCTCATATTCATTTAGCAACTATGCAGATAATGAAGGTTGTATTTCAACATCGTCAACTGATCCCTATTGGGAGTTTGATACAACAAATTGGACTAATGGCACATACTCATTCACTTACTACTTAGTTGACTCAAGTGGACGTGTTTCAAACACAGCCTTTCGAACATTAACAATTAGTAATGCCAATCCCGTCGCAAGCCTTTCTTCACCAGCAGATGGCTCAATTATTTCAGGTAGGTTTACACTTTCTGGAACTGCCACACCATCCGAATTTGGAACAGCATCCATCGCTCGCGCATGTCTAAAACTAAACGGAAGCGTTCCAAGTTCAGGCTTCTTCGTTGGCTCATATTCATTTAGCAACTATGCAGATAATGAAGGCTGCATTTCCACATCTTCAACTAATCCCTATTGGGAATTTGAAGCTACCAACTGGGCCGCAGGGAGTTACACATTTGCTTTCTACGCGGTGGATTCAAGTGGGCGACAGTCAAACACTGTCACCCGCACACTACGCAAGGGTTAGTTATCGGAAGAACGTGCCTTAAGCGCGCGAGCCATTGCATCACGTCCTTCTGTGATTGCTCGTCGAAGAGCGATAGATGCATCCTTGCCAGTCACATTGAGCCAGTGCTCTGCCTTGGCTAGCGTTTGCGGAGTAATCACCCATGTTGGGAAAAGAAGCGTTGCTGTTGTTTCGGCAATCTCATAGCCTTTTGTCTCCCACACTTTGAGTATTGAATCAAAGTACGGATCGACAAAGTCTGCGAGAACTTCGTGATGGATATTCTCGTTAAATCCTAGGCAGGTATAGGAATGGATTGTGTTCGAGAGATTATCTGTAATGATCGAATTAAATGCCTTCAATTTCGCATCTTTACTTGGCAAGGATGCGCTGGCACGTGCGGTGTACTGCTTGCCGTGAGCCGTTTCATCCTTCTTGGATTCTGCTTGGATTTCAGCAGGACCGAATACTCCACGCTTTACTCCACAGATAAAGATGTACCAGCGGATTTCAGCGTCAATCACCAGGCCGTTGATTGATCCATCGAGAATTGCCTTGATGCGATCGAACTGTGCAGGCGTGAAGGCAAAGTTTGCAAAGGCTCGAGCAAATGCCATCTGATGATCGCTTCCTGGCGCGGATGCATCAAGCAGGGCTTCAACAGATTGTCCGAGGTGTGCACGAAGAGCATCGCGCTTTGCAGGATTTGCATATGCCCAAATCGCGGTATCGATCTGCATCAGGGTTGCAGAGACGATTGAGATATCTGATTCACTCTTGAGAGCGTTCAGCGCAATGGTTACATAATCCGTAGTTGAAAGCTCACCATCACGACATGAATCCCAGAGAGAGGCCCAGATAAGTCCACGAGCAAGGGAGTCATCAAGAGTTCCAAGATGGCTCTTCATCGTGGCAATTGAGCGATCATCAAAGCGCAACTTGGCATATGTCTGATCTTTATCGTTAATAAGTACAAGGTCAGCAACCTTTGCGCCAGCCAGCGCTTTGACTTCAGTCAGCGCACCTTCTACATCAAGTTCAACGCTGATGCGACGAGTTAACTTGTCACCGGCGATATCAAAGAGACCAACGTGTAAACGGTGTGGGCGAAGTTCCTTTGATCCCACCGGCATAGTTGGTACTTCTTGCTTGATTGAAATTGACGCGTAGGTGTCACCAGAAACTTCAATGACTGGACGCAAGGTATTTACGCCTGCAGTACGAAGCCAGGTTGAAACCCATGGTGTGAGATCGCGACCAGATGCTGCTTCAAGCTGATCGATTAGATCTTTTAGAGTCGTATTTCCAAATGCATGCTTTGCAAAATAGAGACGAAGTCCCTTGATAAAGTTCTCGCGACCTACGTGAGCAACGAGTTGCTGCAAGACTGAAGCACCCTTGGCATATGAAATACCATCAAAGTTGGTGCGAACCGCGTCTAGGTCTGCCATCTCAGTTGCGATTGGGTGAGTGGTTGTTAACTGATCAACGCGATACGCCCAGTTTTTACGTAGGGAGTTGAACTCAGTCCATGCATGCTTGTACTTAGTTGACTCTGAAACTGATTGATATGAGGCCCATTCTGCGAATGATTCATTAAGCCACAAGTCATCCCACCATTTCATTGTGACAAGATCACCAAACCACATATGTGCCATTTCGTGATGAATTGTGGTGGCACGACTTACATAGTTGCGCTCAGTTACCTTTGAGCGAAAGATCAATACATCTTCGTGGAAAGTCACACAGCCCACGTTTTCCATTGCGCCCCAGTTGTACTCGGCGACAGCTATCTGGTCATACTTTCCAAAGGGATAAGCCAAGCCAAATATCTCTTCAAAATAGGCAAACCCTTGCTTGGTTACTTCAAAGATATTTTCAGCATCTACATACTTAAAGAATGATTTACGGGCATAAATTCCAAGCGGGATTGTCTTCTCACCCTTGTACTCATCGTGAACAGATGTGTATGGGCCAGCAACGATCGCCGTGACATAGGTAGAGATGACTTGTGACTGCGCAAATTGCAAGAACTTGCGGTCGGCATCTAGCTCTTTAGTCGATTCAATACCGTAATTTGAGATTACTTCCCAATGCTTAGGGACAATTGTGCTGATCGTAAAGGTCGCCTTCTGGTCAGGCTGATCAAAACATGCATACATGCGACGAGCATCGCCGGTTTCAAATTGGGTATAATGATAGATCTCGTTATCAACAGGGTCCACAAAGCGATGTAGGCCTTCACCGGTATTGGAATAAACACCATCATGTTCGATCTCAAGGATGTTATCTGCGGTGATTGCAGGTAGGTAGATTGTTTCGCCATCAAATTTTGGATCAAAATCAACACCATTGAGCTTTGCACTAATCACTTTGCTTCCGACACAGTCAATAAATGTCGTCGCACCAGGCTTAAGTCCGGCAAATGCAACAGTTGTCTTTACGCGGAAATTCTCCGCACCCGTTGTGAGGTCTAAGTCGATTCTGTAGCTCTTGACCTTAACGATCTCTGAACGCTCTGCCGCTTCAACCTGTTTAATATTTGTACCTGGCACGGATTACTCCTTCAATGCAAGTGATGGGTGAAATGAGGTGCCTATCCAATCATGTAAGAATGGGGCAATGGAAACTCGCTCAGTGCGCTCGTATCGCCTGCGCGGCTCTCGCATCACCCGTTCCCAGGCAAAGGCCTTAGATAACTTTTGGCCAATTTACGGCATCGAAATTCCTGAGGGAAAACTTGACCTGCCGGCGCTATTTCCAGAATCCAAAAGGATCATTATGGAAATTGGTTTTGGCATGGGGGAGGCGACCGCATTAGTCGCAAGAGATTTTCCTGACGATGGTTTCCTTGCAGTCGAAGTTCACTTTCCAGGGGTCGGAAAACTCATGGCGCGGATTGAAGAGTTAGCTTTAAAAAATATCCGGATCATGGAAACAGATGTACACCCACTTTTTGAAGAGCATCTAGAAGACGAAAGCCTCGATGGTATCCACCTATTTTTCCCGGACCCGTGGCCAAAGAAGAAGCACCAGAAGCGCCGAATTATTAATCCTGATTTTCTAAAGTTAATTGCACCAAAGATCAAGCCTGGTGGATTCATTCATATCGCTACCGATTGGGTTCCTTACGCAGAGGTAATTGAAGAGGTTTTTGCAGGCTCAAATGCTTTCACTGGCGGAGTCGTGCCACGACCTGAATGGCGCCCACTGACTCGCTTTGAAGGGCAAGGATTAACCAAAGATCATCAAGTGACAGATCTTCGCTACATTAGAAATTAACTAGTGGCTCTTATTCTCAAAGGCTGCGATTTTGTTAATTCGGCGGATATGACGCTCATCTTCTGAAAACGGATGTGCGATAAAGGTATCGATAATTTCTTTGACTAGCGGCAACTCGTGCATGCGGCCACCTACTGCGATCACATTTGCATTGTTGTGATCACGAGCCAACTTTGCGGTTTCGACAGACCAGGCAAGGGCTGCACGAATTCCTTTAACTTTATTTGCAGCGATCTGCTCTCCGTTACCGGATCCTCCCAACACAATTCCAAGTGATGCAGGATCTTTTGCAACTGCTTCGGCTGCTGGAATACAAAAATCTGGATAATCATCTACTGCGTCATATTCATAAGGTCCGTGATCGGTGACGTCATGACCATTACCGACTAAATGCTCGATCAACTGTGATTTGAGCTCAAGCCCTGCGTGATCGCTACCAATATGAATTCTCATGGCGTCATACTCTCACGCACCTTTACCGAAGTCGTTGCAAAGTAAAACCCGCCCCGCAGATTTCTCTGAGGAGCGGGCTTTGATCACCCTAGGAGGAGGGGAATGTTTACTTGTTATGCAGCACTAGCTGGAGATGGTGAGGTTGGGACTTTCGCTCCACCCATAGCGCCATGTCCACCATGTCCGCGTCCATGACCACCTTTTCCTTCTTTTGGACCCTTACCAAGTCCGTGCTTACCACCAACGGCATTAACCATTTCAGTCACATGTGCCACTACATCTGCTTTCATCGCAGTTGCCTGCACTGCAGTTAACGTTCCTGCTGTGACTGCTGCATCAATACGCTTTGTGTGATCAGCAACAAGAGCTGTGACTAGTGCATCTTTCTTCGCACCAGCGATAACTGCTAATGACTCTCCGGCTTTAAGTCGTGACTTAATCGTTGCCGTATCAACACCAATAGTGGTCGATATCAAGGCTTCAACCGCTTCACGTTCAGCCTTAAGTGGTCCACCCTTTGGGCCAACTGGACGATTCTCTTTTGCCGCAGTTTGAGCAGCAGTCATAGCTGCAACAATCGAATCAGCTTGCGCTTGAGTAATTGTTCCCTTAGCAACTAACTCTTTGAGAAGTGTCGCAAGAGCTTGCTGTGGAGCATTTCCAATGCCACCTGAAACTCTGGTGTCTACCTTAGATACTCCAACACGATGCGACCCTTTCGAAGAAGCGCCCGCTACTCCGATAGAACCTGCAGTGAGTGCAAGCGTTGTGATAACAACTGCTATTACTTTCTTCTTTGACATAAATTTACCTTTCGTCCGGAGAAGTTTCTATCGATAACCTGTGTTATCAACTACTCGTAATAAACCCCTTTATGCTGGTAAAGATACTCAGAGAGCCTTAGAGACTTCTGTGAGTTTTTCCTAATTTGGCGAGATTGCACCCTTGCTCACGCCTAGGAACCCTGCATCGCAACCGGATCCCCTTAGGCAACCCCCATTGAGGCGACATTCAAGGTGGCGTCACACTTGATTAAATCTATGGATTAGGAGAATCCCTTGAAGGCACAACGATCTTCCCTCACCGTCATCGTTCTACTTCTATTGACACTCGGTCTGCCTAACGCACTTGCGGCAACGAAGCCAAAAGCTGCTGGTAGATCAGCAACAGCAGTGATAAATACTCTTCTCAATGGAAAGGGTGCACCTTCGAAATCAATAGGTATCGATGGTGATTTCTATATAGATACACGAAGTCTGCTTATTTCTGGACCTAAAACAAACGGTAAGTGGCCGACTGCTCGCAGCATGCAGGGCGCTAACGGAGTTAATGGATCCAATGGTGCTGATGGAAGAAACGGTAACGATGCTAAAAGCGTTACGACTGCTTCAACTGTTTCCGGCCCCGTTGGACCACAAGGGCAAACAGGTGCCAAGGGTGCAGATGGCGCAAACGGTGGAACTGGACCTGCAGGAGCAACAGGACCTGCAGGTGCAACTGGAAGTGGTTCAGCTGGTGCACAAGGTGCAGCGGGTTCGAATGGAAGTAATGGATCACCCGGTTCAACGGGACTCACGGGAGCACGTGGAGAGACAGGAACAGTCGGACCAACAGAAATTACGGTCATCACGATTCCCACCTGGACATTACAAACCGCGACAGAATTTGGTTCATCAACATCCAGTGGTTTCGGGATTTTGAAAGCTGGAAAGTCATATCAAATTTCAATTCTTCTATGGGGGACTACAACTAGTCTCAATTCATCATATGGAATTGAATTGCTATCGAGCACTGGAACCGCGCCGTCGTACTTCTATACGGCATCTGCCCTTAAATATGCTGTTGGGTCATCTATTTCAAACAAGTATGGGTTTTCGATTTTAGGAACGATCACAGTAGGTGATGCAGATGTTTCTCTTTCGATAAAAATCATTGACGGAGCAGGGGACACAACCGGTAAACCAATGGTGATGACGGGAATGGCTCACATCACATTGATTGGGCAACTCAAATAGCGTAGGAGGAACGTGGAGCGGGTGACCGGGATCGAACCGGCATGGCCAGCTTGGAAGGCTGGGGCTCTACCATTGAGCTACACCCGCAGGTGGTCGTGCTTGTGGTGCTTAGCCTAGGTTACCGCGTCGGTTCGCG
>JBILIJ010000017.1:0-24761 GCA_044350045.1 Candidatus Planktophila sp. | reverse complement strand
TGCTTCCGGGGAAACATGTAACACAACAGTTCCGAAGGCGGTGCCGCTCATGCGACCATCACAGATACGGACAAGGTCATCAATACCCTTTTCCAATAACTTCTTTGGTATCGCCATATTTGAAACTTCAGGCATTCCGGGATAACCCTTAGGTCCACACCCGCGTAAAACCAAAACACTATTTTCATCCACATCTAGATCCGGATCATCAATGCGTGCATGGAAATCTTCAACGCTTTCAAAGACAACTGCAGCACCCGTGTGAACAAGTAACTTAGGGCTAGCTGCAGCAGGTTTGATCACTGCGCCATCGGGTGCGATATTCCCACGCAACACAGCAATACCTGCCTCAAGTTGAAGTGGTTTGTCATACTGTGCAATGACTGTGTCATCGTAGATTGGCGTATCTTTAAGGTTTTCTACTGTTGGTCTTCCCATAACATTTATTGCGCTGCGATCAAGATGGTGTTCAACTTGTGACAGAACTGCTCGCAAGCCACCAGCACGGAAAAGGTCTTCCATTAAGTGTTCGCCAGCAGGGAGAAGGTTTACAAGTAATGGGATGCGCGAACCAAGTCGGTCAAAATCATCAAGGGTGAGGTTCACTCCGGCGCGGCCTGCAATTGCAAGAAGGTGAACGACCGCATTCGTTGATCCGCCAATTGCGCCTAACGCCACGATTGCGTTGGTAAATGCTCCCATTGTGAGAATATCTTGTGGCTTCAAATCTTCTTTCACCATCTCAACAATGCGACGACCAGAGTCATGGCTTGCCTTAAGTAAACGACTATCTGCAGCTGGTGTTCCTGCTAAGCCTGGCAAAGTCATTCCGAGTGCTTCTGCAACGCAACCCATTGTTGATGCTGTTCCCATCGTGTTGCAATGGCCCTTGCTGCGAATCATTGAGCTCTCTGATGCGTTGAAATCGGCCTCGCTCATCTTTCCTGAGCGCACATCTGCGGCAAATCGCCAGACATCGGTGCCACATCCCAATTGCTTTCCTTTAAATGTTCCGTTGAGCATCGGTCC
The DNA here is from genome assembly GCA_044350045.1 of Candidatus Planktophila sp. GTDB lineage: Bacteria > Actinomycetota > Actinomycetes > Nanopelagicales > Nanopelagicaceae > Planktophila. The sequence goes on along the minus strand of JBILIJ010000017.1, from coordinate 23,732 downwards.
GCCTGGGACAACAATTGCAGGAAGATTCACTGACGTTGCACCCATAAGGAGTGATGGAATTGTTTTATCGCAACCACCGAGAAGAACAACACCATCAATAGGATTGCCGCGAATCATTTCTTCGACAGCCATTGCCGCTAAATTGCGCCACAGCATTGCGGTCGGACGTAAATTTGATTCACCGAGTGAGAGCATCGGTAAATTGTGTGGAACTCCACCAGCTTCCCAGATTCCATTTTTTACACTTTGGGCTATCTCATTGAGGTGCATATTGCATGGCGTGAGATCTGATGCCGTGTTAAGGATCGCAATCTGAGGACGTGTACCGGTAAAGGCTGAATCAGGGTTGCCACGACGCATCCATGCGCGGTGAATATATGAATCTTTTGTATTTCCGGAAAACCAATCAGCGCTTCGCATTGGCAAAGTATAGGCTGACATTTTCACCTCGTGAAGAGGCTTCAGTTTATTTGGACTCTCGGTAGACTAAAGATATGAATAATGAGAGCGCAGAGGTCGAGAGCACGACGACTAAAAGAGTCTATGACCAAGCGCCATCAGAGATGTTTGGAAACTTCATGCGGAGTGGCTGGATCGCCTCTGACCTTCCAGCACTAGAGCCACTTGAAGTTGTCACTTATGCATATGTGCGCAGGCAAGCACTCTCTGCCGCCTTTGCCGGCATCCGCCTAGTCCTACCTTCTGGCAACGCCAAAGTTCGCTCCAATGACACTGATTACATCTATCGCCCTGATACCGCCTTTGCTTACTACAGCGGTGTTCAAGGTAGCGATGCAAATGAAGATGCGGTTTTAGTAATGGAGCCACATCCCGATGGTGGGCACGAAACTTTCCTTTATATACATCCGCGTTCTACCCGTGACACAGATGCTTTCTATCGCGATACACACTATGGCGAACTCTGGGTCGGTCGTCGTTACACACTTGACGAGGCTCAGTCCCGTTATCAAATCGCTACACGTAAGGTGACAGAACTCAAAGATTTCCTTACTGGCACCCCAGCGCTAGTCCTGCGTGGAAGCGACCGAATGGTTGATGCAGAGATTGCATCGCACCCTCGCGAGGAAGAATTTTCAATTTTTATCTCAGAACAGCGCCTTACAAAAGATGAGTACGAAGTTCGAGAAATGCAACGTGCTGTCGATGCAACAGGATTCGGTTTCAATGATGTGATCCTGACTCTTCCAGCAGCAGCCGAACATCCTCGTGGTGAACGAATTGTGGAAGGTGCTTTCTATGGTCGAGCACGTCTTGAAGGTCACGGAGTTGGCTACAACACAATTGCGGCATCAGGTTCTCATGCATGCGTGCTTCATTGGCAACGCAATGATGGTCCGGTTTCACACGGTGATTTGATATTGCTCGATGCTGGTATCGAAGTTGATTCTTTCTATACTGCAGATATCACTCGCACACTTCCTGTCTCTGGAAAATTCTCGCCGGCACAACGTGCGCTCTATATGTTGGTATACGAAGCACAGCTCGCAGGCTTTGCAGCAGTAAAGCCAGGTGCGATCTTCACCGATGTAAATAGAGCGTGCCAAGAGGTCTTAGCTAAAGGTTTGGCGGATATGGGAGTTCTCACTGTCAGTGCAGAAGAATCTATGAAGCCAGAAGTTGGTTTACATCGTCGTTGGACCCTGCATGGGGTGAGCCATCACTTAGGACTTGATGTCCATGATTGCGCGAAGGCTCGTAAAGAGAATTACACGGATGCGCCTTTACGCGAAGGAATGATCATTACCGTTGAACCGGGTCTATATATCCAACCCGATGATGAGCTCTTCACCCCTGAATATCGTGGCATTGGAATTCGCATTGAAGATGATGTGCTGGTTACTGCAGATGGTTACCGTAATCTCTCAGAGAGAATCCCGCGTCACCCTGATGCCGTTGAGGAGTGGATCAGAACACTGCAACAGTCGCGATAAGATTGGATAATGAGTCAATCGTTAATCCATGCCCGTGGCCTTACTAAAAAATTCGGGGATTTCACTGCAGTTAACGGAATTGATTTCGATGTAGTCAAGGGTGAATCCTTCGGACTTCTGGGTCCTAACGGTGCCGGTAAATCAACTGCGATGCGCATGATTGGTGCAACCTCGCAACGCACCTCGGGTGAACTGACAATTTTGGATAAAGATCCAGAGAAGTTTGGTCCACAAATTCGCGCCCACCTAGGTGTTGTGCCACAGCAAGATAATTTAGATACTCATCTAACAGTGACAGAAAATCTCTACATCTACGGTCGCTACTTTGGCCTCTCTCGTAAATTTGTTAAGGGGAAGATCGAAGAGCTGCTAGCTTTCGCCCAACTTGAAGAGAAGCGAAATTCAAAGGTTGAATCCTTAAGTGGCGGTATGAAGCGACGCCTGACAATCGCTCGCGCTCTCGTAAGTGAACCTGAGATTTTGATGCTTGATGAACCCACCACGGGTCTTGATCCGCAAGCCCGACACATTTTGTGGGATCGCCTCTTTAGACTTAAAGAAGATGGCGTCACGCTTTTGATTACTACTCACTTTATGGATGAGGCAGAACAGCTCTGTGATCGTCTAGTTGTGATGGATAAAGGTTCGATTATGGCCGAAGGCAGCCCGGCTCAACTTATTAAAGATTATTCAACGAAGGAAGTTCTTGAAGTTCGATTTGGCTCAGAACGTAATTCACAGATGGCTAATGATCTAAGTCAGCTATGCGAAAGAATTGAAGAGCTGCCAGATCGCATTTTGATGTATACCGAAGATGGTGAAGAACTTCTTGAGCGTGTGTACAAGAAGAATTTCCACCCTAAAACCTCTCTTGTCCGCCGTAGCTCACTCGAAGATGTCTTCTTACGACTTACCGGAAGAACATTGGTCGATTAATGAGTTCTTTCCAAGCCAGACAAGGTTCGCTTAAGATTATTGATGCAACCAAGGTCGCAGCTCGTGGTGCGCTCTTTGTTACTGAAGCTCGCTTCCGCTCAATGTTGAAGTGGGTTTGGTTGATTATCTCGATTGCGATCGCTAACCCTGTTCTCTACTTAATTTCGATTGGCTTAGGTCTTGGCTCTTATATTGATCAGAATGCGGGCAACGCAGGCGTCGATGGAGTTTCATATTTAACATTCTTGGCACCAGCACTTCTGGCTACCGCTGCAATTCAGGGCGCAATGGATGAGAGCGTCTATCCCACTCTTGAGGGTTTTAAATGGAATAAAACATTCTTCTCAATGAATGCAACCCCGTTAAGTGGCAATCACATTGCCATGGGTGTCTTCTTCAATAGCTTGATTCGAACAGTATTTACCGCCATTTTGTACTGGCTAGTCATGCTTGCTTTCGGTGTTCTTGAATCACCACGCGCCTGGCTTGCGATCTTCACTGCAGTGATGGCCGGCGCCGCCTTTGGCGCACTGATGCAGGCACTGGCAGGTTTACTTGAAAATGAAGATGTTTTCTTCACCCTTGTTGAGCGTTTCATCGTTATGCCGCTCTTCTTATTCTCAGGAACTTTCTACCCGTTATCAAGTATGCCGATATTCCTGCAGTGGATTGGCTGGATCTCACCTCTGTGGCATGCAACTGAGCTAGGTCGCTGGTTAACCTATGGTTCTGATATTTCTACGACCATGCTCTTTGTGCATTTCATATTCCTGAATTCAATTCTTATCTTTGGATTATTCGCCTCTCGCCGGATCTTTACAAGAAGGTTGGGAAAGTAATGATTCTCTCAACTGCGGTAGCGATCGCCGAAGCTCGTATGGGTCGACCAGGGGAAAAGTACTATTCGGGTCGCGCTCACGCAATTACCGAGCGGGCATATATTGCATTTAAGTCATCGACCTGGATTATGGTCTTCTCAGGTTTTGTCGAGCCAGTTCTATTCCTCCTTTCTTTTGGTTATGGGTTAAAAGACCTCGTTGGAGATATCACGGTGGCCGGTCAACCTATTGGTTATGTTGCATTTATCGCACCCGCACTCCTTGCAACCAGTGCAATGAATGGCGCTATTTATGACTCAACCTACAATGTGTATTTCAAACTGAAACACGATCGCATCTATCACGGCATGCTTGCAACATCGTTAGGACCGATGGATGTTGCACTCGGCGAGATTAGTTGGGCACTTCTGCGTGGCTTCTCATACGCTGTAGGTTTCATGGCAGTGGTTGTTCCTCTTGGGCTCATCCCAAGCATGTGGGGCATCTTGGCTGTTCCGGCAGCGGTGTTGATCGCCTTTGGTTTTGCATCCTTTGGAATGGCGGTGACTTCGTATATGAAGTCCTACCAACAGCTTGAAGTAATCAACGTGATCTTGTTGCCGATGTTCTTATTTTCTGGCTCTTTTTACCCACTCGACGTATTCCCTGAGTGGCTACAGACTGTTATTCGTCTCTTTCCTTTAGCGCACGCTATCGATTTAGTGCGCGGGCTCACCCTTGGAAATATTTCGTGGGCGTTGGCCGGACATGCAATGTATTTTGTGGTGATGATTGTTATCGGCTTATTTTTTACAACAAGGCGCCTTAACGCACTCTTCATGCGTTAAGAAACTAGTTGCAACCCAAGCCAAGCTGCGGCTAGACCGCACACCAATGATGCGATGAGGTTCATTGCAACCTCTTTATACTTTTTGAGTTCATAGCCAAGATACAGGTCAAGAATAAATGTTGACCACGTTGTGAAAGCGCCTGCAAAACCAATGGCGAGAAAGTCATGCCATTGGGATTTATCCGAAAAGGTGAGACCAATGAGAAACGAACCAACAATATTGACGGTAAAAGTTCCGATTGGTTTTCTTGTAAATGTGCGAAAATACTGATCAATCAGATAACGAGCAGGTGCACCGAGTGCGGCCCCCAGGGCCACATAAAGCGCGCTCATGGCCTCACCTTTATTGTCGCCCTAGCAAATGGAATCACGACAGCAATTGTGATCATGGAAGCGATAACTGTTAGTGCCAGATAGCCAAAGCCCATCGCGTCTTCTCCTACTACTTCGATGGTGACAGCTGAAAACGTCGTCATTCCTCCGCAAAATCCCGGAAGTAAAAACCATCGAAGTTCGGTAATCCCGCGACGTTCCATTAAGACGAGAAAATATCCAGCGAGAGCTACTCCGATGAGATTTGCATTAAGTGTTGCCGCTGCAGTGTCAGGTGTGATCAGTGAGATTCCATAACGGAAAAGTGAACCAAGTGCGCCACCGGCTGCGACGAGAAAAACAGCTTTCACCGTCTCCTCATTGCTTTAATCCCATAAAGAAATTATGAGCCCTCGCGACGGCGAATCTTGGAACCTAACCAGCGCGCTGGATCATATTTCACATCCACAACGCGTTCCTTCATTGGAATGATCGCGTTATCGGTAATACGAATGTGCTCTGGGCAAACTTCAGTACAGCACTTAGTGATGTTACACATTCCCAGGCCATGCTCTTCTTGAGCAGTGCGCTTACGGTTTTTCAACATATCAAGTGGATGCATATCTAGCTCTGCGATACGGATGAAAAAGCGTGGACCAGCAAATGATTTCTTATTCTCTTCGTGGTCGCGAATTACGTGACACGTATCTTGACAGAGGAAACATTCAATACATTTGCGGAATTCTTGGCTGCGCTCAACATCGATCTGCTCCATGCGGGCTTCACCTGGACCAAGATCTGCTGGGTGCTCATATGCCGGAATCTCCATCGCCTTCTTGTAGTTAAAGGAGACATCGGCAACAAGATCTTTAATCACAGGAAATGCGCGAAGCGGTGTCACTGTAATTTCTTCGCCTTCTTCAAATGAACTCATACGTGTCATGCAGGCAAGACGTGGCTTTCCGTTGATCTCCATAGAACAAGAACCACACTTACCGGCCTTACAGTTCCAACGAACTGCGAGATCACCCATCTGGGTTGCCTGTACGCGATGAATTACATCAAGGACTACTTCGCCTTCATTGGCATCTACTTCAACGTTTTGAAGAGATCCGCTCGTTGAATCACCACGCCAGATTCGGAGATTTACTTTGCGCGCCATTATTTGGAACCGCCTTTCGTAATTTCTTCCGGTGTCATGTATTTCTCCAACTCGTGAATGTCAAAGAGGTCAAAGAGTTCTTTAGGAATCGTAGGCAGTGCCTGTTGACGCACAACAACTTCGTTGCCGTTATATGACGAGATGTGGTTTAGCTGTCGCCATTTATCATTCATCCCTGGGAAGTCATCGCGAGTGTGTCCTCCGCGAGATTCTTCGCGAGCTATTGCTGACTTTGCAGTGCTCTCGGCGACTAATAGCATGTTGTCGAGGTCAAATGCTAAGTGGAATCCCGGGTTGAATTTACGATCTCCTGCAACGCTTACGTTCTGGCTGCGCTTTCGGATTTCCGCAATTTTTCCGATTGCATCTTTAAGTTCAGATCCGGTTCGGATAATTCCAACCAGGTTATGTGTAACCTCTTGCAGCTCTTGGTGCAATGAGTATGCGTTCTCTCCACCCGCACGATTAAACGGTGCTTGAATACGATCGGCAGCAGCCTTTATTGTTGCTTCACTCACTGCAACAGGTGTCGAACTTTTTACAAATGCAGCAGCGCCCATTCCAGCGCGACGTCCGAAGACGAGCAAATCCGAGAGCGAGTTTCCACCAAGACGATTCGAACCGTGCATTCCTCCAGCAACTTCACCTGCGGCATAAAGTCCTGGAACTCCAACTGCGGCTGCGGTATCTGGCTCTACTTCAACGCCACCCATCACGTAGTGACAGGTTGGGCCAACTTCCATAGCTTCTTTGGTGATATCTACACCGGCAAGCTCGTAGAACTGGTGCCACATAGAAGGAAGACGCTTCTTAATTACTTCAGCAGGGATGCGCTTTGAAACATCGAGGAATACTCCACCGTGCTCTGTTCCGCGTCCAGCCTTTACTTCGGTATTGATAGCGCGCGCAACTTCATCACGTGGAAGAAGCTCTGGTGGGCGTCGGTTATTGTCCTGATCTAAATACCAACGATCGGCTTCTTCTTCATTATCTGCATACTTATCTTTAAAGACGTCTGGAATGTACTTAAACATAAATCGTTCGCCGAGAGTATTGGTAAGAACTCCACCTTCTCCGCGCACAGATTCAGTGACAAGGATTCCTCGTACAGAGGGTGGCCAGACCATACCTGTTGGGTGGAATTGCAAAAATTCCATATCAACAAGGTTGGCTCCGGCCTTAAGAGCTAGCGCGTGGCCATCTCCTGTGCCTTCCCATGAATTCGATGTGATCTTAAATGTCTTTCCAACTCCGCCAGTTGCGATGATTACTGCCGGTGCCTCGAACAAAACTTCGTTTCCGCCTTCGCGCCAATAACCATATGCGCCTGCAACTTTGCCGCTCTCTTTAATAACCTCTGTGATTGTGAGTTCGGCGAAGACGCGAATATTTGCTTCTGCGTTTCCATATTCGCGTGCATCTTTTTGTTGCAGTTGCACAATCTTCTGTTGCATCGTGCGGATGAGCTCTAGCCCTGTGCGATCGCCTACATGAGCTAGACGTGGGTACTCGTGTCCACCAAAGTTACGCTGGCTAATCTTTCCCTCTTTGGTGCGATCAAAGAGAGCGCCCCACATTTCAAGTTCATAGATGCGATCTGGAGATTCTTTCGCGTGAAGTTCAGCCATTCTGTAATGGTTAAGAAATTTTCCACCGCGCATTGTGTCGCGGAAGTGAACCTGCCAGTTATCTCCGCCATTGACGTTACCCATGGATGCAGCAGCGCCACCCTCTGCCATAACAGTGTGGGCTTTACCAAACAATGACTTACAGATAATTGCTACGCGAAGGCCCGCCTCACGTGCTTCTACTGCAGCACGAAGTCCAGCACCACCGGCCCCAATAACGAGGACGTCATATTTATAGCGTTCTAGCTCTGTCATTTTTGTCATCCCTTAAAAAAGCTTAATGTTGGTCCATGCGCCAGAGGCGACTTGGCGGACGTAGATATCGGCAAATGCAACAGCAAAGAGTGAGATCCATGCAAAGAGGGCATGCGAATGATTAAGTCGTGAAACTGTTGTCCACGCTTTATATCGGATTGGGTGCTTGGAAAAATGTTTCAATCGTCCGCCGATGGTGTGGCGACATGTGTGACATGAGAGTGAATACATCCAGAGCATCGCGGTACTAAAGACCAAGACAAGTGAGCCAACGCTCATATGTCCCCATTCTCCTTCTTTATTCTTAAAGGAGATGATCGCGTCGTAAGTAAGAATGATGTTAAAAATTAGTCCCGCGTAGAAAAACCAGCGGTGAGCGTTCTGCAAGATGAGCGGCTGACGAGTTTCTCCGGTGTACTTCTTATGTGGTTCAGCAACGGCGCATGCTGGTGGTGACATCCAGAATGCGCGGTAATACGCCTTGCGATAGTAGTAACACGTCATTCGGAAACCAAGCGGGAAGATCAAAATGATGAGCGCTGGTGAAAGTGGAAAGTTAAGAATCTGCGCGCTGATCGGATTAAAGCCACCAATGACAGCTTCGGGAACACACGCTTCAGAAAGACATGGTGAATAAAAAGGTGAGATCAAATGTTCTGCGTAGTAATACTTGCCTTCGAAAGCACGAAAGGTTGCATAGATAACAAAGCTAAAGAGAACGCCAAATGTCGCAAGAGGTTGTAACCACCACTTATCTGTTCGAAGTGTGCGCTCTTTAATCTGCGCACGTGATGGAGAGAAGACTCCTGACATTCTTTAAGACCCCTTTGCCCGCCTTCGCCACAACTAAGTGGCTTTAATAGGGCAAGTGTGCGCCGATTAAGGCAAAGGCGCTAGGTGGTTGACCGTGTACTGGCTATGAAGTCAGCCACACAGAAGTGCGTACCGAAAAACAAAACTGGCGGAGGGCGTGGGATTTGAACCCACGAGGCTTTCACCTGCCGGTTTTCAAGACCGGTGCACTCGGCCGCTATGCGAGCCCTCCGTGGGAGAGGCTACATGAAGAAAGGCGTATCTAAAAAATCGGCAGTCTTTAAGCAGGGAGGTCGAGTAGTTTTTCGATGATCTTGGCAACACCATCTTCGGTGCAAGGTTCAGCCACATCTTTTGCAAAAAGTCGTGCATCGGCATGTCCATTAGCCATTGCATATGAGCGACCACACCACTCAAGCATTGAAAAATCATTTGGGTTATCGCCAAAGGAAACGCACTCATCGGCTGAAATTCCTAATCTTCCAGCCATCAACGCCAGTGTTTCGCCCTTTGAAATACCTTTGGCTGAAATCTCCAGTAGTGAGGCGGTCGCACTGGAGTGTGTGATGGTTACTAGGTCACCAATTTCACGAACAGCAATTTCTAACATTTCATCTGAAGTGAATTCATTGCCCTGACAGCGAACGAGCATTTTCAAAATCGGAAGAGTGAGCACTTCCTCAATCTGGTTGCATCCATTGTGATCGATACCAGCATCCCAGATTGCAACATATGATTTTTCGCGTTTGAAGAAATTATGTGACTCGACTGCAAACGAAACTCCTGGAATTGATTTGCGTAAGCGCTTGATTGTCTCGTGTAAAAGATCGTCAGGAATCGCCCACTCTTCAATAGAGTTTTCAGCCATCAAGTCGTAATGCATCGCTCCGTTGCAACAGATTGCATTTCCATAACCGAAGGCATCTTTGATCTCACCCATCCAGCGCGGAGGACGCCCTGTAATGAACCAAATCTCAACCCCTAAGTCACGCGCACGAGCAAATGCTGCCAATGTGCGATCGGTAATTGTCCCGTCGTGATGAACAATCGTTCCGTCGAGATCAGTCGCAATAAGTTTGGGGCGGGTTTTTCCTAGATTCACACAAGCTCAAATCGTGCCATGCCTAGGAAGGGTTGTAGCGCAGCAGGCACATTGACGCTTCCATCTGCGTTCTGGTGATTTTCTAGAATCGCAACAATCATGCGTGGAATTGCGACGAGCGTTCCATTAAGAGTGGCAATTGCCTTTGTGCCATCACTATCTTTATATCGAATATTTAAGCGCCGGCCCTGAAATTCTGTGCAGTTTGATGTGCTCGTTACTTCACGATACGCATCCTGTGTAGGAATCCACGCCTCAATATCAAATTTACGATTAGCGCTAGAACCTAGATCACCGGATGCAACATCGATCACCCGATATGGGATCTCCATTGCATTGAGGAAGTCTTTCTCCCACTGCAACAATCTTTGATGCTCCTGCTTAGCCTCTTCTGGCTTACAGAATGAAAACATTTCAACTTTATCAAATTGATGTACGCGAATAATCCCACGCGTATCTTTGCCGTAACTTCCTGCTTCGCGACGAAAACATGATGAATATCCCGCATATCGCAAGGGCAGCTTTGTCCCATCGAGAACTTCATCCATATGAAAGGCTGCTAATGGCACTTCACTTGTGCCTACTAAGTAATAGTCATCTTTTTCTAAGTGGTAGACATTTTCAGCGGCTTGACCAAGGAATCCGGTGCCTTCCATCGCCGCCGGCTTAACCAAGACAGGTGGAATTACCGGTATAAATCCCGCCTTAGTTGCAGAAGAGATTGCGTAATTAACGAGTGCGAATTCAAGTAAGGCGCCAACACCGGTTAAGTAATACGAACGCGAACCGGAAACCTTTGCGCCACGTTCTGTATCTATGGCACCGAGGAGTTTTCCTAGTTCGACGTGGTCTTTTGGTTCAAAGCCAGCGCTAGAGAAATCTCGCGGTGTGCCAACATGTTCGATGACAACGAAATCTTCTTCTCCACCAATTGGTGCTTCTGGATCCAAAATATTTGAGATAACCATTGCATGGGTGTGAGCTGTTGCTTCAAGTTCGGCGCGCTTTGCATCAGCTGCCTTAACTTTCTCCGCTAACTCTTTTGAGTTAGCCAATAGCGCTACTTTTTCATCACCGCTGGCGGCACCGACAGATTTCGAGAGAACGTTCTGCTGAGCTCTCAGCTGTTCAAATTCAGTAATTGCCGCACGTTTAGCATCATCGCTGGCAAGAACTTTATCTACGATTGCTACATCTTCGCCACGACCTTTCTGTGAGGCACGGACTACATCGGGATTTTCACGGAGAAATTTAAGATCAATCATGTGTGCGCCTCTCGTGGATATGAACCCAAGAATCTAATCTCATCACAAATCTCACCAAGTTCGCTCAGAGAGCTAGCAACAGGTTCGTCCTGAGAGTGTCCCTCAACATCAATAATGAAATGGTAATGGCCGAGTTCACGACCTGTAGGGCGACTTTGAATAAATGTCAGATTCACATTGTGGTCTGCAAAAACTGTGAGAATTTCAAGGAGCGCACCGGCATGGTCAATATCAATAAAGAGTGCAACTGAGGTGCGGTCATTTCCGGTGGGCTTTGGTATCTGGCCAGGTTTTTGAACGAGAACAAATCGAGTCACTGCTCCGTCGTTATCGCCGATATTTTCTTCAATAACAGTGAGGCCAAAGTGTTCTGCCGCGGCGCTAGATGCAATTGCAGCATCAAATTCGCCACGTGAAAGTGCTTGCGCTGCTGCTGCCGTAGATGAAGTTGCAACTAATTCAGCGTGTGGATAGCGCTGTGCAATGTATGTGCGACATTGCGCCTCAGCATGTGGATGTGTTGCAATTGTAGAAATCTTGGTAGTACCTGATGCGGACATCAATGCAAAGGTGACAGGAAGTGTTACTTCTCCGGCGATCACAAGGGGTGCTCCGGTTGCTAGTTCATCTAGCGTTCGAGCAACGACGCCTTCCACGGAATTCTCGATGGGGACCAGGGCATAGGCAGCTTCCCCATTACGCACAGCATCAAGGGCGGCAGTGACGTTTGCATATGGAACGTGTGCATCGTCTGCTGTCGTTATCTTCTTGAGCGCAGCCTCGGTAAATGTCCCCACTGGACCGAGATAGGCATATGTACTCACTGCCTAAGGATAGCCGAGGGCAGTACTTCGAGATCACCTGCCATTAGGCTTGCCTTTATGAATAGCCTCTACTTCCAAAGCGCAGCGCGCTCGGCTATTGGATTAATTCGTAATGGAAATGAAGATGGAGCACTTACTCATCCACGCCTGCTTGCAGTTGCAGATGGCATGGGTGGACATGCTGGTGGAGAAGTTGCGTCTTCAATTGCGCTACTGGTTCTTGCTCGCAGAGCAGAGGTTTTTTTAGATCAAACAGTTGATCAAGACTCAGCCGATGATCTCTTTAATTCATCTATCGAAGATATTGATGAAGCCTTAAAAGAGGCGAGCGATGAAGAGCCGGATTTAGTTGGATTAGGTACGACCCTCACATCTTTATTTATTCGCAACAACCAATTAGCACTGCTCCACGTAGGAGATTCACGGCTCTATCGAATTCAAGGCTCATCTATTGAACAATTAAGTGTCGATCACACTGTGATGCAAGAGTTGTTAAATGCCGGAACAATAAAGGCCGAAGAGGTCGCAGAGCACCCTCAGCGATCTATGTTGACCCAAGCACTCATGGGTACCGGTTCGATATCTATTGGGCTCAATGTTTTTGAAACAAAAGAGTCTGATCGATTTATTCTGTGTAGTGATGGGCTCTCAGGGGTTCTCGATGATCAAAAGATTTTATCTCTTGTCCACTCACTCTCACCCACGGATGCAGTAACAGCGCTGGTTGATGCGGCATATGTGCAAGGCGCTCCAGATAATGTCACCGTTATTGTTGCCGATATTCTCACCAGAGAGCCTAAGGATGAAGGTTTTGAATTTTTTGGGACGGCAGTTTCATGATCGCAAAACTCTTAGGTGATCGTTATCTTCTTGGCCAAATGATCGGCACAGGCGGTATGGCAGATGTCTACACCGCACAAGACCAACGTCTTTCTCGCGAAGTTGCAGTCAAAATTCTTCGCAGTGATTTAGCGCAAGACCCATCCTTTGTCGCGCGCTTTCGAAAAGAGGCAAAGGCAGCCGCTGGTTTAAATCACCCAGGCATCGTCGCTGTCTATGACTCCGGTGAAAATCCTGCTCCATATATTGTGATGGAGTTAGTCTCAGGACATACGTTGCGCGAACTCATTCATAGTGGAGAGCGCGTTGAATGTGATCGTGCACTCGAGATCGTAATCGGAGTACTTGAAGCACTGGATTACTCACATATGCGCGGAATTGTTCATCGCGATGTAAAACCAGCCAACATTATGATCACCGGTAATGGTGATGTGAAGGTGATGGATTTTGGTATTGCTAGAGCAATCGATGATCTCGGTGCAACACTTACGAGCACCTGGAACATTGTTGGCACAGCGCAATATCTTTCACCAGAGCAAGCACAAGGTTCGGTTGCAGATGCTCGAAGTGATCTTTACTCCACCGGTTGTCTGCTTTATGAACTTCTGACCGGCCGTCCTCCATTTACTGGCGAAACACCAGTCTCGATTGCTCTGCAACATGTGTCAGGGCAGTTCCCACCGGCCCGCTCTATTCAGCCTGACTTACCGGCCGATGTCGAAACAGTACTTGCCGTTGCACTCAGTAAAAGTCCTGATGCACGTTATCAAGATGCACTCTCTATGCTGGCAGACCTCAAACGTTTGCGAGATGGTGTTCAAGTCACCACAAAAATTGCACGTGCACACCCATTTAAACGTCGCAGCTTTATCATCGCCGGTATTTCTGTCCTAATCGCATCTGTCTTGGCGATTGTGGGGCTTTCCTTAAATGGAGGATCAGAGCCAAGTGTTGGTTTTGAACTTCCCAATGTAATTGGCTTGACTGAAGATCAAGCACGTGAGGCGCTCGGTGAATATATTGTCACCGTTACCCGCGCGCATGATCCGCGAATTCCTGCAGGGCGTATAGCAAGCCAGATTCCGCTTGCAGCAAGTGATGTCCCGCCAGGTTCTGGAGTCGTTCTTACGATCTCTGACGGTCCAGGTGATGCGATTGTCCCTGATGGACTTATCGGGCTAGACCTTACCGATGCTCGTGCAGCCCTTGCAGCAGTTGGCTTAGTCGTCTCACAGACAATCGCTACTTCATCAGAAGCGCCACAAGGAACTGTTCTAGAAGTGATGCCTCTGGCAGGTTCAACAATCACGGCAGGTTCAGGAGTGATTTTAACAATTGCAAATGGTGAGGTTGAAGTTCCGAATCTTCTTGGAATTGAAGCAATCCAAGCGAAGACTCTGCTCTTTAATGCAGACTTTCTTATTAAAGAGTTCTATGACTACGACTCAACTCAACCAATTGGTGTTGTAATTCGCCAAGCTCCTGAAGCGGGTACTACACAGACAATTGGTAATTCAGTAACAATTACAATTAACCGTGCGCCTTAAGCTTTACCAAGTACTGGTGTAAGTCCAACTGATTTTGCGAGCGCTTCTTTATCACCACACTGTGTAAGCCAATTTGCCAGCATCAGATGTCCGTGTTCAGTAAGAACTGATTCAGGGTGAAATTGCACGCCTTCAATTGGCAATGTTTTATGTCGCATCGACATCACAACGCCACTTCCAGTTTTACCGGTAATTTCTAATTCGTCTCCGATGGTCGCTGCTTCAACTGCAAGTGAGTGATAACGAGTTGCGGTAAATGGTGAAGGCAGTGATTTAAATACTCCTGCGCCGTTATGCTCAATTTGCGATGTCTTGCCGTGCAAAAGTTCTGGTGCCCGAGAAACAGTTGCCCCAAACGCGACACCTATTGCTTGATGGCCTAAACAGACTCCAAAGAGCGGAATCGAATTCTGCGCACAGTAAGTAATCATCGCAACACTTACGCCAGCCTCTTCCGGAGTCCCAGGTCCGGGAGAGATAAGCACTCCATCAAAATTCTGAGCCTCTGAAGCTTCAATCTCATCATTGCGCACAACAGTGCAATCTGCGCCTAGCTGTTGTAGGTATTGCACCAAGTTAAAGACAAAAGAGTCATAGTTATCGACGACGAGAATGCGAGTCATGGCTCCATTCTTACCTATTACCCCCGATTCTGGCGATGTGGCGCTACCGCCCCCTGCCCGTGTAATCTGAGGCCATGCCTAAATCAAAGTTGCGCAAGAAGGTCCAAGAGTCACATGCTCATGAAGAGCAGATGCATATGGATGAACCACATGGTCCTTTAGAGAGCCCTTCATGGCTTGCTCCTGTGATGATCGCAAATTTCCTCATCGGCCTCTTTTGGATTGTCGTTTTCTACGTAACAGAGCAGCGCTATCCAGTTCCAGGTATTCAAGAGTGGAATATGCTCATTGGCTTTACCTTCATCGCCATCGGCTTCTCACTAGCTACAAAGTGGCGTTAATCCAGAGTTTTTACTTACTGCTGTGGGCCTAAAGACTCCATTGCGCGCAGAGTTTCAATCCGCTCTTCAATCGGTGGATGAGTAGAAAAAAGTTTCGACACCGCCTTGCCATCAAGTGGTGATTCAATCCAAATATGTGCAACCGCATTTGAACGTTGACGCACAATAGTTGAATCTGTTGCAAGTGTTTCAAGAGCGCGACGAAGTCCAGCCGGGTTACGAGTATATGAAACGGCCGTTGCATCGGCTAAAGATTCACGCCGACGAGAAATTGCACTACGCAACAGCATCGCCGCAATGGGTGCCAAGATCATAATCGCCAGCGAGACAACAAGAAGTATCGGATTTGCATTTCCATCTCGTCTATCTCTTCCGCCGCCGAAGAACATCATTCGAGCCATAAAATCACTGAGGATTGCAATTGCACCGGCAGTTGTGGCGGCAACTGCCGAGACCAAAGTGTCGCGATTAGCAACATGTGCCATTTCGTGCGCGATCACACCTTGTAATTCATCCCGATCCATCACTTCAAGGATCCGAGTAGTAAATGCAATAAGCGCGTGTTCTGGATCTCGACCAGTTGCAAATGCATTTGGCGCAGTGTCGTTGACGATTGCCACCTGTGGCATTGGCAGTCCACTTGCAATAACTACCTCTTCAATAAGGTTAAAGAGTTCTGGGTTATCCTCACGCGAAATCAATTGTGCGCCGGTCATTCTCAAAACTAATTTATCCGAGCCGTAGTACGAGCCCCACACACCAATCAGCGAGATACCTACTGCAATCGGCACAATAAATGAAGTTGTCCCAGCGCCAAAATATGTCAGTGCAGCGTAGGCAACTAACCAGGTCAATAATCCCATTGCAGCAAGGAGAAAATAAGTCTTGCGCTTATTTGCTCCTTCTGCGTTACGAAAATTCGCTGCCATCTTTCTTAGAAGTTAACCTTTGGAGCTTTACGTGCCTCTGGATCCTCTACTTCATAGAAGTCGCGAGCGCTCACCTTTGCAAATCCAGTGAAAAAGCTAGTTGGAATAGTAGCGACCGCTTCGTTAAGTGCGCGCACGTTATCGTTGTAGAACTGGCGCGCAAATGCGACTTTATTCTCAGTCGTTGAAAGTTCTTCCTGAAGTGATAAAAAGTTTGCCGATGCTTTCAAATCCGGATAAGCCTCAGCGACTGCGAGTAATCCACGCAATGCTTGCGTCAACATGCCATCTGCTGCTGCAACATCTGCAACCCCGGTTGCTGAAGTTGCCTTTGCGCGCGCTGAAACAACGGCATCAAAGGTTGATTGTTCGTGTGCGGCATATCCCTTAACTGTTTCAACAAGGTTTGGGATTAAATCTGAGCGACGTGTGAGCTGAACTTCGATCTGTGCAAAAGCTTCATCGACGCTGATATTGAGACGAATAAGCCGGTTGTATTGGGCAATAAAAAATATTGCAAGGAGTGCGACGACACCGAGAATGATAAAGATTTCCATAGTAGATATAACCCCTTCACCGAATGGGATATTCCCTCATCGGTTAGTCGATCTTACTCCGATGGAAGTTAAGGAAGGAACGGCTCGGTGTTGGACCACGCTGACCTTGATAGCGCGATCCGTACTTCTCGCTTCCATATGGGTGCTCGGCAGGAGAAGAAAGTTTTATCAGACAGAGTTGACCGATCTTCATCCCTGCAAATAATTTGACGGGAAGGTTTGCAACATTCGAAAGTTCTAAAGTGATGTGGCCAGAAAATCCTGGGTCGATAAAGCCAGCCGTTGAGTGCGTGAGCAAGCCAAGGCGACCTAGAGAAGACTTTCCTTCTAGGCGTCCGGCGATGTCATCTGGCAATGTGATGACTTCATATGTGCTCGCCAAAACAAATTCGCCTGGGTGCAAGATAAATGGCTCAGCGCCATCGGCGATCACTTCTCTGGTCAGCTCGGGCTGCTCGAGGGATGGGTCGATCACTGAATACTTGTGGTTTTCAAAGACCCGAAAGAACTTATCTAGTCGGACATCAACTGAGGAGGGCTGAATCATCGCCTCGTGGAAGGGTTCGACGCCTACGCGACCTGCCTCTATCTCTGCGCGGATATCGCGATCACTAAGTAGCACGGCGCGAGCCTATCTCCCACGGCGCGAAAATTACATAAAGCCACAACTTGCATAAGTTACTGGCGGGTAGCACCATATCGCCATGGGACATTACATAGCCAACCTCCGTGACATTGAATTCTGCCTCTTTGACCTATTGGGTCGTGAGAAAGTTCTTGGAACTTCCCTTTATTCAGAGATCGACCGCGAGACTGCCATGGGCATGCTTGAAGAAGTTAAGCGTATGTGTGAAAACGATCTCGCGGATTCTTTTGTTGAAGGTGATCGCATCGGCGCCGAACTCAATAAAGAGACCGGCAATGTCACCTTGCCAGCGAGTTTTAAAAAATCATACAAAGCGTATATCGATGGTGAGTGGTGGAGAGTTGATGCACCTGTTGAACTCGGTGGCTTAAAGATTCCACCATCTGTTCGTTGGGCAATTGCAGAGATGGTTCTTGGTTCAAATCCAGCAATTCATATCTACGCATCTGGTTACGCATTCGCACATGTTGCATATGTATTAGGTACTGATGAGCAGAAGAAAATTGCAAAGCAGATGGTTGATCGTCACTGGGGCGCAACGATGCAGTTAACTGAACCTGATGCAGGTTCTGATGTCGGTGCCGGTCGCAGCAAGGCTGTCGAACAACCAGATGGAACATGGCACATCACCGGAACAAAGCGTTACATCACTTCTGGAGATGCTGATTTCTACGACAACGTCATTCACTTCGTGCTGGCACGTCGTGAAGGTGGCGGGCCAGGAACAAAGGGGCTTTCACTCTTCTTGATTCCGAAGTTCATGTTTGATTTTGAGACAGGCGAACTTGGAAAGCGCAACGGAGTCTATGTAACAGCGCTCGAAGATAAAATGGGCCTCAATGTTTCAGCAACATGTGAAGTTAATTTAGGAGAGAAAGAACCAGCTGTTGGATACCTCTTGGGTGATGTTCACCAAGGTATCGCGCAGATGTTTAAGGTAATCGAATTTGCCCGCATGATGGTGGGAACAAAGGCGATAGCAACCCTCTCTGCTGGATATCAGCAAGCTTTGCTCTATGCCAAGCAACGTATTCAAGGTGGAGATATGAAGGTGATGAACGATAAGGCTTCGCCTCGCGTCAGCATTATTCACCACCCAGATGTGCGCCGTTCTTTGATGGTCCAAAAGTCTTACTCCGAAGGCATGCGCGCGCTAGTTCTCTACACCGCATCAATTCAAGATGAGATCGAACTAGCACGACAAGCCGGAGATGAAGATCTTCTAGCGAAAATGGAAGCGCTTAACGACCTCTTGCTTCCAGTAGTTAAGGGTTTTGGTTCCGAAAAATCATGGACGCTACTTGGGACTGAATCACTACAAACATTTGGTGGAGCCGGATTCACTCGTGATTGGCCAATTGAGCAATATGTTCGCGATGCCAAGATCGATACCTTGTATGAAGGAACAACTGCGATCCAAGGTCTTGATTTCTTCTTCCGTAAAGTTGTTAAAGATGGCGGAAAAGCGCTCGGAATTCTTGGAAAAGAAATCGGCGCATTTGCTGCAACTGGCGGCGTACACGATGAGCAGAAGCAAGCTCTACTTAAAGCCCTAGGTGATCTGCAAGGTATGGTCGGAGTTCTTGTCGGCCATGCGATGGCATCACAAGAAAAGGCTGATGAAATTTACAAGGTCGGTCTAAGCACTTCCCGCGTACTTATGGCAGTCGGTGACATCATCACAGCGTGGCTCTTGTTGCGCCAAGCTGATATCGCAACAGCAAAGATTGCAGCAGGTGCTGGGAAAGATGCTGCTTTCTATGAAGGAAAGATTGCATCGGCGCACTTCTTTGTGGCCAATTATCTTCCACACATCGCTGCAGATCGAAAGATCGTTGAAGCCACAGGTAGCGCGATCATGGAGATTTCGGAGAACGCTTTCTAATCAGATACTCTTACCGGATGCTTAATCGCTTCCGTGGTGAGATTTACCTGATTTCAGGTGCTCTCTTCTTCTCCTTTAACGGAGTGATCTCGACGCTGGTCTTAGACCATATGACACCGTTTCGCTTGACTCAAGTTCGTTGTATTGGCGCTTTTGCACTTATATTTCTTCTTGTTCTGCTCCGAGATAAAAAATCATTACGTGCGACTCGACAAGAGATTCCCACTTTAATTCTTTTAGGCATAGTTGGATTTGCTGCGGTACAGGCCGGATATTTTCTCGGTATTCAACGCGGTGTCCCTTTAAGCCTTGTCCTCATTATCGAATTCACCGCACCTATCTGGATTGTTCTATGGATTAAGTTTGTGCAGAAGAAAGATGTGCCGCGAGCTATGTGGGGCGGTATCGCACTCTCATTCCTTGGCCTAATCTTTATCGCAAAGGTATGGGATGGCCTCATCTTTGATCTGCTCGGAATTATCGGAGCGCTGCTATCGGCCTTTGCACTCGCTCTTTACTTTGTTGTTGGTTCCAAGGTCGGTCAGACACGATCTGCACAATCGATGACGGTTTGGGGTCTGGGTATGGCCGGTCTTACATGGGTTCTCGTTATGCCAGTCTGGCAATTCCCATTTGAAATCTTTACGATGCAGATGAATCTGCAAGGAATTTTTGATGGAACATATCTCCCTGGTTGGGTATTACTCGCCTGGATTATCGTGATGGGAACAATTGTTCCTTATCTCTTTGTCATCGGTGGCCTACGGCGAATGACTCCATCAACTGCAAGTGTGGTGGGAATGTTGGAGCCAGTTCTTGCTGGGGCCTTTGCTTGGATTTGGCTTGCCCAAAGTTGGGCGCCTATTCAATTAAGTGGCGCAGTGATAGTCCTGGTTGGAATCTATATTGCAGATAAAGCAAAGATTGCGGCGACGAGCGCTAAATAGCTATTCGTTCCATCCGCCATCACCAGGTGATGAAGGTTGTTCAAAATCTGATGGTTGTGATGAGGTGAAGTCGCGCCCCGAACCAGGGTTTGATGCCATATCGGTAAAGCGTGCAAAGTGAAGTTGTGCCGTCACAGTAATTGTTCGCGTTGGACCGTTACGGTGCTTTGCAACAATGAGATCTGCCTCACCTTGACGGTTCTGTGAGTCATACATATCTTCGCGGTGAAGCAAGATAACAACGTCAGCATCTTGTTCAATCGAACCAGATTCACGGAGATCTGAAAGCATCGGTGTCTTATTTGTACGTTGCTCGGGGCCACGGTTGAGTTGTGAAATTGCAATCACTGGAACATCAAGTTCCTTAGCCATCAACTTAAGTTGGCGGGAGAACTCAGAGACCTCTTGCTGGCGATTTTCTACACGTTTGCCTGATGTCATCAACTGCAGGTAATCGATGACAACAAGCTGCAGATTATGGCGCTGCTTGAGGCGACGGGCTTTAGCGCGAATCTCCATCATTGAAAGGTTAGGTGAATCATCGATAAAGAGTGGGGCATCTGAAATCTCGCCCATACGTCGGGCTAGCTTTGCCCAATCATCATCGCTGAGTTGTCCCGAGCGAATGCTGTTAAGTCCTACGCGCGCCTCTGCCGACAACATACGCATCGTGATTTCAGATTTCGACATTTCTAGAGAGAAAATCACCGATGTTTTATTTTCGTGAATTGATGCGTGGCGCGCAATATCAAGACCGAGTGTTGACTTTCCAACTGCAGGACGAGCTGCAAGGACAATCATATTTCCAGGATGCAAACCATGTGTGAGTAGATCGAGATCGCGGAAACCGGTCTTTACACCTTCAACGCCGCCGCCCTTTGAGATTGCTTCGATCTCATCTAAGGCTTGTGGCAAAATTGTTGAGAGTTGTACGTAATCCTCTGATGAACGTCGCTCTGTTACTGCATAGACCTCAGCTTGTGCTTGATCAACCGCGTCATCTACTTCGCCTTCGGCGTTATATCCAAGTTGAACAATCTTTGTTCCCGCTTCGATAAGGCGACGCATAATTGCATGTTCCAAAATAATTTTTGCGTAGTAACCGCCATTTGCAGCAGTGGGTACTGATGAGATCAGCGTATGTAGATATGGTGCACCACCTGCGCGTGCAATATCTCCGCGCTTTGTTAGTTCGGCCGAGACGGTAATTGCATCGGCTGGTTCACCGCGTCCATAGAGATCAAGGATTGCATCAAAGATAAGTTCGTGTGCGGGGCGATAGAAATCGCGTTCGCGGATGACTTCAATAACATCTGCGATTGCATCTTTAGATAACATCATTGCGCCAAGAACAGATTGTTCTGCGATGAGATCTTGTGGCGGGGTGCGTTCAAAGTCCGCACCGACAGTGGAGAACGATCGACTTGAATTGTTAGGGAGTTCTGCAATGCTCACGGCAATTACTCTCCCATCAGCTACTGACATCTCTAGTGAGATCCCCTGGTGCGAAATCTAGGTGTAAGAGCTAGGTGAGCGCGAGAAAACGGAGACGCTCGTGTGGAGAAGGTGTGCATAAGGGGGTGGATAAACCCACCTTTACCTGTGGATGGCTGTGCATAAGGTGTGGGTAAGTTCAGCTTTTACATGAACAGAGTCTTAAAAGTGCTGTTCAGCGACCGCCGCTTCCTCCACAGGGTTATGGGAAAGAAAGTTTTCGTCATCTTACATAATGAGAAGAGGCCCCTAGCAATTGCTGGGGCCTCTTCTTACCAATCTTGTGAAGATGAATTACTTAGCTGGCACTACCGAAACGTTAACGCTTGCAACAACTGCGTGCGCAAGTGAAACCTTTACAGCGTGTGTGCCGGTCTTCTTGATATGTCCAGCGGTCTTAATGCTGTGACGATCAATATCTGTACCAGCGGCAGCCTTAATTGCTGCTGCAATATCTTTATCTGTTACTGATCCAAAGAGACGGCCATTTGCTCCGACCTTTACCGGGATAGAGATAGTCGCCTTTTCAAGGGCTGCCTTGATCTCCTTGGCGTGATCAATATCGCGGACTTCGCGTGCAGTACGTGCGCGACGAATTCCCTCGATCTGCTTCTCGCCTCCGAGTGACCATGCAATTGCTACTCCACGTGGAAGAAGGAAGTTGCGGGCGTAACCATCTTTAACTGTGACAACGTCACCAGCATTACCGAGCTTTGTTACTTCGCGAGTAAGAATAAGTTTCATTATTGGCTACCCCCTTAGCGCGCTGTCGATGTGTAAGGCAAGAGTGCAACTTCACGGCTGTTCTTTACAGCAGTTGCAATCGAGCGTTGGTGTTGTGTGCATGCGCCAGTAACACGGCGAGCGCGGATCTTGCCGCGATCTGAGATGTACTTGCGAAGGGTTGCAATATCTTTGTAATCGATATAGCTGACCTTGTCACGGCAGAAGCTGCAAGGCTTCTTCTTGAACTTCTTATTGAGGGCAGCGGCTTTTGCGCCCTTGTTCTTCGGTTCCTTGAGGTTCCGGTTATTACGTGCTCCCATTGTGGTGCTCCTTTTCGGGCCCTCACCGCGATCGATTCTCGATCACCATGAGGAATGGTTGGTTGGATTTAAATTTTTAAAATGGAGGTTCGTCGGAGGTGGTGGTTGCCCATCCGCCGCCGGCTGATGAAGGTGATGCTGCAGCCCAAGGATCGTCGTTAAATGAATCAGCAGCAGCTGGTGCTGCGCCAAATCCACCGGTTCCGCCTGCGCGCTGGGTACGTGTGACCTTCGCGGTTGCATTACGGAGTGATGGACCTACTTCATCTACTTCTACCTCAAACACTGTGCGCTTTTCGCCCTCTTTTGTTTCGTATGAACGTTGCTTGAGTCGACCAGAGAGAATGACGCGCATTCCCTTAGTCAGTGACTCTGCAACATTCTCTGCAGCTTGACGCCAGATCTGACATTGAAGGAAGAGGCTCTCGCCATCTTTCCATTCATTTGTTGTCTTATCGAGGTAACGAGGTGTTGAAGCAACGCGGAATTTTGCTACCGCCGCACCCGATGGGGTGAAGCGTAGCTCTGGATCGTCAACGAGGTTTCCGATCATTGTGATTGTTGTATCTCCTGCTGCCATCTTTTCCTCTTCTCTCTCTAAGTTATATGTCTACTCTGGGTGGTCTCTACTGGTGGAGTCCATACTTTTAAATTACATCCCGGCGGCGACATTTTCTAGATGCCACTTAAGGGAATGTGGAGATTATTCGGGACGAATAACCTTGGTGCGAAGAACGGATTCGTTCAAGTTAAGTTGACGGTCCAATTCCTTGATCGCTGCAGGCTCACAGTGCATATCTACAACTGCGTAGATGCCTTCGCCTTTTTTATTGATCTCGAATGTCATACGGCGACGGCCCCACACATCGAGCTTGTCGACGCGGCCTCCGCTGTCTTTGATGATCTTGAGATATGTCTCAAGTGATGGTGTAACTGTACGTTCTTCGAGTTCTGGATCGA
>JBILIJ010000039.1:0-6842 GCA_044350045.1 Candidatus Planktophila sp. | reverse complement strand
CGAACACCTTCGAGATATCCAACATCTGGCAAGACGATCGCTAGATTTTCCAATACTGGTTCAACGATAAAGCAGGCAATCTTCTTTGAATTCTTCTTAAACATCTTCTCAAGAGCTTCGAGGTTATTGAAAGGGACGACGTAGATGTCTCCTGGAACGAGGTTGGAGTCGATGTAAGCCTTTGGCTTATCTGGATTGCCAATTTTCGACAGTGGTGGTTTTGATGAAACAACAAATGGGTCGTAGCTACCGTGATAGCCACCCTCAACTTTGAGAATACCCATCTTCTCTGTGGCAGATCGAGCCACTCGAACGGCATACATTGTTGACTCAGTTCCTGAGTTGGTGAAGCGAACCTGGTCGATACCAAATCGCTTGCAGATTCTTTCAGCAGCATCGGTAGATGTGGGGGAAGGGGTAACAAAGAGCATTCCCTGGCGAAGAGAGGTTTGGATCTCTTCCACAACAATCGGATTGAGGTGGCCGGCCAACATTGCGCCAAATCCCATAGAAAGGTCGAGGAGTTTGCGTCCATCGACATCGGTCATCCAGGCACCTTCTGCAGATGCGATTGAGATTGGGTAAGGGTCCCAATGCTGAAAGCTGGAGGTCACTCCAAGTGGGAGCGATGCAAAGGCGCGCTCGCTCTCAGCGGCAGAGCCGGCTGTATTTTTAGTGAAAAGCTTCCATTCATCTGCCAAAACTTGAGCAACTCGCTCTGGTGAAACCGGTTTTGATGAAGCAGGAATATGTCTAAAAGTGCTTGCGTGATGCGACTGCATCGAGGAGTACATTTATTAAAGTCCAATTCGTTAGGTATGAAGTATCTCCGATACCTAAAAAAGTTGCAAGTTATCTGCATTTCATGCGTGTTTAAACTTTAAAAAGTTAGTAATTCGATCTTTTCTTGATGAAAATGCAGAATATTTGCTTTATTTCCAATAGCAATTGATCCGACTCTTTCTAGTTTTAACAGTTGTGCCGGAAGAGTAGAAGAAGCATGGACTGCATCAATTAACGAGACATTATCCTTTTTTATAAAGTTTGAGAAAGCCTGTCCCATAGTCAACGTACTTCCTGCGAGTGAGCCATTACTTACTAGGCGTGCGATGGAATCTTTGACCTCAACATCAAGTCCACCAATTGAGTACATTCCATCTGAAGAACCCGCGGCCGACATCGCATCAGTAATAAGGATTGTGCGTTGCAGCCCTTTCTCAACAACAGTGTTGATCACTTTATTTGGAACGTGTACCCCATCATTAATTAATTCAAGTGCGATTGTGGAGTCATTGAGAACGTGTGTTGCCATAGATTCATCGATGAGATTCTTCGACATAGCATTACTAAAGTGTGTAACGACCTGTGCCCCGGCATCGATTGCTATTTGAGTGATAGCTGCATCAGCATCAGAATGGCCAATAGCAGCAACAATTCCTTGAGATGAGAGCCACTGGATGGCCGTTATCGCCCCTTCTAGTTCTGGCGCAATCGTGACCATCCGAATAGAGCCTTGCCCCACTTCAATGAGGGATTTGATTTCATCAAGATCAGGGTTGCGCAATAGTTGTGGATCGTGAGCTCCGCACTTCACCGATGATAGATATGGCCCTTCAAGGTGAATTCCTGCCAGAGCACCAGAGACTACAAATGGAATAAGTGAAGCGATCTGCCTCTTCAAAGTTGAAATTTCTGCAGTGACAAGACTTGCGATCTGCGATGTTGTTCCAGCATGTCGGTGAGTATCTATCGCCTGATTCACATGGGATGAATTGGAATCACTGAAATAGTATCCGCCGCCACCATGAGAATGAATATCAACAAAGCCCGGGATGAGTGTGCCTGGGTAATTTCTCTCAGATTTGGCGCTGCTACCAAAATTTATTGCAGTGATGATTCCTTGATCGACTGTGATTTCTACATGTTCACGAATCTGGCCAGCTATAACAGCGCTCTTTGCTGAAATGATCATTTGAGGAAGACTCGATCTACACCGAGAGCGATCATTTTCGCCCATTCGTCTGCATCTATCTTGTCATCGACTGAGAGTGCGTATCCGCGGTCAGTAAACATCATGGCTCAAAGGTACGCTTATCCACTATGGCGCGCAATCTTGTTAATCTCGAAGGAGTAAGTAAGGCCTTTGACATTCGCGCATTGTTGGTCAAAGTCTCGATCGGGGTTTCAGAAGGCGATCGAATCGGAATTGTTGGTCGAAATGGCGCCGGCAAAAGCACTTTGATGAAGATCATTGCAGGCATAGAGAAAGCCGATGAAGGTCGAGTTACACAAGGAAATTCTGTTCGCGTGGGAATGCTCTCGCAAGTAGATGTCGCTGATAAAAGCGCAACAGTGGGCGATATCGTCATTGGCGATCGAGCCAAACATGAATGGGCACGTGATCCTAAGATTCGTGAAGTTTTTACCGGGCTATTCGGAGGATTTGATGATCACCTCTTTGAAAGAGTATTTATTACTCTCTCTGGTGGAGAAAAGCGTCGGGTTGGTTTAGCCAAACTTCTCATTGATGACTTAGATCTAATCATGCTCGATGAGCCAACTAACCATCTTGATGTTGAAGGCGTTGATTGGCTTGCCCGGCATTTAAATGCACGAAAAGATTTGGCAGTCTTAGTTGTTACTCACGATCGCTGGTTCTTGGATGCAGTGACAGATCGCACCTGGGAAGTCGTCGCTGGCGCTCTCGAAGAGTATGACGGTGGATATTCAGCCTATGTTTTAGCAAAAGCAGAGCGTGCTCGTCAGGCAAGTGCGATGGATGCGCGGAGAAATAGCCTCATACGAAAAGAACTAGCATGGCTTCGTCGCGGCGCACCAGCACAAACGGTGAAACCAAAATTTCGAGTTGATGCAGCAAACGAACTTATTAGCAGCGAACCTGCACCACGTGACAAATCAGAGCTACTTAAATTTGCGCTTAACCGTCTGGGTCGGACGGTGCTTGAGTATCAACATGCAAAGATTTCAGCTGGTGATAAAGAGTTGATTAGTGAATTGACGTGGAATATCGGTCCAGGAGACCGCTTTGGAATAGTGGGAGTAAACGGTGCTGGAAAAACAACGCTGATGCGGACGATGGCTTCAGAGTTAGAAGTAGCGGCAGGAAAACTAGTTACCGGAATTACCGTAAAGATCGCATTTCTCACCCAGCATTTAGATGAACTAGACCCAACGTGGCGAGTACTTGAAGCAGTTGAAAATGTTGCCAATCATATTGAGCTAGGTAAAGGGCGAACTCTTTCAGCATCTCAACTCTGTGAACGGCTTGGCTTTGACCGCGATGGTCAATGGACGCCGGTTGGAGATCTTTCCGGTGGCGAGAAAAGACGCCTGCAGTTAACGCGGTTATTAATGGATTCACCGAATGTTCTCTTGCTTGACGAGCCAACAAATGATTTCGATATTGAAACCTTGACCGAACTCGAAGATCTTTTAGATAGCTATGGCGGTACGCTAATTGTGATCTCTCACGATCGCTACTTCTTAGAACGAGTCTGTGATCGCTTTGTTGGTCTGATGGGCGACCAAGAGTTACGCGATCTCCCTAGAGGAGTCGATCAGTATTTAGAACATCGCGCTCAGGCTACAAATGTTTTGTCACAGAGCAATTCAGGGACGAAATCAAATGCGGCTCAAGAACGAGCGCTAAAAAAGGATCTCACGAGAGTTGAAAGACAGATACAGAAAGCAAAGGAGAAGGTTGCAAACCTAGTCCTTGAACAAGAAGGTGCATCCTTTGAAGCAACCCGATTAAGTGAAATTTCAAAGGAAATTGCTGAACTTAAGAAAGAATTGCTTGTAAGAGAAGAAGAGTGGCTAGAAATCACCTTAAAATTAGAAAATTAGAATAAAGTCAGAACATGAAGCATAAGCGCCTGGATTTTCTAGCAGCGATATCGGGCGTACTTATTGCACTTCAAGCGCGAGCTAATGGTGAACTCTCACAACGCCTTGATAATGGACTTCAAGCCGCGCTGATCTCATTTTCTTCAGGACTCATTATCATCGCAACGATTGCACTGTTTAATCCTTCAATAAAGCAAGGTATGCGCACACTGAGCCGGGCAGTAAAGGCACGTGATTTACCACCGTGGACACTCTTTGCAGGCATGCTAGGCGGCGCATTTATAGCGGTGCAAACTCAGATTGTTCCATTACTTGGTGTGGCTATCTATTCGGTCGCCTCAATCGCAGGACAGAGCGCTATCTCATTATTTGTTGATCGAATTGGCCTTACAGGGGGAGGAAAGAAGCAGATCACACCTCGTCGCGTAACCGCTGCCCTTATTACTGTCTTTGCAGTTTTTATCTCAGTTGCTGACCGTCTCGACGGTAAGAATCTCTCTATTCTTGCGGTGATTCTTGGTGTCGCTTCCGGCGGAATTGTCGGAATTCAACGAGCGCTCAATGGCCAGATCAATGAGCACTCACATCAGAGTTTTACAACATCATTTTTAAATTTTGCAATGGGCTTAACTTTCCTTACGATTTTACTCCTCATCTCCTTCATCCTTGGAGATTTTGAATTTTCACCACTACCTGCTGGACCTTGGTGGATCTATGCAGGTGGAGTCATTGGGGTTGTCTATGTTGCTTTTACCTCCACAATTGTGCAACACCTTGGCGTCTTAACGTTCACACTCATTAGCGTTGGCGGACAACTTGTTGGTTCACTTCTGATCGATCTCTTCTCACCAACAGAAGGTGTCCAGGTGAGTATCTATCTTGTTACAGGAATTGTCCTTACTTACCTCGGAGTACTTGTCGGTGGCGTACGAAATTCACAATTAAAGAAAGCAGCCACAAAGAAATAAAGATCCAGCCGATCGTGACCGCCGATGTTTTAACCCAGGGTAATGATGCGGCATAAAATCCGGACATTGTGAGACCAACGCCCCAGATAAGTGCACCCAACGAATTAGCAAGTAAGAATTTGTAGTAGTTCATGCGGGTTGCTCCGGCAATGGGTGGTACAAAGGTTCTCACCCAAGGAATAAAGCGTGAACCTACGACGGCCCAAAAACCATACTTGTCGTAGTAAATCTCGGACTTAACGATCATCTTCTGCACTCGTGCGGATTTATTTCGTTCAATATACGGCCGGCCAATAAGACGTCCAAATACAAAGCCAACCTGGTCGCCTAAAAATGCTGCCATAAAGACCACCACGGAAAGAGTGAACGGATCAATATCTCCATGGGTTGATGCAACTATTCCTGCGGCAAAGAGAAGGGAATCCCCAGGAAGAAAAAATCCAAGCATCACTCCAGTTTCGATAAAAATAATCGTGCCCACAGTTAAGTAAAAGATTAATGGGGCAAGATTCTGAAACTCTTCAACGAAGAATTTTGTTAAATCGCTCATACACTCATCTTTACTGCAGCGGCCACCTTGCTGACCACTTGAGGATCAAAGACGCTTGGAACGATAAATGAAGCATTGAGCTGTGATGGGCTGACGCACTCAGCAATGGCATTGGCAGCAGCGACCAATAGATCATCAGTAATTTTATGAGCTTGCGCATCAAGTAATCCGCGGAAGATTCCAGGAAAAGCCAAAACATTATTGATTTGATTCGGCTGATCACTACGACCTGTTGCAACCACAGCTGCGTATTTGCGGGCAATCACAGGATCAATCTCAGGATCTGGATTTGCAAGAGCGAAAACTATCGATTTATCAGCCATAGCCGCGATATCAGCCTCGACTAAGACATTGGGTGCACTTACGCCAATAAAGACATCAGCCCCGTTCATCGCTTCATGAATGGTTCCTGCAAAGTTATCTGAATTCGAATGATCGATAAACCAGGCACGCATCTCATCGTTACGATCACAAGAGCTGTTAATCACACCATCTTTGTCAAAGGCGATAATGTTTTTGGCACCACTTTTAACCAGTAGGCGAGCTACGGCGGTACCAGCAGCGCCAGCTCCACTCATGACGATCTTTACTGTTGAAATATCCTTCTTTACCAACTTAAGTGAATTTTTTAGCGCTGCCAAGACAACAATTGCAGTGCCATGTTGATCATCATGGAATACCGGAATGTCTAGAAGCTGACGTAAGCGGGCTTCGACCTCAAAGCACCGTGGGGCAGAAATATCCTCGAGGTTGATTCCTCCGTAGACAGGTGCAATCAACTGCACGGTACGAACAATTTCATCTACATCTTGAGTATCAAGACATACAGGCCATGCATCAACATCTGCAAAGCGCTTAAAGAGTGCAGCTTTACCCTCCATCACGGGTAACGCAGCGGCAGGGCCAATATTTCCAAGCCCTAAGACAGCAGAGCCATCGGTTACAACTGCAACGGTGTTGCGCTTCATTGTGAGCCGACGAACGTTAGTTGGGTCATCAACAATAGCTTGGCTGATACGTGCGACGCCCGGCGTGTATGCGCGGGAGAGGTCATCGCGAGTTTTGAGGGGCACCTTGGATGCAATTTCAATTTTTCCACCAAGGTGAAGCAAAAATGTGCGATCGGAAACCTTGCGAACAATAAGGCCAGAAATCACATTCAGCGATGCCGTGATCTCATCTGCGTGTGAGGCATTCATGGTGTCGCAGGTAACGTCGATTACCACTTTATCGAGCATTGACTCAACAACATCGAGTGCCGTAATCGTCGCACCCGCGCTAGAAAGTGCTGAAGTAATTAGTGCAATCGGCTGGAGATCAGGAGATCCTTCAACGCGAATTGTGATTCCATACCCAGGGGAGGTCGATACCATTTATACAACTCCATAAAGTCGATCGCCGGCATCGCCCAGACCTGGAACGATGTAACCATGTTCATTAAGCCGTTCATCTAGCGC